>DATHZQ010000001.1:0-24623 GCA_035458525.1 Acidimicrobiia bacterium
CCACACGGGAGAACTCCAGCGCTTCCCGTACCAACGGGCCCAGCCGACGCTCCGTATACGTCACGACATGGTCCCCAATGCTCGGATCCGTCCAGCCTCTACCAGCATGATCGTCCCAACACTACCAGTAGATTCGTCCCCAAACTAGTAGAAGGAACGTCTAGTCGCGACCTGTGCTGCGTCAGGTGCTTCTGGTGATGCCCCCTCTTCGTTGCCCTGCCAGTTGGCGTCGATGTCGCAGGTCGCTCGAACCTCGCGGCCAACTCGCCACAACATCCCGACCCCCACCTTTGATGACCGATCGGTCATCCCCCACGGCCAGGAACCGGGCCACGAGACGCTGGAACGTCACATACTTGCGGAGCCGATCATGCGACACTCCGCTGGTCTGAGACGTGGTGCGGATGCGGTGCTCCAGAGAGGTGTCTTCACACTCATGTCAGGGCGATTCGACTCAGCCGCTCCGGGAAATGCCGGCTCGCTTCAGCGCCGCTGCCGGCACGCCCGCCTCACGCCACGCCTTGTAGCTGATCCCCTTGCGCTCCGAATAGGCCTTGGCCTGCGTGACGAAGCCGCGCTCGAGCTCATCGAAGTCGCCGTCGCCGTTGAGATCACGCAGCGCCTCCTCTGCGTCGAGGCGTTCCTGGATCAGATCAACGCGGGCCAGCGGATTGTCCGCCTCGTCGAACTTGGCGTCGATGCGGCCGATCCGCTGTTCGATCGATTCGCGGGTCACGGGTCGACCGGGACGGCGCCGACCCAGCGCCTCCAGATACTGCTTGATTGCCCTCGCCTGGCGGCGGCCTTCCGCCAGGGCTTCCTTGTGGGCTTGGGACATGGCCATGTGGTTGACCTCCGTATCGTCGGCCGAGGTACCTACCACACACCTCCATCAACCTCTCCCCCACCCGACGATAGCGATGAGCCGGATTTGAGGACCGCGTCGGGCTCCGGCCTCTAGCGACAGCGCTCATTGTCCAGGGAAATACCGCTCCCTGGTGTACTGGAGCCAGCGCCGTGTCCACAGCGGGCCATCCAGACCCTCGATGAAGTCCACGAAGTGTTCATGCAAGAACGACGAGAACGTCGATCCGCCACCGAACAGTGTGCCCCACTGTTGCAGGGTGAACTCGCCTGAGCCGATCCGACTGAGGGCAGTTGTGAGCTGGTGGTTACGTGCGGATTGCGCGACGACAGACGTGGCGTGTTGGTAGGCACCCTCCGCAACGAGGCTCTCCGCTAGTGCCTGCTGGCGCAGGATCTGATAGGCGCCAGATGCGGCGGGGCAAACGTCAGGCAGAGCCGCGTCGGTTGCGCGCATCGCGTCCCGAATGGCCTCGATGTACCGCCGGCCAGAGGCGCGATACGGACAATCCTCCATACCCGCCACGAGCGCGCCGAGATCGAGGCAGCGAGCTCGATCCTGGGATCCAGCAAGACGTCGGTACTCGGAGCAGGTTCCGAACCCCGTCTCCGTGTATTTGACCTCGATGAGAACAACGCCGCGACTGCCGTCGCGATCCCGGTGGCGGATTCCCACATCCGGTGATGTCATGCCAGCGCCGCGCCTTCCCCCGGTCTCGCCCAACAGGGTGCCCTGGTCGTAGGGCGGAGGATCAGCGAACTCGAGGTCGAAGCTCGCAATCTCGGACACAGCCCATCCGCAACGGTCGCGCCACCGTGTCGAGGTGCACACGCGGAGGCGCACAACCTCTGCGCGAGACCGATCGAGCCGAGTCGAGTGGGCTAGTGACGCTCTCCGAGTCGCAGGCGGAGCTCGTACTGGCCCGTCTCCTCGCTGAACCGGCGCTCCACGAATTCGAAGCCGTACGCGGCGTAGAAGGCGCGGCCGATGGAGTTCGCCTCGAAGACGCTGAGCGCCAGATGGGGTCGTGCGGCGCGAGCCGTATCCATGAGCGCTCGGCCGATCCCACGTCTCTGATGCTCAGGATCGACGAAGATCGCCCCGACCTCGTCGCCGATGAGCGAGAGGAAGCCAGCGACCCGGCCGTCGAGTTCGTGGACCGTCGTGTCGGCCAGTGGAATCCACTGCTCGGCGATTGTGTTGCGCTCGTTGGCGAGGAACTCCTCGGACAGAAACGGATGGGCAACCAGCGAAGCCCGATACCACACGTCGAGCAACTGCTCGAGATCTGAATCGGCGTACGGGCGGATCATCGCTCGGCTCCGGCATCCCCCTCAAGCAGCCCAGACTCGGCCAGCAGTGCGAGGTGCACACGGTCCTTGCGCCGAGCGGCGATCCGCTTGTACGCAACGACGTGCTCGAGTAGCACGAAAGGCAACCCGTCGATGACCTCGGCGGTTGCGATGAGCTCATCCACGTCGAAATCCCCTATCCCCCACTCCCGGCCCAGGGTCACCCCCAAACCCACATCCACGAAGTCGACGTCGTGCTCGTGGAGATACACGCCCTCACCTGCGACAAGGGCAGCCTCCCACGCCGGACCGCGCGCCAGCACGTCGAGGTCGCCCGCGCTGCCGATGAGGCCGCGGACGAGCAACGGCCCGCTCCCGAACACCGCGAAGTCGCCGTGCGGCAGATCCAGCAGACGGAGCCGCTCGAACAGCGCCTCGGCGGAGGCTGGCACCGACATGGATGGGACCGACATGGCGCGCAAGTTAGCTCGCTGTCGTGCGCATGGTCAGCGGCTTCAAGCGCTGGAAACGACACCATTGCGACGCCACTCCGGGAAGAACCGCTCATGCGGGGCCGGTGAACTCATCGGCGACAAAGGCCGGAATCCCGGCGAACACCACCAGCAGGGCGCTACTCGCCCTGACCTTCCGTCGTTGCATCGACCGTGATCTCAGCGCTCGACGAATCCGCCACGAGCCGCCGGACGAGCGAGAACGACACGATCCCGATGAGCAGTCCCGAGATGGTGCCGGCGATCACATCAACGGGCGTGTGCACCTCGAGCAGTGGCCGGCTGTAGACGACGGCCACCGCCCAGAGTGGAACCAACCACAGCGCCACCACGCGACGCCACCCGGTGAGCCACGCAACTCCCGCCGCACCCAGCACGGCGGCGAAGCTCATCGCCGCCGTGGCGTGCCCCGAAGGAAACGAGTGACCGGCTTCATGAATCCAGTGAGCACGCACGTTGGCTGAGACGAAGGGCACGGTGTCTTCACTCAAGGTCGCAGCGAGCAGCAGTCGTCGATCGGCTTTGTCGCCGGACGCATAGAAGGCCGCGCCGTCGTTGATTTCCGGACCCAGAACGCCTGAGGTGGCGAGCTGCTCGATGTTCGGTCGGGGGACATCGAATGCAGGCTTCACGACGAACTCGTTCATCAGGGCTCCGCCGACGAGCGCAACGGTGAGGACGACGCCAAGCGCAACCGTCTCGCGGCTGCGTTGCCTCCAATCGATGCCACGCCGAGTGACCACGAGCGCGACCCCCAGGGCAGCCAATGGCGCCAGTCCGACGCCGCCTGCGGTATCGGTGAGCGCCACGGTTGCGTCTGCAAGTGTCGTGGTCAGATCGATATCGGGTACGAACGGGACGAGGAGCACGGCGGCAACCAGCGCGACCAGGAGCATCGGATAGCGGCGCGTCATGGCGGTCCGGCGTGCACAGGATGCGAGAGCCAGGCTCGTGTGGTCACCGTCGGCCTGTTGGCGATCGGCACGCAGCCGTGGAATTGCCGGTGCGGCCGGTTCACACCTGGATCATGTGGCCGGCGTCGAAGAAGAACGTCCAACCGTCCATCGCCGGTGGCTCGATGCCGAGTTGGGTCAGGATCGTTGCGATCTGTGACCGATGCTCGGTGGCGTGATTGACCGCCTGGAGCAATATGAGCGACGCTGGCATCCGCCACGTGCCTGTGCCTGGCGGGTCATCACCGCTCACCTGTATCTCCGGAAGCTCACTCGCTCGAGCCGTCGTTTCCTCCAACAGCGCATTGCCCCGGCCCAGCCTTTCGGCCACGATCTCGAATCCAGGGAATGGATCTTCCGAAAGGTGATCCGGCTTTTCGTCCAGCACGAGCCGTGGCACATATCCGATCCGACCATTGGCGATGTGCACGAGCGTTGCGCCAATGCCGCCGTACGTGCCATCAACGGTGGCCGCGACTTGGTCATCCGTGAGATGCCGGCACACTTCGACCAGCCGCTCGTTCATCATCGTGTTGGGCCGGAGAAGCTCCAGGGTCAGGTCCATCGCGAGGAGCGTAGCCAGCCGGTCCGTAGCGAAGCCGTTCCGCTACCGCCCCGTCGAGATCCACGCCTCTGCGGCCGCCATTGCCGACCGGATGAACGGGCCTTTGCCTTCGCCGTATGCGAGGCGATCGGCCGAGCTCGTCGCGGCGAGCTCGGCCTTGAGGCGGGCGTACGCATCGCGGACGTCGTCGTGGGCCCTGAGATAGTCGCGAAACAGCAGATGCTCCCGTTCCCATGTCCCTCCGCTTTCGCACACGTGCACATGCACGGTCCGTGGCTCTGCGGGGGGTGGCCGGAAATAGCGATGGGCGCTGTCGCGAGACCGCAGGTTGACGCCGGCGAGCGCCAATCCGGGCACGTAGCCGTCCTCATCCTCGAGTTCGGCAACGCTGACTTGAATGTCCACGATGGGTTTCGCCGCCAGCCCGAGCACGGCGGTGGAGCCAACGTGCTCGATGCGAAGCGCCACCTCGCCAAGCTGCGAAGCGATCCGTTCGGACCACATGGAAAAGATGGCGGGCCACCGCCCGTCGTACGGAACGACCCGAATGGGATCGTTGCGCGCTTCGGTCCCGACGATCTCGAATCCACTCCAGCGGTGGCCGTAGAAGTCCTCCATGGCGCGTCGCCGCGCAACGTCGGGGAGTGCGTTCTGCGGAACCCCCAACGACGCGGCCTCGAGCGCAAACCGGTCCTCCAGGGTTGCACCTTCTCCCTCCGCGGCGAAGAGGGCTGCGTATGCGGCGAAGGGGTCGAACCGCTGGTCGACTCGCGCACCAGCTGCACGCAGGCGCTCAACGAGATCTGGATCCAGCGGGTCGCGGCCCAGGGAGCTCACGGGGTCGTCTGGGCCGCCGTTGTCGCCGCGAATGCCTCCATCGCGGCGAGCACCTCGTCGAGCGAACGGCGTGCGCCCGCCTGGAGATATTCCATTGCCCTGAGCGCATGCTCGTGGGCCTCGGCGCTCGAGCCGGCAACGCAGTCTTCGATGACCCGGCAGAAGTAGTCCGACTGGTGGGCATCGACGAACGAGTAATGGACGCAGACGTCGGTGAGTCCCCCGCACAGCAGGAGGGTGTCGATCGTCAACCCACGCAAGAGGATCTCGAAGTCGGTCCCGAAGAACGCCGAATAGCGCCGCTTCTGGATCAGGTAGTCGTCTGGCCGGAACCCGAGCTGAGGGACGGCGACAGCCGTCTTGGGATCGTCTTCGAGGCAATGCACGCCCTCGCTGCCGTCGAGTTCTCTGCCGAAGTCGACCAGGTTGGGCCGATGCACTTCCTGGAAGAAGATGACGGGGATCTCGCATTCCCGCGCTTTGTCGATCGCGGCTTTGGCCAGCGCCATCCGTTCGGCGTAGCCGGGCATGTGGTCGATGGCCCTGACGTCTTGCTCGATGAACGTCGACGCCTGGATGTCGATCACGACGAGCGCAGGCCGCCCTTCGATCAGCTCCCGTTGCGGTCTTGGCGGGTTCACGATGGGCACCTCGGATCTCGAGACTCGAACATCGCACGCTAGCGACCAGAGTGCACCTCAGGAGGGTGATATCGTCGGCCGTCATGTCACGAATGCTGCGGGTAGGGATCGGCTTCTCCGTTGCCGTCGCGCTGGCCGTTGCCGCGTGTGGCGGTGCTTCCGCGCCCACCACCGTCGCCGCCACGGAGGACGCCGGCACGGCCGCCACGACCACGGTTGCCGCACCCGAGACGTCCGCGCTCACCCCCCCGACTGAGGCTGCTCGGGTCTGCTCGGTTCTCGACGCAGCGCCCTTCGAGCGGAGGCGAACCGCGCTTGCAAACCTGGTCGATCCGGGCGAAGTGGAGTCGCTCTGCAGGGAAGCACTGGCGAGAACCGAGGCTGCCGTGCTCGTGAACGAGGCCGCCCTGTTGCTCGGGGACAAGGAGATCGGAGACCTCGAGAGCCAACTCGCTTGTTCAGGCGAGACCTTCAGCTGGACGGTGACCAACACGTTCGACGTGGCAATCGGCCTCTATGGGATCGCCGAGCTCCACCGCGTCGAGGACGGAGCAGACGCCGCTCGGCTGGGGTCGCCGGACGCCGCCGCGGTGTGGCGACTCGAACCCGGCGAGACGACCGTGCTCGATGGAGTATTTCCCCCGCATGAGGGGAACCTCGATCGTTGCTCGGTCGCCGGATGGTTCTTCGTCGCAGATACCGATGAACTCTCGGGCGACGCCGCCGTGCCGGGTAGCGGGGGCAACGTCGGGGACGATCCATCCGTGTGGCTGCCCATCCTCTACCAGCGTCAGCGCATGTATGACGTGACGGGTGATGCAGAGCTGGTCGAGACCTTCGAGGATCTCCGCAGCGTGGCGTATCCCCGACTCGTTGCCGACGTCGCAGACGATGCGGACCGCAGCCCGACCGAGAGCGTTCCCGGGGTACGCGTTTGCACCACGGTGGCCGATGACGGGGACGGCGCTACCGGTGTCGTCTACGAGGTCTCTCCGAGCGCCGGTGATGACGGCGCAGCGGACCCCTACCTCGTCTTCGGCGTCTTTCGGCGTGGTGCCGACGGCATGTGGCGCTGGCTCGGCTCGTCCGTGCGTTGGACCTCGCCCAACCTGACGACGTGCGAGGAGTGGGCGGCGGCATCGGACGCCTGACAAAACGACTTCGACCACCGCGGCGGGTCAGGATCGCTAGCGTGTCAAACCATCGACGATCCACGACTAGGAGTTTCATGACGGCCGCCGCCCAGCCAACTGGCGCTTCGGGCCACTCTCGCGGCGGAGTCGTCCTTGCTGTGCTGGCTGCGGCCATGTTCGTGTACGTCATCGACACGACATTGATGAACGTCTCGATCTCGGCGCTCGTCGAGGATCTCGACACCACCGTGGGGGCCGTCCAGGGCGCCGTCACGCTCTACACGCTGACCATGGCCGCCTTCATGCTGACCGGCGGCAAACTCGGGGATATCTGGGGTTCGAAACGTGCTTTTCGCATCGGCCTGGTCATTTACGGCACCGGAACCACGATCACCGCGGTTGCCCCGAACCTCGGCTGGGTGATCATCGGCTGGTCGATCCTCGAAGGTCTCGGCTCGGCGCTCATCGTGCCGGCCATCAACACCCTGGTGCGAGCCAACTACGGCGGGGCCAAACGAGCAACGGCGTACGGCGTCCTGTTCGGGGTGGCTGCGGCCGGCGCTGCGTTTGGTCCGCTCATCGGCGGGTGGATCACGACGGCGTACAGCTGGCGCCTGGCGTTTGCCGTCGAGGCCGTGATCGTCGTGGGCGTGCTGGCTTCGTCCGGCATGCTGATTGACGCCCCACCCGTCAAGCCCACACCGAAACTCGACGGCGTCGGCGTCGTGCTCTCCGCACTCGGCCTCGCGCTCTTCGTCTTCGCCATCCTGCAGACGGCAGGCCGCGGCTGGGATGACCCGCTCGTGGTGGCAATGCTGCTCGCCGGACTGTCGACCCTCGCCGCTTTCGTCTGGTGGATCCGGCGTCGGGAGGCCTCGGGTCAGCCGGTCCTCGTCCACCCGTCCATATTCCGGCATCGCTCGATTGGCGCCGGTCTGCCCGTGCTGGCAACCCAGACGTTTGCGCAGGCGGGATTGCTGTTCCTCATTCCCGTCTTCACGCAATCGGTGCTCGGCTTCGACGCGTTCGAGACGGGGGTCACGCTGCTCCCCCTCTCCATAGGTGTGCTCGTCACGTCGGTCACAACCCCGAGGTTGGGGCGGGTCATCTACCCGCGGTACATCGTCCAGGCCGGACTCGTACTGCTCTTCGTCGGCGGGTTCGTGCTTGCAAGATCTCTGGAAGGTGCGACGGTCGGCTCGGACATGGCATTGGGCTTGCTCATCGGCGGCGTCGCCATCGGGCTGATCGCCGGCCAGCTTCCCAACATGATCCTGAGCGGCGTCGAGCCTCGAGAGGCCAGCGAAGCCTCCGGGTTGCAGGGAACCGCGCAGAATCTGGGCATGGCGCTTGGCACTGCCGTGATCGGCACGGTGATCCTGTCGGTTGCGCTCGCTTCCATCAGCGACCAGGTCGCGGCGAGCCCAGTCCTCCCCGACCAGCTCCAGACGGAAATCGAGTCGGCTATCGGCGGTGGTCTCACCGAGCCGGGTCAGGCCACGCTCGAAGATGCGCTGGCGGAACAGCCTGCCGAGGTTCAACAGGAGGCGGACCGCATCTTCGCCGATGGAACGTTGCGTGGCTTCCAAGGCGCCATCGTTGCGGGCGGTCTCGTTGCGCTCATCGGTGCGCTCGTGGCGTTCCGCCTGCCGCGGCGCAAGCTCGAGGGCAACCCAGGTCGACCTGACGAGGAGTCCGCCGACCCGGTGGCGGAAACCGTGCGCAACACGACGCTCCCAGGCCTCCAGCTCGAGATGGACGAGCTCCCCACAGCCGTTCCCTGACCCCGTCAGCCGCGTTCGATCTTCTCCACCGCGATCTCCAGCTCCTCGATCGCCACGCCCGTGCCTTTGCCATCGAGCTCGAAGCCCTTCCAACGGCACGGCCACGCTTCGAAGAAGTTGTAGCGGAGGATCTCGCTGCCGTCGTCGGCTGCGAGGATGACGGACCCCGCTTTGCGCTCCACGGTTCCGTCCAGCGTTGCCTTCATCCATTGCCACAGTTCTTCGCTCGCGGTGTAGCCGCGCCGCAACACGATGTTCGAGTACGAGACTCGACCCGGGCGCTTGTGCAACATCAGGTCGTCGCCGTCCTGAAACTCAACGACCTCCACGTTCGCTTCGAGACCGTCGATCGACTGGAAGGCACCCTGAGTCACACCCTCGATCTCGACCCTGAAGTTGAAGTTGCCAATGTGGTCGAACGGTCGACGATTCGGCACGGTGCTACCTCCTGCGCTGGTTGGTTTGATCGGTCAGAGCCACACCCCTCCGAGCTGCTTCGCCGCGCCCGACGACGAACGGAAGGTCCCGGTAGATGCGAAGGTCGTGGGAGACGATCGTGGTCATATTGATTCCCCCCCGGTTCCACGAGAGTTCGACGCGCAGCGTGTTGGGTTGACGCCGGGCGAAATACCCTGCGGCCGAGTCCACGAAGACCCTGAGGATCTTTCCAGATGCGAGAAACGACACCTTCTGGAAGATGCGCAGCTGGGTGAGGTCGGTCGCTCCATCCGGCGCCTGCACGGAGCGATTGAAGCTCGTCACTACGTTGGTGACAGGAACCGAGTCCCGGTTCTGCAGCTCGAAAAACAGAAGGCCTTCCTCGAATACGACGTCGAGGACCACCGCTGGGGATCGTGTGCGCAGCGGACCCCGGCGACCTCGCTGCTGCGGCTGGCCGCTGCGCTGCCCGGTTCGGTCGCGAGCGGGTTGCGGCTTGTCGCGCTGTTGATTTCGCTCTTCCGGCATCCCCCGGCCTCTCCCTTTGAGCGGACCCTAGCGATCGGTCACGACGCCACCGTTCGCTCACGGTGCGCGACGTAGACGACCCATGTGCGACCAAAATGCTCTTCGAGGCCCTCACAGGTCATGCCGAGCTCGACCATGGCGGCGATCGCAGTGGCGTTGCCCGGGGCGGTGATTCCAATGATGCGGTCGAGGCTCAGCCGGCCGAAACCTGCATCCAGGTGGGCGGTGGCAGCCTCGCAGCCGTACCCCCGCCCCCAGCGACTCCGCATGATGCGCGCTGCGATCTCGGCGGTTCCGCCGTTGTCGAGGCGTTGCAGGCCTGCGTCGCCGACCACCCGGCCCGAGCCCTTCTCCACGACGGCCCACAGACTCAGCCCAGTTCTCTCGTGCAGGTCGATCTTGTCCTGCACCCACTGCGCCGACTCCTCGATGGTGGCCGGCAGGTCTGACGTCGGGTACTGCATCGCCACCGGATCGCTGGACAGCTCATGGAGCGCAACGGCATCGGACCGAGTCAGCGGCCGGATGCTCAGGCGCGCAGTCTCGAGCGGGAGCTCGATTGGCTGAGACATGTTCGGAGGCTACCGAGCCTCTGGCCCGGCTTGGCTCAGCTGTTGCGCGCCCGGCTCAGTCGAAAAGGCTCGGGTGGAGCGTGACGGTCTGCGGCTGGGCGGGGTCGCCAATTGCGGGCCCCACGAGCCGTCCGAGGAGGGCGGCCCAATCGAACGCTTCGGTGACCTCGGAGGCGTTGATCTCGATGAGCCGATCCGACGGCACGAAGGAAGGGATGATGCAGTTGAGGATCGTCTCGATCTCGTCTCGGAAGCGATCGCTCGTGCTGCGCACCCCATCGGCCTTGAGCGGAATGTCGGGCAGCAACCGTACGAAGAGGTCGTACGTCTCGCACCACCTGCGCACCAGCGGCCTCACGTCGAAAGGGTCCTCGCCACTCGTGACGCGCAGGAAGTACGCGAAGTTGTCGATCACCGCCCTGTCGGTCACCAACACCTCGGCCCGGTTGCGCAACTCGAGCTCCTGTTGGATCTGCGCCATGAGCACCCACAATTGCGCTTCCGGCGTGGCGCCCTCGTTCAAGCCGAGGGGGTTGAACCGGATGACCTCGCGGCCCACCTCGACGCTGCGGCCGCTGCGGCCAACGGCGCCGGCGAACGAGTGGACGGCGTTGGTCTTCCGCACGGAGTGCGATCCGATGAACGCGATCTTGCTCGATGTCGTGGCCACCACTCGGCTCCGCTCGCTGGTATGAGCACGGTAACGGCTCGAAGCCGCTGTTCCGTGGACATCGAACCCAACGTGCCGTGGTGATCGAGATACCACCGGTGGTCCGGCAGAAGGCGATCGCCCCCGGCGCTCAGCGATGGCTCCCCGGCCTTCCCGCATTGCTGAAGACGCTGCTCGACGACTGGAACCTCGCCCTGGACGGCTGGCTGGGGGGCGGCACCGAGTCTGGGTGGCCACGGTGGTTCGCGATGACGGCACGCCGGCGGTGATCAAACCGCTCATGCCGCGCGACGGTGGCGCAACTCGCCACGAGATCACCGCCCTGGCGCTCGCCGCCGGGGCGGGCTGCGCCACGCTGCTCGAGCACGATGTCTCCCGCAAGGCATTGCTGTTGGAGAGGCTGGGGAAACCCTTGGCCGAGCTCGATCTCCCGCTGTCGAGACACCACGAACTGTTGGTTGCCGCGGCCCAGCGCATCTGGCGACGGGCTCCAGGAAGCGGCCTACCGACGGGAGCGGAGATGGGCGCATGGTTGATCGGGAACATCATGACCTGGTGGGATGAGCTCGATCAACCGTGCCCCGAACGTGTCATCTCCCATGCCATCGATTGTGCAGAGCGGCGTATCGCTGCCCACGACGATGCACACGCCGGCTGGTGCACGGTGACGTGCACCAGTGGAACGCTCTTGAAGCGGCGAACGGCTTCAAGCTCGTGGATCCGGACGGCCTGCTCGCAGAACCCGAGTACGAACTCGGGATACTGATGCGGGAGGATCCCGTCGAGCTGATGCGGGGCGATCCATGGGATCGGGCGCATCGGCTCTCCGAGCTGGGCGGGTGCGACGTCTATGCAACATGGGAGTAGGGCGCTGTCGAGCGTGCCTCCACCGGCCTGTTGTGCATCAAAGTCGGCCTGTAAACGGTGGGTGGTCGGATGCTGGAGGCGGCCGTGCTCATCGCCTCGGTCGAGTAGCGACCGCCGTCGTCCCGGATGGGGGAACGGTGTCCCACGGAACGGAACCGGTCGGCTACGGTCCAGACATCGCCGGACCAACGGAGGAGGACGCTTGCCCGACGCAGCAGAGCTGGCGCAACTGCTCGATGATGCCCGTCGCAGGCGCATCGCCGTCCCCCCCATCAGTTCGACCTATCCAGATCTCACGATCGACGACGCGTATGCGATTCAACGTGAGCTCGTCGACCTCCTCCTCGTCGACGGCGGACAGATCGTTGGGTGGAAGCTCGGCCTCACGTCCAAGCCCATGCAGGACCTGCTCGGAGTCAACGAGCCCGACTACGGTCCGGTGCTCTCCACGATGGTGTTCGAGGACGGAGTGACCTTGGACCTCGACGAGTACATCCAGCCCAAGGTCGAGGCTGAGATACTGCTCGTGCTCGACAAACCCCTGCGCGGTCCCGGGCTCGGCGCTGCCGATGCGGCGCAGGCCGTCAGCGGTGCGATGGCAGCAATCGAGATGGTGGACTCCCGCATCGAGGATTGGAAGATCGGGCTGGTCGACACGGTTGCGGACTTGGCCTCGTCGGCGGCAACGGTGCGGGGCTCCCGAGTGGTCCCGATCGAATCCGATGTTCGGCTCACTGGGATGGTCATCACCAAGAACGGTGAGACCGTGGCGACCGGCGCAGGCGCTGCCGCACTGGGCGACCCGATGTTCGCCGTGGCATGGCTGGCCAACACGCTGGCGCCCTACAACGTGACGCTGGAGCCCGGGCAGTTCATCATGACCGGCTCGCTCCATGCAGCCTTCGACGTCGCACCGCACGACGTCGTCGTCGCAGAGTTCGACCGGCTCGGCACCGTCACCATGAAGTGTGCAGGATCGGCATGACGCCGGCACGCTGCGCGATCGTCGGGTCGGGCAATATCGGCACCGACCTCATGTACAAGATCCAACGTTCGGATGTGCTCGAGTTGGGGGCGATGATCGGGATCGACCCGGATTCGGACGGCCTCGCCCGAGCCCGGGACGAAGGCGTGCCCACATCACCCGAAGGCGCCGACTGGTTGCTGGAGCGCGCCGGCGAGTTCGACATCGTGTTCGAAGCGACCACGGCGCGCGTCCATGCTGCCTATGCCCCACGGTACGAGGCAGCCGGCCTCAAGGCTGTCGATCTCACGCCGGCCAAGGTGGGGCCGAACGTCGTGCCCAGCGTCAACATCGACGTGGCGTTGTCGGGTCCCAACGTGAACATGATCACCTGCGGCGGCCAAGCGACGACGCCGATCGTCGCTGCGGTGAACGGCGTCGCCGAGGTGCCGTACGCCGAGATCGTGTCGACGGTTGCGTCGAGATCGGCTGGACCGGGGACTCGACAGAACATCGACGAGTTCACCAAGACCACGTCCAAGGCGCTCGAAGAGGTGGGTGGGGCACAGATCGGCAAGGCCATCATGGTGCTCAACCCGGCGGAGCCACCCATCATCATGCGCAACACGGTGTTCTGTGGGCTTGCGGCGGGTTACGACGAGGCGACCGTTGCCAAGTCGATCGTCGACATGGTGGCGCAGGTGCAGGAATACGTTCCCGGATACCGGCTCAAGTCGGACCCGGTCTTCGACGACGGACCCTACGCAACGCCTGCCGGCGTGGTGCCGGCGCGGGTCATCGCCTTGCTCGAAGTCGAGGGGGCCGCCGACTACCTGCCGTCGTACGCCGGGAACCTCGACATCATGACCGCAGCAGCAACTCGGGTCGGCGAAGCGATCGCGCGGCACCGGGGCGGAGCGTCATGAGCGGTTTTCGACTCACCGACTCGACGTTGCGGGACGGCTCACATGCGCTCGCTCATCAGTTCACCGAAGCGCAGGTACGAGCCGTGGTCCGAGGCCTGGACCGAGCTGGGGTTCCGGTGATCGAGGTCTCGCACGGCGACGGGCTGGGTGGCTCGTCGTTCAACTACGGCTTCTCCCGCACGAACGAAAAGGTACTCCTGAGGGCCGCCGTCGAAGAAGCCGAGCACGCCAAGATCGCGGTGCTCATGCTGCCCGGAATCGGCGTCAAGGACGACCTCGTCGACGCTGCAGAGATCGGTGTCGAGGTCGCCAGGATCGCCACTCACTGCACCGAGGCCGACATCGCCCCGCAGCACATCGCCCTCGCCAAAGAGCTGGGCATGGAGACCGTCGGGTTTCTCATGATGTCGCACATGATCTCGCCGGAGGACCTCGTCGAGCAAGCCAAGCTGATGGAGTCGTACGGTGCGGACTGCGTCTACGTGGTCGATTCGGCAGGAGCGATGACGATCGACGACGCCCGCGCCCGAGTCAGCGCCGTGAAGAACGCGTTGACGTGCCAAGTCGGTCTTCACGCCCACAACAACCTGTCATTGGCCGTGGCGAACTCGATGGCCGCCTACGAAGAGGGCGTCGACCAGATCGACGGCTGCACCACAGGCCTCGGTGCCGGGGCCGGCAACTGCCCGACCGAGATCCTGGTGGCTGCGTTCGAGAAGAGCGGTGTCCACACCGGCGTCGATCCACTCGCCGTCATGGACGTTGCCCAGGACGTGGTTCGCCCGATCCAGCCGCTGCAGGGCGTCATCGACCGGGACGGGCTCCTGCTCGGCTACGCCGGTGTGTATGGCTCCTTCCTGCTCCACGCCAAGCGAGCCGCAGAGAGATTCGGCGTCGACACCAAAGACATCCTCCTCGAGCTGGGACGCCGCCAGGTAGTCGGGGGCCAGGAAGACATGATCATCGACGTTGCTGTTGAATTGGAGCGAGAAGCCGCGGCCGCCATGGCGCAGCAGATACAGGATCACTGACGACAGATAGGACGTGACCGTGGCCGACACGTCGTACCACCATGTGCGAGCCGAAGCCCACGAGGCGCCGCCCGGCTGCCCGGTCAACCACGAGTTCACGCCGCTCGATCCGGCCTACATGGCCGACCCGTACACGATGGCCAAGCGTTTTCGTGAGGAATCGCCGGTCTTCTACGCCGAGCAGTTTGGCTACGTCGTCGTGACGCGCATGGAGGACATCAGCGAGGTCTTCCGCGATCACGAGACGTACTCCTCGGAGAACGTCCAGGATCCCGTCTTTCCGATCGGGCAACAAGCCCAGGAGATCCTCGCCGCCCCCGACTTCGACCCGATCGCCGTGATGTCGAACCGGCAGCCACCCGACCACGGCCGGATTCGCAAGCACACCCGGCAGCTTTTCTCGGTGCGACGCATGAAGACGCTCGAGCCCTACATCCGGCGCCGTTGCCACGAGCTGATCGACGACATGCTCGAGATGGAGCCTCCGGTGGATTTCGTGACCGCCTTCACCCATCCCCTGTCCGGCGAGGTGATCTTCCGCTTCATCGGCTTCCCCGAAGACATGGATACGCAGCTCAAGGCATGGACAACGGATCGGCTTGCGTTCACGTGGGGCAAACCCTCGCCCGAGCAGCAGGTCGACATCGCTCGCAAGATGCTTGCGTACTACCGCTACTGCAAGGAGTACACGGCCTACCGTGACGAGCACGCGGGCGACGACATCGCCACCGAGTTGCTTGCGGCCCACCACGCCGATCCCGAGGATCTCACCTACCGCGAAGTGGTGTCGGTCCTGTACGGCCTGTCGTTTGCGGGCCACGAGATCGTGGCCAACCTGTTCTCCAACTGCCTGCTCACGATCCAACCGGGCAGGGCAGACTGGGATGCCCTCTGCGCTGATCCCGCGCTCATCCCGAACGCCGTCGAAGAAGTCATCCGGATCAACTCGCCGCAGATCGGATGGCGTCGCGTGACGACGCGGGCCACGACGCTCGGTGGAATCGACATCCCGGCAGGGACGCAAGTGTTTCTCTATCTCGGCGCGGCGAACCACCAACCGAGCGAGTTCCCCGATCCGGAGACCTACGACATGCACCGGGACAACGCCAGGAAGAACATCTCGTTCGGGAAAGGCATTCACCTCTGCCTGGGCGCCAACCTGGCGCGGCTCGAAGGCAAGGTCGTGCTCGAGGTTCTCACTGAACGCCTACCCGGCCTGCGTTTGGTTCCGGATCAGGAGATCGAGCGGTACCCGAACCTCAACTTCCGTGGCCCCAGGCGGCTGCTGATCACGTTGGACGGTTGACGATCACGCAAAGCCGAACTCGATCGTGCCCAGCGGGCCGTAGTCGACGATGAACTCGTCACCTGGCGCAACGAAAACGGGACGGGTGAAAGAGCCTGCCAGGATGATCTGCCCTGGATGCAGGTCGAGATAGCGGCCGAAGCGCTGGGCCAGCCATACGATGCCTCGTGCCGGATGCCCGAGCACGCCGGCGCCGAGCCCGGTCTCCTCGATCACGCCGTTCTGCGTCAGCAGGCCGCCGGCCCATCGGAGGTCGACCTCGCCGGGAAGGACGTGGCGTTCGCCGATCACGATCCCTGCGTTGGCGGCGTTGTCGGCGATCGTGTCCCGCACCGTCCGGGTGCGCCCGGTCTCGGGATCAACGCGCTGCACCCGTGCGTCGATGATCTCTACGGCGGGGACGATGTACTCGGTTGCGGCGTAGACGGCGTCGATCGAGTCGACGTCTGGTGTGAGCGGCGCGGCGAGTACGAACGCCAGTTCCACTTCGAGCCGCGGCTCCACGAAATCACTCGTGGGTATCGGCGCCGCGGCGTCGTACACCATGTCGTCGAGCAACGAGCCGAAGTCTGGTTCGTCGATGCCGACGGATTTCTGCATCGCTCGCGACGTGAGCCCGATCTTGTGCCCAACGGTTTCCCGCCCCTCGGCGAGCCGGCGATCGATCCATGCCCGTTGCACGGCATACGCATCCTCGATTGTCATGTGGGGGTGGTCCAGCGTCAGCTGGCGGATCTGTTCCTTGGTTCGGCGAGCGCGTTCGAGCGCATCGACGATGCCCGCCACCGTGCCGGGATCGAGTGTCCCCGTCACTCGACGCCGAGCTTGCTGATCGTGTGCGTGTCGTAGGCAATGGCGACGTTCTTGGTCTCCATGTAGAAGTCGAACGAATAGTCGCCGCCGTCACGGCCGATGCCGCTGGCCTTCACGCCGCCGAATGGCGTTGCCAGGTGGCGCACATTCTGTGAATTGACCCACACCATGCCGGCCTCGACATCTCGTGCCACGCGGTGAGCGCGGCCGACGTCGCTGGTCCACAGGTACGCCGCCAGCCCGTACTTGGTGTCGTTGGCGAGCCGCACCGCCTCCTGCTCGTCGGCGAACGGCACGACCGTGAGCACCGGTCCGAAGATCTCCTCCTGGGCGATGCGCATGTCGTTCGTCGCTCCGGTGAAGAGTGTCGGCTCGACGAAATGACCGCCTGCGATGAGCTCTGCGGGTTTGCCACCGACGGCCAACGTCGCACCGTCGTCGACAGCAATGTCGAAGTAGCTGCAGACCTTTGCGTAGTGCGTCGGGTGGATGAGCGGACCCACTTCGGTTTGAGGATCGAGAGGATGCCCCACCCGAATCCGCGCCACGCGGGCTGCCAGCTTCGCGACGAATTCGTCGTGAACGGACTTCTGTACGAGCAGGCGGCTCGACGACGTGCAGCGCTCGCCATTGAGGCTGTAGCTCATGAACACGACCGCATCGAGCGCCCGATCGAGGTCTGCGTCGTCGAAGACGATGACCGGGTTCTTGCCGCCGAGCTCGAAATGCACTCGCTTCAGCGTCGGCGCACCCTGAGCCTGGATCATGCTTCCGGTCCGCGACTCTCCGACGAACGCCACCGCCTTGATGGCGGGATGCTCTGTCAGCGCCCGGCCTGCGTTCTCACCGAATCCTTGTACGAGATTGATCGATCCGGGAGGCACACCTGCGTCCTGGATGACCTCGGCAAGGAGCGTTGCCGTGATCGGGCTCCACTCGGCGGGCTTGTGAACGACCGTGCACCCGGCCGCCAGCGCCGGGGCGATCTTCCACGTCGAGAGCATGAACGGCGTGTTCCACGGCGTGATCACGCCTACCGGTCCGATTGCACGACGCGACGTGTAGTTGACGTGGCGTTCATCCGGGAGCGAAACGCCGTTCTCTGCATTCGGCGCCCGGTCCGCAAAGAATCGGAAGTTGGCGGCTCCGCGGGACGCTGCCGCGTTCATGAATCGTATGGGCTGGCCCGTATCGAGTGACTCGAGCAGCGCGATCTCATCGGCCCGGGCTTCGATGCCGTCGGCCACCGCATGCAGCACCTCGCGGCGACGTTTGCCTCCCATGCCGGCCCATTCCCCGAACGCGCCTTCTGCCGCGTCGGCTGCGTCGGCAACATCGGCTTCGGAACCGGCGACCACCTCGCCGAGCAGGGTTCCGTCGATGGGTGAGGCGTTGTCGAAGCGGGCGGCATCTGCACCCAGCGTGTGTGCACCGCCGATGAAGTGGCCCAACGGTGCCTTGCGGAACGGTGCCGCCAACTCGACGGCACGTTGCACGTTGGTCTGCAGATCGCTCACTTGGCGTCTCCTCGGTCGGTGGCTCGTCGCGCCACGGCGTCGTGCACCGTGGAGCGCTTCCAGCTCAGGTTGGGGTCGGTTTCGAAGAGGTAGAAGGAGAGCGCCACCGGGGATGACTGCATGGCCGGCTGCAGGAAGTCGGCGACCGCAGCAAAGATCACATCGCCTGCGGCTCGCTTGGTCGCGAGGTCGCGTCCGGCCCCGATGGTCAACGTCAAATGGACGAAGCCGTTGTCGGCGTGACCGTCGGCGATCATGTACGTATCCCGGCGAACCAGCCTCGTACGAATGCCGCCCAGCGGGAACGGCCCGACGGATGCGGCTGCGGCATGAGCGACCCGGAGCAGCTCGCTCATCTCGATCCGACCGTCCAGGTTGGCGGAGTATTCGACAACGAGGTGCGGCATCAGTCGCGGCTCCCGGAGGGTTCCGCGATCAGCACGTCGAGCCGTTCGAGCAGCTCATCGAGGCCGGGCTCACCCAATCGACGGTTGAACTCGTCGTAGATCGCCGTGATCTGGGGCGACATGGCGCTCACCAGCTCGCGTCCAGCCGGAGTGATGGAGAGCAAGGTCCGTCGCAAATCATTGCGATCGCTGCGGCGCGTCGCGAAACCGCGATCGACGAGCGTGCGCACGATGCGCGTCATGGAGGGGGGCAGGATCGCACAACGCTCCGCGAGCTCCGACGGCGTTGCTTCGGCGACATCCGCCAGCGCCCGCACAACGCGCCATTGCTGTTCCGTCACCTCCGCATCGGTGAGAACGGGCCGGAACCGGGCCATCGCCGCCTCGCGGGCTCGCAGCAGCATCATGGGGAGCGAGCGATCGAACTCTGGCAGCGCCGGGCTCATGCTGCTTCGTCCTCCACGGGATTGCGGAGCGTTCCGATTCCGGGCACTTCCACCTCGACCACATCTCCCGGAACCAGCCACCGGGGCGGATCATGTCGCGCTCCGGCTCCCAGCGGCGTACCAGTGGCGATCACATCACCAGGCCGCAGCGTGAAGAAGGTGGAGAGATAGCTGATCAGCCTGGCGAAGCTGAACGTCAGGTTGGCGGTCGTGTCGTGCTGACGCACCTCACCGTTGACCCGCGTGGTCAGGGTGAAGTCGTCGTAGCGGTCGAACTCGTCCGCCGTGACGATCCAGGGACCGATGGCCCCGCTCGATCCGAAGTTCTTTCCCTGGGTGACATTGAACTTGGCATGGCGAACCCAGTCGCGAATCGTCCCTTCGTTCATGATCGTCAGGCCGGCGATGTGGGCTTCGGCGGATGCGGCCGGGATGCGCCGCCCTCCTTCGCCAACGACGATCACGATCTCTCCCTCGTAGTCGAGTTGGACGGATTCCGGGGGGCGCAGCAGCGGCGCATCGTGGCCTACGAGCGAGTCTGCCGTCCGCATGAAGACACTTGGATACGAAGCCTCCGTTGCGTCCTCGTACTCCTGGCTGCGGTTGGCGTAGTTGACGCCGATGCAGATGATCTTCTCGGGCTGCACGATGGGCGGCAGCAACTGCACGTCGCTCAGCGCGACGTCTTTCTCTCCGCTGACGGGGCCGCCACCCGCCCGCAGATGGTCGAGCAGCGTCACCGCGCCCGTTGCCGATGATCCATCGACGATCCCATCGTCGACGACCGCCCCCCATGCGTTGCGGCCGTTCAAGGAATAAGAGACGAGCTTCACGCCACTTCCATCAGGCCGATGGTGCATCCAACAGCGAAGATCGGTATCGGGGCGTAGAACAGGACCTGCCCGGGGCGACCTCGTGCGGCGGCAGCGACGGCGATGAAGGTGCGAATCTCGAACGAACCCTGCCCGGCATCGCGCAGGCACTCCTCGTCGGTGTACGCCAGAAGGGCCTCGGTGTCATTGCGGGCCCAGCGGTCGAGGAAGTCTCGGTCCCATTCCTCGTTGATCTTCCCCGAGTCCGGCGTGGCAGGCCAGTGGGAGATCCCACCGGTGCCCACCAGCGCGATCCGCTCCGGCACGGCGTCCGCAGCCCGCCGGATCGCCGCGCCAAACGCATGGGCCCGCTTCAGCGGCGCCAGCGGCGGGCCCTGGCAGTTGATGTTGACCGGAATCACGGGAAGGTCGTATCGAGGGGTCAAGAAGTGCAGCGGGACCATGATGCCGTGATCGAATCGCCATTCCTCGGCATACGCCACGTCTGACGATTGCATGATCTCGGTGATGATGCGATGCGACAGGTCACGGTTGCCCGGCACCGTCGTCCGCTGGATCGCCAGCCATTCAGGGTCCTCGATCGGACCCTCATATGCGTCGGACATCCCGATCGCAAACGACGGCATGTTGTTCATGAAGAAGTTCGAGAAGTGCTCGGCCGCGATGACCATCACGGCATCGGGCTTCGTGGCCTCGAGCGCCTCACGCATGTGGTCGAAGTTGGCATAGAACTCGTCGCGAACGACAGGGTCGGCCTGATCCGCCCTACCCGTGATGCCCGGTGCGTGGCTGGCGACGCCGGCAAAGACCAGTGGCATGTCAGTTTCCCCTCTCGACGTTGGATTGCAGACCGAGCTTTTCCGAGTGAGCGTCGACACCCTCGTAACCCGTCACGGCGTACACCCCTTCGCGAACAGGACCGTGTTCGGCGATCCCGTCCCGCATCCGCTGCAGGTAATCCTGCCACTCGATCTGATGGAAAGCCGCAAAGTGCATCAGGATCTGACCGTTCACGCCGAAGTGGAACAGCTTGCCGATGTCCGGCTCGGAGAGCGCCGCCTTCTCCTCGTCGGTGAGGTCGAATTCTTCGAGCAACGCAACGAGGTCGGTGCGATAGCGCTCCTGGAATCTGGGATCCCGGTTGAGCTCGTATAGGAATTTCTGCACGTAGTACAGGCTCATCGGCCCTCCTCGGCATGCCGCGTCCAGGGGGTCAACACTTCACATGTTAACGATTCTCTGCGGCGACGTCACTGTGCTGGTTCCGCGCCGGGCGTCGTCGCTCTCCTGCGACACAGGCGACCCGGTCTGCCGCTTCACCTGCCTCGGCGTCGCCGGCAATCCCGGTAGGTTGCGGCCGCACCCCCGTGCTGAGAGAGGTTGACCAGCCGCATGACCACGCTTCCCGATCCCCCACCCGACTCGGTGGCCGCAACCGGCACCTTCGATCTGGCGTCCGCCGCCGACCATTCCCGCGTTCGGAAGATGGCCGACGAGATGCTGGTCGGCGGCGACGAGCTGTTGCGTGACGTCGGGGACGGGACCGCACCGCTCGATCTGCGGATCGCCCTGAAGCTCGCCCAATCCAAACAGCTGGTCACCGGGCTCGACTGGGACGGCCGGCTGGGCATCGTCTTCGCAATGTGGGGGGAGCAGCGCAGGCTGCGGCCGCGCAGCGACGACAACCCAACCGGGGAGGATGCGCTGCATACCAAGCTGGACCAGCTCGAGTGGCTCTTCGATGGCACCGGGGTCGACTGGCGGGTGTATCCGGTCGACGACGGCGATCCCGAGGACAGCGCGGCAGTGGCGGAGCGACGGGCTGCCGACCACCCGTGCGGCGATCGCGTCACCGTGTTGCGGCTCGGCGAGGCCCTCCCCGACGAGCGAGGACCTCTTCGCGATCTGGCCCACGTCGACGATTCCCGCAAGGGCGGTGCGATCGTCCACGGTGCCGATGTCGCCATTGGCGACGGCTGCGGCGCAATCGTGATGACGGATGCCGACAACTCGGTGAACCTCGGCCAGGTGGGGCTGCTGTTGGCACCCCATGCGGCAGGCAACTCGGTGGTGATCGGGGATCGAAAACACCCGGAGGCCGTGCTCGTGAAGGCGGAAGCACGTTGGGGACCCGGCATCGTGGTGCTCAGACACATGCAGCGCATGGTGGGACGGGCGCTCTTCGATCGGGGGCTTCGGGACACCCAGGCGGCCTTCAAGCTCTACGGCCGATCGGCACTCGATGACGTGCTGGCGGCGCCGTCGACCTACGGCTTCGCCTTCGATTCGGACTGGCTGTACGCCGCCGTCGCCGGGGCGCACGGCATCGAACGGGTTCCTTTCGCCTTCATCGATTCCTTCGAAGAGTCGGCCTCGCTCGCCCAGGGACCCATGTCAACGTGGGAGTCACTCCTGCGGGGACTCGTCGCTGCCGCTCGTGCGCGTGGCGTCGATCACGACGAGGACATGGCGGCAGTGGTCGACGATCACGCCACCGTCGACGAGCTCGAACGGGTCGTACAGCAGGTGCCGCCGCAGCTCGCCGGTGTTCCGGATGACTTGCTGGGGCAGCCGAGCGTCATGAGGCCCCACGAGCTCCGGAGCTGGCTGGAGGCGCTCGCATCGACGTGAGCTCGACTGAATCCAGCCGGCGTCCGCGAGGTTGGTGCGGCTTGTCCCGGCGCTCCCCGGTTACGCCGCCTTCCGGCGTTGCGCCGGGGTCGAATGCATCTGATCGACCGGGCTGCCACGGGCGTAGAGGACGCGCGGATAGGCAGTTGCGGTTGTCGCGCCGGACGAAGCGATGCTTCCCGCTCCTGCCCTCCGGGCGGGCCGCTCGGGCCCCGGCCTCAGCTCCTGGCTCGCCAAGACGGCTCGCCTATCCGCTGAGCCTCTTATGCTCGCGGCTTGATTCCATCCGACACCGACCACCCCGAAAGGGAGACCCGCAAGCCGAAGTCGCGGCTGAGACGCATCGCAGGCGTAGTCGTGCCCCTGGCGATCGCGGTCGCATTGCTGGTGGGCGTCCTACCGGCCATCGCAGACTTCTCGAAGGTCTGGGAGATCATTCGAGGGCTGGCGGTCCCGGAGATCCTCCTCCTGCTCCTGCTTGCCGCATGGAACATCCTCACCTACCAGCTCGTGGTGATGGCGGCATTGCCCGGGCTACCGCTTTCTCAGGCGTTCATGGTCGGCCAAATTTCCACTGCGGTGTCGAATACCGTCCCGGCAGGCAGTGCCGTTGGCGTCGGCGTCACGTTCGCGATGTTCTCTTCGTACGGCTACTCGGCCGATTCGATCGGCATCGCGGCTGCACTCACCGGACTCTGGAACACGTTCGTCAAGCTCGGGCTGCCGATTGCCGCGCTCGCCATCCTGGCCTTCCAAGGGAATCCCAACGCAGCCATGCTCGGCGCGGCCGTCGTCGGTTTGGCCGTCTTGACGGCGGCCGTGGTTGCGCTGGTGCTCGTCGTGTCGAGCGATCGCCTGGCTCGCGCTGTGGGCCGTGCCGGACAGCGAGTCGCCACCTCCTTCGCCAGAGCGCTACGGCGGGGACCGTTCTCCGGTTGGGACGATGCCTTGAGCGGTTTTCGCCACAAGACTGCAGGCGTTCTTCAGGACCGCTGGCTGCTCCTGACGGCTGCGACGCTCCTCAGCCACGGCTCGCTGTTCGCCCTGCTGTTGGTGTCGCTTCGAGTCTCCGGGGTTCCCGCGGACGCGGTGACGTGGTCGGAGATTCTCGCCGCCTTCGCTTTCGTGCGCCTCGTGACTGCACTGCCGGTGACGCCTGGCGGAATCGGCCTCGTCGAGGTCGGCATGACGGGTGCGCTCGTCGTTGCCGGCGGATCGCAGCCTGCGGTGGTCGCCGGCGTGCTGATCTATCGCGCCCTTTCCTACGCCATCCAGATTCCGATCGGAGCGGCGTGCTGGGTGGTCTGGCGAGCCGGCGTGCGCCGCCAGCGACGCACCGCGACAACAGCCTGACGCCGTCGCGCCCAAGGTGGCAAAAACGTCCCCCCAAGCCCGGTTGCGCCGCGTGCGCTTCGAAACCAGGCCGAGGGAGGAGGGTCCTATGGCGCCACGAGCCGTACCACACGCCCACTTGAGTCGTAGGAGGTTTCTGACCGGCGTCAGGGCGGCCGCAGCCGCGGGGTCTGTCGGTGCGATTGGCATTGCGGCGCCGGCGGCAGCGCATCATGGCGGCTCGCCCGTGTTCCTGCGCGGCACGTCGGGTGCACCGCCAAGGCGGAGCCCTTGTGAACGATCGGTAGGCTCACATCATGGCAACGCTCGTACTGACCGCAATTGGCGACGATCAGGCCGGCCTCGTGGATGCGCTCTCGGGCGTCATCGCCGATCACGGGGGCGACTGGGACAAGAGCCACATGGCGCAGCTGGCCGGCAAGTTCGCCGGCATCGTCATGGTCACCGTGTCCGACGACAAGCTCGCCGCGCTCATGCGCGATCTCGAACCGCTCGAAGGTCTCCTCGACATCACCGCGGGAGTTGCAGCAGACGGCGAGGCGCCGGCGCCTTCCACCCGCCTCTCGATGGAGCTCGTCGGTCTGGACCACCCCGGCATCGTGCATGACATCTCGCATGCGCTCGCCACTCGCAGCGTCAGCATCGAAGAACTGAGCACGGAGACGAGCAGCGCGCCAATGGGAGGCGGGTGGAAGGCGCCGGCGCCTCGCCGTCTGCTGCAACTCCCGCGGTGATGTCG
>DATHZQ010000002.1:0-11850 GCA_035458525.1 Acidimicrobiia bacterium
GCGGAGATAGGTGACCTGCAGGTCCGGATTCACGAAGAGGACTTCGTCGAGATAGCTGTTCCAGCTGATGCCGTTGCCGGAGTCGGCGAGCGGACAGATGCGTTGGAATCCCGTGGGCTCCTCGTCGGCGAGGATCGGGACGATCGTGCGGAGCCACACCCACGTCGGACCGCCCTCACCCTGGGAGAAGCCTGGGTCGTAGCGCACCTCGATCGAGGAGTTGAACGCATGCTCACCGTGGATGGTCTCGTGGATCGGGAATGGTCCCGGCTGCGCCCGGGAGAAGTCCGGAACGTCGACGGGCGCCGTCGGTGCCGAAAAGCCGTCCAACTGCCGCACGTGAAGCCCGAACGCCCGGGCCAGCACGCGGTCCTCGTCGAATATCTCGGCCTCCGTGAGCGTCACCGAGCGCCCGGGGCGGCGCACCTCCGCCTGGACCCGGAAGCCGGACATCGGGATTGGCCGCATCAGCTCGACGGTGATGCGGGCCAGCCGCTGGTGCCGTGCCAGCGGTTCGATCGCTCTCACCATCAGCGCCGTAGGTGGTCCGGCGTGGCAAGCGGCGACATCCCACGGGCCGCGCGCCCATTCGGTCGGTTGGAACCACGACCCGTCGGTGGTCGTGAAATAGGCGCCGCTCACGCCGATTCGCCCCGCAGGCGGGCCATGATCTCCTTGCAGGTGGGGCACACCGGGTAGCGGCTCGGATCCCGGTTGGGAATCCACTTCTTGCCGCACAGCGCCACGACGGGCTCCCCCTCGACGTTGCTGCGCACGATGTCCGCTTTCCTGACGTAGTGCGCAAACCTGTCGTGGTCGCCTTCGCCATCCGAGATGCGCGGCTTCGTCTGCTCCTGGGTGACGGTGTCGCTCACACCGGCATTGTGGCACAGCGGACCTGACCCGCTCCCGGCTACCGTGCAACGCCGACGGGCTGAAGCGATCACGGTAGAGCCGAAATGGTGAAGCGCACGTACACGACAGCGTCGATCGAGGTGCATTGGAACTCCGAGTTGTGCATCCACTCCGCCCATTGCCTCGAGGCGCTACCGCGGGTGTTCGACACGCGAGTCCGTCCCTGGGTCAACGTGACCGCCGCCACCGCCGACGAGATTGCCGCTGCCATCGAAACGTGCCCAACCGGGGCCCTCACCTACTCGAGGGCCGACGGCGCACCCGGTGAAGCGATGCCGCCGGTCACGACCGTCGTGCCAATGCCGAACGGACCGAACTACGTGCGAGGTTCCCTCGAGGTGAAGGATGCTGACGGCGAGACGTCCCTCGTCGGTCCTCGGGCTGCGCTGTGCCGTTGTGGCGCCAGCGAGAACCAACCGTTCTGCGATCGCTCGCACGTTCGCATCCGGTTTCGCGACAACCCCAAGGTCGTAGCGCCTGATCGAGGCGACGCTGACGCTCCCGGCACCGCAGGCTGATCTGGACGCCACCCACACGTCGCTCCGTCGCTCACCTGCCCATGTAGCCTGACCGCGGATGCGTAGCAGCGTCGTCTCCGCCGCGGCCGGTTTGGTGTCTGGCTTCGCCCTGGTGGCGGGCCTGGGCGCAGCGTCGGGTTGGGGCGACGCCGGACCGGTGACCGTGGCCCCGACCACGACGTCCGAAGTGGTCGCCCGCGAGGGCCCTCAGTACTTCGATCCGAGCGAGGTCGTTGTCGGTCAGGCGGTGCTGGTCCCCGATGCGCTCCGCATGGACGGCGACGCCGCGGTGTTCACCTACAGGCTGGAGGCCATTGCCCCGCTGCAAGGGCAGGAGACGGGCTACGTGTCCCAGTTCGTCGGCGACCCGGGCACGGCCATCCAGCCCGAGACGCTGCCGCCCGTCTTCCCCGCCTCGTGGACACTGCTCACGGCTGGGGCCAGCTATCCGGGCGCAACTACCACGGTGACCAGTCGCTCGGTGCGATTCGACGTCCCGACGCGCTTCTCGCCGAGCCAGGCCACGGGCCTCCGGATCGAGTCGTATCGAGTGCCACTACCGATCAGCGAGGTCTTCGTGCTGTCCGAGGCGGAGCCGGTGCTCGAGATCGCCCCGGGGGTGTCGGTCTCGCTGATCCAGATCGTGGATCAGGGGGAGCAGACGATCGTGCAAGTAGAGATCGTGGCGGAAGACCCCTTCAATCGTGAAAACCTCACGGTGGAAGGCGTGGGGTCGGTGTGGGCCAGTGCGGTGCGCGAGGCAGAGGGCCGTCCCCGCTACAACCTCAGACTCGCACTCGACGAGACTCCCGAGAACCTCGTGTTGCGAGTGCGGGGCATGGTCTGGCTCGCCGTCGGCGGCCCGATCGAAGTTGCGCTCGGCGAACGCTGATGCACGAGGAAACTTTCGCAGAGCTGCTGCGCTCACCGCTGGACGAAGACATACCGCCCCGACAGAGGTCCTGGCTGCTGCCGCTCGTCGCCGGCGTCGCCGTCGGGGCGCTGCTCGGATGGGCCTGGGTTGCGTCGCGAGCCGCCGAGGAGACGGTCGTCACGGCAACTACGACATCGGTCGGGGAAGCGCCGGTTGCAGCTGTGCCGTTCCCCGCCGGGTTCCTCCGAGTCTCCGAGACCGCTGCGATGAGGCCCGAGGCGCTCTACGCGGTTCGTGACGCAACCGTCGTCGTGATCACGACCGTGGCCGCCGCCGGAACTCCGCCCGATCGGTCGCCCGTCCCACCCGGTGGTGTGTGGGAGCTGAGGGACGTCGAGGGGCGGGTGATCGATGGCTATGAGGAGATCCGGAACCCTGCTTCGCTCGGGACGGTGGCGGTCCGCTTCCCGGGTGCGGACGCCCAGGTACGCTCCCTGGCCTTGACCCCGCTGACCGAGCCCGAGGTGATCACCGCCTCCGTTCCCATCGAGATCCCGCAGTTTCCCTTCACGACGGGACGCTCCTTCGAAATGCCGCTTGCTTCGGATCTGAGGCTCTCCGGGGTGCTCACCTCGCTCGATGCCGAGGGAGGCGACGTGCGCTGGAGCCTGCAGGGGGCGGACGCTCTGGCTCAGGTCGACCTGGCGATCACGCTGCCGGGGACGGAAGGCGAGGACGGCGCCGTGACGACGATGCTGTCCGAGCACATCGCACCGCCCTACCCGTTCCAACGGCAGCGGGCGCCCCGTCCCTCTCCGCTCGCCTCAGGCACCGATGTCGTGCGCCGCACCGGCCCCGAGATCGACGACCCCACGACCGTGACCCGAGCCGTCATCGACGTGACGGTCTCCGTGTACCGGACGAGAGACGACGCCGTCGTCGAATTCGACCTTGCCCCCCTGACCGGGTGAGGGCGGCGAACCTAGGTTCGGCTGTACCCCTGTGGTGCAGCACTGCCGTGAGTTCGGGCCGGGCGTGGCTGAGCATCAGGTTCGGCTGCACCCGTGGGCCCCTCGGTACGTGGTCGATCCTGCCGCAGGATCTCGAACAGCTCTTCGTCGGTCTCGAAGGCCAGCGGCGGGAGGTCGTCGAGGTCGAAGAAGCGAGCATCGTCGGCATCGTCACCCGCCTGCAGCTCTCCGCCGATCACGGTCCCGGCGAACCACACGCCGACGGTGAGCTTGGCCGGATCGTGGAAGTTGGAGGCGACGTGGACGACGTCGCCCAAATCGGCGATCAGGCCGGTCTCTTCGCGTAGCTCGCGTCGTGCCGCATCCCGAAGGTCCTCGCCGTAGTCCACGAAGCCGGCCGGCACCGCCCACAGTCCAGAGCGGCTCGTTCCTTCACCCCGCAATACGAGGAGAATGCGGCCGCTGTCGTCACGGATCACCACGGCGGCACCGACGCCGGGATTGCGGAAATGCACGTAGTCGCACTCCGGGCACCGCATCCGCGGCTTTCCGGCTGCCTCGCGGAGCTCGAGCTCCGTGCCGCACATCGGGCAATAGGTGTATTCGCCGGGCCATTCGTGGGCATGCTCCATCGGGTCAACCCTATTGCGATGCAGCCGCCAACGGGGCCGGTTGCGCCGTGATCGCCGTGACCACCCGGCCCGACGGCGAACGAGCCCTCGGGCAAGCCTCTACCATCGACCCGGCCAAATTCGAGCCCCCAGGAGGCTGCGTTTGTTCGATTACGCCCAAGCCGCGGTTGAGGGAGCGCTGGCCGCCGGCGCCGGGTATGCGGACGCGCGGGTGGTGATCGCCACCCAGGAGAGCGTCGACGTGCTCAACCAGTCCGTGGAGTCGATGGATCAGACGGAGACGGCGGGTGTTGGGGTACGAGCCCTCATCGGCTCCTCGTGGGGATTCTTCGCCACGGCCGAGCTCACCGACGATGCTGCCCGCCACGCCGGTGAGATGGCAGCGTCGATCGCCCAGGCTTCGACGCAGGTGCCCGGACCGCCGATGACGCTTGCCGACGTGCCGGTGGTCGAAGAGACGTTTGTCACGCCACACGACGAGAACCCGCTGCAGGTGCCGCTCTCGGAGAAGATCGATCTGCTCCTCGACGTCACTCGCACCATGCAAGCCGTCGAGGGCGTGGCGCTCGCCCGCGGCAACCTCACCTCATGGGTCACCGACAAATGGTTTGTCAGCTCGCAAGGCAGCCGGATCCATCAGCAGATCGTCGAGTGCGGCGGTGGCTATGACGTGACGGCGCTGGGCGAACAGGAGACGCAACGTCGCTCCTACCCGCAGTCGTTCGGGCAGTTCGAGACGGGCGGCTTCGAGACGGTGCGGAAGTGGGACTACGCCGGCAACGCCCAGCGCATCGCCGAGGAGGCCGTCGCCCTCCTCAGCGCCCCGGCGGTCGAGGAGGGCGAGAAGCAGCTCATCCTCGAAGGCTCGCAACTCGGACTGCAGATCCACGAATCGGTCGGCCACGCCATCGAACTCGACCGGATTCTGGGGTGGGAAGCGGCGTTCGCCGGGACTTCCCATTTGGAACTCCCCAAACTCGGCTCCCACCGCTATGGGAGCGACCTGATGAACATCACCGCGGACGCCACCCTTCCGGGGGCGCTCGGCAGCTTCGGCTACGACGACGAGGGCACCCCTGCGCAACGGGTCGACATCGTCAAGGACGGCACCTGGGTCGGCGTGTTGTCGGGTCGGGACTCGGCGTCGATCGCCGGCCTTCCGCCCGGAGGCATGGTGCGAGCCGACGGCTTCAACCGGCTTCCGATGGTCCGCATGACGAACGTCGGGCTGCTGGCCGGCGACTCTTCGCTCGACGAGATCATCGCCGAGACACAAGACGGTGTGTACATGTCCACCAACCGCTCATGGTCCATCGACGACAAGCGCCTCAACTTCCAGTTCGGGTGCGAGATCGGCTGGGAGGTCAAGAACGGCAAGTTGGGCCGAATGGTCCGCAACCCCACGTACACAGGCATCACGCCGCAGTTCTGGGGGACGCTCGACATGCTCGCCGGAGGCAGCGAGTGGGTGCACTGGGGCACTCCCAATTGCGGGAAGGGCCAGCCGATGCAAGTCGGCCACACCGGTCATTCGGCGGCGCCGGCTCGCTTCTCCAACGTGCGGGTGGGGGTGAAGGCATGACGGACCGCAAGCACCTCGCCGAATGGGTGCTGGAGCGCGTCGGCGATCGTGCCGAAGCCGACGTGCGCATCAGCGGGGGACCCTCGTCGCTGACCCGCTTCGCCAACTCGTTCATCCATCAGAACGTCGGCGAGGACGCCGACACCGTGACCCTGCGCGTCGTCTCAGGCGGACGCGTCGCTTCGGGCACGACCACGTATCTCGATTCGGATGCGCTCGGCAGGTTCGTGGACGAGACGATCGAACGTTGCGCCTACTCGCCGGTCGATGAAACGTGGCCCGGCCTCGCCGAACCGGCCGACGCCCAAGCGGTCGATCATCACGACGACGCCACCGCCACGGCCTCTCCGGCGGATCGGGCTCGCATGGTCGCCGAGTTCGTCGCCGCAGGTGAGGGCATGCGCGCCGCCGGCTACTGCCAGACGAGCGATACCAGCGTGGTGTTCGCCAATTCCAACGGCGTCCGTCGCGACGGCCGTTACACACAGGCCACGCTCGATGGCATCCACCAGACCGACACGTCGGCAGGTTCCGGCCACGCCACGTCGGTGCGCCTTGGTGATCTCGACGGCGCTGCCGTCGGTGCGCTGGCGGCGCAGCGGGCTCGGGACAGCGCCGCAACCTACGACATCAAACCGGGTGAGTACGAGGTGGTTCTCGCACCCGAATGCGCCGCAACGATCGGCATCTTTCTCGCTTTCTACGGCTTCAACGGCAAGGCACACCTGGAGGGCCAGTCGTTCGTCGAACTTGGCGAGCAGCAGTTCGATGCGGCATTCGCGCTCGTGGACGACGTGTCCGATCCACGTGCGATGGGCGTGGGCTTCGACACCGAGGGCACCCCGCGGTTGCGCACCGAGCTGGTCACCGACGGGGTGAGCCGGGCGGTTGCCCACGACCGGCGCACCGCAGCGAAAGCGGGCACGTCGTCGACCGGGCACGCGATTCCCGGATCAGAGATCTACGGTCCTGTGGCGAGTGCGATGTTCATCACCGGTGGAGGTGCGGACCCCGAGACGCTGATCGCCGACGTCGAGCGCGGGCTCTACGTGTCGACGTTCAACTACTGCCGGGTGCTCGATCCCAAGTCCATGGCCGTCACGGGGCTCACGCGCAACGGCACGTTCATGATCGAAAACGGGCAGATCACCGGCGCCGTCAACGGGTTGCGCTTCACCCAGTCGTTCACGGAAGCGCTCGGACAAAGCCGCATGCTGGGTCTCGGCAACGATGCCCGCTGGGCAGACTCCGAGTTCGGCCCTGGGCTCGTGCACGCGCCGACGATTCGGCTGGCCGGCTGGAACTTCACGGGCGGATCCCACGGGTGAGCGTGCTCGACTGGTTCCGGCGGCCGCGACTGGTGCCCATTGCCGAGTTCGACGACGCGGATCGGGCCGGGCAGGCGTGGACCTTGCTGCACGACGCCGGCATCCCGGCGTCGATCGACACCGACCCCGGAGCGTTGGGCACCCCGCGGGTATCAAGGGTCATGGTCGAGGAGCCCAACATCGCAGCTGCGCAGCAGGTGGTTGCCGCATTGCTGCGCGATGAGACCCGAGGAGGAGCGTCATGACGGATCTCGACGACAGGTTCGCTGCTGCCGCCGCGGCGGTGCAGGAGTTGGAAGAGCGGCCCGGCAACGACGAGCTCCTGCGGCTGTACTCGCTCTACAAGCAGGGGAGCGAGGGTGACGCCACCGGCGACCGGCCGGGCATGCTCGACTTCGTCGGCCGCGCAAAATACGACGCATGGGCCAGCCTGGCGGGGACGTCCCAGGACGACGCCAAGGCGGCCTATGTGGAGTTGGTCGAGACGCTGCAGTCGGCTCGAGGGTCGCAGGCCTGACGGGCGATCTCGCCGGCGGCTGATTCATCATCTGAGACGACTCAACCAACCGCCACCACCGGTCGGTGAGCGTGCGGCACGGCCGGGCCTCCCGTGCCGGATGCCTGTCGGTACACTCGCCGGTCCCACGACACGATCGGCTCACTGTGGATCTCGCCTTCATCCTCGCCGCGTTTGCACTCGGGTTCCTCGCCTCGTGGGTCGGGCTGCCGCCCCTCGTGGGTTACCTCGCCGCCGGTTTCGTCCTGCATGCGCTCGGCTACGAGTCCACATCCGGCATCGACGCCATCGCCGATGCGGGGGTGCTGCTGCTGCTCTTCGGAATCGGCCTGAAACTCAAACTCAAGACCCTGGCGCGGCCCGCGGTGTGGGCGACGGCATCCATCCACATGATGGCCACGACCGTGCTCATCGGGGGCTTGCTCGTGGCGCTCGGCGTCATCGGTCTTCCGCTCGTCACCGACCTCGACCTGGCGCAGACTGCACTCGTGGGGTTTGCGCTGTCGTTCTCCAGCACCGTTTACGCGGTGAAGGCGCTCGAAGATCGCAACGAGGCATCCTCGCTGTCCGGTCGCATCGCGGTCGGCATCCTCATCGTCCAGGACATCTTTGCCGTGGGGTTCCTCGTGGCCTCAGCCGGGGAGCTGCCGTCGCTGTGGGCGATACCGGTGGTCGTGGCAATCATCGCGGCCCGCCCGGTCTACGGTTTCGTGCTCGATCGCACCGGCCACGGCGAGCTGCTGATCCTGTTCGGCGTGTTCCTTGCGATCGGCGTCGGCGCCGGCGCGTTCGAGTGGGCCGGGCTCAAGCCGGATCTGGGCGCATTGCTCATCGGCCTCACCCTGGCGAATCACCCCCGCGCCGGAGAGCTATCCAGCCAGCTGCTCGGGCTGAAAGACATCTTGTTGATCGGGTTCTTCCTCTCGATCGGTCTCGAAGGCACCCCAGATGTCGGTTCCGTCGTCGTGGCTGCGATCGTGCTGTTGCTGCTACCGCTCAAGGTCGCCGGCTTCCTTGCGCTGATCCCGCGCTTTCGTCTGCGCGCCCGCACCGGGTGGCACACATCGGTGTCCCTGGCCACCTTCAGCGAATTCGGGCTGATCGTGGTGGCCGCGGGGGTCAACGAAGGGCTGCTGGAGTCGCAATGGGCTGCGGTCGTGGCGGTGGCGGTGGCTGTGTCGTTTGCGGTCGCTGCCCCCGCCAACCGCGCCCGCTACGAGATCTACCGCCGGTGGTCCAGGCACCTCGAGCGCCTGGAACGACATCCACTGCAGCCCGAGGATGCGCTCATCGATCCAGGAGACGCTCGGATACTCGTGTTTGGGATGGGCCGGGTTGGAGCAGGCGCCTACGACGAGCTCGTGAAGCGTCAAGGCGAGGTCGTCGTCGCGGTCGACCGCTCCAACGGTGTGGTGGGGGCGAACGTGGCTGCGGGCCGCCATGTTGTCCGCGGAGATGCCCTCGACAGCGACTTCTGGGAGCGGGTGCGGCTGCATCCGCACGTCGATCTCGTCGTGATGGCGATGAACGATCACCGGGCGAACGTCGAAGCGGTCCGGCGGGTCAAGACGTTCATCCCCGAAGTCAGGATCGCGGCTGCGGCGAGCTATCCCGACGAAGTCGCAGAGCTCCGGGAAGCGGGCGTCGACGTTGCGCGGAACCTGTTGAGCGAAGCGGGACAGGGACTGGCCGACGATGCATGCGACTTGCTGTTGAGCTGACCGCGAGCCTTCGGTTGAGCTGGCGACGCGCTGCATGTCGGCCGCCCGGCCCCATGCAGACTCGCTCAGCGGTGCGACTCGGCGATGATGGACCGTAGACGATCGTTGAATCCCTCCGCAGCCGCCAGCTCATCGAGGGAGAGGTGGAGGCGGTATCGCCACTTGTTGTGACGATTGGCCGGATCGTTGATGCGCTCGGTGGCCAGCTCGGGGCGGCGCAGGCCCTCGTCGATGGCGAGCAGGTCGGAAATCGGGATGACGCAGAGCATCGCCGGCGATTGCATCTGGCGACGGACCATCGCCTCGGCGGTGCCGCCGTCCAAGTCCTCCGGTGCGGGTCCCTCTTGACGCAGCGCCTCGTTCCAGAATCGTTGCGTCAACTCACGGTCTTCGGTCCACCACATGCGAAGGGTGGTCGTGTCGTGGGTGCTCGGCGACACGACCGAGAGGTAGGGGGCGTCTGCCGGGTCCGCCATCCACTCACCGAGGCGCTTCGGCATGCGCTCGATCTCGAGGCTCAACAGCCCCATCTCGTTCATGAGGCGAGGCACCAGCTCCGGCACCATGCCGAGATCCTCCCCGCACGCCAGCAAGTCGGTGGCCTGAACGACGGCCGGCAACGTGGCACGTCCTTGCCGCTCCCATTGCTCGGTATGGCGGTGGTGGAAGAAGTCGATGGCCAGCGCATCGAACGCGTGCTGCTGTTCAGCGGAGAGGCGCCGATAGTGCTCGGTGTCTTGCCACGAGATGCGGGGCTGGTAGCCGTCACCAACCTCCAGCAGCAGAACGTCCGCCGCGATGTCGAGCAGCTTGCGGCGGATCTCCAAACGCTCGGGGTCCTCGATGTCCTCGAGGATCCCGAGGTCGAACGCACGGAGGATCCGGCGTTGCGTAGCCACGCCCGGCATGAGCATCAAACCCTGGGGTGTGGAGAGGAAGAGGCCGGTCCGGACCCGGTCCGCATGCTCGCCGAAGCCGGCCAGCAGTTCCTCGGTTGCCAGCGGCCTGATGAGCTGACCGACGTCGATCGGTCCGAGGGCGGCTTCGATCTCGGCGGATGAAAGCGGCAGCGACGGGCGGAAGTGCCCGAGGAGGCCGTCGTCGGCCGATTGGCGTATCTCCCAGATGCGGAAGAAGCCAAGCACGTGGTCGATCCGGTACGCATCGACGTAGTGCGCCAGCGCCGTGAATCGATTGCGCCACCAGGCGAAGTCGTCTTCGGCCATGCGTTCCCAGTTGTAGGTCGGGAACTCCCAATTCTGACCCCGCACCGCAAACGCGTCCGGGGGAGCACCCGTTTGGGCGCCGACGTGGAAGAGGTTTGGTTGGGTCCACACTTCGACCGATTCGGGGGCAACCCCGATCGGCAAGTCCCCTTTGAGTGCCACGCCACGGCTGCGGGCGTAGTCGGCTGCCGACGTGAGCTGACGATGCAGGTGGTATTGGACGAACCAGTGGAAACGCAGCTCGTCGTAATCGGCGCTGCCGGGACGGGCCATCGCTGCAACCCGCTCCTGGTTGTAGATGGCGTGCCTGCCCCACCTGCGGAAGTCGGGGGTGCCGTGGCGGTCTCGCAAGGTCGCCCACGCCGAATACGGAACGAGCCAGTCGCGCTCCTCCTCGAGGAAGAGAGAAAACTCGGCATCGTTCGCCAGCGCGTGCTTGGCGTTGAAGTATGCCGCTCGCAGCAGACGCCACTTCGCTTCCATCACGGCGAGGTAGTCGATCTCGGGAAGGTCGTTCAGCGCAGCCCTCGCCTCAGCGACCTCGGTGCGGATGCCTGCGTGGTCGATGGCGTCGAGGTCCACATAGAGGGGATGCAGCGCCTGCACCGACACCGGGTTGTAGGGATACGAGTCGTCCCAATCGTGGTTCAAGACGGTGTCGTTGACGGGCAGCAGCTGAATCACCGAGATGCCGACTGCGGCGGCCCAGTCGGCAAGCGCCTCGAGGTCCGTGAACTGGCCGACGCCGACGTCCGTATCTGACCGGAGCGAGAACACCGGGACTGCGATGCCGGCGCCCCGCCATCCGGGCCGACCGCCGATCTCGTCGTCATGCACGACCGTGGAGACTGCGGTTGCAGGCGTGGCCCGATTGAGGCCGACTTCCCAGGTGACTCCGCCATCCGGTCCGATCACGGCAAACTTGTACTCGGCCGCTCCCTCGAGATCCGCGCTGGCCTCCCACCATGGATAGGGGGCCGGGGCCATTCGGAGGCCATCGTCCGGGTTCCAGTCGCCGAGGGCGGGGCCGGCGCCGCAGACGACGACGTGGGCATCGGGCGGCACTGCCGGCTCGAGCAATCGGAACGTGACCCGCCCGGATCCGTCGACGCCGTGGGGGTAGCGCCCCGCTCTGCTGCGAGTGAACAGGGCGCTGGTTCGCGATCGCCGCGCTGAGTCGGGAAGGCGCCAGCGATCGACGATCTCGAGCGCAGACTCGCCAAACGGTGCGGTGCGTGTCTCGCCGGCCTCGACGTCGATGACGCCGTTGCCATCACGCAGCTCGTAGTGATACGGCGCACCGGGGTTCACGTCGAGCGAGGCGGACCACCAGTCCCCAGGTGACCACGACATCTCCGCCGCCTCGCCGTCCACGACGATGGAGAGGTGCTGGCCGAACGATGTGGTGAACTGGACGTGGAACGTGATGTGCATAAGCGAAGGCACGATAGCGACCACCGTCAGGGTGCCCTCCACAGGTGGCGGACTGAGTTGTCGAGTGGTTGCGGCTACCCCCTACCCCCGGCTTCGCCGGCGGTACCTTCCCCCACTTCGTGGGGGACTATC
>DATHZQ010000003.1:0-2390 GCA_035458525.1 Acidimicrobiia bacterium
GCCAACTCGACCGCCGCGGACGAGGGCGCAGACGACACCACGGCCGGGGAGACCGGCGCAGATGACGCCACGACGACGACCACCACCACGACCACGACCACGACCGTACCTCCGCCGCCGCCCCCGAACCTGGATCCCGACACGGGGCTCACCATCGTCGACAACCCAGGATCTCCGGCCTACCTGCGAGGCGAGGATGGTCTGGTCTACAGCGTCGGCCCGGCGTTCCTCACCGGAGCGGACGTCCGTGGCGCAGAAGCTGGCTTCTCCGGCGGGTTCGGCAGCAGCGGCTTCGTCGTCGATCCGGAGTTCTCGGAAGAGGGGTCGGTGGCGTTCGAGGCGGCAACGGCTCAACTCTCTCTCTTCACGATCGGTGATCCGCGCCGCCAGATGGCGATCGTCGTCGACGGTGTCGTCGTCTCGGCCCCCCAGATCGCCGAGGAAGTGACAGCCGGCGTGGGCCTCGATGCGGACCAGGTCGTGATCACGATCGGCACGAGCGAGAATGCCCAGGCCGAAGCCGAGGACCTCGCCACGATCCTCCGGTACGGCGCCCTGCCCACGGTGTTCGAGCGGGAACGCGTCGAGTCGGTATCGGCGAGTCTCGGCAGCGACTCGCTACGGGCGGGCCTCATCGCCGGCATCGGAGGTCTGATCCTCGTCGCCGGTGCGCTGCTCATGTACTACCGGGCCCTGGGCATCGTCGCCGTGCTCGGGCTCACCGTCTTCGGCTCCCTGCTGATGACGGCGATCACGGTGCTCAGCGAGATCCAGGGAACGACCCTGACCCTCGCCGGGGTCACCGGCATCATCGTGTCCATCGGCATCACAGCCGACTCGTACATCGTGTACTTCGAGCGGACCAAGGAGGAGCACCGCCGCGGCCGGCCGCTCCGCGGCGCCGTCGACCACGGCTTCCGCCGTGCCTTCCGCACGATCCTCACCGCCGACACCGTCACGCTGATCGGTTCGATCTTGCTGTACGTACTCGCCATCGGCTCGGTGAAGGGCTTCGCCCTCACACTGGGCATCGCCACGGTCGTCGACGTGTTCGTGGCCTACTTCTTCACCCGTCCGATCACCATGCTCATGGTGCGCAGCGGACTCGCCACCGGCAACTTCTTCTCGATCCAGCGCGCCATGGGGCGGAGCGGGGAGCCGGCGACAGCGGGGGTGGTGCGATGAGCGTGCTCAACCGCATGTATCGCGGGGAGACCGAGTTCGACTTCATCCGGCAGCGCAACCGCTGGTTCATCTTCTCGGCGGTCCTGCTCGCGCTCTCTATCGGCTCGCTGCTGTTCCGAGGTTTCGATCTCAGTGTCGACTTCACCGGGGGCACGATCGTCGAGGCGGAGAACGCCAACGATCTCAGCGTGGGCGACTACCGCGGCGTGCTCGAAGACCTCGGCCTCGAAGGACAGCGCATCCAGCTCACCGGTGAGGAGACCACTCGAGTCCTCATCGCCACCGAGGAGCTCGACGGCCCAGCGCAGGATGAGCTGGTAGCGGCCATCGCCGCGGCCGCCGGCATCGATGCGGACGAGACCAACGTGGACGCCGTTGGCGCGACCTTCGGCGGAGAGATCACCCGCCGGGCGATGATCGCACTCGGGGTGTTCCTCGCCGTCGTGGCTGCGTTCATCTCATGGCGGTTCGAGTGGAAGATGGCGGGCGGTGCGCTGGCGGCGCTGCTTCACGACCTGCTGATCACGGCCGGCATCTACTCGATCGTCGGCTTCGAGGTCACGCCTGCGACCGTGATCGCCGTGCTCACCATCCTTGGCTATTCGCTGTACGACACGGTTGTCGTCTACGACAAGATCACCGAGAACGTCCACGAGTTGCAGGGCCGCTATACGTTCACCGAGATCGCAAACCTGTCGATGAACCAGGTGCTGATGCGCTCGATCAACACGTCGTTGACGTCGCTGTTGCCGATCGGGAGCCTGCTGTTCATCGGCTCCTACGTCCTCGGTGCGGCCACGCTGCGCGAGTTTGCCCTCGCCCTGTTCATCGGTGTCGCCGCCGGTACGTACTCGTCGATCTTCGTCGCCACGCCACTCTTGGCGCTCTGGAAGGAGCAGGAGCCAGAGTGGCAACGGATGCAACGCCGAGCACTGCGGCGCTCGGGCATTGCCCTCGAGGGGGCCGCCGAGGTCGCCGTCGAGACGATCGACGTCGGGGCGGTTGCTCGCCCCCCTCGGCAGCGGCGCAAGCGACGGTAGAGTGACGCCATGACCGAGGCGATGCTCAGGGAGCTCATCCGAGAAGTCCCCGATTTCCCGACGCCGGGAATCGTGTTCAAGGACATCACGCCGATTCTGGGCAGCCATGGCGCGTTTGATGCCGCCGTCGAGGCGATGCTGGCGCCCTTTGCCGATGCCGGCGTC
>DATHZQ010000004.1:0-14654 GCA_035458525.1 Acidimicrobiia bacterium
AGTGGCCGAAAGGACCGCCCTCGGACGGTGGTGGATCGTCCATGTCGTCCCGCGCGATCCCCGTTGATCTGTCAAAGATGATCCGATTGTAGCGTGAATACATCGGGAGCGGTCAAGTGTCTTTCTCTTGTTCAGTGAAGCTCCTTGACCAAGGTCTCCACGTCGGACGGATCGATGCGAACGCCGGGTCCCATCGTAGACGAGACTGCGACTTTTCTGATGAAGCGTCCCTTGGCAGATGCGGGCCGCGCCCGCAGCAACTCGTCGGAGAGGGAGCCGAAGTTCTCGACCAGGGCCTCGACCTCAAACGAGACCCGACCCACCGGCACGTGCACGTTGCCGTAGCGGTCGTTCCGGTACTCCACGCGACCGGCTTTGAACTCTTCGACGGCCTTGCCCACATCGGGGGTAACGGTTCCTGACTTCGGGTTCGGCATGAGCCCGCGCGGACCGAGGATCGGACCGAGCTTGCCTACGTGCGGCATCATGTCGGGCGTGGCGATGGCGATGTCGAACTCGAGCGGGCCTCCGCCACCGAGCTCCTCTGCCAGTTCTTTGCCGCCGACGATATCGGCACCGGCCTCTTCAGCTGCCTTGGCGTTGTCGCTCTCGGCGAACACCAGCACCCGAACTTCCTTGCCGATGCCGTGGGGAAGGCTGACCGTGCCACGCACCAGTTGATCGGCTTTGCGAGCGTCGATCCCCAGCTGGAAAACGGCGTCGACACTTTCGTCGAACTTGCTGTGGGCAAGGGTCTTCACCAGCTCCAACGCGTCGTGCGCTGGGTACAGGGAGTTCTTGTCGTAGCGGCGGCGAGCGTCAGCCTGCGCCTTCGAGAGTTTGGTCATGGTTTCTCCTTGTGGTCCGGACGGAGCCGGGCAGGCTCCTCCCACGTGTCGTATACGTCGCGGTGCTGCGGTCAGCCGTCGACGGTGATTCCCATCGAGCGGGCCGTGCCTTCGACGATCTTCATCGCTGCGTCGATGTCGTTGGCGTTGAGATCGGGCATCTTGGTTTCAGCAATCTCCCGCACCTGGTCTCGGGAGACCGAGGCCACCTTCTCCTTGTGCGGTTCCGGTGAGCCTTTCTCGATCCGAGCCGCTTGCCGGAGCAGCACTGCTGCCGGCGGCGTCTTGGTGATGAACGTGAACGTCCTGTCCTCGTAGATCGAGATCTCGACCGGAACGATCGTGCCTGCCTGACTGGCAGTGGCGTCGTTGTACGCCTTGACGAAGTCCATGATGTTGACGCCATGCTGACCCAGCGCGGGCCCAACCGGCGGCGCCGGGCTGGCCTGCCCCGCCGGGATCTGCAACTTGAGCATCGTCATGAGTTTCTTGCGACCCATCGCAAAACCTTCCCTGGGTTAGAACTTGAGGATCTGGTCGAAGTTCAGTTCGACCGGGGTCTCTCGACCGAAGATGTCGACGAGAACGCGAACCTTGGACTGATCCACGTTGATGTCCTCGATCACGCCATTGAAATCGGCGAACGGCCCCTCCACCACACGCACGGTCTCGCCCACTTCCCACGCCGGCTTGAAGCGTGGTTCCTTCTTCTCCTCTTCGTCCTTACGGACACCGAGGATGCGCTCGACCTCACGGCGGGATAGCGGCGTGGGCTTGGTCCCGGTGCTCGAACCAACGAACCCGGTCACGCCCGGCGTATTGCGGACGGCATACCACGAATCGTCATCCATGTAGAGCCGCACGAGGATGTAGCCCGGGAACTTCTTCCGCATGACGTTGACCTTGCGGCCGCTCTTGAACTCGACGACCTCTTCCATGGGGATGATGACGTCGAAGATCTTGTCCTCGAGGTGCATGGACTTGATGCGAGTCTCGAGGTTGGCTTTGACCTTGTTCTCGTAGCCCGAGTACGAGTGGACGACGTACCAGCCGCCCGGCAGGTCGTACGGACTGCGTGGCTCCACAGGCGCCGGCGGTGCGGTCTCCGTCTCTTCGACGTCTACGGTGTCGTTGGTCTCTTCGGCGGTATCGACCATGGCTATGCAGCACCTAGCAGTTGCAGGATGCCTCGCTTGAAGACCAAGTCGAGGCCGAACGTGATGCCGGTGACGACGAGGGTGGTCACCAGAACCACCACGGTATACGTGGTCGTTTGCTCGCGGGTCGGCCACGCAACCTTCTTGAGCTCCTGCCGTACCTCACGTATGAACTGGCGGAGGCCAACGCGCTCTTTGCGGCGTTGCTGCGGAGCCGCCTTGCGGCGTTTCCGGGCGCGCTCCTCTTCCTTCTCCTGAAGACGGCGCATCTCTCGGTTCACGTGGACAATCCTCCTGGGGAGCAGGGGCGGCGGGACTCGAACCCGCAACCTCCGGTTTTGGAGACCGGCGCTCTGCCAATTCGAGCTACACCCCTCCGGGGCCGGGGCCCAGAGGCGGGGAGTATATGAGCTAGACGGGTTCAGTGTAAACCTGACGGCGACTTGCGCAGCCGCACCATCGCCGCAGTGCAGCGGCTGCGTTCGACAGCGGCCTTGTCGGGTCAGATGGGGGCGTGGCCGCGTCGTCGCACGACCACAACGGCGGCACCGACCGCAGTGGCGGCCAACGCACCGGCAGCGGCCAAGCTCCGCATCAGCGGCCCCCTCGCCCCTGCATCGACCTCGGACTCCGTCACGGCGATGCGGTGCTCAACCGCCTGAGCCAGCTCCATCGGTGCGCCCTCTTCGATCTGACGCAAGCCGCGCAGCTCGCGCAGCAGGCGGCGTCGTCTGGCCAACTCAGCTTGGCACGCAAGGCACTCCCCGACGTGCTTGCCCATGGGCGGCAACATGCGCCCGACGTCGTGTTGCGCAACGCGACAGACAGCTCTGCTCATCGTTCTCTCAGTTCTTGGTCGAGCAGGGCACGCAAGCGCTTCCGTCCGCGATGCAACCTCACCTTCGCGGCGGCCACGGTGATGCCGAGGTGCTCCGCAATCTCGGCGTGGGACCATTCGTAGATGTCCTTCAGCACGACCACCGAACGCACGGGGTGCGAGAGCTGATCGAGTGCGGCAAGCAGCCGGACTCGCAGCAGTGATCCCACGCCGACGTCCTCCGGTCCCAACCCCGTCGCGGCCACCGTGTCGAACGAACGGTCGAGCGGCTCGATCCGGTGCCGCCGCCAGCGCCGCTGTGTCGAGTAGGCCGTGTTGACCGTGATGCGGTGAAGCCAGGTCGAGAACTTCGCATCGCCGCGGAATTTGGGCAGCCCACGCCACGCCCTTACCAACGCCTCTTGCGAGATGTCGGCGGCCAGCTCTCGGTCTCCAACCACACGCACTGCCAACGTGTATACCTCTTGTTCGTGCCTTCGCACCAGCTCGGCGAACGCCAGCCGGTCGCCACCTTGCGCTCGGGTGACGAGCTCGGTGCTGCTGGATTGGACCCGATCTGCATCCATGCGGTTACCGCTCCGCCGTGGTTGCCGTTGCGGTCACGAGGTCGGAGCCCCCGGTCGAGAGTCCCATGTCGAGCCGGATCTCGCCGGCATCGGTGATCTCCTTGACCAAGCCGGATGCCACCGCGGTGACCGCCGGCCGCAGCGCCTGGCGGAACCGAAGCTTCATCTCGACCAGCGGCGCCGAACCCGATGCGGTGGTAGCGGCAAGGCGCGCCAGCCACGCCGCCATGAGCAAGCCATGCACCACAACGCCGTCGAGGCCGGCGGCACGCGCAGCATCGTGATCGAAGTGGATCGGATTGAAGTCACCTGATGCGGCCGCGTAGTGGACCAGGTCGAGGCGGCTCGCTCCCAGCTCGTATGAAGGCAGCGACGAGCCGGACTCGGGCGCTGCCGCGACGAATCGACATCCCACGCTCCCTGTGTCTACCGGCGGCTCACCCTGGTCGGGGCCGGGTTCGGCTGCCGCTTCGGAACCCATGAGGAAGGTCGACGTCGAGTCCAGCAACCGGTCGCCTGCGGCGGCGTCGACCGCAACGTCGAACGTCACGAAGTTCAACCCGCCCCGCTCCCGCACCCGAGTCACGTGGCCGGTGACGGCGATGTCGGTTCCGATCAGCAGCGGCTGGTGCCAGCGGAACCGTTGATCGGAGTGAACGAGGACCTTGGTGTGAGCCCCGACCTCCGGTGCATGGATGAAGACGGGGGCGGCCATGAACAACAACGCCCCCGCATAGGACGGCGGCGCCACGCGCGACCAGCGCTCCGGATCGTCCCCGGTTGCGGCGATGTACTCGCCGACCTTCTCCGCCGCGATTCGCCCGGTGATCGGTCCGTAGCTCGAGCCCTCCAACAAGCCCAGCGACATGCCGGCAAGACTAGGCGATCACGACGAGTGATTGCCTCGAGCAACATCCACCCAGAACGCAGGCGGGTCGGTCTCACTTGCGACTCCGCCCAGCTCGAACCCGATGCATTCGATCAAGCCGGGGACATCGACCTCGGGGGCGCCACGGTCCCGGTAATAGGCCACGATGAGCCGCCTGGCTCGACCCATCCGTGCTGGCGACGGACAAAGGCCTCCCGATTGTCGGGAAGCATGTGCTCGAGATTGGTTCGGACAAAGGTGAACCGCCGGGGTGGCTGTCAATCCCACGCAGTGGCGACCCAGAACTGGCCATCGGGAACCCGCTGCCGTGTGAGATCAACGAGCTCACTGATGAAGTCCACACCGGCCGGCTGGATCGCGAGCCCACGCTCCCCCACCCACTGAGACACCGACTCGAGGAGCAGCCCGTTGGCGCAGCCAACGTCGAGATACGAGCCGCTGCGATGTACGCAGTCGGCGAACAGCGCCTCGTCTCCTCCCAGCGAGCGGCGCCGGACGACCGGCCCGACTGCTGATGCGGGTTGTGCGGATCGGCGAGGTAGTAGTCACGCAGCACCCGCCGTGTCCCAGCGAAGTACGCCGCTCGCTTCGATTCGTCGCTCATCACCCGCTCACCGCTCCTCGACAAGTCTGCACCCAGGTGCGTGGGTTTCGCCGTGGGGAATAGTGGCAGTGGGACCTCAACGGCTCCCCTGACCAGGGCTACCTCAACCATTGCCCCCACCTCGCGGGCGCCAGGGGCGATCCCGCCCAATACAACCCGGACAAGCTCCTCGACTGAAGCAAGGAGAAGGCCCCGCCGGGTGGCGGGGCCTTCTCTTTCGCTCGGTCAGCGTGTCTCTTTGTGTGCCGTGTGATTCCGGCACCAGCGGCAGTACTTCTTGAGTTCAAGCCGCTCACGCGTGTTCGTCTTGTTCTTGGTCGTCACGTAGTTCCGACGCTTGCACGTTTCGCACGCAAGCGTGACCGGCGGACGCTTGTCAGATGCCATGGTCGCTCGATTCGCTCGCTCTGCCGTCAGTACCCGCTACGGCGTACTTACTTGAGGATCTTCGTCACACGACCGGCGCCGACCGTACGACCACCCTCACGGATGGCGAAACGCAGGCCTTCGTCCATGGCGATCGGGGCGATGAGGTCGACCTTCATCTCCGTGTTGTCGCCGGGCATCACCATCTCGGTGCCCTCGGGGAGGCGCACCGACCCGGTGACGTCGGTCGTGCGGAAGTAGAACTGCGGCCGGTAGCCGTCGAAGAACGGGTTGTGGCGACCGCCCTCTTCCTTCGTCAGGACGTAGACCTGACCCTCGAACTCGGTGTGCGGCGTGATCGAGCCTGGCTTGGCCACGACCTGACCACGCTCGACCTCTTCCTTGCCGATTCCACGAAGCAACAGACCGACGTTGTCGCCTGCCCGGCCTTCGTCGAGCAGCTTGCGGAACATCTCGACACCAGTGACGGTCGTGTTCTGCAGCGGGCGGATCCCGACGATCTCGACCGCTTCGCCGACCTTGACGATCCCCGTCTCGATGCGGCCGGTGACGACGGTGCCACGGCCGGTGATCGAGAAGACGTCCTCGATCGCCATCATGAACGGCTTCTCGGTGTCGCGCTCCGGCTCCGGGACATAGGAGTCGACGGCAGCCATGAGCTCCTCGACCTGGGCCGCACCATCGGGATCGCCGTCGAGCGCCTTCAGTGCCGAGCCGCGCACGACAGGAACATCGTCGCCGGGGAACTCGTACTCCGAGAGCAGGTCGCGGACCTCGAGCTCGACCAAGTCGAGGAGCTCTTCGTCGTCGACCATGTCGACCTTGTTGAGGAACACGACGATGTACGGCACGCCGACCTGGCGAGCGAGCAGTACGTGCTCACGCGTCTGCGGCATCGGGCCGTCGGCGGCGGAGACGACGAGGATCGCACCGTCGACCTGAGCGGCGCCGGTGATCATGTTCTTCACGTAGTCGGCGTGACCGGGCATGTCGACGTGGGCGTAGTGCCGGTTGTCGGTTTCGTACTCGACGTGAGCGATGGCAATGGTGATGCCGCGCTCGCGCTCCTCGGGGGCCTTGTCGATCTGATCGAACGCCGTGAACGCAGTGGATCCGCTGCCCTTCTCGGACAGGACCTTGGTGATCGCAGCCGTCAGCGTCGTCTTGCCATGGTCGATGTGGCCCATCGTGCCGATGTTGACGTGCGGCTTGGTCCGCTCGAACTTCTCCTTGGCCATGTTGGCTCCTCGTGAGGGGTCTGTTGTCTGTCTGTAGCTGTGCGTAGCGGCGGGCGGACTTGAACCGCCGACCTCTCGATTATGAGTCGAGCGCTCTTACCGACTGAGCTACGCCGCCAGGCGCTCTCCAGCGCGGGAATACCCCGCCCGCCGCAAAGCCGCGGGAGGCGGAGCGGCAAGAGGATAGCAAGACGAACCGGGTGATTCGTCCGAGCCCCCTCCGGGATTTGAACCCGGGACCCCTTCCTTACCATGGAAGTGCTCTGCCACTGAGCTAAGGGGGCATAGTTTCAGTTGTCGGCCCCAGAGCGTAGAGCACTTCCATGGACCATGGCCATACCTCTGGCTCTTCACCTACCGGCTCATCGCAAGCTCCGCCACTGAGCTGAGGGGCGAAGTCCCGTCGGTCGCTCGAGCACACGGCTTGCCGACCGGCGCCCGATTCTATCTCGCTCAACAGACGACGGCGAGATCGCTCCGACGAGGGGGCAACGAGTGATTGCGTCGACTCCGTACGGGCATCGCCGTGTGCCGTCGGCGACGTGCACGGGCGCCCGTCACATGATTGACGGGCGCCCGTGCGTAGTCGTGGTCAGACCGGCGGTCGGTGCCTACGGAAGTTGGTCACCAAACGTCGAGTAGAGCCAGTCGAGGTCGTCAGCCGCATCAACGCGATAGCCGCCCCCGGTTCCGGCACAGTTTCCGTTCAGTCCGAACGACGTGACGGCTACAACCACGTTGGTCCCAGCCAAGAACTGCGGACCACCAGAATCACCGAAGCAGGTGCCACCACTGGCCGAGCTGTCGCCGCCGACGCCTGAACCCGACACGGCGACAGACGTGCCCTTGGGCACGCCGAAGACTCCCTGCGTGTTCAGGACATCGAGCGTCGCCTGCAGCCGGATCCGATCTGCGGTGAGGCGCGTCGGGTTGATCTCTTGCAGGCCATAGCCAACGGCGGTGAGTGCGGCCTTCTTCTCTTTGCCCTTGATGTCGTCGAGAACGCCGAGGTCGGGCAGGACGCCGTAGCTGTCCATGTGGACGGGCTCGTCCAGCACCACGACACCGAGGTCGTAGAGGAAGAACGCGGCCGGATCGTAGTCCGGATGGGTGAACGTGGTGCCGTCCACATCGCCTTCGAACGGATACCCCGCCGGCGTGCCGAAGTCGGGCGTCGCATCGACGTCCTCTGCAAACCAGATCGTCGCACTCGCTGCCGGCGCCTCGGTGCAGTGTCCGGCTGTCAGATACAGCGTCGGCGAGATCAGCGTCCCCGAGCATCGCCACAACGGGTTCCCGTCGACGTCGTCGGCGACCATGAGCCCCACGTATGGGTGGTCATCACCGTCGGGGCCGCCGTTCGTGATAGCGGAAGCCGGGAGCGCAAGCGCCATCAACAAAGCGAGCACACCGACCAACGTGAGCGTTCTCTTCATATCGATCCTCCTCGTTCCACTCGCGCAGACAAACAGGGATCGTGAAATCTAGGCGTGCAGAAAGACTCGCACCAATCTCGCCGACACCGCGAGCGGGGGCGTGGACGACCACAGATCGCGTCAGGTGGTCGAGCTCCTGGTCGAGCTGCGGGCGAATCGGGTTTGCGCCCACGCCGCTAACCTGCACCGGTCCCAAGCCGGGATGCCCGAGCGGCCAAAGGGAGCAGACTGTAAATCTGCCGGCATTTGCCTTCGGAGGTTCGAATCCTTCTCCCGGCACGACCGGAGCGTTCCGTCGACCGAAGCCTCAGACGGACAATCCGTGGAGCAAGAAGCGCACCAGTTCGTCGGCCACCTCGTGGATACGGGCCTTCGGCTCCGAGAGTCGCATCAGGTTCTTGGCGGCGGCCATGGTGAGATCTTGGACGAACAACCCGGCGAGGTCTGTCGGCATCTCGCGGAACGAGCCGCTGGCGACACCCTCTTGGTAGATCCGGGCGAACTCAGCCGAAAGCGAAGCGTGGGCCGCAGCAATCCTGCGCTGGGTGGGTGGCGAAAGCGTCGGCAATCCTTGGTGCAGCTGAAGCCCGAGCACGTGATCCGTGGCGGCAAACTCGACCATGCGAACGGCCAGTTCCGCCAGCTGGTCCTCGAGCGGCAACGTTCGGTCGATCGCTCCAACGATGTCGTTGGTGACCTCCGGCAAACGCTCCTCGACGAGTGCTGCGAGGAGATCCTCCGTGTCGGTGAAGTACTCGTAGAACGTGGTGCGGCCCATGTGGGCGACCGCGGAGATGTCGGCCGGGGAGGTCGCCGCAAAGCCGTGCTCGCCGAACAGGCGCTCGGCCACATCGAGCAACTCACGTCGAGTTGCCGCCTTCCGCTCGGTCATGAAGCGTCGTGCGTCTGACGTCATACCAACACAGTATCGCCATGCGTGGGGAATGTGCAGCGCCGGCCCCACGCACGAGCTTCAGAGAATTCTGTCACCGTCGGCGTGCCCGAGCTGTTAGCGTCGCAATTGGAAGGGTCGGATTCGTGGTAAGTAATCCCGACTCAGAAGCGGTCGGCGCTCCTCGTGCGCGAGCAACACGGCCGTGAAGGGCCGGAATGAGACTGATCGCGCGTCCAGGCTAGGAACGGCCAGGTTCGTGGTAGGAACAATATGCGGAATCCAAATGGCACCGGATCCGTGGTGATCGCACGTCCTCGGCCGACCGTTGTGGAGAGCGACTCTCTGCAATGGGGGGAGCGGTTCGAGAGAACCGGTAGGAGGCAACGTGCGGACGAAGCGACTCATGGCAATTCTCGGCGCAAGCCTGTTGATGCTCGGCATCCTTGCGCCTGCGGTCGGCGCCACTGAGGACTCGACGCCTGGCGCCGACGCCCTCGAAGCCCATGTCGAGGAAAGCGCCTACGGCAGCTACATCGTCGTGATGCGGCAGGATCCTCTGCTTGCTGCGTTTGATCGGGCCGGACTCATCACTGCTGCCGCCGCCGCTGAGCGGACGCAGATGCGAAACTCGCACGATCGCGTGCTGCGCGAAGCGGGCCTGCCCACTGGCAGCAAAGTGAACGAGTACACCAACGCCGCAAATGGCTTCTCTGCGTTCATGAGCCACCAGGACGCGATCCTCGTGGCCGGCTCGGACGAGGTCTTGGCGGTCATGCCGGACCACCTGCATCAGCCGACAACGGACAACACACCGAGCTTTCTCGAACTGACCGGCCGAGGCGCTGCGTGGGCCAGTGGCTACACAGGCGAGAATGTGATCGTTGGAATCATCGACTCCGGCATCTGGCCAGAGCACCCGAGTTTCGCCGACGACGGCTCTTATCGCGATCTGGGAATCGCACTCGACGAATCGATGTACCCGGCCTGCGACTTCGGGAATCAGGTCCACAACCCGAACGATGCGGAATTCGCATGCAACGACAAGCTGGTCGGCGCCCGTCAGATCCTCTCGACGTACCGGACGTTGATCGGTGCCGAGTCCTACGAGTACGACTCGGCACGCGACGAGGACGGACATGGAACGCACACCGCGTCTACGGCTGCGGGCAATGCAGAGGTTGCGGCGGAGATCTTCGGCCTTCCGCGCGGTGTCGTGTCGGGCGTTGCGCCCCGCGCACGCGTCATCGCCTACAAGGGGCTCGGCAGCCTCGGTGGGTTCACGTCAGACCTTGCCGCTGCCATCGACCAGGCGGTCCTCGATGGCGTGGACGTGATCAACTACTCGATCGGCGGTGGCCCAGGCCCTGTGGGGCTCGATGACCTCGCGTTCCTCTTCGCCGCCGATGCCGGCGTCTTCGTCGCCACGTCGAGCGGGAACGGCGGTCCCGGCCCGAGCAGCATCGGCGCGCCAGCTTGGCTTCCGTGGCTGACGTCCGTCGGGGCCAGCAACCATGACCGCACGTTCGAGGGGTCGGCTTCATCGAGCGACGGGTGGGAGTTCTTCGGAGCGTCTATCACCGCAGGCACCGGCGAGTTGCGCCTGATCGACGCGGCCGAGGCCGGCGACGAGCTGTGCAACATCGGTGCGCTCGACCCAACCGTTACCGAGGGAGCCATCGTGCTCTGTCTACGCGGCAGCATCGCCCGGGTCGACAAGAGCCGAGCGGTGTACGCAGCCGGCGGTGCAGGCATGATCCTCTACAACGCCTCCGACGCGCAGGCTGAGATCACCGACAACCATTGGGTGCCGTCGGTGCACATCAGCAACACCGGCGGACGCGCGATCAAGGATTACATCGCTTTGGCAGGCGACCTTGCGACGGCCCAGATCAACGGCGGCGAGGTCACAGAGATCGACGCACCAGTGATGGCGTCGTTCTCGTCTCGCGGCCCAAATCCCGTCGCTGGTGACATCATCAAGCCCGATGTCACTGCTCCTGGCGTGAACGTGCTCGCCGGAGCGTCGCCAACGCCCGAAGGCTTCTCGCTCCCCCATGGTGGTGCTCCCGGTCAGCTGTTCCAGTCCATCAGCGGCACCTCCATGGCGAGTCCTCACGTAGCCGGTCTCTTTGCCCTGCTGAAACAAGCACACCCTGATTGGACTCCGGCAATGGCGAAGTCAGCCGTCATGACAACAGCGCACCAGCACGTGCTCGAGGAAGACGGCGCCACGCCCGCCGATCCGTTCGACATGGGCGCCGGCCATGTCGATCCCGGCCGACGCGCCAACGGACGTGGCTCGATCTTCAACCCTGGCATCGTCTACGACACCGGTCTGGAGGACTATCTCGGCTTCCTCTGCGACGTCGCACCCGAGGTGTTCGTCGACCCGGCGACCAGTTGTGCGTTCCTCGAAGACGCCGGCATCTCAACCGATGCGAGCGACCTGAACCTGGCTTCCATCGCGGTAGCCGAACTCTCCGGCACTCAGACCGTCACCCGCACCATCACGAGCGTGGCGCAACGAACCGCCACGTGGAGAGCCGAGGTGGAGGCGCCACAGGGCTACACAGCTCAGGTGACGCCATCCGAGGTGACCTTGGCTCCCCGTGAGAGTGCCAGCTTCACGGTGACGTTCACCGCCACCGATGCAGCTCTGGTCGACGTCTGGCGGTTCGGGAGTCTGATCTGGCGAGCCGAAGGTGGGCCTGCCGCCCGTTCGCCGATCGCGCTGAGCGCGGTCAGCGTTGCCGAGGCCGGAGCGGCTGAGGACGCCGCCGTCGCCGACGTCACACACGAGGTGCAGTGAGTCGGCAACGGATGCGGGATCTACGGTTGCCGGAGGTCCACCGCACCACGGGGCCGGCAACCGCACCAACCCACACCTACACATGCGCTTCGCGGGATCTCTGCATAGGGATCGCGGGAATTTCCCCGAACTTGGGCAGAATCGAGGTGCTAGCCTCCTCCTCCGAAGAGGCCGGATGCGTGAAGAGAGCACGCGCTCGGCCATCCGTTGCGGGGTCGCTTCTCCGCCAACGGGGGGAAGGTTCAGTAGAACCCAAAAGGAGGGACCGTTCGGATGAAACGATTTCTGACGGCTCTTGCTGCATGTGCGCTGATGCTCAGCATCCTCGTACCTGCGGTCGGAGCCGCTGAGAGCACGAACGGCGGAGACACCGCCCGTGTCGAGAAGAGCGCCTACGGCAGCTACGTCGTGCTCATGGCAGACAACCCGCTCCTGGCCCAGTTCGACCAAGCAGACTTGAACACCTCGTCGGCTCGCGCTGAGCGGGCCCGCTTGCGCGACACGCACGATCGTGCGCTCCGCGCGGCTGGCGTATCCGCCGACGCAAAGGTCAACGAGTACACCAACGCAGCCAATGGGTTCTCCGTGTTGGCGAGCCACGAAGAGGCTGAGAAGCTCCTTGGTTCGCCCGGCGTTCTTGCGGTCGTGCCCGACACGTTCCGCACACTGGACACCGACAACACGCCGAGCTTCCTCGGTCTGAACGAGCGTGGCGCTGCGTGGGCCGCCGGCTACACCGGCGAGAATGTCGTCGTCGGCGTGATCGACTCCGGCATTTGGCCAGAACACCCCAGCTTCGAGGACGACGGCTCGTACCGTCCCCTCCGTCACATCAACCTCGATGAGTCGGTGTACTCGGCGTGTGACTTTGGCAACTCGGATCACAATCCGAACGATGCCGACTTCGCATGCAACAACAAGCTGCTCGGTGCTCGCCAGATCCTGCCCACGTATCGTGCGCTGATCGGCGCCGAGGCGTTCGAGTACGACTCGGCACGTGATGACGACGGTCACGGCACTCACACCGCCTCGACGGCCGCTGGCAACGCCGGTGTCTCGGCCGAGATCTTCGGCGTTGATCGTGGCGTGGTGACGGGCATCGCACCGCGGGCTCGCGTGATCGCCTACAAGGGCCTCGGCACGCTCGGCGGATTCGGATCCGACCTCGCCGCAGCGATCGACCAGGCCGTTGCGGACGGCGTGGACGTCATCAACTACTCCGTCGGTGGCGGCGCGAGCCTCATCGGTGCCGATGACATCGCCTACCTGTTCGCTGCCGATGCGGGCGTCTTCGTCGCCACCTCGGCCGGCAACAGCGGCCCGGGTCCGGACACGGTCGGTGGCCCCGGCTCCGTGCCGTGGATCACGACGGTCGGCGCAAGCACCCATGACCGCACCTTCCAGGGCTCCGCATCGTCGAGCGACGGTTGGGAGTTCTTCGGTGCATCCGTCACGGGTGGCACGGACGAACTGAAGCTGGTCGACGCTGCCGACGCCGGCGACGAGCTGTGCAACATCGGCGCACTCGATCCGGCATTGGTCGAAGGCAACGTGGTCCTCTGTCTCCGTGGCGCGATCGCCCGCGTTGACAAGAGCCGTGCGGTCTACGAGGCCGGTGGTGCAGGCATGATCCTGTACAACGCCACCGATTCTCAGTCGCAGGTGACGGACAACCACTGGGTGCCGTCGGTGCACACGAACAACACCCATGGTCTGGTCATCAAGGACTACATCGCCGCCACCGGCGACGCCGCCGTGGCCATGATCAACGGCGGCGAGTTCACCGAGATCGACGCCCCGTGGATGGCGAGCTTCTCGTCCCGTGGCCCGAATGGTGTCGCGGCAGACATCATCAAGCCGGACATCACGGCACCTGGTGTCAACGTGCTCGCCGGTAACACCCCGACGCCGGTCGGCTTCTCGCCGCCCGAGAGCGGGTTCCCGGGACAGCTGTTCCAGTCGATCAGCGGTACGTCGATGTCGAGCCCGCACGTGGCTGGCCTGTACGCCCTGCTCAAGCAGGCGCACCGTGACTGGTCACCGGCGATGGCGAAGTCCGCCATCATGACGACGGCCTACCAGGAAGTCTGGAAGGAGAACGGGCGCACGCCCGCCGATCCGTTCGACATGGGTGCAGGCCACATCGATCCGAGTGGCCGGGCACGGGCACAGGGTTCGGTGTTCAACCCGGGTCTGGTGTACGACGCAGGCTTCAACGAGTACCTCGGCTTCCTGTGTGACGCCGCACCTGAGGCGTTCTCCGATCCGGCCGGTACCTGTGCGCTGCTCGACAGCCTCGGTATCCCGACGGACGCCAGCGACCTCAACCTGCCGTCGATCGGCATCGACGGACTGCCGGGGACGCAGACCGTGACTCGTACCGTCACGAGCGTCGCCAACCGCACCGCGACTTGGCGGGTCTCGACTCGTGGACCCCAGGGCTTCGATGTCCAGGTCTCTCCGTCCGAGATCACGCTCGCTCCGGGTGAGAGCGCCTCCTATGAGGTGACGATCACCGCAGGCGGGAACGTTCCGATCGGTCAGTGGCGCTTCGGCAGCTTGACATGGCGCTCACAGGGTGGTGCTTCGGCCTATTCGCCGATCGCCGTCAACGCAGCGCCGTTCTCAGCTCCGGATTCCGTTGCCGGCGAGGGTGAAGATGGCAGCGCCAGCTTCGACGTGACCTTCGGCTACTCCGGTGACTACTCGGCAGCCGCCCACGGCCTCGAGAGCGCCGTGGTGATCGAGGACACCGTGGTGCAGGACCCGGATCAAAACTTCGATCCAGCTGATGGGTTCAGCAATGCTCACGAGTTCACGACCAGCGGAGCAGCGCTCGTCCGGTTCCGCATCCCGCCGGATGCAGTGCCGAGCGGCGATGTCGACCTCGACATCTTCCTTGCCGATTCGGCGGGGAACATCGTGGCGGCAAGCACGCTCGGTGGCACCGATGAGCAGATCGACGTTTCGCTCCCGGCCGACGACAC
>DATHZQ010000005.1:0-37499 GCA_035458525.1 Acidimicrobiia bacterium
TCGAAGCGGCCTGGGCGCAGCAGGGCGGGGTCGAGGATATCGGGCCGGTTGGTTGCCGCGATGACGATGACGCCGGTCTTGACGTCGAACCCGTCGAGCTCCACGAGCAGCTGATTCAGCGTCTGCTCGCGTTCGTCGTGACCGCCGCCGAGGCCGGCGCCGCGATGCCGGCCGACTGCGTCGATCTCGTCGATGAACACGATGGCCGGTGCATTGGTCTTTGCCTGTTCGAACAGATCGCGAACCCGGCTGGCGCCGACGCCGACGAACATCTCGACGAAGTCCGAGCCGGAGATCGAGAAGAAGGGGACCCCGGCCTCGCCGGCTACGGCTCTGGCGAGCAGCGTCTTGCCCGTTCCAGGTGGCCCGAAGAGCAGCACGCCCTTCGGAATCTTGGCGCCCATCGACCGGAACTTGGTGGGATTGGCAAGGAAGTCCTTGATCTCCTGGAGTTCCTCGACCGCCTCGTTCGAGCCGGCGACATCGCCGAACGTGACCTTCGGAGAATCCTTCGTGATCTGCTTGGCCTTCGCCTTGCCGAACTGCATGACCCGGTTGCCGCCACCCTGCATCTGCATCAGGATGAAGATGAAGACACCGAAGATGAGCAGGTACGGGAAGATCGTGCCGAGGAACCATTGGAACAGGGAGGGGTTCTCGGGGTCCGAGTTCACCTCGATGTCGTTGGCCAGCAGCATCTCGGTCAACGTGCCTTCGTACTCGTTGGGGTAGCCAACGATGAACTCTGGGGTGCCGCCACCGATCACGGCCGATTCCTCGAGCTGGCCCTCCAGCTGCTCCGATTTCTCCAGCAGGGTGACCTCGGCGACGTTGCCGGCCTCGACCTGGTCGATGAACTCGTTCAAGGTCAGCTCGTTGGGCTGCGTGGCGCCGTCCAAGAAGAAGTTCACGGCCATCAGCACGAGGAAGCCGACGGTCATGTAGACGAGAATGGTTCGAACGTTACGGTTCACGCTGCTCCTTGGGACGCGCCGCAGCGGCATCACGGGTAGGTTCAGTCTATGTTCTCGGGAGGCGTAGCGAGAACCGAGTTGGCCGGCGGCGCAACTCCCTACTCGCCAAAACCCTCCACCACCCCCACGTAGGGCAGGTTCCGGTACTTCTCTGCGTAGTCGAGGCCGTACCCGATGACGAACTCAGGGGGGATGTGAAAGCCCTCGTACTTGATGGTTGTCGGCGGCCGATCAACGCCGTCCTTGACGAGCAATGCGGCCAGCTCCAGCGACGCCGGCTGCCGCACCTGAAGGCTCTTCATGAGGTAGCGCAGCGTGAGACCTGAGTCGATGATGTCCTCCACGATGAGCACGTGGCGGCCTGCGATCTCCTGATCCAGGTCCTTCAGGATCCGGACCACGCCCGAGGACTTCGTCGATGCGCCGTACGACGACACCGCCATGAAGTCGAATTCGACCGGCAGGTCGATGTGGCGTGCCAGGTCGGCCATCACCATGAAGGCGCCCTTCAACACTCCGACCATGAGCAGATCCTCGCCGGCGTAATCGGCGGTGATCGCCTCTCCCATCTCCTTGAGCTTGGCGTCGATCTGCTCGGCCGAGATCATCACCTTGACTTCGTCGAGCATTCAACGCCTCTCCGTGGTCAGTTCGAGGACCTGCCCGTCCTCACGCAGCGGGCGGGCCCACGCCGCCGGCCTGACACCGGCGATCCAGGCAATCTTCCCATGAGCGGTGACCAACGGCCAAGTGGAACGGAGCCGTCGCGGGACCGCCGCTTCGTTCAGCGCATCCGACACGAGCTTGTGGCCGGTGCCGATGTCGATGCGATCCGCCCGTTGCGGCGCCCGAATGGCCAGGTCCGAAGCCAGGCCGGCGTCGAGACGCGTCACGTGGCGGCCCCGCACGACAACACGCTCCGCCTCACCGAAGCGGGCCGTCACCCGCTGCGAGCCGAATCGGGCCGCACCCGGAACCGTGAGCGCCACGGAACCGGGGCACGTTTGGGGCCGGGTCGTGTCGTAGACGGTCACGAGCGGACCCTCCCGAACCGCCCGCAGGCCCCGGCCGAGATCGACGGCCGGGCCGGCGACGGTGCCGAGCACCGCTGCGACCATTTGCGAGTCGCCGGCGTACGGGGGGTGCAGCAAACGAATCATGCGCCGCACGAGCCGGGATGCCACGGGCAGGGGCAGCACGGACAGGGCCGCAGCGGGAACCGCAACCTCCCCCGTCGTGGCGCGGATGGGAATCGTGTCGACGCGAGCTTCGAGCAGTGCATCGTCCGCCGCAGCCAGTTGGGCGCTACGCAGCAGCCCGGCGGCCGATCCCGGCACGGCTTCGGCCAGGCGCGGCAGGACGTGGGACCGGATGACGTTGCGTTGACGGGTGAGGTCGACGTTTGCCGGATCATCCCGAAAGGGCAGCCCCAACTCGATCGCTGCAGTGCGAAGCTGCTCCCTCGTTGCGCCGAGGAGCGGGCGCACGTACGCACCGCGTTCAGAGGGAATCGAGGCCACGCCGGCCGCCCCAGCACCTCGCGCCAGGTTTTGGAGAACGGTTTCGGCGAGGTCGCCGGCATGGTGGCCGGTGACGATGCGGCGTCGTTGCGCAGCCTCTTCCAGCGCGGCGAGGCGCAGCTCCCGCGCCGAGGTCTCCGTGGCCGATGCAGCCACCCGCACGCACTCGAGCTGGATCCCCAGGTGCGCCGCGACGTCGACGGCGGCCGCTTGCATTGCATCCGAGTCCGGCCAGCCGTGGTTGACGAAGATGGCGACGAGTTGCCCGTGCGGTTGGACCTGGGTGCTGAGCCAGGCCAGCACCGCACTGTCGGAGCCACCGCTGAGAGCAACGGCAAAGGGGTCGCTTGGGAAGGCCCCTGCCGTTTCGGCGAGCAGGCCCTGTGCTGCCGGGGTCACGCCACTCGGTCGAGCCACTGCACCGGATTTTCGATCTCGGCGAGCGTCGGCAAGTGCGCTTCTGACTTCCACGCCACGTCGAGGGCGTCCCAACCTGCATGCCGCTCGACGCCTTTGACGAATTGCGCGCCCGATTCGTATTGCCGCAGCTTCATCTCGAGGCCAACCAGCCGCATGAACATGGCCGTGCGAGGGTCCTGGCGGCGCATCTTGAGCACCTCGGACATTCGTCGCTGCGTGAGCAGCTCTCGTGCGCCGATGCGGTCCATGACGACATGGCCGTGGCCCTCGAGGAGCGACATCAATGCTTGCACCCGGTCGATGACGTCGCGTTGCTCCGGAGTCGCAAACACGCCGAACAGACCACGCTCATCGACGAGTGGTTCGCCGGTCGCGGAGGCCCTCCGCAACTCCGCCGTCACCCGGTTGAGCCGCCCCGGCTCGGGCTGTGCCGACGCCACCAGCTCCCCGACGAGCCCAAGAAAGTAGTCGCGCAGCCAAGGGACCCCGACGAACTGGGCCCGGTGCGTGCACTCGTGAAGCGCAACCCAGAACCGGAACTCCGACGGGCGGAACTCGAACTGCCGCTCGAGTGCCAGCAGGTTGGCGCCGACGAACATCACGGTGTCTCCGTGGCTGCCGTCGGCGGTGGGAAGGACGAGCTCGTACTGGCCGAGCACCCGGCGACTGAGCATGCCGAGCACGGCCCCCATCTCGACCCCGACGACTCGTGAGGCCACTGCGGCGCCAACACCGGTCTGCTGCTCGAGCCGTTCCTCGGCGGGAGTAAGCAGGATGCCAAAGGACTCGACGTTTGCGTCGACCCACTCGGCGCGACTCACGACCGCAACCTCTGGGTTGCCCGGAGTCATGAGACCAGTCTCCACAGCAACGAGTTCCGCCGCTCGCCGCACGAGTCCCGGCGCCTGTGCGGCGAACCGAGCCTCGTGATACGTGCCTTCGAGCGGATACCGCCCAGAAAGCCGAGCGGCGACCCGCGAGACGAGTGCCCATTCCACGCGTGACATGCGGGAAAGGGTACTGCGGAGAGCCGACGTAGAGGGCAGATGCCAGATCGACTCATCTCCGGACCGGCCCCTCCGATCCGACCAGGGCACCTGGTCAACACGCGCTGCATCGAGCCGTGCGACGCGTCACTTGTCGAGCCGTGCGCCCCGGGAACCGTCATTCGGCCGGGGCCATGCCCCCTCACCGTCGATGACAACTACTGTCCAGCTCCTTGTAGATTTGAAAGGCAGCGGGAGCAGAAGGAGCCCGTAATGCCGAACGGCAAACCGAACATCCTGGTGTTGTGGGGTGACGACATCGGGATCACGAACCTGAGTTGCTACTCAGACGGATTGATGGGCTATCGGACACCGAATATCGACCGGATTGCGGCCGAGGGCGTCCGCTTCACCGACTACTACGGTGAGCAGTCGTGCACGGCCGGTCGGGCGGCCTTCATCACGGGTCAGAACCCGGTGCGTACGGGCCTTACCAAGGTTGGACTCCCAGGAGCCGATCTGGGGATCCGCGAGGAAGACCCCACCATTGCCACCGCCCTCAAAGAACACGGATACGCCACCGGTCAGTTCGGCAAGAACCACTTCGGAGATCGCGACGAGTTCCTGCCCACCAACCACGGCTTCGACGAGTTCTTCGGCAACCTCTACCACCTCAATGCCGAAGAGGAGCCGGAGAACGTCGACTACCCCGATCCCGAGGACTTCCCCAACTTCCGGGAGCGGTTCGGGCCCCGCGGCGTGATCCACAGTTGGGCGAACGAGGACGGCACCCAGCGGATCGAGGACACTGGGCCGCTCACCAAGAAGCGCATGGAGACCGTGGACGACGAGGTCATCCCGCAAGCACAGCGTTTCATCCGCGACGCGGCCGAGAGCGAAACTCCGTTCTTCGTGTGGTTCAACACCACCGGCATGCACTTCCGGACCCACATCGCCGACGAGATCCGGGGACAGGCCGGCCGGTGGCAGTCGGAGTACCACGACGCCATGGTGGAGCACGACAAGAGGATCGGCAAGATGCTCGATTTGCTGGACGAACTCCAAATCGCCGACGACACGATCGTGCTGTACAGCACCGACAACGGCGTGCACATGAACACGTGGCCGGATGGGGGCATGACCCCCTTCCGCAACGAGAAGAACTCGAACTGGGAAGGGGCCTTCCGGGTGCCGTCGCTGGCGCGCTGGCCCGGTCGGATCCCCGCCGGGACGGTGCTGAACGGGATCGTGAGCCATAGCGATTGGTTCGTCACCCTGCTCGCTGCGGCTGGTGAGCCCGACATCGCCGAGAAGCTCAGGTCGGGTCACGAGTTGAACGGCCGGGCGTACCACGTGCATCTCGACGGGTTCAACCAGCTCGACTACCTCGCGGGAGCGGCGGAAAAGAGCCCCCGTCAGTACTTCTTCTACGTGTCGGACGACGGCGACCTCACCGCGCTGCGCATGGACAATTGGAAGTTCGTGTTCATGGAGCAGCGGGCCGCAGGAACCCTGCAGGTGTGGGCTGAACCGTTCACGGAGCTGCGGGTCCCGAAGGTATTCAACCTGCGCACCGACCCGTTTGAGCGGGCCGACATCACCTCCAACACGTACTACGACTGGTTGCTCGACCGGGCGTACCTGCTGGTACCGGCACAGGCCTTCGTGATGCAACTGGCGCAGTCGCTCGTCCAGTTCCCACCCAGACAGGAATCGGCGAGTTTCACAGTGGGCAAGATGCTGAAGAAGCTCCAAGCAGGCATACCGAGCTCGTGAGCGGCAGGGTCCTGCCCTCGTGGCGGCCCGGAAGAGCGCGGGATCGCCTGCTGGACTTCCTCTCGGAGGTCGAACAGGTGCCGCTCACGGAGCGGGTTGCCGTATTCGACAACGACGGCACGCTCTGGTGTGAGAAGCCGACGTATCCGCAGCTGCAGTTCTTCGTGGAAGAGTTGCGTACCGCCGTGGAGGCGCGGCCCGAGCTCGGAGCCCGTCCCGAGTACGCTGCGGTCCTAGCCGGCAACCGCCAAGCGATCGATGACATGGGTGCTGCCCCGGTGGCGATGGCGCTCGTCGAGCTTTTCGAGGGTCTTGCGCCGGCCGAGTTCACGGCCCGGGTGCAACGCTTCTTTGCCGTGGCACGACACCCCGAGCGTGGCGTCCCGTACGGTGCGCTCCTCTACGCGCCGATGCTCGAACTGCTCGATGCTCTCGTCGACCTCGACTTTCGTGTGTTCCTCGTCACCGCAGGAGGCGCCGACTTCGTGCGTGCGGTCAGCCAAGAGCTGTACGGCGTTCCGTCGGAGCGGGTGGTCGGCTCACGCGTCAACTACGACGCAATCCGGCGCAACGGCGCTCTCGATCTCGTGCGCACGAGCGAGCTCGACGGCGATCCGAACGAAGGACCGGCCAAGTTGCCCGGCATTCAGGCCCAGATCGGGCAGCGGCCGATCGTCGCCGGCGGCAACTCTCCCGGCGACGCCGACATGCTCGAATACGTGTCCACTGGGACTGGGCCAACGCTGGCCCTGCTCGTCGACCACGACGACGAAGCCCGTGAGTACGCCTACGAAGGCGTCGCCGGAACCTTCGAGGCGTCCGAACCGGTCCTCGATGCAGCAGACCGGCTCAATTGGCTGGTCGTGAGCATGCGCAACGACTGGACTCGCATATTCGACTAGAGCTGCGTCAATTGCCATCGGCGGTCCTCGACTTCTTCGTACGCGCCCGCCCCCAAGGCGACCCGCTCGGGCATCTGGCGGCGACATGTACCTCCAACAGTTCCCGGATGAGCTCCAAGCTCGCAGCCTCGTCAACTGGGAGGTGCTGGAACGCTCCCATCCGCTGCTGTTCGCGGCGATGTACCGGTTCTGGGTCCGAGCTCCGCCCAACTCCGACGCACCTTGATCGTTGCCAGCACCCGGGATCTGAGTGTGCGGCTTCTGCCGCACGACCTCACTGGGCGACTTTGTACTTCCCGCGGAGGCGGGCTCCGTAGTACGCAACGGCGCCGACCAAGCCGACCGCGGCGAGCGCAAGAACTGTGGGGGCGAGGAAACGCTGCGTCCAGGGACTCTCGGCTTCTTCCTCTTCTTCGGGTGCAGCGGGAACCGCGGGCTCGATACCGAGCTCCGAGCCCGGATCTTCCTCGACGACCTCTTGCTCGCTCTCACCTTCGGTGAACGCGAGAACAACGTCATCGCCGGCCCACCCAGGAGCGGCGACGACGAAAACGAACATGCCGACGAGGGCAGCGCTCAGAAGTGTCCGGAGTCGCATCGGAGCGGAGAATAGCCGCTCCCTGCTACCCGTCAGCGATCAGCTCTCTGCGACGATGCGCCCACGGAGCCGCGGGAACTTGGTCGGTGCGTGCGAGTAGCAGTACTCGCGCTTGTTGTAGCGGCTCAGCAGCGTGTCGCACTCGTCGCGTGCGCAGGTGCGATCCTCGTTGTGTGCCTTTGGCGCCCGCCCGCTACCGAGCATGCGCCGTCCTTTCATGACGTTCTCAGCCATTGGATGTCTCGCTTTCAGCCTGGCCCGATGCCCCTCATCGGTTTTCGTCTTGACCGGCCTCTTCCTGTATCAACGCTCGGAGTCGGTCAAAAAGTTCCGGCGGTGGCTCGTCTCTGCCCCGCTCTCGTATCACGGTCTTCAGCTGCGCCTCGAAGTCGAAGGCGCCGCAACAATCGTTGCATCGGCGAAGGTGCCAACGGATCCGGGTCCGCCGGGCCCACGTGAGCTCCTGATCCAGGTAGTGGTAGACGTATTCCACCGCGTGTTCGCAACCGGTGCTCATTCGTTACCTGCCAGCCCTCGTTCTTCTGCCAGTCTCCACAACTTCTGCTGGAGGGCTTTTCTTCCACGATGTAGCCGCGACATCACCGTCCCGATCGGTATGTCGATGATCTCGGCGATCTCCTTGTAGGAGAAGCCTTCGACATCGGCCAGCAGGACAGGCATGCGGAAATGCTCAGGCAGCGACTCGAGGGCCTGCTTGATGTCCGAGTCGACGAAGAGATCGAGCACCTCTTCCTCGGCGCTCACGGTCGCGCCGGACGATTCGCCGAGGCGGCGGTACAGGTAGAGGTCCTGCAGCTCACCCAACTCGACCTCGCTCGGTCTCCGCTGCTGCTTCCGGTATCGGTTGATATAGGTGTTCGTGAGAATGCGGTACAGCCAGGCCTTGAGGTTGGTGCCCTCCTCGAACGTGTGATAGCCGCGATACGCCTTGAGGTAGGTCTCCTGCACGACATCCTCGGCGTCGGCGGGATTGCGGGTCATGCGCAGCGCGGCCGAGTAGAGCTGCGGGGCGTACTGCATCGCATCGCGCTCGAAGTTGACCTGGTCTGCCATGGTCCTCATCTGGTTGGGGGTGGACATCGTCACCCTATCGAGATGCGGCTGAGTCCCGAGCCACCGGCGAACGGGACGCACACGTCGGACGGTGCGTGCGGCATCGGAGCCGGAGACGGGAATCGAACCCGTGACCTACGCATTACGAGTGCGTCGCTCTACCGACTGAGCTACCCCGGCGGGAAGGACGGGAGTGTAGTAGCGGCCCCGCAGCGCCACGTTCGTCACGCTTGGTCCTGCCACCACGCAAGCGTCTTGGCGAGACCCTCGTCGAAGTCGATCGGCTGCACGTCTGGGAAGAGCTCGAAGAGGCGGCTCGGATCGGCGGTGCTGTGCCGAATGTCGCCCGGGCGCGGCTCCGCATGCTCCACGGGCAGCGGCCGGTCGAACACATCTTCGAGCTGGGCGATCAAGTCGAGAAGCGTCGTCCCGCCGCCGAACGCGAGATTCACCGGGATGTCGTTGACAACGCGCCGTTTGACCGCCTCGACGAGGGTCCACGTGACGGTATCGACGTACGTGAAGTCGCGGCTCTGCTTGCCGTCCCCGTTGACGCGGAGCGTCTCGCCGGTCATGGCAGCCGAGATCCAGGCGGGAATGACAGCCGCGTACGCATGACCGGCCGGCTGACGCGGCCCGTACACGTTGAAGAAGCGGAAGACGAGCGACGGCAGGTCATAGGAATGCTGATACGCCAGGGCGTACCACTCGGTCGCAACCTTGCTGACGGCGTACGGACTCATCGGACGGGTGGGAAGATCCTCGTGCTTGGGCAGGTCGGGTGTTGCTCCGTAGACGCTCGACGATGAAGCCACAACGGTGTGCAGTCCACCGTGGCGGCGGGCAGCCTCCATGACCATCAAGGTGCCCGTAGCGTTCCGCTCGTGCGTCTTGACAGGGTTCTTGACCGATTTCGGCACGGAACCCCGTGCAGCCAGGTGAACGATCGCAGCGGCGCCGTCGCACACTTGGTCGAGGGCCTCGGCGTCCAGGATCGAACCAACGACCAGCTCGGCGTCGATTCCCACGAGATTCTCGGCGAACCCGTTCGAGAGGTCGTCCAGCGCAACGACCTCGGTGATAACGGGATCGGCTGCAAGTGCCTCGCACAGATTCGACCCGATGAACCCGGCACCGCCGGTTACGACAACCTTCATATCCCCCACGTCCTCTTCATGACCCACCGACGGTACCGAAGCTCGACCGCCACGTCAGTAGGCCGCCCGACCCGGTACCGCGGTTCGGTCATGCGCCGAGCTCGTGGAGTGATTGCCGCGACAGGGCATCGAGGCGGGGCTGCATTGTCCCACGAGACACCGTCACACTCGCCGCACGCCAGGGCGGATACGGCTCCAGCGGGAGCCAGCTCAGCACCGTCACCAGGTCCCATGCGGGGTCGTAGGAATCGCCGGACAACCGGTTCCATTCATGGCGGAAGTCCTCTGCGGTCTCTGGTCCGTAGACCGCCGCAAGGTTCACCCGGCAGTGCGCCACGTCCACCGGCAGCGGCCCCACGCACGCATTCACCCAATCGACGACGTCGCAGGAAACGGTCGATCGAGTACCAGCGAGCGACCCACCATGCGACTTGCCCATCGCAGCGCCAGCGCAAGCTCGGCATCCGGCGGTAGGGTCTCGGCGGTCATGTATGTGCTCCCAAGATGCCGCAACATGTTGGCGTGCGGCCTAGCTCTTGCGTATCAAACGGACAGATCGGCCTGAGGTGAGCCCGGAACCTCCAGGGCGCAGGCCTCGCAGCGTCGGTCGCCGCATCGCCACGCTCACCACCGCTTGGGTCGTCGGCGCCGCGCTGCTCCGCGGCACGTTGCTGGCGCCCGAAGTGTGCCCGCCCTTCACCGCAGACGACGCTCATGCCTCCGCGGTCGCCGCCGTCGACTGGATCGTCGACAATCAGTTCGACACCGGACGCTACTTGTACCTCTACAACCGCACGACCGGCGAGACACCGCCCGCATACAACCTCGTGCGGCACGCCGGCACAACCATGGCGGTGTATCAGCTCGTCGCTGCGGGCGAGCCACAGTATCTCCCCGCCGCCGATCGGGCGACCCGCTACATGCTCGACCGGATGGTCGAGACCGATCCGGGAGCCGCGGCATGGGCGGAGCCGGGCAACGACCTGCAGCTGGGTGCCGCAGCCTTGATGACCCTGTCGCTCTTGATCCGGCGCGAGGCGACGGGCGACGAAGCGTTCGACGACGAGTTGCGGGCCCTCGGACGCTTCATGGAGGGCCAGCAACTCGAAGACGGTGTGATGCTCGAGCGCTGGACGTTCGCCGGCCGCGGGCCCGACCCGACCCAGCGTTCCCGCTACGCCACCGGAGAGGCGCTCTGGGCGTTCGCCTACCTGCACGACACGTTTCCGGGCGATGGCTGGGACGATGCAGCGTGGCGAACCCTCGACTACCTGAGCTTGCGCCGCGATGACGAGGAACGGCTCTTTCCCAACCCCTGGCCCGACCAATGGGCGGCGTATTCCCTCGGCCAGATGGCCGGATGGGAACTGGAGCCTCATCAGCTCGCCTACGCACGGAGCCTCGCGGCTCAGTTCGGCGTCCAGGTGCGCTGGGATTCGCAGCGAAATGGGGGCATCTCGACGCTCGCCCACCCGCCCGAGCCGCGGGGCGCCGGATTCGGAACCGTGCTCGAGGGCCTGGGACGGATCGGCGTCCTCGCCGCAACCGACCCGCGCATGCAGGACCTCCAGGCGCCCCTCGAGGCGCGCCTCGTATGCGGCGCGGCGCGGCTCGCTGCAGCCCAGGTGACCGCAGGCGAGGTCGTGGGCGACGTTGCGGAATACGAGATCGGTGCCTGGTTCCTGAACGGAGAAACACGGATGGATGATCAGCAACACGCCGCCTCGGGCATGCTGTGGGCCGAGGCCGTGCTGCGGCGGGAGGCACCATGACGGGGCTCGCCGCAGCCGTCGCAGTCATCGTGTCGGCATGGAATCCCGCGCTCTTTGCCGAACGCAGCCCGGAGGCGAGCGCGCAGCGGAGGTTGGGCTGGTTGCTCGCAGCCGCAATCGTCGTGGTGGTTACCGCGGCCACCGAGTCGATCCTCGACCTCCTCAGCGTCTCGGTGCCTACGTTCCGCACTGCCGCCGGCGCCGTGATCGCGCTTGTCGGCGCCCGCTGGCTCGTCGGGCCGGCACCACGCTGGCGTGACGCGGGCAATCAGCTCGGACACGGCGCCATGGACGTCGCCACGCCGGAAATCGTCGTCGCCGCCATGTCCGGCGTTGCATCGGACGGATGGGCCCTGACCGCGCTGGGCGTTGGGCTTGCGCTCGCAGCGAGCCTCGGTCTGGTTGCGATGGGCCCGACCGGCAGGTGGCTGTCGTGGTTGCGGCGCCTGCTCGGCGGTTCAGCGGTCGCCCTGGGCGTGGCGCTGATCTACGCCGGCATCAGGGCGGTCTAGGAAACGGTTCAGCCCTTGAATAGCGAGCCCAATGCCTGGTCGATGGTCGGGTTCGCAAAGGCGAAGCCGTCTGCCAGGAGCTGCTCTGGCAGCACCCTTGCCGAGGTGAATACCACGGCCTGGGCGAGGTCGGCGCCAAGGATCGCTTCGAGCGCGAAGCGTGGCACCGGGAGCAGGGTCGGCCGACCCAGCGCATCCCCCAGCGCCTCGGTGAAATCACGATTCGTGACCGCGTTTGGTGCCGTGAGGTTGACGGGGCCGGCGAGGCCGGCGTCCAGCAGGTGGGTGATGGCCCGCACTTCGTCCTCGAGGCTGATCCAACTCCACCACTGCTTGCCGGAACCAAGGCGGCCACCGACGCCCAGTTTGAACGGCAGCAGCATCCGGCCCAGCGCCCCACCGCCGGCGTCCAGCACGATGCCGGTGCGCAACAAGACCGTACGGATCCCGGCCTCGATCGCGGGGGCGGCTGCGCCCTCCCAGGTCGTTGCGACCTCGACGAGGAAGTCGTCATCCGGGTCGCCGAGAGCCGACGCTTCGGTCAGCTCCTCGTCGCCACGATCCCCGTATACGCCGATGGCCGATGCCGACAGGAACACCTGCGGTGCTTGATCGAGTGCGGCCATGGTTTCCGCCAAGAGCCTCGTCGGCCCTGTCCTCGACTCGACGATCAGGCGCTTGCGCTTGCCGGTCCATCGTTTGTCCCCGATGCCGGCACCGTTGAGGTTGATCACTCCGTCGGCCCCGGCGAGCACCTTCGGATCGAGCCTACCGGCTGCCGGATCCCAAAGGGCTTCGCCGGGTCCTGGGCCGGAACGCACGAGGCGGATGACGTCATGCCCGAGCCCGGCGAGATGGGCCCGCAGGGCCGTGCCGATGGTGCCGGAGGCTCCGCTGAGGATGATCTTCATGAGCTGTTTCTAGTGGTCGGTGTCTCGCAACAACGAGTCGGCCGCGGCATTTTCCCACCACGGATCGAGTCTGCGCCCAACCGCCTCGGCCCAGGCCGCCATCATCGCCTCGAGCGGATCGGCGTGGGCAAGGAAGTCGTCGGGATCGAGCGGCTCTTCGACCCAGATGCGCACCGACGCCCGCTTGAACGACCGATGAGCGATGCTCAGAGTCCCCTGGGTGCCGTGCATGGCCACCGGTACGAGCGGTGAGCCCGTGATGAGCGCCAGCCAAGCTGCGCCCCGCTCCGCCGGCGTCTCGCGCCAATGGCTGACGCGGCGGCCTTCGGGGAAGAGGCCGAGCGGCCGTCCAGCCTGCAGCTCCTTGATGGCCGTCCGCATGGCTCCGATTGGCAGCCGGTCCCTGGGAGTAGGGATGGCGCCAAAGAACGTGATCAGCCGATCGAAGAGATGGTGTTGATCGAACAGCGAGGCCACGGCGAGATACCGCACGTTCCGCCTGGCCGCCAGGGTGACCATGACGGGGTCGATGAACGACAAGTGGTTCGCCGCCATGACGTACGCACCGTCGGGGAGGTTCTCCCGTCCCGTGATGTGGAGGTCGAGCACCCAGCGCGCCAGCGCTTCGATCGGGTAGCGCACCAGCGCAACGAGTCCCTCGGTGAAGGAGCCGGGACTGCTGCGCCTCGCCCCGAATCGGTTGCCATCACCCCGCCCGCCGGAAGGCAGAACACCCTTCGGTGCGGTGTTGCGAGTGTCGGAACGCTCCATCGTGCCGCTCACCGCTACCGGGTGACGCCGAGGTCGGCGAACAGGTTGGCGAAGGCCAGCGTCGGCCGTTGGTTCGCTTCGAGCGCTTCGATGGTCTCGAGCACACGCTCGGCGTTGGCGACCGCCGTTGCGGGCAGGACATCGGCGAGCGCAGTCGCCGGAACGTCGGTGTTGCGCGCCGGTGCGCCAAACTGCGCGGCAGCCGCATCGCGGTAGAAGCCGGCAAGGATCTCGAGGCCGGAGACGTACAGCGCAGAGGTGGCGCGCTTGAGCTCGCGCTCGTGCCTGTCCTTCAACGCTTTCGAACCTGCCCCATCCCGCTCTGCGGCTGCAAGACGAGCCGCGTGGTCGTCACGCAGTGTCTTCAGGAGGGGCTCACACGCGGACGCAACCTCATCGGCCAATACATAGGCGTCGCCAGGAAGCGCAGACAGCCGGAGCGGCACGGACAGCCATGCGTGCCGGTACGCGGCAACGGCCGGTTGCGTCGCCAGCGCCACCGCCAAGCCTGGACGACCACCGGAAATCCTTGCTGCCTGCTCCGCCTGGACCGCATCGAGCCCTCGCGCTTGGAGGCCGTCGGCGATCACTTCCTCGGCGACGCGACCGAACACGACGGTGCGACAGCGGCTGGCGATGGTGTCGGGTAGATCGTCTTCCGACTCCGTGACGATGATGAAGATGGTGGAGGCCGTCGGCTCCTCGAGCGTCTTGAGCAACGCGTTCGCCGCCTCATCGTTCATCGCTCCGCCCTCTTCGAACAGGAACACCTTTCGGGAGCCGACAAGCGGAGCCAGGCTCGCCTGGGACACGGTGTGGCGGGCCTGTTCGACGGTGATCACAGCCCGCCCCTCCGGCTCGACCACAACCAGATCCGGATGGTTACCCGCCACAACGCGGCGTTCACACGCCCCATCCCCATCACACATCAGCGCGGCGGCGAATCGCCGCGCCACAGCAGCCTTGCCCGTGTTCGACGGACCAACGAAGAGGTAGGCCTGAGCCGGCCGCAAAGCGTCCCTGCCGAGAAACGCAACCACGGAAGGGTGACCGATGATGCCGGCAAACACCTCACTGCCCATGTGCGCTGCTCATCCTCACTCGTCCTCGTCTTCTTCCTCGGCCATCTCCTCAGGCCGCCGGCGCCGCCGCGTCGATGCCTTCCTGGCCTGTTGCGCTTGTGCGATGATCTCACGAGCTTCAGCGCCCAGCTTCGGGCGGCCCAGCAGCGAGCGCAAGCTCCACAGAGTCACGACACCCGTCACGATGATGACCAGGCCGCCGAGAAACAGCACGAGCCGCGTCGGGTCGCTCAAACGACCGATGCCGACGCCACTCAACAGCAGCTGCAGCGGGGCGACCATGGCCATCGACGCGAACAGCCCGATTCGCATGAGCGCAAACAACGTGGCGAACACTCGCCCGCGCAGCTCGTCGGTGACCTCTTCGTGGAGGTGCGTCAGCCCCATGACGTAGGCCGCACCGGCGCCGAACCCCATGACCAGCATCCACAGAGCCGCCCCGGAGACGGTCGAAGTGAGGGATGCTGCAGCGAGACCCACCCCGGTGGCCAGGAGCGACGTCGCAAAAACGAGGTCGCGTCGCAACAGCCGTGACTCGTAGAGCGAAACGACCAGAATACCGGCCCCCGCCCCAACACCCATCGCCGTGATGACGGCGAAGAACCCGGTGTCGTCGGCGCGCAGGACATCGTCCACGAACGAGTTGCCGAGCACGACCATGGTGCCGCCGCCGACGAGCGCAGCCGTCATGCCGGCGATGACGCGCCGCACCGATTTCCGACGCCAGAAGAACTTGACTCCCTCGATCATGTCTTGCAGCGCCCGCGGCGGCGCCTCCTCGTCTCCGTTGGCGATTGCAGCAGCATGTTCTGTCGTCATCGCCGGCAGCGTCGCGATCAGGGCGGCCGACGTCAGGAACGTCAGAGCGTCGACCCCGAACGCCAGGGCGAGATGGGACGTCTGCTCGGGGATGAGGCCGCCGAGCGTGACGGCCGGAAGAGCGGACAGGACCCAGTTGAACCCGGCGCCGAGCGGTACCGTGCCGTACGTTGCCCCGAGCATCAGGCTGTTGGCCGTCACGAGATTCTCTCTCCGCACGAGGCTCGGCAGCATGGCATTGCGCGGTGCCTGCCCGAGCAAACTGAAGAACTCGAGCAGGAGATTGATCACGACGAGGATCGGCAGCGTCGTGGCGAATACGAGGAACGGCACGATGAGCGCCCTCCCCACGTCGCTGATCACGACGAGGCGGCGGCGATCCACGCGGTCGCTGATCACCCCAACCCAGGCGCTGAGGAAGAGGCCGGGAAGGATCCGCGAAACGAGCGCAACGAGCACGCCCGCCTCGTCGGCGATGTTGGCGCCAAGCGTGATCGTGGCGAAGACCGTGATCCAGTCGCCGGTGCTGCCGACGACACTGGCCCACCAGAACCGGGCAAAGTTCCCGGTCGTGATCAGGGAAAGCGCAGAGCGCGGAGCTGGGGGCGCCGTCATCAGGGAAAAAGCCTAGGGGTTCAACGGCCATCCGCCAGGTGTTGACGGTGAGCCGGTGAGGGCTATTTCTTGGCCGAACGCTTCTTCTTGGCCGGCCCGCGGTCCTTCCTGGCCTGGATCAGGTCGAGAGCCCGCTGGAGTGTGATCGATTCGACGGTGTCGTCCTGCTTGAGTGAGGCGTTGTATTCACCGTCGGTGACATAGGGGCCGTAGCGACCGTTCTTGACGACGATCGGCTTGCCCTCCGGGTCGTCGCCCAATTCCTTGAGTGGTGCAGAACTTGCGCCCCTTCGGCGCTTGGGTTCCTTCAGCTTGGCGACTGCCTGATCGAGCGTGACGCTGAAGATCTGCTCTTCCTCCTCGAGACTCCGCGTCTCTTTGCCCCACTTGAGGTACGGCCCGTAGCGACCGTTCTGCGCCGTGATGTCTGTGCCGTCGTCGGGATGCTGCCCAACGATGCGGGGCTGGCTGAGAAGCCGCATGGCGTCTTCCATTGTCAGCGTGTCGAGCGACATCGTCTTGAACAGCGACGCCGTCTTGGGTTTCGTCTTCGGCTTCGCATCGGGATCGAGCTCGCCGAGCTGCACGTACGGTCCGTAGCGGCCCGCCTTGGCGATGACGGTGAGACCAGATTCGGGGTCGGTTCCCATCACCCGCTCATCGGACGGCGCCTCCAGGTACGCGATGGCCTGTTCGAGCGTCAGCTCGTCCGGTGCGATGTCGCCGGGAACACTCGCACGCTCGTCGCCACGGGTGACATACGGTCCGTAGCGTCCTACCCGGGCAACCACGGGTTCCCCGTCGGCGTCGACCCCCAAGGGAATCGAGTTGATCTCACGCGCATCGATCTTGTCGAGGTTGACCGCAACGAGTTGCTGCAACCCATGATGCCCGTTGCCGAAGTAGAACGAGTTCAGCCACGGAATAGCTTCCTGCTCGCCGGTGGCGATCCGGTCCAGGTCGTCCTCCATGCGTGCGGTGAAGGCGTAGTCCACGAGATCCTCGAAATGCTGCTCGAGCAGGCCGATGGCTGCGAACGCAGTGAACGTCGGAACGAGTGCAGTACCGCGCTTGTTGACATAGCCGCGGTCCTGGATCGTCGAGATGATCGAGGCGTAGGTGGAGGGACGACCGATGCCGAGCTCTTCGAGGCGCTTGATCAACGAAGCCTCGGTGAAGCGCGCCGGCGGTTTCGTCTCGCTGCCCTTGGCGGCCATCTCCTCGACGTCGGCCGCATCGCCTTCCGCCATCACGGGCAGGGGGCGTTCCTGGTCGTCGAGCGCAGCATCAGGATCGTCGCTCCCTTCGACATAGGCCCGCAGGAATCCAGGGAACGTGATCGTCTTCCCGGTGGCGCCGAACTCGGCGCGCTTTCCCGATGCGCCGGTCGCTCGCAGCCTCACCGAGAGGCTCTCGCCTTTGGCGTCCTTCATCTGCGACGCCACGGTGCGTTTCCAGATCAGGTCGTAGAGACGGGCTTCGTCGGAGCTCGCTCCAAACGCAGCCACCACGTCCTCCGGCTCCTTGAACTCGTCGCCGGCTGGTCGGACCGCCTCGTGCGCCTCTTGGGCGTTCTTGACCTTCCCGGCATACGTGCGCGGCTTGTCCGGGAGATACTCGACGCCGTAGCGCTTCGTGACGAGGCTGCGGGCCGCATCGAGCGCCGTGGACGAGAGGGTGGTCGAGTCGGTCCGCATGTAGGTGATGAAGCCGCCTTCGTACAGCCGTTGCGCTGCCGACATGGTGCGGCGTGCGCCGAACCTGAGTTTGCGGCCGGCCTCCTGTTGCAGCGTCGAGGTGCGGAATGGTGGGTACGGCTTGCGGGTGTATGGCTTGGCCTCGACCGAGGAGACCTCGAAATCTGCATCGGCTAGTTCGCCCGAGAGAGCAACGGCCGCTTCCTCGTCGAGGAGCACCCGGTTCTCGCTCTGGAGCTGGCCGTCGGCACCGAAGTCCTTGCCGGTTGCGACCCGCACATCGTCGACCGACACCAGGCCGGCGCTGAACGTCTGGGGGTCTTCGTTGACCGAGAACGTCCCGTTCAGCCCCCAATACGACGCCGAGACGAAGGCCATTCGCTCCCGCTCGCGCTCAACGATGATCCGCGTGGCCGGAGATTGCACACGCCCCGCCGACAGTCCCTGGCGAACCTTGCGCCACAGCACCGGCGAGACCTCGTAGCCGAACAGCCGGTCGAGGATCCGGCGTGCTTCCTGGGCGTCGACGAGCCGCCGATCGAGGTCACGAGCCTGATCGACGGCCTCGCGGATGGCGGCCGGCGTGATCTCGTGAAAGACCATGCGGTGCACCGGTTGCTTCGGGTTGAGCACCTCGAGGAGGTGCCATGCGATCGATTCGCCTTCCCTGTCTTCATCCGTGGCGAGGTAGAGCTCATCGGCTTCTTTGAGCAGCTTCTTGAGCTTGGTGACCTGCTTCTTCTTGTCGGTGGGGACGACGTACAGGGGCTTGAAGTCGTTCTCGACGTCGACCCCGAGCCGCGCCCACGGCTCGCCCTTCATGGAAGCCGGCACGTCGGCAGCCGATCGAGGCAGATCGCGGATGTGACCGATGGACGACTCCACGACGAAGTCGTCGCCGAGGTAGCCGGCGATGGTGCGCGCCTTGGCGGGCGACTCAACAATGACGAGTTTGGTGGGCATGCACAATCAATCGTTGCGAACGGGGAACGGCGACATGTCTACGAGACATTCCCGGGCCTGTCAAGGTCGGGCGGCTGACTCAAGCGCCAGAAAAGCCAGCGACGAGTCTGGCAGCTACCGCGCTCCAGGAGAATTCGGCCTCGACGCGCACGCGGCCGGCAGCGCCCATTCGCCGTGCCAGCGAGCGGTCGCCAGCGAGCATCTCGATGGCCTGGACGATGTCGTCGACCGAATGCACGACGAAACCGGTCTCGCCCGGAATGACGGTCTCGGGGCTGCCGCCGGAGTCGCCGGCGAGGACCGGAATACCCGTGGCCGCAGCCTCCAAGTACACGAGACCGAGCCCCTCGACTTCGAGACCTCCCCAACGGGTGCGGCACGGCATGCAGAAGACATCCATCTCGGCGTAGAGTCCCGGCAACGCGTCCCAAGGCACGTCAACCGCGAACCGAACCGGAACATCAGCGGAGACGGCGCCACGCCGCAGCTCGGGTTCCATCCGTCCCCGCCCCACCAGCAACACTTCGACATCGACGCCTGCAGCCCGTGCCCGCGCCGCAGCCTCGAGAAGGCGATGTTGACCCTTGCGGGGCACGAAGCGACTGACACATCCGACGACCAGCGAACGCCCCTCGGGGCGGGCGACCTGACTGAACCGTTCCAGGTCGACGCCACCGCCGATGTAGACAACGGGCGCACCGGTGAGGCGCTCGACACGCCGGGCGGTGAAGTGGCTCACCGCAAACCGGACGTCTGCTGCCGCCAGCATCCGGCCGAGGCCCTGCCGCACGGCGGGGATCGCAGCGGGGATGGTCACCTCGGCGCCGTGACACAGCACCCCCACCGGAACCCCGGTCACGGACCGAACCCGGCTCGTGAGTTGTGGGAGCGGGTGGGGTGCCCCAAACAGGACGGCGTCCGGCTCGAAGCTTCGCAGCTGCGCCTCGACCCAGCCGCCTGTGCTGCGGGTGGGCCACATGAACTTCGCATCGTTGCGCCGGACGATCGCCTCACCGCGCCGAGTTGAGGTTGCCGGGCCATCGGCCGGTGCCAGGACCAACACCTCGCCGGGATAGGCGTCAACCAGATTCCCCAAGTACTGCTGGATGCCGCCCGGCTTGGGCGGGTAGTCGTTCGTGATCACCGCCAGCCTCCCGGCTGATGCGGTCGTCACGTCAGGGCGTTCCAGTGGGCGAGCACCGGGCCGCGCGGGCCGTATTGGATCCGCCCGACGCCGGTGTTGTTCAGCGTGCCAACCCGGTACCGACCCCTGAAATCGAGCCCGAGCAGCCTCGTCGTTAACGCCCTCGTCGCTCCGCCATGGTACACGACCGCAACTCGCCCACCGGCGTGCCGGGCCGCGATCTCGGTGATGGCATCGGTCATGCGCGTCTGGACCTCGTCGAACGTCTCGCCGGATCCACCGCGCCGAACGTCGACGTCGCTGCGCATGAGTTGTGCCAGCCCATCAGGATCCGCTGCCTTGATCTCGGCGCGAGTTCGGTTCTCCCAGATCCCGAACCCGATCTCCTTCAGGCGCTCGTCTACGACCACCTCGCGGGATTGCTGTGCGGCGACGGCTTGTGCCGTTGCGTGCGCTCGCTGCAGTGGCGAGGCGTAGACCGCGTCGAGCTGGGGGAGGCGCTGTGCGAGCTCTTTGGCCTGCGTTCGGCCCGTAGCGTCCAGCGGCCAATCTCCGTGTCCCTGCCAGCGATGCTCGACGTTGGCCTGCGTCTGTCCGTGTCGGATCAGCAGCACCTCGGTCTCGAATCGAGGGCCACCCCCCGCTTCGTCGAGGTGGTCGACATCGTTGAACACGGCCAAGTGGGGTCCGTGGCTGTTCACCGAGAGCTGACTGATGGCAGTGTTGGCCATGAGGCGCATCGGCACGGGTCGCCGGGTTCCGAGCTGGTCGGCGATCAGCGTGAGGAGCGAGAGACCATGGCTCATCACGAGCGCCGATCCGTTCTCGCCGAGCCGCTCGACGAGTTCGGCGAAGGCCTCGCCAAGGCGAGCTGCCACTTCCGACATGCGTTCCCCGCCGCCGAGTGCGACGTCATCGCCGTCGAGCAGCCGCCGCAGGTCGCCGGGGTACCTTGCTTCGATCTGGGCGTGGCTCAGGCCCTCCCATTCGCCCACGTGTGGCTCACGCCAGCGCACATCCACATCGAAAGGGACACCGAGCGAGCGCGTCGTGTCGACGGCTCTGTCGAGATCCGAGGAGACCACGGCGTCGAAACTCCTGCCTTCGAGACGTTGGGCCAGCCGGGCCGCCTGGTTGCGGCCTCGCTCGTTGAGCGGTGCGTCGCTCGAACCTTGCCAGCGTCGCTCGGCGTTGAGCGTCGTCTCGGCGTGTCGAACGAAGGTGATCTGGACTGGCATGGCGTTCCCGAGCGACTCGGTGGGCGGCGGGCGAGGGCACCTAGGCTAGAAGCGTGCTCCGCACCATCCGCCACACCACCACCGCACGCGGCCACTTGATGGTCCCGCTCTTCGCCCAGGCCGTCGAGGACACGTTCCCTGACGAGGCCGGCGGCCGGGTGATCTTCGTGATCGTCGGGGTCGCAATCGTTGCGCTCTATCTCGTGCTGCGCCGCACTCGACGGCGCACCGAAGAAGCCTATTGGGAGCGACGCAGGCGGGAGAAGGCGCGGCGGGACAACGACCCGGACATGCGACGGGACGACACCTGATCGCAACGTGGAACGCGGTTGCGGCAGCGCCCCGGCTCGGAGACGACGAGGTGCACGTCTGGCGCGTGGAGGCGCCGCACGCGGACGCGACGTTGCTGTCGCCGGCCGAACGCGCACGGGCTGGGTCCTATGCCTCCGGATCGCGGGCGCGGGCCTTTGTCGCCACGCGTACCGCGCTGCGGCGGATCCTCGGCGCCTACCTCGACACGGCGCCCGCGGCCGTGCCCCTCGAGGCCGAGCGGCACCACAAGCCCCACGTCGATGCGTTGGATCCCCTCCGACGCGTGAGCTTCAACCTGGCACACCGGCTGGACCGGATGCTGATCGCCGTCGCCCGTGAAGTGGAGGTCGGAGTCGACGTCGAGCTCGGACGGTCCCCTCACGAGGTCCGGGCCGTCGAACGAACCGTGCTGAGCGAGGCCGAGCGAGCTTCCGTCGAGGCGCTCGGGGCGGAAGAGCGCCACGCAGCAGTTGTGCGGCAGTGGGTGAGACGGGAGGCGGTGATCAAGGCGACGGGCGAAGGGCTCCGCATCCCGCCTGCAACCATCGACGTCGGCGCTCCCGAAGTGCGCAGCGCAAGGCGTCTCGTCGACGCGGGTGGAGCGTCGTGGAGGCTCTGGGATCTGACGCCGTGGCAGGACGCGACCGGTGCGGTCGCAGCGGAGCCGACGGTGACTTCGGTGCGATGTCTCGAATGGACGGCGGCGCCGACGGGGTGACCCCCTCCCTCCTGCGGCGGCCGTTGCGACCGCGTGTGCAGCGAGCCCGGCAATCGATTCGACCCCGAGCTGGTGCTCGGGGTCGAATCCAACACTCGGCCGAGAACCGCCTCGACCGGAGCCCCTACACGAACGCCGAAGCGAAGATGAGGCTCACGATCGTCATGACCTTGATGACGATGTTCATCGCCGGCCCGGACGTGTCTTTGAACGGGTCGCCAATCGTGTCGCCGACCACCGCAGCCTTGTGGGCCTCGGAGCCCTTGCCGCCGAAGGCACCGGCCTCGATGAACTTCTTGGCGTTGTCCCATGCACCGCCTGCGTTCGCCATGAAGATGGCGAGGAGGAAGCCGGTCACGAGCGCCCCGGCCAATAGGCCCCCGAGCGCACGCACGGACACGAACCCGACGACGAGTGGAAGCGCCACCGCCAGCGATCCGGGGATGATCATTTCCCGGAGCGCCGCCCGTGTCGAGATGTCAACGCACTTGGCGTACTCGGGCTTGACGCCTTCCCTGCCCTCCCGAAGCCCCGCGATCTCCCTGAACTGGCGACGGACCTCTTCGATCATCTGGTTGGCGGCTCGACCCACCGCTTGGATCGTCATCGAAGCGAAGAGGAACGGGAACATGCCACCGAGGAACAATCCGACGGTCACGTGGATGTCGAGGATGTCGAGGGGCAGATCCGTGATCGTCGGATCAGCATCGATCACGGCTTGCTGATACGTGAAGAACAACGCAAGGGCCGTCACCGCGGCGGAGGCGATGGCAAATCCCTTGGCGACTGCGGCGGTGGTGTTGCCCAGGGAATCGAGCGCATCGGTGGCCTCCCGCACCTCGGGCGGCAGATGCGCCATCTCGGCAATGCCGCCGGCGTTGTCGGCGATGGGCCCGTAGGCGTCGACCGAAACCGTGATCCCCAACGTAGAGAGCACGCCGATCGCGGCGACGGCGATGCCGTAGATGCCCGCAAGCTCGACATCGAAGGCCAGTTCGCCGCCCCAGTAAGCGCCGGCCATACCGAAGGCAACCACGATGACCGAGAAGGCCGCGGACCGCATGCCCTCGGCGATGCCTGCGAGCGCAACGGTCGCAGGCCCGGTCTGTGATTGCCGGGCGATCTCCTTGACGATCTTGTGGTGGTCGCTGGTGAACCACTCCGAGATCTGACCGATGAGCCAGCCGACGAGCAGACCGATCACCACGGAGATGACCAGACCCCATGGGTTGTCGACGCCGTCGATACCGTTGAACAGGATGGGGGTGAGGATGGCGACGCCGACCACCGTGAGGCCCATCGCCACGTACGTACCACGATGGAGCGCAGCCGCCAGGCTGCCGCCACCTGGGCGCACGAAGAAGGCGCCGACGATCGAAGCGAACATGCCGACGGTGGCAATGATCAGCGGGTAGAAGAACGCTTCCTCCTGGAACGCCGCTCCGGCGAAGGCGAACGCGGCGAAGGCGATCGGAGCGATCATCGAGCCGACGTAGGACTCGAAGAGGTCCGCGCCCATGCCGGCCACGTCGCCGACGTTGTCACCCACGTTGTCTGCGATGGTTGCCGGGTTACGCGGGTCGTCCTCTGGGATACCGGCTTCGACTTTGCCCACGAGGTCGGCGCCAACGTCAGCGGCCTTGGTGTAGATACCGCCCCCGACGCGGGAGAAGAGTGCGATCGAGGAGCCGCCGAGTCCGATGGCGGTCAGCACGTTGAAGGGCTGGTCGACCTCGAGCACCTCGACGAAAACGATGTATCCGAGCGCCATGCCGAGGAGCCCGAGCCCGGCCACCGTGAAGCCCATCACTCCGCCGCCGCGAAAGGCGAGCGGAAGGGCCTTCTCCACGCCGCCTTGCCGTGCCGCCTCGGCGGTGCGTGCGTTGGCAGCAGTTGCGATGCGCATCCCGATGAAACCGGCGAGGGCCGACAGCAAGGCGCCGGTCACGTATGCGATTGCTCCCCACGGACGACCCCAATCGAGGAATACCAGGATGAGAACGGTCATGACGGCCACGAACACCGCGACTGCGGTGTACTCGCGCCGGATGAAGGCCATGGCCCCTTCGCGAATCGCCCCCATCAGCTCCCGCATGCGTTCGTTGCCGGGGCTCGCGCTGTTCACCTGTCCGGTGAAGAACCAAGCGAGTGCAAGGGCTGCGAATGCGGAAACGAGAGCGAGAATCAGCCAGCTCACCAGCTTCTCTCCACTTCGTTAGACACTGTTCAAATCGGCGGCAGCATAGTTGTCGGCGCCGGGGGCTCCGATTCGGGTGACGTTGCGGGCCGGCAGACGGGCCCGGTACCGGGTGTCAGCGGCGCCACAACTCCCGCGTGAACAGCAGCAGCACCGGGAACAGCTCGAGGCGCCCCAGCACCATCAGGAAGGACAGCACGACCTTGGTGCTGTCGTGCACGACCGTGTAGTTCTGCGTCGGTCCAACGCCGCCGAGCCCAGGCCCGACATTGCCGATCGAGGATGCGACTGCGGACGCAACCGTGACGATGTCGGTGACCGAGCCGAACATCTGCTCGAACAGAGCCACGAGCATCGTGCCCGTCATGAACGCAAACATGTACAGGAGGAAGAACGACTGAACCGACTCGACGATCTGATCGGGCACATGGTCCCTGCCGAGGCGAACCACGAACACGCCACGGGGGTGGATGACCCGCCGGAGGTCGGCGCGGCTCGCCTCGAACAACACGCCGAGCCGATACGGCTTCACCGAGCCGCCCGTCGATCCCGCCATGCCGCCGACGAAGAACAGCCCGAAGATCATGATCATGAGCGCCACCGGCCAGGACCCGAAGTCCGCGGTGGCGAATCCCGTCGTGGTCACGATGGAAATGATGGTGAACAGCGCATCGCGCACGGTCGAGCCGACGGCTCCGCCCCACGTGCTCAGAATCGCGACGGTTGATGCGGTGACGATGATCGCGAGGTAGAGCTTGAACTCGCTGTTGCCGAGGTACTCCTTCGGCTTGCGCAGCGCCCGATAATGCAGAGCGAAGGAGGTACCGGCGAGCAGCATGAAGATGATGACGATCCACTGCGAGTAGGCCGAGAACGCATTCATCGATCTGGCGTCGGTGCCGAAACCGCCGGTCGACATCGTGGTCAACGAATGACTCACGGCTTCGAACAGGTTCATGTCGCCGATCCAGAGCAGGATCACCTCGGCAGCGGTGAACCCGAGATAGACGAGCCAGAGACGCTTGGCCGTTTCCCGGAAACGCGGCGTCAGCCGGTCGGGCGTAGGGCCCGGCGACTCGGCGCGGGCGAGCTGCACACCTCCGACACCGAGGAGCGGCAGCACGGCAATGGAGAGCACGATGATGCCCATGCCCCCGAGCCATTGGGTGAGCGAGCGCCAGAACAGCAACCCCTTGCTGAGCTCGGCCGGGTCGGGAACGATCGACGCGCCCGTTGTGCTGAAGCCGGCTGCGGACTCGAACAGCGCATCGAACACCCCAACGATCTCTCCGGTGACGATGTACGGCAACATGCCGAAGATCGTGATGGCGAACCACGCCAGCCCGACGATGGCGAACCCCTCGCGAGCCGAGAGGGCCTTGGGGGTGGGGAACTGCCGCCGGGCGCCCAGCCCGATCATCCCCGTGAGAGCCGCAGCAATGGCGATGCGCCCTGCGGTCTCCCACTCCTGGTAGAGCAACGCCACGATGACGGGTGCGACCATCGCCAGCGCAACGGCGGCGACGACGACACCGATGACATGGAGCAGCGGGCGGAACGCCATTAGCCGGAGAGTTGTTCGACTTTGGGAATCGCCTCCGGAAGTGCGATGACGATCAACCGATCCGCAAAGTGAATCTCGGTCTCGCCGCGCGGCACGAACACCTCGTTGCCGCGGATCACGCCGCCGATGATCATCTCGTGCGGCAGGTGCAGTTGGCGCAGCGTCTTGCCGGCTGCGGGTGAGTTACGGCCGACTTCGACCTCGAGCGCTTCGGCGTCCGAGTCCTGGAAGGTGGCCACGCTGTGGATGCGGCCTCGGCGCACGAACCGCAGGATCTCGGAGGCTGCGGAGAGACGGCTCGAAACGCCACCGTCGATGCCTACGCCGGCGAGCAGCCGAACGAGATCCATCCGATGGAACCTGGCAACGGCCGTCGGCACGCCGATGGCCTTGGCGACGAGGCAGCCGAGGATGTTGATCTCGTCCCAACCGGTGAGTGCGAGCACGATGTCGGCCGTGCCGACGCCCTCGGACGTCAGCAGCCGCGGGCTCGTCGGGTCTCCGCAAATGCCCGTGATCTTCGGATTGTCGGTGGCGATCTTGCGGACCTTGGCCGGATCCTTGTCGACCAAGATCGTGTGAATCCCGGCTTGGCACATGGTGCGGGCCGTCAGTTCCGCCAGGCGGGTCCCGCCCAGGATGGCGACCTTGTCCGCAGGCGTTTCGTTGATGCCGAGCAGGCGAAACGGCTCTTCGGTCTTGGCCGTTTCGGACATGAAGAGCACGTGATCGCCGGGGAGGACCTGCGTGGAGCCCCTTGCGATCATCGTCTCGCCATCGCGGATGACGGCGACCACCAGCCACGACCACGTCGTCACCTGCTCGCGCAGCTGGGCAAGCGTGAGGCCCGCCACAGGCGCTTCGGGCGAGATGTAGCCGCCGATCAGATCGAGTCGTCCGTCGGCGAATTCGATCAGTTCGGATACGCCTCGCTGTTTCACCAGCAGCAAGAGCTCGCTGGCGGTGGCTTCGCCGGGATCGATCAGCAAGTCCACACCGAGGTTCTCCGCCTCGTCGCGCAGCTGCGGATCTTCCACTCGAGCGATGCGACGCGGCGCTCCCAGTCGGGTGGCGGCGTGGGCGGCGAGCACGTTGACCGCGTCTGAGGAGCTCACTGCGATGAAGAGGTCCGCCCGATCGACTCCGGCATCCTCCAACGCTTCGAGACTGGCGCCGTTGCCACGGATGACCAGACAGTCGATCTGCTCTTGTACCTCGGCAGCGCGTGCCGGGTCCGACTCGATGACGACGACGTCTTGACCTTCGAGCGAGAGCCGCTCGGCGAGGTACGACCCGACCGCTCCGGCTCCGACAATCACCACTCGCATGCCTACCTCGCCGCCTTCGGTTCTGGTGGTCGCGCAGGCTACAGGGGTTGGGGCCTTTGGCGCCAGATCACGCCGGGGTGGCACACGCCGGCGGTATCGGTACTATCGCCCCTCGTGTCCCCCCGTCTCACCTCCCTCGTGTTGGCGCTGGCCCTCGTTCTTGCAGCGTGCGCGCCGTCGGCCAAGCCGGCGGACGTTGTCGTTGCACCGACCACGACATCCACGTCGACGACCACAACCACGACGACGCCAACCACGACGACGCTTCCCCCGGCACCTACCGTGCAGATCGCCGGGGACATGGGTGGCGGTCTCCGTGCAACAGCAGAAGCATTCTTCGACTACCTCCACGACCCGACCCGACCCGCTCCGAATGGGATGACGCCCGAGTTCGCCGCACACGTTGCGGGCTATGCCGCACCCGAAGGCGACGTGGACGCGACGGCACGCGCCGAGGAGCTCGGGAACGGGGATCGCGTCGCGATCGTGCAGGTCGGGAATGACACCATCCTGTTCGTGAACGCAGGCGAGGGCTGGCGCGTCGTCGGTGCGTTCCTGTCCGATCGGGATCCGTGGCTCGGTCCCACGTCACCGCGCAACCTGCTCGTGCTCGGCTCCGATGCGCGGGTCGGTGAGAACCAGCTCGGGTTGCGTGCCGACAGCGTCCATATCCTGTCGATCCTTCCCAGCAGCGGCGAAGGCGCCTTCCTCGGTTTCCCTAGGGACTCATGGGTGCGGGGTTCCAAGCTGACGAACCTCATGCCTCGAGGCGGACCCGACCTCATGGTCGAGGTGATCGAAGAGGTCAGCGGCATCGAGATGGAGGGCTGGGTCGCCGTCGGGTTCGAGGGTTTCCTGGATCTCATGAAGGAGCTGGGGCCCCTGGAGATCGACCTGCCCACGGTGATGCGGAGCGGGAACAACTGGGCCGACTACCCGGCCGGTCCCCAGGTGCTCGACCCCAAGCTGACGCTGCGGCTGGCGCGGATCCGCAAGGGTCTTCCTCGGGGCGACTTCGACCGCACGTACAACCAAGGTCTCATCACCCACGCAGCCATGGTCATGATCCAGGACATGGGCATCGAGCTGTTGCCGAGGTGGGTGGCGGTCTTCGACCAGCACGGGTTCACCGACTTGGACACCGAGGCCTTGTTCACCTTCCTTGCAACCGCCTATGTGGCCACACCGGAGTCACTCACGAATGCCGTGGTACCGGCGTTCAACGGCCGCGTCGGCGAAGCGGCCGTCGTGTTCATCGCGGACAGCGCCGAAGCCGTCTTCCGCGACCTCGACGACGGGGTCCTCGACGAAACGGGATCGTGAGGCCCACCGCCCGAGAGCTCGCCCCGAGCAGGTAGGTTGGCGGGATGGCACACATCCTTCTCGGCCGCTGCTCCGTTCAGATGCGTCAGATGCAGGACTTCACGACCCGTATCCAGAACTGGGAGCAAGACGTTGTCGGTACGCCGGCAGCCCCGGATTTCCACGCTGTCTATCTGGAGCGGGAGCAACCGGGGAACGTCGTCATCGAGCTGCGGTTCTCGAGTCGAGAAGTCGCCGATGCATGCATCGACGCCGGACACGTGTCCCGCCTCCAACGCGAGGTGTTCGAGTGCACCGAAAACAGCCCGGGCGAGTTCACTCGGTACGACCTGTTCTATGGGGCATCGGCGGACGGCGAGCGCACCATCTTCGGCGAGACGGTGCACCACCACGCCGTCGAGTAGCCCTCGCGGCGCTGCGATGCGTCACGGTGGGAGCGCAGTCGGGTCGAACTCGGCTCTGCTGGTCGCCGGCACTTGGCGAATACCGAACAGCACCAGTTCGGCTGGGACCGAAACCGCAACTCGGACAACCCGCGGCCGCCACGTGGGATCGGCTGCACAGGCACAGGTCGTCAACACGGCGCCATTGGCCTCGGCAAAGCGACGCGCCTCGACAACCGGACCAGCGTCGGCGCCGAAGCTCGCAAAGGTGAGGGGCGCCGCCGCCAAAGCGGCTGCGTCGGCAGCGACGCCCGCACGGGCTCTCGCCCTGAGGTAGATGGCGACATCGCCAACGAACGCTCCGAGAAGCAGCGCCAGCAACGCCACCGCCAGCATCGGCATGGTGATGGCGCCGCGCTCGTTCCTCATCGCTCCACCCGCATGGAAGCACTCGCCGAGACTTCGACAAGCGCTCCGCCGAAGACGGCCGGAGCGATCCGGTGCGGCACGATCACCTCGACTTCGGCGGCCGCACCCACCAGATGGGGGCGGCGCACCGAGATGCGGGCATCGTCGGCGGCGCCGCCGAGCGCGGTCCTCGCCGCGGCGAGCGCCTGCGCCGGGTCCGGGCTGGCTGCCGCCTCCCGTGCACCCTCTCTCGCCGCATTGACCACCTCGAGTTGCACGCGGGCGACGACAGCGATCTCAGCAACCGCCAAGATCACCACCAAGACCACGGGGATCACCAGGGCGAACTCCACTGCGGCGCTCCCCCGGTCGGCGAGACCGCGCCTCACACGTACGACGTGACCTTGGCTACAACGGCGTCGTACAACGCCGCCAGCGTGCCGGTCGACGCCGCCCACAGAATCAGGGTGAGCGCAATCGCGGCTGCCGCAACGATCACGAGTGCGTATTCGGCCGTTGCCTGACCTCGTTCGTCTTGCATCCAGAGCATGAATGACTCCTTCCTTGGGTCCCGGTTCCGCCGGGAGCGGGGGGAAGTCACAATCCGATCCGTTCCACTGCCCCGACCACGGCGGGAGCCACCGTGAGGAGCACGAAGCCCGGAAGAATGAGGAGGGCCAGCGGAACCATCAGAATCACCGGAAGGCGCCGCGCTGCGGCAAGGCGGGCGCTGTGTTGCTTCGCACGCACCTCGTCGGTGAACTCCTGCACCGCAGCCCCGAGCGGCGCCCCGGTGCTGAGCGCACGACCGGCCAGCTGGTAGAGGCGAAGCGCCGCGCCGTCGGCGGCGGCAAGCGCCACCGCAGCACCATTGTGGGTGATCTGTCGCACGACTCGATCGACTTCGCCGGCGAGCGGGCTTTCGAGCTGTCGACCCGCTGCGGCAAGCGCCGCCGTGAAAGGCCTGCCGCCGCTCAAGCCGAGACTCACCAGATCGCCCAGCAGCGGAACTTCGTTGGCGATTGCGAGCGCTGCGGCGCGGCGCATCCTCATCCGCCGCAACCAGTTGAGTGCCACCAGCGCTGCCAGGCAGGCGACGGCGAGCCAGGGAGAGACAACGGCTGCGGCTGCGGTCGCGGCTCCTGTCCGAAGCCGGGGCGGCAACCCGGCCCCCGCAGCAAGAATGCACAATCCCGCAACCCACATCACACCGACCTCCGCACGATCGCTGCGACGAGGACGAGCCCGGCTGTGAGGAGCGTCGCTCCGACGCCGAGAACGCCGATGCCGAGTGGCCCCACCGCGACGAGCGCACCGAGACGGCCGCTCGCCGCAGCGAACACCACCGCACCGATCGGAAGCCCAGCAACGATCCACGCAGACAGTCGGACTTGGGCCGTCGCTGCCTTCTGCTCTCGCGCCGTCTCGGCGTGATTGCGGGCCAGCCCGGCGAGTCGCTCGAAGACGTGCGCTGCCTGGCCGCCAGCGTCCTGCGCGACGACCACCGCCGGCCGGAGCAGGCGACCTGTGGCACGAAAGCGCGGCGCCATGGATGCGCTCACGTCCGGCACGGGGCGGCCGGCGACGAGGTTCGCGACGAAGGTCTCCAGCCCGAGCTCCGGAGTCCGCGCCGCCGCCTCGGCAAGGGCGATCCGCAGGGAGGCGCCACGCCGCAACTCCGCCGCGACGGCTGCGTGGTAGACCGCCTCGCTCGTCGCATCCGCTTCCGGGGCCCGCACCCGACGCTCGAGGACTGCTGCGAACGCGATGAGGGCGCCAACACCGAGGAGCGGCTGGGCGAGACCCAGCACGAGAAGCGCCACCACTGCCGGGGGCACGCCGACGAGCAGGGCCGCGGAGAGCAACAGTGCTACGACCACGCCCACAGCTCCTCGAGCCGTTCGTCGTCGACACGACTGATCGCTGCGATTCGCCGCTGTTCGTGATGCCGTTCGACGGCAACGACGACATCGACGGCGCGCCAGATCTGGCGGCGCAGTGCCGACTCGCTCACTCCGCCGCCGCCGGCCAGCGCCAACGTCATCAGGCGCCACAACGCCTCCGTCGCGCTGTCGGCATGCACGGTCGCCATCGATCCGTCGTGGCCGGTGCTGAGCGCCTGCACGAGGTCGAACGCCTCGGGGCCCCGCACTTCGCCGATCACGATCCGATCAGGACGCAGACGCAGCGCATGGCGGACCAAGGCACGCATCGTGATCTCTCCGGCTCCTTCTGCATTCGGAGGATGGGCCTCGAGTCGCACGACGTGACCGTGGAGTCGCAGCTCGGCAGCGTCTTCGATCGTGACCACGCGCTCGTGCGACGAGATTTCCCCCGACAGCACATTCAGCAATGTCGTCTTCCCGCTGCCGGTGCCGCCGCACACGAGGACGTTGCTCCGGTCGACCACCAGCTCACGTAGGAGCGCTGCAGCCTCTTTGCGCGCAGAACCGCGCTCCACCAGGTCGTCCAGGCTGGTCACTGCTTGTGTGAAACGTCGAATGGCCACCACCGGCCCGTCGACCGAAGCCGGAGGTATGACGGCATGCAGCCGCGAGCCATCGGCCAATCGAGCGTCGACGGCGGGGCTCGCCCGATCGAGTCTCAGCCCCAGCGGCGCCAGCATCCGCTCAACGGCGGCGACCACTGCGTCCGCGTCGGCGAACCGCACGACGGCTCGCTCCAGGCGACCCAGGCGTTCCACCCACACGTCGCCATCGCCATTCACGAGCACATCGGCCACGGTCGGATCACGCAAGAGCGGTTCGAGCGGCCCCATGCCCACGAGTTCGTCGGCTACAGCCGTCGCCACGCTCGGCATCGCCAACGGTGCTTCTGCATGAAGCATGCGCCGGGCCGCTTCCTCCAGCGCACCGCGTTCGAGCGGAATGTCCGAGGACACCAGCCGCTCGACCAGCCGATCGATCACGCCCACGGCATCCTCCACACCTTGGCCCATGCCCGCATCCAGCGCGAGGGTCCGGGTCGGCGGCCCTCCAGGAGCGCTCGAATGGTGCCGGGTCGGGGTCGAGGAAGCACGACACCGTCGAGCTGCTCCGGCGCCGGCCAAGGCCCGCGCTGATAGACGGCGGGCCCCGACCCAACGGTGACCGGGGTCACCGGCAGGACAGGAACGACGTGGACGATCCCAGCGGGCCTTGCGGCTGGGAGACGCAGCACGGTGGCCGGCCAACCGGCGAGCAGAGCCGCAACGACGTCGGCGGAGGCGTCCGAATCCACTCCACCGTTCCGAAGCACGGCCACGCCTCGCCGTACGGGCCGTAGGTCGGCAAGACGGGGGCCCTCCTCGACCAGCTGCTTGAGCGACACGTCGCCGGGATATGCCGGCCCCTCCGGGTCGAGATCGACGACGAGAGCGGTTCCCGCTGCCACGGCCAGCGCAACCGGCGCAACTGCGCCGAGGAGCCGGTCCTCAGGAGACCATGTGTGCAGCACCGTCATCGCCGCTCCCTCGCTCGTCGTGAATCGGAACGGGGAAGCAGCTCGAAGGTATGGGTCGCCTGTGACAGATTCAAGGGGTCTGACCGGTGCTCTTCATGTCACACGACGCCCGTACAATCCAGGGAATGCAACAGGCGGCGTTCTTCGATCTCGACAAGACCGTCATCGCCAAGTCATCGACGCTTGCCTTTGGGAAGCCGTTCTACAAAGCCGGATTCCTCGGTCGCCGAACGCTGATGAAGTTGGGGATGGCGCAACTGTTCTATGTCCTGTTCGGTGCGGACGAGGACCAACTCGAGCGCGCACGGGATCAGCTGCTCAGGCTCACGGCCGGATGGCATCGTGCCGAGATCGAGCAGTTGGTCGAGGAGACACTCGACGAGGTCGCCGACCCGCTCGTCTACGCCGAAGCACTCTTCCTCATCGACGAGCACAAGCGCAACGGCCGCCGGGTCATCCTCGTGTCGGCCAGCCCCGAGCAGATCGTGCGCCCGATCGGCCGCCACGTCGGGGTGACCGAGATCATCGCCACTCGGATCAAGACCGACTCCGCCGGCTTCTTCCAACCCGAGTTGGAACGGTACGCAATGGGCGACGGCAAGGCCGATGCCATCCGGGAGCTCGCTGAGCTCGAGGGTCTCGATCTCGAGGGCTCGTACGCCTACTCGGACAGCGCGACCGATCTCCCGATGATGGAGGTCGTCGGCAACCCCGTTGCGATCAACCCCGAGAAGGAGCTGCGGCGCATCGCCGAGGAGCGGGACTGGCCGGTGCTCGAGTTCCAACGCCCCGTGAGCCTCGAGTCGAACTTCGGCCGCCGCGTACCTTTGATTTCAGGCGCCACCGTCGGCGCCGCCCTGCTCGGCGCCGCCGTCACGGTGCTGCTGCGGCGGCGCCCGTAACCCGGCTCTGATCGTGGGCGCCGACCACTACGACTTCATCATCGTCGGCGGTGGTTCCGCCGGCAGCGCTCTCGCCAACCGGTTATCCGCCGACGCCGGCAACCGGGTGCTCGTGCTCGAAGCGGGTCGCCCCGACTACCGCTGGGACCCCTTCATCCACATGCCGGCGGCCCTCGCCTTCCCCATCGGCAGCCGCTTCTACGACTGGCGCTACGAATCCGAACCTGAGCCGTTCATGAACGGACGGCGCGTCTACCACGCCCGCGGCAAGGTCCTCGGCGGTTCGTCCTCGATCAACGGCATGATCTTCCAGCGGGGCAACCCCATGGACTACGAGCGCTGGGCCGCCGATCCCGGAATGCGCAGGTGGGACTACGCCCACTGCTTGCCCTACTTCAAGCGGATGGAGACGTGCCTCGCCGGCGCCGACGAGTGGCGTGGCGGCGATGGCCCACTGGTGCTCGAGCGAGGCGCTGCCGAGAATCCCCTCTTCACTGCGTTCCTGGACGCAGCACGGGAGGCCGGCTATCCCCTCACCGAAGACGTCAACGGGTACCGGCAAGAGGGCTTCGCCACGTTCGACCGCAATCTGCATCGCGGCCGCCGGCTCTCAGCCGCGCGGGCGTACCTGCATCCCGTTGCCGACCGCCCCAATCTGGAGATCATCACGCGAGCGTTCGCCACGAAGATCCGGTTCAACGGCCGGCGCGCCACGGGAGTCGAGTACGCGGTTCGGGGCAAGCACCATGTCGCATCGGGGAGCGAGATCATCCTTTGCGGCGGGGCTTTCAATTCGCCGCAGCTCCTCCAGCTTTCCGGCGTCGGCAACGCCGCCGACCTCGAGCGACTCGGCATCCCCGTGGTCCACCACGTGCCGGGTGTCGGCGAGCACTTGCAGGACCACCTCGAGGTCTACATCCAGCATGCCGCGACGGAACCGGTGTCGATCCAGCCTTGGCTCTCCTGGTGGCGCCGCCCGCTCGTCGGTGCAATGTGGCTGTTGAGGCGCGGTCCGGGAACGAGCAACCACTTCGAGACGGGCGGCTTCGTCCGCTCCAACGATGACGTCGCCTACCCCAATCTCATGTTTCACTTCCTCCCGATCGCCATCCGCTACGACGGTACGTCGCCGGCCGGTGGCCACGGCTACCAGATCCACGTGGGGCCGATGTATTCGGACGCCCGCGGTTCGGTGAAGATCCGGTCGACCGATCCCGCGGACAAACCCGAGCTGCGTTTCAACTACCTCTCCACGGAGCAGGACCGGCGCGAATGGCTCGAGGCGATCCGGATCGCCCGCACGATCCTGGCCCAGCCCGCACTCGGACGCTACGACGGTGGCGAGATCTCGCCAGGAATCTCCGTCGAGACCGACGATGAGATCCTCGACTGGGTCGCCCGCGACGCCGAGACCGCTCTCCATCCGTCGTGCTCGTGCCGGATGGGCGTCGCCGACATGGATGTGGTCGATCCCGCAACCATGACAGTCCACGGGATGGACGGGTTGCGCGTGGTCGACGCATCGGTGATGCCCTACGTCACCAACGGCAACATCTACGCACCCGTGATGATGATCGCCGAGAAGGCGTCGGATCTGATTCTCGGGAACACTCCGCTGCCCCCCGACCCGGCGCCGTGGTACCGGCACGACCCCGACCTCGGCAACTGACGATCAGCCGAGAGCCGGCTCGTCCTCGCGCCGGCGCCGGCCGCCGAGCAGCAGCAGCCCGCCGAGGAGGCTCAGCGCAACGCCGAGGCGCGTCAGCTGAGCGATGTTGGCGCCCGTGACAGGCAAGGCTTGGTCGGCCTGGTCCACCCCGAAGTCCGCCACGATCCGATCGCCGGCGATGAAACCGAACACCAGATCGGCCCCGCCGTCTCCGGAGAACGTGACCACGGTGAAGCCCTCGGGAAGCGAGCTCGCGTTCACCTCGATGATGTAGGCCACGCCGGGCGTCAGGCCGGTGAATTGGTACGTGCCGTCCGGCCCAGTGGTCACCGTCGTCACCAGCGTCAACGATCCGCCCGAGCCTTCGTAGAGGTTCACCACGACACCGGACAGGCCGACCTCGTCAGGGTCGAGGGCACCGTTGCGATTGTCGTCCCACCAGATGATGCCGCCGGCAACTGCGTCAGGCTGGAACTCGAGCGTGACCGTCTCCGAGACGGCGGCGAGCAAGGTGCCCGCCGGGGTCACCGCATCGGCAACTGCGGCGTTGGCATACGGTCCCAGGTTGAAGCCCGGGGTGACGGTCACGGTGATCTGGATGACTGCGGAGACTCCAACGGCCAGCGTGTCGGTCCCTGCAAGGAGTTCCTGAGCCGCGGCGCCGTCGAAAGCAGGATTGACCGTGAGGTCGGGCGAAATCACGGAATCGACCACGAACCCGTCGGCCAGGGCGAACGCCGATGCGAGGTCATCCACGACTTGCAGGTCGCGCAACTCGATGTCGCCGGCGTTGGTCACGATGATCTCGTAGCCGAGCGTATGGGTCCCGTCACCATTCGACATCGGGCTCATCGAGAAGGTCTTGGTGATCTCGAGCGCGGGCTGCTCCCCGAAGGTCACCGGGGTTGGTTCGTCATTGTTCGTGGGATCCCCGTCGCCATCCGGATCGGGATCTGTCCCGGACTGCGACACGTCGACGATGTCGAGGCCCGCCGGGGACACACCGGTCCCGACGGCACTGTTTTCATAGGGCCCGAGGAAAGCACCGGGTTCGACCGTGACGACGACCTCGATGGTTCCCAGCTCGCCGACCACGAGAGCGTCTGAGCCGTCGAGGAACCCGACGTCGGTGCTGCCGTCGTATCCAGGATTGACGGCGAAGTTCGGCGACGTGACGCTGTCGACGGCAAAGCCGACGGCCGCACCAAACGTGCCAGCGAGGTCGTCCGTCACTTGCAGGCCCGTCAGGTCGACGCTGCCGAAGTTCTCGACGAGAACCGAGTACGTCACCGTGAAGGTTCCGTCGCCGTTGTTTACGGGCACGTCCGGCACAGCCTTGGCGAGACCGATGCTCGGGGCGAGCACCTCCGTGTCTGCCGTTGCGTCGTTGTTCCTCGCATCGGGGTCGGCAGTCGCGGCGACAACGGAAACGAGATTGGTGATCGTCCCGTCGGGCGCTTCGGCGGCAGCGGTGCCAACGACCGTGATCGTGACCGTCTCGCCCGCGGCCACGACGCCGAGATCGCACGAGACGGTGAGGTCGCACGGATCGCCCCGGTCCGTCTGCGCGGTCGTCACCGTGACCTCCGCCGGCGGCTCGTCGGTGACGACCACGGACTCGGCGTCCGAGGGGCCCTCGTTCTCGACCGTGATCGTGTAGGTGAGCGGCGCTCCCGCAACGACCGGATCAGGGTCGTCGACCTTCGAGATGGTCAGGTCTGCCGACGTCTCGACCACCGTCTCCGCGGTCGCAGCATCGTTGGCCGGATCGGGGTCCGGGGTGGTCGCCAAGGCCGTTGCGGTATTGAGGATCGGCGACGTGTTGCCGTCGGTGACGTACGACGCATCCACGTTCGCCACGATCGTCACCGTCACGATCTCACCGGCCGCAACGGTTCCGAGCGCACAGCTCACCGAGGCGTCGCAGGTCCCGGCGTTGTCGGCCGTCGCCGACACGAACGTGAGCCCGCCCGGAAGGGCGTCGTCGACCACGACGCCCTGGCTGTCGGACGGCCCGATGTTCTCGACAGTGATCGTGTAGGTCAGGTCCTCGCCCGCCGTCGCCGGGTCGGGATCGTCGACCTTCGTCACGGCGAGATCGGCTGACTCCTCGACGACGGTCTCCGCGGTAACCGTGTCGTTGACCGGGTCCGGGTCGACCGTGTCGCTCGTCACCGTTGCCGTGTTGGAGATCGGCGACGTGTTGCCGTCGGTGACGTACGACGCATCCACGTTCGCCACGATCGTCACCGTCACGATCTCACCGGCCGCAACGGTTCCGAGCGCACAGCTCACCGAGGCG
>DATHZQ010000006.1:0-7412 GCA_035458525.1 Acidimicrobiia bacterium
TGGCTCATCCAACGCCACGGACACCTCACACCACGAGAGGCATTCGCCTCAGCCACCACCAAGGTGGCAGCATGAAACAGACACACCTGCTGTCCAACGAACCGGGCGCTGTTCAGGGGTTATCTGCCGGTAACCCCTGAGCCGCAACGCATCCCAGTCACGTCCGGGACGTGGTGTACGGGTGACGACGCGTCTGCGCTCGGTTGCTTCCTGCACGCCTCCCTGTGGGTGCGTATTCAGAAAGGGAGAAGGGGGTGCGAGGCGGGAGGCGCTCACCGTGGCCGGACCGGGCCGAACTCGCAGTGGTGCCGAGTGCCGCTACGCTCGCCTCGTGCTCGGGCAAGCGCGCCTCAAATATGTCCTCTTTGCGTTCGACAGATGGGCGGCCGGATGAACCTCGCCGTCTGGGTGGAGCGCCACGGTCGCCAGCGGCCCTACGACCCTGCCCTCGCCGAGGGTGTGCGTATCCACGCCGGCTGGGGCGAGCTTGCGGCTCGAGTAGCCGGCGCGGCTGGAGGCCTGCGCAACGAGTTCGACCTGTCGCCCGGTAGCCGGGTCGCCATCGTGATGCACAACCGGCCCGAGTACCTCGAGGCGCTCTTCGCCATCTGGCACGCCGGCCTCGTGGCCGTGCCGGTCAACGCCCGCCTGCACCGCGACGAGATCGCTTACATCCTCAAGGACAGCGGGTCGGCCGGCGTCGTGACCGACACCGAGCATGCCCACGACGTCGAATCGCTGGTCGGCAATGTCGAATCGCTGCTGGCGGCGGTGGTGGCGCCCGGCGAGCGGTGGGACCGGCTCACAGCATCGTCGCCGGCGCCGCTCGTCAGCCTGCAGCCGGAGGACCCGGCCTGGCTGTTCTATACGAGCGGCACTACCGGGCAGCCCAAGGGCGCCACGCTCACCCACCGCAATCTGCTCATGATGTCGCTCAGCTATTTCGCCGACATCGGCCCAGTGATGCCACACGACAGCGTCCTTCACGCCGCACCGATATCGCACGGTTCGGGGCTCTACGGGCTGCCCCACGTGGCACGAGGCGCAGTGAGCGTCGTGCCACGATCCGGCGGCGTCGACGGCGACGAGATCGCCACCCTGCTGCAGCGCTGGCCGGGGATGTCGTTCTTCGCCGCGCCCACGATGGTGAAGCGGCTGTCAGGCGACCCGGCCGTCGCCGGTGCCGATCTCTCCCACCTCAAGACGATCATTTACGGCGGCGCACCCATGTACCTGGCCGACCTTGAGGACGCTCTCGCCGTCTTCGGCCCCCGACTGGATCAGATCTACGGACAGGGCGAGACGCCGATGACGATCACGGCCCTGTCCAAGGCAGATCATGCCGACCGGGATCATCCTCGCTGGCGGGATCGCGTGCAAAGCGTCGGCGTGCCCCGCACCGACGTGGAGGTTCGCGTCGTCGACGGCGACGAAAACGAGGTGTCAACGGGCGAGCTCGGCGAGGTGGTGGTCCGGGGCGATGTTGTCATGGCCGGCTACTGGAACAGGCCCGATGCCACCGCCGAGGCGCTCCGCGGCGGCTGGCTGCACACCGGCGATGTCGGCAGCTTCGACGCCGACGGGTATCTCACGTTGCGGGACCGGTCCAAGGACCTGATCATCAGCGGAGGGATGAACATCTATCCGCGAGAGGTCGAGGAGACACTGCTCCGCCACCCCGGCGTCCACGAAGTGTCCGTCGTCGGGCGGCCCGATACCGAGTGGGGCGAGGCGGTCGTGGCATTCGTCGTAGCCGCCGACGGCGCCGCCCCACCGCCGATCGAGGAGCTCGACCGGACGTGCCTCGACCACATCGCCCGATACAAGCGGCCCAAGGACTACCGGTTCGTCGAGGCGCTGCCGACCAGCAACTACGGCAAGGTCCTCAAGCGGGAGCTTCGGGAATGGCTCCGGGCCGAAGCGGCCAATTAGGTGGGCCTGAGCTCGAACGCCGGCCTCGGGAAAGGAGTCGGCGACTTTCGCAGGCGCGGCCGTGTCCCGTTTTGGTACCGTCGACCAGAACGAAGGCCGAGTGTTTGGGAGGCTATCTCTCGACGTCGGCCTCGAGAACCACGGTGAGGAGGCCGTCTGATGAAGCTCGCTCTGTATTTGCCCAACTTCCGCGATAGGGTGACCGTGAAGGAGCTCGAGGATCTCACCGCCCTCGCCGAAGAGCTCGATTTCGACTCCGTCTGGACGCTCGACCGGATCGTCGTACCCGAGGCCTCCGATCGCGGAGAGCTGCAGTACTCGTTCGGCATGATGGACGCTTTTCCACCGCAACTGCCGGTGTCCGCCCGCGGTCAGTGGTACCAGGGTTGGCCGCTGATCCCGTGGCTCGCCGCCAAGACGTCGAAGGTGCGCATCGGGATGAGCATCACCGATACGCCCTACCGCGCCCCCGGAGTCCTCGCCGCCGAGCTCGCCACGGTCGACCACCTCTCGAACGGCCGGCTCAACGTCGGGGTGGGCGCCGGTTGGATGCCGGAGGAGTTCGCGGCTGCAAGCGCCTCGCACATCTTCCCCAAGCGACACAAGCACGTGCGTGAGACTCTCGAGATCATGAACGGCATCTGGAAAAACGACCTCTTCGAGTACCACGGTGAGTTCGCCGACTTCGATCGGTGTGGGTTCGGGGCCAAGCCCGTGCAGGAGCCGCGCCCACCGATCTTCTTCAGCGGGCTCAAGGACCCGAAGCGCTCCGCGAACCGCATCGCCAAGTACAACCTGGACGGCTGGATCGGCATCCAGGACAGATCCGAGGAGCTCGCGCAGTGGAGAGGCCCCATCCAGCGGGAGCTCGAGGAGCTCGGGAAGCCGGACGCCATGGACAATCTCGAGCTGTGCAGCATGTACTGGTTCCTCATCACGGACGAGGAATCCGATCAGACGCCGGCGGGCAAGGCGAGCAACATCCTGGTCGGCACCGCCGAGCAGATCACCGCGAACCTGATCGGCCTCAAGGAGGTCGGGCTGACGATGCCGCTCCTCTGGCCGCCGTTCCAGTCGATCGTCGACGTACCGGTGTCGAAGACGCTCGAGGACCTCAGGCAACTGAACGACGAAATCTTGCCGCAGGTCAACGCCGCATAGCGACGTACTGAGAGTGGATGCCCTCTCGCATCCCGGAACGAGGTAGGCAAGGCTCCGGTTCGACAGCCGGCCCGGTGTCATGGTCTGGCGCGCGACCCGTTCAATCCTCGCCACCTAGCCTGCTCCGTACCGAGCTTCGTCTTGGACATGATTCGTCGCAGCTGTGCGGAAACCGAGTGGACTGAACCTCCTTGGTCCACACGTTTGGAGCTGTTGTGGTCGGTCTCGCCGACGAGGCCCGTTCAACCTGGAGCACCATCGTGCCGCTGATACCTGCCGGCGGACCCCAATCTGGTCGCCGAGACCCCGCTGCGGCAGTCGCAGATTTCCGTGGCGATGCGGATGAGGACGGGCGTGGACCCCATGTCGGAGCGGGTCGCCGAGTGGTTCGGTCGTGGCGGCCAGGCACCCGCCCATTGCCTTGTCCTGGGGAGTCGATGTTCCGCACACATTGTCGCTCGCGGCGCCGAGGCTTGAGACTGGCTGAAGCGGATCTTCGAGCTAATCGCCGGTGATTGTCGGCGTCCGATGCGCGCGTTCTATCCCGAGTGCTCGATATCCGCATTCAACGCCTCGGAGATGCGCAGTAGATGCCGGGCCAGCAGACACGCCGGCGCGTGGTCGCGGCCACCAACGAGTCTGGCTTGGACCGGGAACATGCCGAGTTCGTTGCGATCCACCCCGGTGGCGTTCGACTCGTAATGCAGACGGGGGCGAAGAACATGCACCACCTGTGATGCGGGGATGAGTTGTTCTTCGCCGCAGCAACGGCAGAACCCGGCAATGGTCGACAGCCGCCGCGCCATCGTGGCCCGAGCCCTGCAGTCTTGTTCCGAGCTGCGGGCAAACAACCCGACATGGGCACGCTCGAGCTCGAACATCTTCAAGTCGTGGCTGGCGCACCAGCCGAGCGACTGCCGCAGATCCGAGCTGTACGCGTCGCGGGTCGCGTCCCCGTACCCGGCCAGGGACCCCGCGATCGCTTGGCGCACGGCGAACGAGTCGAAGTCCGGCGCCCGCACCGGTGGCACCAGAGTCGGTTGTGTCGTGGTCATCGTTGTTCCTCTCACCCGCCGAGAGGAACTGGCCTGCACGAACCCAACCAGCTCGGAACCACAGCCGATCAGGGCGCCGGTGACGCGGTAGCTGCCGATCAACGGGTGTGAGCAGTTCCGTCATCGAACAGCCCAACCCTCCCGTTGTTCACCGCTTGGCCAGGAACGACACCAGAGCGGCGCGGATTCGATCGGCGTCCTCTTCGAACGTGAGGTTGCGGAACATCGGGTCAGCCATCCCCGCCGCTTCGATGTGACGCACCTCGTACCACGAGAACGGCGGCACCCAACGCCGCTCCTTACGGCTGGAGATCGTGCCAACATCACCGACCGGCACCGTGACCTCGGGTGCCAGCGAGAACAGCGGACCATCGCTCACCGTCAGCGTTGTGGAGTCCGCGGCGAGCACCCGCCGGTTCAGGCGCCGGGTCAGCGAAAACCAGCCATAGGCAACCCCGGCGACGATCAACGGCACGGTCACGAGCGAATCGAGCAGCGTGCCGTTCGATGCTCCGATCCACAGCACCATCAGCCCAAAGACGGTGGCCGAAGCGCCAAAGACGTAGTGCATCAGATCACCGGTACGGAACGTACGAACCGACACGGTGAGCGTGCCGTCTCCCCGCTCGATGGTGATGCCCCTCGATTCTCTGCGCATTGCCTGGCCGCCTCGTCGCCCCTCCGCTGGACGAGACGATAGCGACGACACCCGAACCACCTCCATCGACACGTCGGTGTCGGCGACCGTAGCTTCGGCCGGCCACACGGTGAGGTCGCACGCCCGAGCCGACGGATGTCCACCTACACGCAGCAACGGCAGGACGGTATGGCGGGGCTGGTTCGGCTGAAGCTCGAGCGACTGGTGCCCGCGAGTCCACACGGACGTCGGCGTATGATCGGACTTTGCAGTGACTCTTGAGTCGGGTAGGTGAAAGCGTGGAACAGATTCGGTTGGAGCCGGTCGACACTGTCCGCATCACCACGGTGATCGACAACTCAACCGACCTGACGCTAGCCAGCTCCGAAATCGTTGCTCGCCCCCCACTCGACGCAATGCCATCGACGCAGTCGGACACTCTGGAAGGATCCGCGTGGGACGGCTTCCGGGCCGAACACGGATTCTCAGCTCAGGTTCAGATCGTGCGGGGGGACCGCACGTCGACGATCCTGTTCGACGCCGGGTTGACTCCCGGTGGGGTGGTCGAGAACCTCGATCGGCTCGACATCGACCCGGTCAACTTCGGAGCAATCGTCCTCAGCCACGGCCACGTAGATCACACGGGAGGGCTCGACGGAATCATCAAACGTCTCGGCACCGCCAACGCACCCGTCATCATCCACCCCGAGTTCTGGAACCGGCGCCGCCTCGTCATCCCAGGTATGGAGCCAATCGAGATGCCGACCACGAGCCGTTCCGCGCTCGAGGGCGCCGGTTTCGAAATCGTCGAGAACCGCCAGCCATCCTTCCTTTTCGACGGGACAGTGCTGGTGACGGGCGAGATCGACCGCACGAGCGGCTTCGAACCCGGCTTTCCACCCCAGCAAGCTTGGCGCGATGGCCGTTGGGAACCAGAGCCGGAGACTCTCGACGACCAAGCACTGATAATCAACATCCGAAACAAGGGTCTCGTGGTGATGAGTGGATGTGGCCACGCGGGAATCGTGAACACCGTTCGATACGCAAAGCGACTGACCGGTGTCGACGAGGTACACGCAATCATCGGAGGCTTCCACCTCGGCGGACCCATGTTCGAGACAATCATCGACGCCACGGTGAGAGAGCTCGTAGCGCTGGCGCCGGGCGTCATCGTGCCGGCGCACTGCACTGGCTGGAGGGCGCAGCAAGCCTTCGCCACACACCTCCCGGAAGCGTTCGTCCCCAACTCCGTGGGCTCCGTCTTTCACCTCTGATCCGTCCTCGATCGAGAGCCCGACGTTCGAGGGCCCTGGTACGAGGCGCGGTCCCGCCACGCGCCCACGGGACGAGTTCAAGACTCGGCCGTGAGGTTCTTGGCCGTCAACGTCGTTCACCTGCAATGACCGGTCACGCAAGTGTCCTCCGATTCCGCGACCGACACACGCCCACAGGATGGCAATTATTGCGAGGGCCCCGCCGGCCCGGCCGTCGAGGCTCACAACAACCAGTTGGGTGCCTCCCCGAGAAGGTTCGGTCGGCGACGAGGCCGCCTCTGGCTTGGTGCCGAGTGGCATCGATTCGGTTCCAGTCCGGGATGCTGATCGGCGAACTGCCGCTGCTGGGACCGTAGCTTGATATCTGTCTCAGGCTCCTGGCAGGAGGCAACCAGCTACCCCCAACAAGGAAAGGACCGAGACCCCTGACGTCGCCTGTATCGACTCAGGGTGAAACGAGGGACAGGCCCGATAGACGATGGACCGGTTCCCCGGGCATCGTTACAGAGACAGACACATCCGACTGGAGACCGCAGATGACCACCCAAACCAACGACAGCTCCCGGTCTGTTGCCCTCGAGCAAACGCAGGCACAAGAGCCCACGAGCGATGCCCGCAACTGGTCGACGCTGAGTCACATCTCGGCGTTCGTCATGTTCTTCGGCATCCCCTCGTTCGTCGGACCACTCGTCATGTGGCTACTGCGGCGGGACGACCCCTACATCGATCACCACGCCAAGGAGGCGTTGAACTTCAACATCTCGTTCATGATCTACGGAATCGCATCGGCGTTCCTGATCATCTTCCTCATCGGATTGCTGCTCCTGCCCGCCGTACTCATCACCTGGTTCGTCCTCGTGATCGTGGCCGCAACGAAGGCAGCCGCAGGACAGCACTACCGCTACCCGCTCACCCTGCGCCTCATCAGCTGAGTTCCAGACACCAGGGCGGCGACCGCGTCACCGCCCTGGTCTCGGATCAACAACACGGGCCGAGACCTGGGCACTGTCCCTTGACCGCCTCGACATCTCGTGCCGGCGTCGAGCGCCACAATCGGCTACACCGACAACCAACCCGAAGATCTGCCCGAACTCTGAAACACCCTGTTGCCGCCATCTGATCCGTCGTTGGACCGAGGAGCTGTACCGGTACGTGATGGAGTCGCCCGGCTACGACCCGGCGCGGGAGTTGGTGGCGGAAACGGCCGACGGCACCTTCGCCGCGTTTGCGGTCACCTGGTACGACGAGCTGAACCGGACCGGGCTGATGGAAGGCGTCGGCACCCATGTCGATCATCGCCAGATCGGTCTCGGCCGGGCGATCGTGCGCTTCGCCGCCCACCACATGGCCGCC
>DATHZQ010000007.1:0-83063 GCA_035458525.1 Acidimicrobiia bacterium
CGTCACAACTCAGATGAAGTCGAAGACCAGGAAATCCCCTGTGAGACAGGGGATTTCGGTGGTGGTCAGGGACGGCGTCGATCCGTCGACCTCTGGTTTTTCAGACCAGCGCTCTACCAACTGAGCTACCTGACCACGAAGCCCTGACGAATCAGGGCTTCTGGCGGGGACGACGAGATTTGAACTCGCGACCTCCGGCTTGACAGGCCGGCGTGAACTCCAGACTTCACCACGCCCCCAACCGCTCTCCCGACCGAAGCCGAGCGAGCGAGCCGAGTATAGATCCTCCGTCACCGTGGCGACCAGGCGACCCAGGTTCCCCCAGCCACCCGGTTGACCGCTCCGGAGGCCACGTCGGCGACATAGATTCCACGGTCGCCGTCGTAGGTCCCGATGAACGCATAGGCGCTTCCGTCGGGTGCCCACAACGACATGCTCCTGGCGTACTGGTCGTAGAACGGGATGAACTCTCCCAACCATTGGGCGGATGCTTGGAACGTGGGGCCTTCGAGCAACTCGCCGTTGTCCCAGATCGAAATCGCAAACGTCCCCGGGGCGCCCTCCGGCTCCATGACGAGCAGCCGGTCGCCGCCGGGACTCCAGAAGAACCCGAAGGATGGGCCGTCGGTGACCACAGTTCGCTCGCCCGTCTCGAGGTCGATGACCAGCAGCTGATTCGGCGGCACCGGTTCGTCCGTCAACGCCACGGAAACCGAGTCGCCTTCGCCGCCAAAGGACTGCACGGCCAGGTATCGCTCGCTGGCGCTGACCTCGAAGAAGACGCTCCCGCCGACCTCTGCGAGCGTCTCGAACGCTTCGCCGTCGATCCGCACGATCTGCTGCCCGGCCTCGGTGACGACGGCGACCACGATCCCGCCGTCCGTCCACTGCGGTGCCTGGAAGACACCCGGGGTCACGCCGAGCGCGGCGGCGTTGCCGTCGCTCGACACGAGGTCCAGCCGCTCCGTGCCGACGTGGGCGACCGTCTCGCTTCCGTCCGGGTTCCACGAGAAGTAATAGGGCGCACCGTCGTCCACCTCCGCCACCGTCAGCACCTCGCCAACGAAGAAACGCTCGTGGATGAGGCCGCCGGTCGCCTTGTTGCGCAGGGACCCCAGCTCGCCGCCGGACGGTGACCAGGAGAAGTAGAACGGCGGAGCCTCCATTTCGATTCGCAGCTCGCCGCCCCCCATGGCGTCGGCCACGATGAACTCTGAGTTCGCCCGGTCCGAGTACGCGACGGACTGCCCGTCCGGCGCCCAGATCGGCTGGAACGGGATCTCACCATCGGCGCTCACGACGACTTCGCTCGAGCCATCCCGATTCATCGTCACGACCAAGCCTTCCTCGTCGATGATCACCAGGCGATCGACGTCGATCACGGGAGGTGCCGCAGTGGTCGTGGTCGTGGACGAAGTCGTGGTCGTGGGGTCGGCACTCGTGGTAGTCGGCTCGCTCTCGGAGGTGGTGCACGCGGCGGCGACAAGCAGCAGTGCGGGGACGGCTAGACCGATGCCGCGGCGCATGTGCCGCCTCTCTCTCGACGTCGTCGGAGGTTACCGACTGCGGTGCGGCTACCACGGTGGCCGCAGCCGTCACCTGGCCTGTACGCTCGCGCTATGGCACCGGGCGAGCTACTGCATCCGCTGGCCGAAGGCTTCGAGATCGACGCCGACCGGGAGGATGTCGTGTTGCTGCTGCACGGCTGGACTGGCTCGCCTGCCCACCTTCGGCTTGTCGGCGCCGACCTCGCCGCCGCCGGATACGGTGTCGTTGCTCCGCTGCTGCCGGGGCACGGCACGCACATCAGCCACATCGTCGAAACCGGCTGGCAGGACTGGGTGCGGGCCGCGGCCGAGGCTGCGCAACGGATCGAGGACACTGGGGCCCGGCTGCATCTCGGCGGTCTCTCGATGGGGGGCCTGCTTGCCATCCTCCTGTCCCTGCCGTTCTCCGCGATCTCGCTGACGACGATCAACTCGCCGATCAGCCTGCATTCGCGTACCGCCTTCTTCTCGCCGCTGCTCCGCGGGTCCGGAAGGGTGCGCCGCTACCCGTCACCGGATCGCCATCCCGAGTTCGCCGAGGACTACGCCCATCACTATGAGGGCACGCCCGTCGGCTCCGTCGCCGACGTGCTCGTTCTGATCCGTGCCGCCAAGAGGGCACTGCCCCGCGTCGCCGCCCCCAGCCTCGTCATCCAGTCTCGGATCGACGAGACGGTTCGGCCCGAGAGTGCCGCCTACATCTACGGCCGCCTGGGCGCACCGTTCAAACGTCTCGTGTGGCTCGAAGCGTCCGCCCACGTGGCCACCCTCGATTCCGAGCGACATCGGGTGGCAGAGGAGATGGTCCGTCATCTGCGGGATGCCAAAGGACTTGCGTCTCTGCATCCCTGACGGGCTCGACCGATAGCATTGTCTGGCCTGAGTTGAGAGGAGCGGTAGTGACCGACACGCAACGTGCACTCGAGAACCTGCTGAGCGAGGACCGGGTCTTCCCTCCCTCAGAAGAGTTCGTCGCTGCAGCAAATGCCGACAGCTCGATCTACGAGCGGGCCGACGCCGATTGGCAAGCCTTCTGGCACGCCCAGGCGCTCGAGCGCGTCACCTGGTTCAAGGAGCCGACCGTCGTACTCGACGACTCGAATCCGCCGTTCTACAAGTGGTTCAGCGACGGCGAGCTCAATCTCGCCTACAACTGTCTCGACCGCCACCTCGACACCCAGGGCGACAAAGTCGCCTACCACTGGGTCGGTGAGCCGGGCGACACGCGCACCATCACCTACCGCGACCTCTACGAAGAGGTGGGGCGCTTCGCCAACGGGCTGAAGTCGCTCGGTGTCGGCAAGGGTGATCGCGTGGCGATCTACATGGGCATGATTCCTGAGCTTCCGATCGCGATGCTGGCGTGCGCCCGTATAGGCGCCATCCACTCCGTCGTGTTCGGAGGGTTCTCCTCAGATTCGCTCGGCGATCGCATCGAAGACGCCCAGGCCAAGCTGCTCATCACCCAAGACGGCTCGTGGCGCCGCGGCTCGGTGGTCCCGCTCAAAGCGGCCGCCGATGTCTCGGCGGCTCGATGCCCGTCCATCGAGCACGTCGTGGTCGTCAACCGGATCGACAACGAGGTGACGATGGAGGATGGCCGCGACGTCTGGTATCACGACGTCGTCGCCGGTCAGGACACCGAGTGCGCGGCCGAGGTGATGAACGCCGAGGACCCGCTCTACATCCTCTACACGTCCGGTACCACCGGGAAGCCCAAGGGCATCGTCCACACCCAAGCCGGGTATCTCACCGGGATCACGACGACGCATCACTATGTGTTCGACATTCAGCCGGATGACATCTACTGGTGCGGCGCCGACATCGGCTGGGTCACCGGCCACAGCTACATCGTCTACGGGCCGCTCGCCAACGGCGTGACCGGGGTGATGTACGAGGGTGCTCCGAACCAACCGGATTTCGATCGGCTGTGGCAGATCATCGAGGACTACCGGGTCACCGTCTTCTACACGGCCCCGACCGCGATCAGGGCGTTCATGAAGTGGGGTGACGAGTACCCGGACAAGCACGATCTCTCCTCGATCCGGGTGCTGGGCACGGTGGGCGAGCCCATCAATCCCGAGGCGTGGATGTGGTACCACGAGCACATCGGCGGCTCGCGGACCCCGATCGTCGACACGTGGTGGCAGACCGAGACCGGCGCCATCATGATCACGCCGCTGCCGGGTGCGGTCGCCACCAAGCCGGGCTCGGCGACACGCCCCTTCCCGGGCATCGGTGCCGACGTCGTCGACGACGACGGCAACTCCGTGCCGCTCGGCGGTGGCGGCTATCTCGTGATCAAGCGGCCGTGGCCCTCCATGCTCCGGACCATCTACGGCGACGACAAGCGGTACGTGGACACGTACTGGTCGAAGTTCCCCGGGATGTATTTCCCGGGTGACGGGTGCAAGCGCGACATGGACGGCTACTTCTGGCTGCTGGGCCGGGTGGACGACATCATGCTCGTGTCCGGCCACAACATCTCGACTACCGAGGTCGAGTCTGCGCTGGTTTCGCACACGTCTGTTGCCGAAGCGGCGGTGGTTGGTCGCAAGGACGACGTGACCGGCCAGGCGATCGCTGCGTTCGTCACCCTGCGCGGTGGCGTGGAAGGCAACGAGGACCTGCTGGCCGAGTTGCGCAACCACGTGGCGTCGACGATCGGCCCGATCGCCAAACCGGCCAGCATCGTCTTCACCGACGATCTGCCCAAGACCCGGTCAGGGAAGATCATGCGACGGCTGCTCAAGGACATCTCCGAGAACCGACAGCTCGGTGACGTCACCACGCTCGCCAACGCCGACATCGTCGACGAGATCGCATCGAAGGCACAAGCCGGAACCGACGACTGAGTTGCCGGGATAGTCCCCCACGAAGTGAGGGAAGGTACCGCAGACGCAGCGAAGCGGATTCCTGGGGTAGGGGGTGGCTCGATCGCTCCGCGACCGAAGACGTTGCCCCGTCTGCGGTACATTCCCAGCTTCCGCGAGACACGGGAATACGGCTACCTGCACAGATAGTTGTACAGTGCAACCACCCCAGTCGTCCCGAATGTGAGCCGACATGCCCGCCGTGACCGTTGATGACCTGCTGACACTTCCGCGCGTCGCACCGCCCGTGGCCCCTGATGCACGGCCCCGCCCCGTGTTGTCGGTGACGACGGCCCCCAAGGGGTACGAAGGCGAGGGATTCCCCGTGCGGCGTGCTTTTGCCGGTGTCGATCTGGCGTTGCTCGACCCGTTCATCCACCTCGACCAAATGGGTGAAGTGGAGTACGCCCCCGGCGAACCCAAGGGGACGCCCTGGCATCCCCACCGCGGCTTCGAGACCGTGACCTACATGATCGACGGGGAGATGCAGCACCAAGACTCCCACGGCGGTGGAGGCATGATCACCAACGGGGACACGCAGTGGATGACCGCCGGCTCGGGCATCCTTCACATCGAAACACCGCCTGAACATCTGGTGATGTCGGGCGGACTGTTCCACGGTTTCCAGCTCTGGGTGAATCTGCCAGCGCAGGACAAGTGGCTCGATCCTCGCTACCAGGACCTGCGAGGAAGCGATGTTGGACTGCTCACGAACCCGGAAGGCGATGCCCTCTTGCGGCTGATCGCCGGCGAGCTGGGCGGCGTTGAGGGCCCGGGCTCCACTCATACCCCGATCACGATGGTGCACGCAACGCTGCATCCAGGCGCACGTGTCGAGCTGCCATGGCGCGCAGACTTCAACGCGCTCGCCTATGTGCTGAACGGAAACGCCGCCTTCGGCGTCCAAGGCCGGGCGGCCGGCATGGGGCAACTCGTCCTGTACGGCTCAGGGGGATCCGTCGTCATCAGCGCCGACGACACGCAGGAGTCCCGCAGCCCCAACGTCGACGTGCTGATCCTCGGTGGACGTCCCATCCGGGAGAACGTGGCGTGGCACGGCCCCTTTGTCATGAACACCCGCACCGAGCTGATTCAGGCGTTCGAGGATTTCGAGGCAGGCAAGCTCGGCACGATCCCCAGCGAGCGCATCGACCGCCCCCACCCCCACGACTTCGCCTGATTGCGGCTGATAGTGTCGGCCAGCGGGCAGGGAGGTCGACGCCATGGCCGTATTGGGCAAGTCGGATGTCACACGCACGGCGAGCTGGCTGCGGTCGGGACTGCGGGCGGCGGAGGCCGTCGGGCGCATCGAGACGGCCCGCGATGAACCGCTGGCCACAGGCTTTCTGATCGCCGGGGATCAGCTCGGCGAGCAATTCGCCGGGCAGCCGATCTTCCTCACGGTCGATTACGCGTTCAACGAAATCGCCGGACGCACCGCCGATCATGTCGTCTTCGAAGGCCTCTATGACGACCCGACTGCCGCTGCCGATGTTGGCATTCGAGACGTCCTGTGGTCGTCCCAGGAGCTGCACGCCGCCGTCTGCCTGCTCGATGGCCGGCCCGGTGCGATCGATGGTCTTCGTGCGGCGCCATTGCGGCCGACGCCAGGTGCCGAGGGGTACACGCGGGCCTGGGTCGTCGGGTATCCAAAGGGCTTGAGCCTGGCGATGGGGCTCGAGGACAACGAGGTCATCGCGCTCGAGGGGCCGATGATGCACTACCGGACGGCCACGGAGCCGGGCTCTGGCGGAAGCCCGGTGTTCAACGATTACTGGGAGGTCGTGGCGATCCATGTGCTCGGTCGAGTAGACAAGGGATACAACGCCGGCACTCTGCTCGACGTGGTGCTCGAGGAAGCGCAAGATGCGCTGCGCCTCAAGAAGTTCGTTGCGTCCTCGGACCCCGCTGCAAGTCCTGTGACCCCGAGTGAGCGACGCGGGACGCTGTCGGCCTTCATCTCGTACAACAGCAACGACGTGCAGTTCGCCGAGCGCCTCTACACCGCGTTGCAGGGCCGCGGTGTGCGCTGCTGGTGGGACAAGCGTGACATGGCGCCGGGCGACATCATCGACGCCGGAATCCAAGCCGGCATCAAGGAGTCAGACCGAATACTGCTGTGCTGCTCGAAGAACTCACTCGGCGACAGCGCGTGGGTGGATGCCGAGCTGGAGTTTGCGTTCGAACGGGAACGGAAGCTTCACAAAGCGTCCGGCAGCGCCAAGTCCGTCGTGATACCGCTCAACCTCGATGGCTATCTGTTCGACGGCTTCGAAGGGCCCAAAGGACCACAACTCAGGAAGCGATCCGCCGCCGACTTCACCCAATGGCGTCAACCCGAGGCCTTCGAGGGCGCAGTCGTTGATCTGCTGAGGGCGCTCACAACGGACGAGGAGACGAGCGACGCGGGTGACGACGGCACCGATTGAGCGACGGCACGCCTACTCCGCTTGGCCGGTGCGGACGTCGGCGGCGCCCATGCGGGCGGCGTCTGCGGTGTGGTCGTCGGGCATCGACTGAGAGTCGAGCTCCGCGGCCACCCGAGCGTCGTAATGCTCCAGCTCCCGCGCTCGGACGGCGTCGCTCCAGCCGAGCACTTCGCCCATCAGCTGTGCGGCGTCCCGCGCAGCAGCCAGGCCCCGGTCGTCCGTCTCGATGGAGATCCGCGTACGCCGGGTGAGCACGTCGTCGAGGTGGAGCGCACCCTCGTGGCTGGCGGCGTATCGAATCTCCGCACGGAGATATCCGGGGGCGCCGATGACGGGATCTGCCAGCGCAGGCTCCTCACGCATGAGGTGGAGGAGCTCCGTGGTCCTTGACCCGTACCGGCCAACGAGACGCTGCACCTCGGACGCTGCGATTCCTGCGTCATTACCCAATCGGCGGGCTGCCGCATTGACCTGCTCGAAACCCTCGGCACCGATGAGCGGCGTCGTCGCGGTCTGTGACGATCGCACACGCACGCCCATCTGCTCGGCCGCAACGTCGACGGTGTCCTCGGCCATCACTCGGTAGGTGGTGTACTTGCCGCCGGCCACGGTCACGAGACCCGGTGCGCGCACGACAACCGCATGCTCCCGGCTCAGCTTGCTGGTCGCATCGGTCTCGCCGGTGAGCAGCGGCCGCAACCCGGCGTACACCCCGATGATGTCGTCCGTGCCGATGGGGTCCGTCAGCACGCTGTTCACGTGTTCGAGGATGTACGAGATGTCGGTCTGGGACGCGGCCGGATGGGCGAGTCCGAGGTCCCATGGGGTATCCGTCGTGCCGATGATCCAGAACGTCCCCCACGGGATCATGAACAGGACGGACTTCTCGGTTCGAATGATCATGCCGGTGCCCGATTCGATGCGGCTGCGGGGCACCACGAGGTGGATGCCCTTCGACGCCGTGACCTGGCGCCCGTGCTCGCCGACCATGTCTTCGATGAAGTCGGTCCACACGCCCGTTGCGTTGACGACCGCCTTCGCCCGGATCGTCAGATCGCGGCCCGACTCGAGATCGACGGCTTCCACAGCGTCGACCTTGGTCTCGGTGCGGTGGAGGCCGGTGGCCCTGACACTCGTCGCCACGGCGGCGCCCAGGCCGGCGGCGGTCCGGGCCACGCTCATGGTGTGGCGGGCGTCGTCGACCTGCGCGTCCCAGTAGCGCAGACCACCGACCAGGGAATCTTTGCGCAACGCCGGCATGAGCTCGAGTGCGCTGGTTCGCGACAGATGGCGGTGCCAGGGGAGCACGTTGGTGCGCGAAACGGTGGCCATGACGTCGTAGAGCCCAACGCCTGCTCCCACGTAGAAGCGTTCCCAGAAGCGGTGCTGCAGCGGATAGAGGAAGGACACGGGGTTGACGAGGTGGGGAGCGAGGGTCGACAGCAGCAGACCACGTTCATGGAGGGCCTCGAAGACCAGCCTGAACTCGAATTGCTCGAGGTAGCGCAACCCTCCGTGGATGAGCTTGGAGGATCGGCTCGAGGTGCCGGACGCCAGGTCCCGCTGCTCGATGAGCGCCACGGACAGTCCGCGCGTCGCAGCATCCAGCGCGGTGCCTGCGCCGGTGACCCCCGCACCGATCACGACGAGGTCGAACGCCTCGTCGGCGAGGCGATCAAGCGTCGTGATCCGCTCGTTTGGACCGAGAACTGAGGCGGCGCGATCAAGGCTCATATGCTGATTCTGGCGCGGGATCGGTGCAGAGGAGAATCGGCCGGAGGGCACTTGTAGGCTCGCCCCCTATGAGCACCATCCCTGAAGATCTCGCCGCACGCACCCGAGCCTGGATCGACGGTGACCCGGATCCTGAGACTCGCACCGAACTGGAACAGCTCCTCGACGACGGAAACGCAGAAGAGCTGGCGGAGCGCATGGCCGGCTCCCTCGCATTCGGCACCGCCGGGCTGCGTGGCCGCGTCGAGGCTGGCTCGAATCGCATGAATCGTGCGGTCGTGATCCGGACGACTGCCGGCCTGGCGGACTACCTGTTGCGCCGCGGCGGCGAAGGCCCGGTCGTGGTGGGTTTCGACGCTCGGCTGTCGAGCCGAGTCTTCATGGAGGACACGGTCGGTGTGCTCGTCGCCGCAGGCATCCCCGTGCGGTACTTCGATGAGCCGGTGCCCACCCCCATCGTGGCGTACGCAGCGCTTGCGGCGGACGCCCGGGCGGCGATCGTGATCACGGCCAGCCACAACCCGCCGAAGGACAACGGATACAAGGTCTACGACGCCAACGGGGCGCAGATCATTCCCCCCGTCGATCGCGACATCGCGGCGGCCATCGACAACGTGGGCGCCGCAAGCGACGTGCCGCTGGTCGACTCCCCGCTGTCGCATTCCATGGTGGCGCCGGTCGACGCCGCCGTCTTCGACCGCTACCTCACCGACCTCGCTGCCGCTCGCAACATCGATCCCGCCGGCAAAGCGATCCGGATCGTCTACTCGCCGATGCACGGGGTGGGCGGCCGCTACGTCGTCTCCGCATTGGCGCACTTCGGCTACGGCAACGTGAGCCCCGTTGTGGAGCAGTTCGCCCCCGACGGGCACTTTCCAACCGTCGCGTTCCCCAACCCGGAGGAGCCCGGCGCTCTCGACCTGGCGCTCGCCCAAGCCGAGAGGGAGAACGCCGACCTCATCATTGCCAACGACCCCGACACCGATCGCCTCGCCGTGAGCGTCGTCGGTCACGACGGGGCTTGGACCCCGCTCACCGGCAATCAGATCGGCGTGTTGCTCGCCGACTACATCCTGAGCACCACGTCGGAGCGGCGACCCATCGTGATCAGCTCGATCGTCTCCTCGCCGATGTTGGAGTCGATCGCCGAGGCCCACGGCGCCTTCTTCACCCAGACGCTCACGGGGTTCAAGTGGATCTGGAACGCAGCGCTCGACTTGCAGGAGGCCGGGCAAGGCCGCTTCGTGTTTGGCTACGAGGAAGCTCTCGGCTACTCGGTCGCTCCGGGCGTCCGGGACAAGGACGGTATCAGTGCCTCGGTGTTGTTCGCCGACCTGACTGCCCACGCCGGGGACGCAGGCACCGATGTGATGGGCCGCCTCGAAGCGCTCTACCGGCGGCACGGTCTGTGGGTCTCGACCCAGCGGAGCGTGGTACGCCCTGGGACCGAAGGCGCCGCGGAGATCGCCGCGGCGATGCAACGGCTGGGGGCCGGCCCACCCGAGGCGCTCGGCGAAATACCCGTCGTGAACGTGACCGACTTCCGAGTCGGTGCCGGGGCCCGTCCTCGATATCTGGCCGCCACGCCGCTCGTGGCCCTCGACCTCGGGCAGAAGGGTCGCGTGCTGGTCCGTCCTTCCGGGACCGAGCCGAAGTTGAAGATCTACGTCGACCTCACCGCACCCTTGGCGGACGGTGCCATCGTCGCCGATGCTGAGCGTGTGTTGCTCGACGAAGCCGCGGCGCTTGCCGAGCTGGTCGTCGGTCATCTCGGATTGGGCTGATTGGCCTGGTTCGTCCGGCGAAACATCGGCCATAATTGGCCCGACACCACCCTGCTCGAGGAGATTTGACATGGACCTGGCCGCGCTGCTCGGTGACGATGCCGACGCCCTGCTCTCATACGAATCCAAAGGGATTCCAAAAGAAGACCTGTCACTGCCCGGTCCCGACATCGTGGACCGTGTGTATGCGCAGAGCGATCGTTCCCCGCAGGTGCTGCGGAACCTGCAGTCCCTGTTCGGAAACGGGCGGCTCGGCGGCACGGGCTACGTGTCGATTCTCCCCGTCGACCAAGGTATCGAGCACTCGGCCGCAGCGTCCTTCGCCCCCAATCCCGCATATTTCGACCCGGCCAACATCGTCGAGCTGGCCATCGAGGCCGGCTGCAACGCTGTGGCATCGACGTTCGGCGTGCTCGGCATCGTGTCGCGCACCTACGCACACAAGATTCCCTTCATCGTCAAGATCAACCACAACGAGTTGCTGACGTACCCGGCGACGCACGACCAGATCATGTTCGGCTCCGTCGATCGGGCATTCGATCTGGGCGCAGCCGGCGTCGGCGCCACGATCTACTTCGGTGCGGACAACTCGATGCGGCAGCTACAGGAAGTGTCGGATGCGTTTGAGCGTGCTCACCAACTCGGCATGTTCACGGTCCTCTGGTGCTACGTGCGCAACTCGGCCTTCAAGGTCGATGGAGTGAACCACGAGGGTTCCGCCGACCTCACCGGGCAGGCCAACCACATCGGGGCGACGATCCACGCCGACATCGTCAAGCAGAAGCAGCCTGAGTCGAACAACGGCTACGGAGCCGTTGGGTTCGGGCGTACGCACCCGCGGGTGTACGAGGAGCTCACGACCGACAATCCGATCGATTTGACCCGCTGGCAGGTCGCCAACTGCTACATGGGCCGCATTGGCCTCATCAACTCGGGCGGCGCTTCCTCGGGAGCCGGCGATCTCGAGCAGGCGGTACGCACTGCCGTCATCAACAAGCGCGCCGGTGGCACAGGGCTCATCAGCGGACGCAAGGCCTTCCAGCGCCCCATGGCTGAAGGGATCCAGCTTCTGAATGCCATCCAGGACGTCTACCTCGATGACGAGGTGACGGTGGCGTGAGTCAGAATTCATCAGTCGGCGGGCGCCGCTGGGGGGCCGCCCGCCCCTCGAAGTGAGGAGGGTCGTGTGGCTTTCGAACTGCCTCGCGCAAAATCGGTAGCTGTCAATCCGAGCCAGGCGGAATTGCGAGCCTGGACGCTCGAATTCATGCCGCGGGTCACCGAGACGACCTTCGGAAACCTGAACTACCAGGCGGAGGTCACGGCTCGCCTCGCCCGGTCCACGTTCTTCATCGCCGAAGATGAGATCCATCAGAACCGCATCAGCCGTGCCGAGGCCGATGCGTGGGCGGCGAAGCAAGACGCCTACATCGCCGACAAGGACATGATCGTCATCGAGGGCTACATCGGCCCGGACCCGGAGTTCCGGACGGGTGGCCGGCTGTTCATGGAGAAGACCCAAGCCAACATCCCGGCGATGCAACGCCAGCTCTACTTCGATCCGGACGAGGCGTGGACGCCCGAGTTCACGGTCGTCTACACGCCTGGGCTGCGGGCCCCGGGCAAGCCCGACGACCGCTTGATCATCGTCGACCTGGAGAACTACGTCACGCGTGTGCTCGGCTCTGACTACTTCGGCGAGTCGAAGATGGGTGGGCTGCGTATGTGGAACCACCTCGTGTATCAACGCGGCGGCTTGGCGCTCCACTCCGGGCTGAAGACCTTCCCCGACGTGGATGGCGAGGAGAAGGTGGCACTGATCCTCGGCCTGTCCGGGACGGGCAAGACCACGACGACCTTCCGGCAGCAGCTCGGGTCGCTCCCGGTGCAGGACGACTTCGTCGGTCTCATGCCGGGAGGCAAGGTTTACACCACCGAGAACGGTTGTTTCGCCAAGACCTACGGCCTCGACCCCGACGACGAGCCCACGATCTACGGAGGGACCACCCGGCCGGACGCCTGGCTCGAGAACACGGCGGTCACCGAGGCCGGAGTCGTCGATTTCTTCGACGACTCCTACACACGCAACGGGCGGTCGACGTTCCCGCTGGCCAACATCCGCCACCGGGATCCGCGGAATCTGCCGAAGGCGAACTATCTGCTGCTGCTCAACCGCAACGAGACCATCATCCCGGCGGTCGCCAGGCTCAAGCGTGAGCAGGCGGCGGCGTACTTCATGTTGGGGGAGACCAAGGGCACGTCGGCCGGCGGCGCCGCCGAAGCCGGCAAGAACCTGCGGGTTCCCGGTACCAACCCGTTCTTCTTCGACAACGACGCACTGCAGGGGAATCGCTTCCTCGAACTGCTCGAATCGATGCCCGATCTCGAGGTGTACCTGATGAACACGGGCCGGGTGGGTGGTCCAGAGTCCGACGAGCGTTCGAAGAAGGTCAAGATTCGCCACAGTTCCGCCGTCGTGCAGGGCATCGTCGCGCAAACGATCGAGTGGGAAGAAGACCCGGACTTCGGGTACTTCGTCGCTACGAGGCTGCCTGAGTTCGACGATGCAGACCTGCTGCAGCCGCGGCTGATGTACGAGCGTCAGGACCGTACGACCGAATACAAGGAGCTGGTCGAGGAGCTGAATGCCGCCCGGCGGGAATACCTGTCCGGTTTCGTCGGATTGGCGCCTACCATCGTGACTGCTATCTAATTCCTGGTTCGCACACTGGGGTAGAGGGGACGACGACGTGGTTGACGCACGTCCGGCCGACGACCGCTGGGTTTCGGACCCGCGATTCGAATACAACGAATTGCGGCGTCCGGAGTTTGGCATGCTCCGAAAAGGTGGCCTCGATCCCGCCCCCGTCGAGGCCTACGTCACCCGCTTGGAGCGGCTCGCCAAAGACTTCGTGAGCTTCACACGGGAACTCGAATCCCGCATCGCCCATGCCAAGGCCGAGACCCGGGACGCAAGAGAAGCAGAACGCCGCGCCGTCGATGAGGCCATGCTCGCTGCGTTCGAGGCCAAGGAGCGCATCCTCCTCCAAGCGGAGGAGCGTGCGTGGGAGATCGAAGAAGAGGCTCGCAAGCGAGCGGCTGCGCTGGCTGATGGCGGCGCAACCCAAGTGGCGCCGGACGAAGAGATGCTCGAACTTCGCAAGCGGGTCGCCGAGTTCGAACGCACCGTTGAGGATCTGGAGATCCAGGTCGACCGCTGGAAGTTGCGGGCGTCCAAGCTCGAGAGCGAGGCGCAGAAGCAAATCGAGATTGCTTCGGAAGCAACCGCCAAGCGCGAAGAGGCCGAGGCGGCGAGTGCCAAGGCCTCCACGGTGCTGCAGTCCGCCGAGCGCCGCTCGCAGGCCCTGATGGCCGCCGCCCGGGCGGAGGCGGCGCAGATCGCTGCCGATGCCGAGGGCGAAGCGGATCGCCTGCGTGCCGAATTGGAAGCGATGCGTGCGGCAGCCTCCGGTGCGGAGCCCAGTGAGGCCTCCCTGACCGAAGTGCGGCGCCAAGCAGATGCGATTCGTGCGAATGCGGAGAGTGAAGCGCAGCGCATCGTCGCACAGGCCCGCGCCGAAGCCGAAGGCATCACTGCGGCGGCAACCGAGGACGCCGAGGGTCTGCTTGCGGTCGCCACGACTCGGGCGGATGCTCGGAATCAGAAGGCCACCGCATCGGCAGCGAAGGAGCTCGAGCGAGCCCAGCGCCAAGCCGCGTCGATGATCGACAAGGCCAAGAAGGAGGCGGATCGCCTCAACGCCGAGTCGGAGACGATGCATGCCGACTTGAGGGAGGCGCTTGCGTCGTCCGAGGAGAAGGCTGCAGGGCTCGTGGCGGAGGCCGAGGCCAGTGCGGCCGCGCGCATCGACGAAGCTGAGGCACAAGCCGCCGCCAGGCTCGCAAACGCAGACGATGAGTTGGCGTCCTTGCGCCGGGAGGCGGAAGCGCAGCGCACGGCTGCCAATGCACACGCCGAGAGCATCGCCCAGCAGGCCGAGGCAACACTGCAATCCGCCCACGAACGAGCCGCCAACCTGTTGACCGAGGCCGAAGCAGATCTTGCCATCGCCGAAGCCGAGGCGCAGACGGCCGTGGCCGAGGCAGAGCAAGCGGCGGCGGCTCGTATCGCCGAAGCGCAAGCCGAGACAGCAGAGATACGCGAGGCCGCCGAAGCGTCCGCGAACCAGTTGTTGCTCGCCGCACAGGCCCAGGCGGACGAGGCCGAGAAAGAGGCGTCGGCGTTGGTGGCCGCCGCCCACGTCGATGTGGCCAACATCATCGCCGGCGCCGAGCAAACACGCGCTGCCGCGGTGGCGGAGGCCGAGAAGATTCGCGCTGCTGCCCACAAGGACGCCGAAGCTGCAGCCATCGCTGCCGAAGCCGAAGTGGCGAGCATCAAGGCGGAGGCGGAGCAAGCGGTCGTCGCTGCCCGCGAAGCAGCCGCCGCTGAGGTCGCCGAAGCCGAGGTGGAGGCGAAGGCACTCGTGGCGAAGGCCGAGGAATCTGCTGCGGCGATCGACGCTGAGGTGGCCAACGTGCGCAAGACCGCCGAAGAGGCGGCCGCCGCCAAGCTCGCCGAAGCCGAGGAGCGTGCTCAGGCCAAGCTCGCCGCAGCCGAGCAGGCGGTGGGGGAGGCAGAAGCCGCTGCTGAAGAGGTGCGCCGCGCTGCTGAGGAAGAGGCCGCAGCGATGCTGGCCGATGCCGACGCCCGCGCAAAAGAACGGCTTGCCGAGGCAGAGAAGGCCGTGAGCGACGCAGAGGCTGCGGCGGAAACGGTGTGGGTCACCACGGAGAAGAACGCCGCCGCGGCGCTGGCCGAAGCCGAAAAGTCGGCGCGCGTCAAGCTCGCAGCGGCCGAGCAGGCGGTAGCAGAGAGCGAGCAGGCGGCGGCGCACATCCGCCAGAAGGCAGAGGCAGCTGCAGCGACCATGATCGCCGAGTCCGAGGAGCAGGCACAGGCCAAGCTCGCTGCCGCGGAGACGGCCATCGCTGAGAGCGAGGCCGCGGCGGTTGCAATGCGGAAAGCCGCTGAAGACGCTGCTGCACAGAAGCTCTCCGAGGCCGAGGAGCAAGCCCAGACGAAGCTGGCGATGGCCCAGCAGGCTGCCGCAGAGGCGGAGACAGCCGCAGCCGACGTCCGCAAGGTCGCCGAGCAAGCCGCAGTTGCGAAACTCGCGGAGGTTGAAGAGCAGGCGGCGGCCCGTCTCGCCACCGTTGCGGAGGAAGCCGCCGGCCAAGAAGCGGCACTTGCCAAGACCCGCGCCGACGCCGATGCCGCCGCCAACGAGGTGCGGGCGGGGGCCGAGCAGATCCTGGCCTCGGCGAAAGAGATCGATCGCGAGACCGCCAAGAAGACCAAAGAGGCGCTCAAGGACGCACAGGCCGAAGCTGAGCGGATCCGTAAGGAGGCGGCGCTCGAGGCCGAGTCCCTCCGTGGTGATGCGCAAGAGATTCTCGATGCGGCTCGGGCGGAGCACGAACGGCTCCGGCGCCGAGCCCAAGAGCTCCACGCCGCCGCGGCGCGCGCCGAGGAGGCCGCCGAGAAGGCTCGTTTCGCCGCCGAGCGGACGCGACAAGATGCGAAGGCTGACGCAGCGGCCTTGCTCGCCGAAGCGGCAGGGACGCTCGAACGTGCCCGTGGCGTCGATCCGAGCGAACGGGTCGAGCGCGAGGTCAAGCAACGCGCCGCTGCGTCGGCGGCGAGCGATGCGGAAACAGACGAGGTCGCCGACACCAGCTCGGGCAGGCGAAGCCGCTATGCACGCCAGTCGGCCCAACTCCCCAGAATCGGCGAGTCCGCCGGCGACGTGTTGTCTTCGATCGCCGATCTCAGGAAGTCGGCGAGACGCAAGGACGGCGACGCAGACGACGGCGACAACTAGCGTTTCGGATCAGGCAGCCGGCCCCGTCATCGGGAGCCGTGGATCGGGCTCGTAGTCTTCCAGCTTGCTGCGGATCCACCCGTGAGCCGGGTCGTCGCAGAATCGCCAGACCCGTTCGTCGTACGGTCCCGCCATGACGTTCAGGTAGTACATGTGGTGTTCGGGGGCTGCGGCAGCGGGCCCGTGGTAACCACGTGGCACGAGGACCAAGTCGCCGTCCCGAACGATTTCGGTCAACTGGATCTCGCCATCCGTCGTGTACATGTTGAAGAAGCCGACCCCGTTGTCGCCATCGATGCGGAAGTAGTAGATCTCCTCGAGCACGACCTCGTCCGCCGAGTGCTCGTCATGCTTGTGTGGCGGGTAGGACGACCAGTTGCCTTGCGGCGTCAGCACCTCGACGGCGATCAGCTTGTCTGCGTCGTGCATGCCGGCGCTCAAGAAGTTGTTGATCTGACGGGTTCCGTAGCCTCCGCCGCGAACCTCGATCTGGACGTCGCCGGCAGCGACGTAGTACGGCTGGATGCGGCGGCTTGCCCGGGCCGTGCACAATGCGATCTGTGCCGGACCGCCGCTGCGCAGCCGCACCTCGGCGTCGATGGGCACGTAGGCAAAATCGCTCACCTCGGCGAAGACACCTTCCCGGCCGGCCAGATCGAACCGCAGGTGTTCGATCTCCACCGTGCAGCCGCCGTGCATCGGCAGGACTGCCATCTCGTGGTCTCCCGTCGTCAACTCGAACGGCTCTCCCGGTGCGAGATCGATGATGCGAAGACCGGAGTACGCCCACCCGGCACGTTCCGGATCGACGTAGAGGCGGTGGCGTGCGTCGCCGGCCGTGCCGTTGGGGGAGTAGAGATCCATGAGTCCTCGCATGCAGGCGGTTCGGATCGGGCAAGGTATTCCGACGGGCGGGGTCGGTCAAACCCGGGGGGCCTCGGCGTGTTTCGCAACGCCCTGAGGCCGGGCGGCGCGAGCGGCAGAACTTTCCGGGAGGCTCTGTGAGCACCACCCAGCAGTGCTCCATCGGTGCCGCGGCGCAGCAACGCCCATCGGCCAACCACCCTTCTAGGATCGCGTCCGATGGACGCAATTCTTGTCACTCGACGGCCCCCGGGTCGGGCCCTGGAGTTGCTTCGCGACGCCGGCGAGGTGGAGGTCTGGCCGGAACACGCCGTGATGCCCCGGGCCCGATTGCTGGAGTCGGTGGCGTCGATCGACGGCCTCTACTGCATGCTGACCGACGGCATCGACGATGAGCTGCTTGCTGCGGCGCCGCGCCTGCGCGTGATCAGCACGATGGCCGTGGGCGTCGACAACGTCGACCTGGCTGCGTGCTCGGCACGTGGAATCCCCGTCGGGCACACGCCGGGCGTACTCGCCGACACCGTGGCGGATCTCGCGGTGGGTCTGCTGTTGGCCGCCGCACGGCGCATCGTCGAGGGGGCGGATTACGTGCGCGGCGGTCACTGGCAGACCTGGGAGCCGGACTTGCTGCTCGGGTCGGACCTTCATGCCACAACGGTCGGCATCATCGGTCTGGGCGGCGTTGGCCGAGCCGTCGCAGCGAGACTGACCGGCTTCGGATGCCGGGTGCTCGGCTACAACCGCAGGCCACGACCTGATCTGGAGCCGCTGGGGGTCACGCTGGTGTCCCTTCCGGAGCTCCTGGCACAAAGCGACCATGTTGTCGTCGCGATCGCGTTGACGCCGGAGACCCGCCACCTCATCGATGCCGGAGCGCTGCGGACGATGCAGCCCCATGCCACCCTGGTGAACGTCTCGCGGGGTGGCACGGTCGATCAAGCGGCGCTACGGCATGCGCTGGCCGACGGGCAGATCGCAGCAGCGGCCGTGGACGTGACCGACCCCGAGCCGATATCGATGGACGATCCTCTCCTCACGATGCCCAACTGTGTCGTGATTCCACACCTCGGCAGCTCAACGGTCCGGACGCGCAACGCGATGGCGGAGATGGCTGCACGCAACCTGGTCGCAGGCTTGGGTGGGGGCCCGATGGAGGCAGTCGCCAATCCAGAGTGGACGGCCCCCTAGCTCGCCACGGGCCCTGCCGTTGTCGAACCGACGATGAGCTCGGGCGCAAGGACGACGTGTCGAGCATCGTCACGCAGGCCGGTGACGCGCTCCATCACCAGCTCCATCGCGTGTTGCCCCAGCGCTCGTGACGGCTGGGCCACCGTGGTCAGATCGATACGGCCGATCCGGGAGAACGCCAGGTTGTCGTAGCCGATCACCGAGACGTCTTCCGGCACCTTGAGGCCATGCCCGTCGAGGGACTCGAGCGCACCGTATGCGGCGTAGTCGTTGGGCGCGAACACCGCGGTCGGGTGCGGACCCGCCAGGAGGGTATCCATGCCGCTCCTGCCGCCGTCGCGTGTGAACGCACCCTCGACGATGGAGATCTCGCCTCTCAAGCCGTGGCGCCGCATGGCCGCTTCGTAGCCGGCCAGCCGCGGGGCCGCTCCGGCGCCTCGACCGCCGCTGATGTGGGCGATACGGCTGTGACCCAGCCCAACGAGATGATCGACCACCAGGTTGGCGCCGGCCTCACCGTCATCGTGGACCGAGTCGACGAACGGGGATGCCGTCGTCCGGCCTACGACAACGACGGGAACCGTGCGAGCTGCTTTCTCCATCTCATCGATCGATGAGAGGGTGCCGAGCATGATGAGGGCATCGACGCGCATTTGGAGCAGCGTGTCGATGGCGATGGACTCCCGCTCTGCATCGAGGAACCCGGACGAGAGAAGCGTCCGGTAGCCCTGGGCGAACGCCACCTCCTCGATGCCGTCGGCCACATCGGCGAAGAACGGGTTGTGGAGGTCTGACAGTACGCAGCCGAAGACGCCGGACCGCTGGCGCACCAGGCTCCGCGCCACGGCATTCGGCCGGTAGCCCAGCTCAGCCGCAGCTTCCATCACCGCCGCCCGCTTGTCGTCGCTCACGTGTGGCGATTCGCGCATGACGAGGGATACCAACGACTTCGAAACTCCGGCCTTCTGGGCGACGTCGTGAATCGTCGGGTGCTTGAAGCGGTTGCCGGCCATCGCCAGGAAATGTACCAGGACATGCTTTGGAACGTTCTAATGCTGTGTGTGTGAGGGCGACTACAGCGCAAGCCGGGGCAAGCAAGGCTGATGACCGACCGAACGGAAGGAGGAGCTTGCGATGCGACTCGTGCTCAGCACCTTCATGAGCTTGGACGGTGTCGTGCAGGCTCCGGGTGGGCCGGACGAGGACACCGATGGAGGTTTCGCCCACGGCGGGTGGTCGATGCCCTTCTTCGACGTGGCGTCGATGGGGTCCGCGATGGATGCGGTCTTGGCCGGCGCCGATGCGCTCCTTCTTGGCCGGCGGACCTGGCAGTCGATGGCGGCGGCTTGGCCGGAGCGGGCCGGCGACCCCTTTGCGGACCGCATGAACCGCATCCCGAGATACGTCGTCTCGCACACGCTGCAGCCGGACGACCTCACGTGGTCGAACTCGACGTTGCCACCAGCCGACACGATCGGGGCCGTCGAGGGGCTGCGCCGGCAACCCGGCCGAGATCTGGTGGTGATGGGCAGCTCCCGGCTGGCCCAACTCCTCATCCGTCATGACGTCGTCGATGAGTTCCGGCTCATGATCGAACCAGTGCTTCTCGGCGGCGGAAAGAAGCTCTTTCCCGACGATGGAAAGATGCGGACGCTCGAGCTGGTGTCGACGACCACGAGCAGCACAGGTGTCCAGATCGCCATTTACCGCACCCTGCGGGGAACATGAGGAGGCCTCGACCGTGCCCAGAATCATCCCGAGCCTGTAGTTCGACACGGCGGCGCTGCAGGCTGCACAGTTCTACGTCACCGTCTTCCCCAACTCGGAAGTGACGAGGATCTCTCACCACGGCGACGAGGGCTTGCGTCAAGCCGGCAGTGTGCCGGCCGTCGAGTTCACCCTCGACGGCCGGCCCTTCGCCGCAATCAACGGTGGTCCGCAGTCTCACTTCGATGAGGCGGTCTCGTTCCTGATCGAATGCGCCGACCAGGCTGAGGTCGACCACTACTGGGGGCGATTGACCGACGGGGGAGAGGAGTCGATGTGCGGCTGGCTGCGTGACTGTTACGGCGTGTCGTGGCAGGTGGTTCCCCGAGTCCTCAACGAGCTCATCGACGACCCAGACGAGGAGCGCGCCGGCCGCGCCCGGGCTGCGATGCTGCAGATGCGCAAGATCGACGTCGACGCATTGTTGGCGGCGGCCGAAGGCGGCTGATGCAGCGCTAGCCGGATCCCAAGCGCCGGAGCATGAAGTGGCGATAGCCCCAACCATCCTCCTGCGTGAAGCCCTCGGCGATGGGTTGCCACCCAGCTTCGTCGAACCAGGTCAAGACCTGGCCGATCGGCGGGTAGTAGTGATAGCCGGCGACGTCCCCTTCGATGATCTCGCCCCGGATGGCCGGATGGCCGGATGCCCGTCGCCCGTCAGCCGTGTGAAGTGTTCGTCGAGGTCAGAGGAATCCGTCTCCTCGACCGTCATGTACAGCAAGCCACCTGCGCGTACTGCTCTGTGCAGGTTGGCGAGTACCGGGGGCCAATCTTCCGGGGGGACGTTCTCCATGGCGTCGATGGTCACGGCTGCGTCGAACTCGGCTGCAAAACTCATCTCTTGCAGTCCCACGTGGTGGAGTGCCACTGCGATATTGCGCAGCCTTGCCTGTTCGAGCATGCCTGCCGATTGGTCGATGCGGACAACTGCGATACCGGCATCGGCGATGTGAGGGAGGTAGCGCCGGGTCCCGCACGGCGCGTCGACGACCACGCCGCCGTCAGGACATTCTGCCAACAGGCGACCGACCCAGTCGCGTTGGGCGTCGTTGGGGTACTCCTCGTAGTCGGGCGCTTCGGCGTCATACGCAGCTACGACGTCGGCGCGCCTTTGCCCGAGCCACGTGCGTCCGTCCATTCCGCAAGCCCTACGCGCTGCGCCGCCGGCTCCGTCAGTAGGTGAGGAACCATCGTTCGTCGGGGGTGGGCATCTCGTGGCGGGCGGCCCAGTCGTGCCCGTAGGCGAGCGCAACATCGACGAGCCGGCCGAATCGCGGACGCACGACCTCTTCGATGACCTTCTCCCGCTCCGCTTCGGGGGCTGTCACGGCCTCGCGCCACAATGCCCGTCCGACCATGAAGCCGGAGGCACCGGCCTTGCAGGCAACACCAACCTGCTCGAGGAAGAGCTCGAACGGGTCCCCGCCGGACAGAAGCGCCCACGGCGCACCGGCGGCCTCGTCGAGCTCGGCGCAGGCCTCTGCCCACACCGCCCGATCGGTCTCGTGTCTGGAGTCGACGGGAAACTGCACCTTGAGCACGTCGGGGCCCAGGGCGCTGAGTCGCGACACGGTATCGACAACGATGCGTCTGCGCTTGGCGGCGAATGCCGCGTCGTTGGTGTTCAGTCCCGGTTCGATGGCGTAGGCGAGCGGTTCGAGAAAGAGCGGGATGTCGTAGCGGGCGCAGTCGGCGACAACCGCCGAGATCATCTCGTCCTGCTGGTCGGCAATCGAGGAATCCGGCCGGTAGAGCACGAGGAGCTTGACCCCTGATGCGCCCAGCCGCTTCGCCTTCTCCACACTCCATCCATCGAGCAGCGAGGTCTGCCGCGCGGTCGGATCCCCGAGGTATCCCTGTGCTTCCACGGCGGCCAGAAACCCAACGGAACCAGGAAGCGCACGAGCCGAGATCGCTTGGGCCGCGCTGTATTCGGGCTCGAGCATGACGGCCGTCGCTTCTCCCCCCATCTCTCGAAGCAGCCACAGCTTGACCTCGGTGAGGTCGGCGCCCGGTATCCCATGCGGGTCCTCGGGATCGAGGACGACTCGCATCGAGTCCCGATGATCGATGGCCAGGATGGTGAAGATGCCACCCGGCGATGACGTTGCGGTCAGCCCGCGAACCTTGCCGGGAGACAGCGGCATCACAGTCCGCCGTGGTCATCGGCGAAAGCCATCACCTCGGTTTCCGTCGGGAACGCCGCCGAGCACCCGTGCCGCGTCACCTCGATGGCTCCACACGCGTTGGCGAACCGTGCCGCCTTGTACCACTCCATCCCGGCGAGCCGGCTCCGGATGAGGCCGGCGGCGAATGCGTCGCCGGCGCCGACCGTGTTGACCACGTCGACCCGGAACCCGGGAACATCGATCCGTTCCCCGTCGAGCAAGATCGACACGCCGCGTGGTCCTCGCTTCAAGGCGATCGCCGACACCCCGCGTCCGAGCAGCGCCTCGACCCGTTCATTGAGCTCGTCGTGACGGTGGGCCGGCACCGGTTCGCCTTGCATGATGATCTCGGGATCGGACATCAGCGCGGCGTAGAACTCCTCCTCGGTCCCGATCGCCACGTCGACGAGGGGCAGGATCGAGCGGATCGTGATCCCGAACTCGCGAGCGTGGTCCCAATCGGTCGGCCGCAGATCCAGATCCAGGAAGCTCAGCATGTCGAACTCGCGGGCGCGCCGTGCCGCGTGCCTCGCTGCGTCGGCGCAGGTTCCCCTGCTGAAGGCGTTGCCGCTCAGCTGGATCGACCGCACTTCGTCGAACGGCACAGCGTCGACGTCTGCGACCGTCAGGTGGATGTCGGCGGGATCCTCCCGATAGAACGACAGTGGGAACTGTGAAGGTGGCTGCACGCCCAGCAGGGCCAGCGACGTGAGCTTGCCCGGCTTGATCGCGACGTAGTCGGTGTCGACCCCCTCGTCGCGGAAGTAGCGCAAGACGAATTCTCCAACCCGATCGTCTCCGACCCCCGTGAGCGCAATCGACTGCAGGCCGAGCCGGCTCGTGGCGATGGCGATGTTCGATGGGCTGCCGCCGACCATGGCGTCGAAGCCGGTGATGTCGGCGAACTCGGCACCGATGTCCTGTGCGTAGAGGTCCATGTTGACCCGGCCCATCGTCACCAGGTCGTAGCTCGGTTCGCTCATTTGGGTACCTCAGCGGGATCGATGATGGGTTGGTTTCCGGCGCCGAACACGGATTGGTCGAAGTCGACGATGGCGCCGGTCATCATGCCGGAATCGTCGGAGGCGAGGAACGCGACCGCTTTGGCCACTTCTTCGGGCTTGAGGAGTCGTCCGAACGGCATGTGGGCTTCGGCGCGGGTGAGCCAGTCCGCGTCGGCATCGTGGTACTTGCGCTGTATCGCATCTTCGCCCGGCGTATCCATCCAGCCGATGTTCAGGGTGTTGATCCGTATGTGATCGCGGGCAAGGGAGTAAGCGACGTTGCGGGTCAGTGGGATCAGCCCGCCTTTGCTGATGGCGTACGGCGCCAGCATCGGGACGCTGCCGTACGCAGCGACGGACCCGATGTTGACGATGGACCCCTCGATGCCCTCGCGGCGCATGATCTCGACGGCGCCCTGGATGAGGAAGAACGGAGCCCGCAGGTTGACGTCGAGCAGCTGGTCCCAGAGCTCACTGGTCGTGTCGAGGATCGTGCCGCGGTCGCTGAGGCCGGCGGCGTTCACGAGCACATCGATCCGGCCGAAGTAGTCGTCGGTCGTCGCGACCAAGCGCTCGACGTCGTCCATGTCGCTGAGGTCGCCTTTGCAGAACTCGGCGTCGCTGCCGCTCGCCGTCAGGGAGGCCGCCACGGCCGCTCCCCGCATCTCGTTGCGGCCCGTCACCATGATGCCGGCGGCGCCATCGTCGGCCAGCCGGTGGGCAATGGCCTCGCCGAGCCCCTGCGTGCTGCCGGTGATCAGTGCCACCTTGCCATCGAACCGCGCCATGTTGCCTCTCTTGGTGCTGAGTCACGCTAGCAACCGAGCCGGGGAGTATATTTGCCGGCCTTGGAACGTTCCACGGAGGCGGCATGGATGGTGCGCTGATCCTCGCCGTCGCTCTCTCCGGCCTGCTCATCGGCTTTGGCAAGGCCGGCGTGGCCGGCACCGTAGGCCCGTTCGTCACGGTGTTGATGGCGCTCACCATCCCCGCCGACGAAGCCATCGGCCTGTTGCTGCCGATGCTGATCGTGGCCGACGGCTTCTCGGTGGCGGCTCACTGGAGGGGGTGGGACGGCCCCGTTGCTCTCCGGCTGATCCTCGCTGCGGTTGTGGGCATTGCGTTCGGCAGCCTGGTCCTGTCCGCCTTGTCGGAGACCGTACTGCGCAATGTGATCGCAGTGGCAACGCTCCTGTTTGTCGTCGCCTTCGCCTGGCTGCGTCGTGGTGGGACGCCTCCGCTCCGAGCCAGCAGCCTGGGCGTGGTGGCGGGGGCAACGTCCGGGCTCACCTCGACGCTGGCGCACATCGGCGGTCCGCCGATCGTCATGTATCTGATGTCAGTGCGACTGTCGCCCGTCAGATTGGTCGCCACCTCCGTTGCGTTCTTCGCCGTGGTCAACCTGTTGAAGGTGCCCGGCTATTTGGTGGCCGGGCTCTTCGACCCAGAGCTCATCGTTTCGACGGCGTGGGTGTGGCCGCTCATCCCTGGTGGCGTCTGGCTGGGGCGGCGGATGGTGGGGCGCATCGACCGCGACCGCTTCGATCGCATCACGCTCGTGCTGCTGGCTGCCGGTGCCGTCGTGCTGCTCGTGACGTAACGAAGCCGGGCCCCGTGGCTGAGCGCCACGGGGCCCGGCGATAGCACGGTGCCGGCTGAGAGCATCATCCGGCCTCCGGGCCGTCGATCAACTCGAAGGAGGCAACAGGACCGAGTCGATCACGTGGATGACGCCGTTGCTTGCGAGGATGTCCACGGCAACAACGTTGGCCTCGTTCACCATCACCGAGTCGCCGTCGACGGACACGGCCACGGTGGCGCCGTTGACGGTCTCGACGTCCTGGCCGTCGAGCGTGACGACAACCTCTGCTGGAGCGTTGGCTGCAACGACGTGGTAGGTCAGGATGGTGGTCAGCGTGTCGGTGTCGGCGAGCAGTTCCTCAGGGGTGAGGCCGAGCGCGTCGAGCGCTGCTGCGAACGCTTCCTCGGTCGGGGCGAAGACCGTGAACGGGCCTTCGTCGCTGAGAACCTCGTCGAGGCCGGTGGCCTGCAGGGCTGCCACGAGGGTCGGGAACTCGCCGCTCTCGACCGCCACGTCGACAATGGTCCCCAATGCAGGCGCCTCGGTCGTTGTGGTCGTCTCGGGGGCGGCGGTCGTCGTTGTCTCTTCCATGGCGTCGCCCGTCAGATCGGCGGCGATGTCGGCGGGCAGAAGGACGGCGTTGATGACGTGCACGATGCCGTTGTCGGCTTCGAGGTCGGCGGATACCACGGTGGCTTGGTCGACCATCACGTTGCCGTCGACGACCGAGATGTCGATGGTGTCACCATTGACGGTCGGCACGCTCTCACCGTCGAGTGTAGCCACGAGCTGCGAATCGGCAGCTTGCGGGAGCACGTGGTACGTGAGGATGGCGGTCAACGTCTCGGTGTCCGCCAACAGTTCTTCGGCCGTGATTCCAAGGGCGGCGAATGCGTCGTCAAACGCTTGGTTGGTCGGGGCGAGCACCGTGAATGGGCCCTCGTCCTCGAGCGTTTCGACGAGACCTGCGGCCTCGATCGCAGCAACGAGTGTCGAGAACTGGCCGGCTTCGATGGCCAGATCGACCACCGAGTTGGTTTCTTCCATTACCTCGGTCGTATCGGTGGCAGCGGTGGTGTCGGCGGCGTCATCGTCGTCGCCTCCACAGGCGGCAGCCACGAGGGCTAGTGCTGCTATCAGCGCCAGAATCGGCAGAAATCGCTTACGCATGTTTGGGATCCTCCTGGTGATCTCAGGTTCTATCCCGACCTACGGCACGCTCGCGCACGGCGGATGAGAGAACGTCGGCGAGCCGCGCCGGACCGCAGTGTCCTCGACCGCCAGGAGCGCTCGCCCGCAAGGCCTGCGGCGCCATTCGGTCTGTGCGAGATTTCTTACGACAGCGGGGGCACCTTCGCTGCGGCTTGGCCGAGTGCTTCCGGTCCCAGGGCGTCGTAGCCGCCGTCGACCACCAGGTTGGTTCCGGTGACGAAAGAGGCCTGGGGGGAGGACAGGAACATGACCGCATCGGCGATCTCGTCGGGGTCAGCCATGCGACCCAAGGGCTGGAACTCGGCGGCGAACTCGTCGGCTCGCTCGCGAGATCCGTAGCGACTCTCGATTCGTCGACTCCAGGTCCATCCCGGAGACACGGTGTTGACCCGAATGCCCTTCGGCGCCAGGTGCTGGGCGCCGGTCTTGGCGAGCATGATCAATGCGGCCTTGGTGACGTTGTAGACCATCCGTTTCGGCTGCGACGACGTGCCACTGATCGAGGCGATGTAGACGACTGAAGCTCCCGCACCCAGATGCGGGAGGGCTTCGTCGGTGAGGCGCGCCGCCGACACCATGTTGATGTCGAGCGCCCGGTGCCACAGCGCCCGGTCCGTGCCGTACCCGGCGTCGTCGAAGATGGCGGGTCCGCTCACAACGACATCGAGCCGTCCAAAGGCCGACACGGCGGTGTCGACGAGCTCTCCGAGGTGCGCATCGTCACGAACGTCACCAACGAGGTAGTGCCCCGCGTCGCCGAGGACCCCCTCGACCTCGACCCGGGCCCCCTCGTTTCGATCCCCGAGCACGATGCTCCCGCCGGAAGAGCGCCATGCCCGAGCGAATGCGATCCCGATCAACGACGCCCCACCCGTCATGACGGCGACGCGAGCGCTCATGAGACCACCTCACTGCTCAGGGCGAGCGAAGCGAGGCCCCACGAGGGGGACTGCGAGGCGAGGCCGCAGGCCGACATCTGAATTCGGCCGGAGCGGGCTTCGGCCCGATCACACCCCAACACGTTGGTGCTTCTTCTCGGCTTCGAGTTCGGCTCGAGCGATGCGCACCTGCTCCCGATCGCTCACCTCGGGGATCCCAACCTCCCACCAGGCACCGCCTTCGGTCCAGGTGTATTGGTCGATGTCCATGACGATGGCGTAGCTGCGGTCGGACGCCTTGGCGCGTTCCCACGCTGCCGGGAGATCGTCGATGCGTTCGACCTTCTCGGCCGTCGCTCCCATTGCTTCGAGATGCTGCACGAAGTCGACGTGGAAGTAGCGCTCGTGCCTGGCCGTGCGCAGGAGGTTGTTGAACTCCTCACCTCCGGTGTTCACCTGGAGCCGGTTGATGACCGCAAAGCCGCCGTTGTCCAGCACCATGAAGATGACCTTGTGTCCCGTCATGACCGTTGAGTAGACGTCGGAGTTCATCATGAGATACGAGCCATCGCCTACCCAGGCGATCACGTCACCGTCGCCCCTCGCCATCTTGGCGCCCCAAGCACCGGCGATCTCATAGCCCATCGTCGAGTAGCCGTACTCGGAGTCGAAGGATCCGACGGACTTCGAGCGCCATCCCATGGTCAGCTCGCCGGGGAGACCACCCGCTGCAGAGAGGCAGTAGTCGTCGTCGTCGCACAGCGCGTTGACGGTCTGGATCACCTGTGCATAGGCCGGAGCGCCGTCGGCCTCTCGCTCCTTCCACGAGTCCAGGTACCGGTGCCAGTCGGCGATCTGCGCTTGGGCGAAGGCAAGCCATCCTTCGGGTGCGGCGTAGTCGCCGAGGGCGGCGTCGATGGATTCCAGCCCGGCGAGAGCGTCTGCGACGACGGGCAACGCCATCTGCTTGTGCGCATCCCAGCGCGCCGTGTTGAGTGCCACGAACCGTACCTCGGGGTTCTTGAAGACCGACCACGAACCGGTGGTGAAGTCCTGGAGGCGGGTGCCGACGGCCAGGACGACATCGGCATCCTCGGCCACCGCATTGGCGGCTGCGGAACCAGTGACGCCAATGGGGCCGGCGTAGTTCGGGTGGTCGTGCACCATGGTCGCTTTGCCTGCCACCGTCTCCACCACGGGGATGCCGCGCCGGTTGGCGAAGTCGGTGAGTGCGGCGACGGCACCCGAGTAGTGGACTCCGCCACCGGCGATGATCAGCGGCTTCTTCGCCTCGCGCAGCGCCGCAGCGGCTGCCTCGACGTCGCGAGGATCGGCCCCGGGCCGTCGGATGTAGTGGACCCGCGGTGCGAAGAACGTTGCCGGATAGTCGTAGGCCTCCGCCTGGATGTCCTGAGGAAGTGCGAAGAATGCGGGTCCCCGAGTCGCGGGGTCCAGCATCACGGCCAGCGCCTGCGGCAACGACTGAATGACTTGCTCGGGGCGGCTGATTCTGTCCCAGTACCGCGTGACCGGCTTGAACGTGTCGGTGACGGTGATCGTGGGGTCGTGAAAGATCTCGACCTGCTGCAGCACCGGATCCACGATGCGGTGCTGGAACGTGTCGCCTGAGAAGAGGAGCACCGGGATGCGGTTGGCGTGGGCCACGGCGGCGGCCGTCACCATGTTCGTGCTGCCCGGGCCGATGGACGAGGTGGCGATCATGATGCGCCGCCCTCGCATCGCCTTGCCGTACGCCACTGCGGCAAGCGCCATCGATTGCTCGTTGTGGCCCCGCCACGTGGGCAGCCGGTCCTGCACCGGCTGCAAGGCTTCGGCGAGGCACGTGACGTTGCCGTGGCCGAAGATGCCGAATGCGCCCGCAAAGATCGGGACTTCCTCGCCGTCGACGACGGTTCGCTGCGCCAGGAGCCACTTGACGATGGCCTGCGCCGTGGTGAGTCGAATCGTCTCCATCAGCTCTCTCCCTCTCTCTTCACGTGTTGTGGTGCCAGTCGATTCACGTGTGTGGTGTCAGTCGATACGAAGGCTCGTCACCGCTTCCCATCGCTCGGAATCCCACGATCGCACCATGGCGGCCGCTACCGATGCGTTGGCCAAAGCTGCGTCGAATCCGGGGTTGTGCGGTCGGTCGTCGGCAACCGATTTCAGGAACTCGAGCGCCTCGATGATCTTCATGTCTTCGTAGCCGAGCGAGTTGCCGCCGCCGGGGACGATGTTGCCTTGATGGGGGAAGGCGTCGCCTGCCAGCACCTCGACGAAGCCGTCGTTGTGTTGTTCCTCCGGCAGGTACAGCTGCAGCTGGTTGAGCTTCTCGTGCTCCCATGAAGCCGCACCGGACGCTCCGTTCAGCTCGAAAGCCATCGAACTCTGCGGGCCGAAGATCGAGCGATCGGCCTCGAGGGTTCCTCGCACCCCGCTGGCGAACTCGACCAGCGCTCCGACGTAGTCCTCGTTGGTCACCTCGCCGGTGGGGTCGCCAGGTTCGCCGCGCTCGTAGTGCGTGCCCGTTCCTGGCTTTGGCAGCGGGCGCTGCTTGACGAAGATCTCCTTGACCGAAACCACCCGGGTGATGGGTCCGCACAGATGCTGCGCCATGTCGATGGCGTGGGACATGATGTCGCTCAGCGCCCCGAAGCCGGCTTCCTCCTGGAGGAACCGCCACGACAGCAGACCGAGACGGTCCCTGCCGTACATCGAGAAGAATCGCCCCCGGTAGTGGGTGAGCTCGCCGAACCGACCACTGTCGATGAGATGCTTCGTGTATTGCACCATCGGCGCCCATCGATAGTTGTAGCCGACGCCGGTGATCGTCCCGGCCCTACGGGCCGCGGCTTCGATGGCGGCGGTGGCTTCGGGGACGATGCCGACGGGCTTCTCGCAGAAGATGTGCTTCCCGGCGGCGGCGGCTGCTTCGGCGAGCTGTTGGTGCATGCCGTTCGGAGCCGTGATGTCGATCACGTCGATCGCATCGTCGTCCATCAGATCGCGCCAGTCCGCCGTGCCGCGTTCGAACCCGAAGTTGTCCACGCCGAGTGCGGTGCGCGCTGGCACGGTGTCGGCGATGGCGACCAGCCGGGGGCGGATGCCGGCCTCCGGGAAGTAGGCCGGGATGCTGCGGTACGACCGCGAGTGGGCTTGGCCCATCCAGCCGAACCCGACCACCCCGATGCCGATCGTCTTGGTCACGCGTCGCGCTCCTTCGTGTACTCACTTTCGATGCGCTCCCACACCTCCGGGTTGACCAGATGCGGTGGTCGTTCTCCTCGCAGCACATGGACCACTTGGTCGAGGGCTGTCCGAAAGATGCGCCGTTTGCCTGCGTGGGTTCCGGACGCTACGTGCGGAGTGACGATGACGTCGTGACGGTGAAGCAGCGGGTGATCGGGATCCAGTGGCTCGGGGTCCGTCACGTCGAGACCGGCGCCGTGCAGATGTCTCGACTCGAGCGCGCCGAGCAGCGCGTCGTGATCGACGAGCCCGCCGCGTGCGGTGTTGATGAACACGGCACCCGTTCGCATGGCCGCGAAGGCGGCAGCGTCGACGAGGTGACGTGTCTCGTCCGACAGCGGCACGTGTACGGAGACCACGTCGGCTGCCCCGAGGAGTTCGCCGAGGTCACGGGCTCGCGTGACGCCGGGCGGAAACGCATCCTCATCGAGATGGGGGTCGTGAGCGATCACGTTCATGCCGAGGCCCAGTGCGACGCCTGCGACCGAACGGGCGATGCGACCGAAGCCGAGCAAGCCCAACGTCTTGCCGGAGAGCTCGATGGCGGAGTGGTTGGCGTAGTAGTTCCCGGCGCCGGCCCGCAGGTCGGCCTCGCTCTGCTTGAGATTCTTGGCGACGGCGAGCATCAACATGACGGCGTGCTCGCCGGTGGACACGGTCGGCCCGTCCGGGGCGTTGCACACGGCAATCCCCCGCCGCGTAGCCTCTGGGACGTCGACGGTGTCGACCCCGATGCCGGTGCGGGCGATGACCTTGACATCCGGGGCGCCGTCCATGAAGTCGGCGTCGTACGTGAACACGCCCGCGACGATGGCCTGGGCGCCGTCTATCCCGGCGTGCGGGTCATCGTCGGTGGCCGGGCCGAGCAACGTCACGATCTGTTCGACCTCCGGCACGAGGTCGGGGAGCACCGTGCGCTCGAACCAGACAGGGGGCCGCATCAAGGTGTCCCCGCAAAAGGTGTCTCCGCCAGACCGCTGACGCCGACATCGAGCGCCAGCAGCCCGCCGTCCCATGGATGGAGATCGGTGGCGGGGCGGGACCCCCCTGCGCCGATCGACGTGACGTAGAGCACGTCGAGGCCTGGTCCGCCGAACGCCGGCATGGTCGGCCTCGCCGTCGGGACTTCGATGATCCGGTCGATGTCCCCGTGCGGCGTGAGCCGTGCCACGGCTCCGCCGTGTACACAGGCGATCCAGTATCCGCCATCGACGTCGACGCACGCTCCGTCCGGCCGGCCGGGGAGGCCGGCAAAGTCGGAGAACACGCGCTCATTCGTGGCGTCGCCGGTTGCCGGGTCGTAGTCGTACGCCCAAATGGTGTCGTACAGCGTGTCAGCGAAGTACATCGTCGTGCCCTCGGGAGAGAATGCCAGGCCATTGCTGACCCCCACGTCGCGGCGGACCGTCGTGGCCGTTCCCGACGGTGCGACGCTGTGCAGCACTCCGGTGAACTTGTTGTCGACGGTGGCTTCCCACATGCTGCCCACCCAGAAGCGTTCGTTGCGGTCACAGCGGCCGTCATTCAGCCGGTTGCCCGTAGCGGGCGGTTCGAGTTGCAGCCACGGGCTGAAGCTCCCTTCCTCCCACGAGAACCATCCGAGCTCGTGTTCCATGGCGAGGAGGAGCACGCCCGGGGTGTCGGTGAGCGCCAGCGAACCTGGCCGGCCGGCCGTCTCCCTGCGGTCGTCGACACCCGTTCGCGGGTCGAACCGGTGGATGCGCCGGCCATCGATGTCGATCCAATAGACCACCTGCTCGGTGGGGCTCCACAACGGGCACTCGCCCAAGAGTGCCTCCGCCGGCACCGCACAGTCGATCGTCACAGTGTCTCCGCAAGCTGCTGGAGGTACTCGACGCTGGCGAGAGCGTCTGCCTGTGGGCCCTGGCCCGAGGCGGGCTCTCCGGTGAGCGAGGTGTCCTGTTCGAGCACGTACCAGCCCTGATAGCCCGCACCCTCGAGCGTGCGGATCACACCAGAGATGTCGACGTCGCCCTGGCCGAGTGGTGTGAACATCCCGTCGATCACGGCCTGGCGGAAGGCAACCTCGCCGCTGCGCACCTTCTCCGCCCAATCGTTGCTGAGGTCCTTGAGGTGGACGTGCAGCACGCGGTCGGCTGCCATCTTGGCGATGTCGTTGGGATCCGTTCCGGCGAGGAACAGATGCCCCGTGTCCAAGCAGAGCCCGGTGTCGCACGACTCCAGCAGGCGCTCCGTGTGCTGGCCGGTGGCGATCGCCATGCCCCAGTGCGGATGGAGGGCGGTGGCGAGTCCCGCCTCCTGCGTCACCGTATCCAGCCGCCGCAGGTTGGTGAGAAAGACGCGCCATTCGTCGTCGTTCATCTCGACCGGCGTGTCGTAGCCGTCTTGGTCACCGGAGGCGCCCAGCACGATGACCTTGGAGCCACAGCTCGCCAGCTGTTCGGAGGCCCGCCGCACGTAGTCGAGCTCATGGTCGACGCGATCAGGTCGGTAGAGCAGAGCCGGAACGAAGCCTCCGACCATCTGGAGCTCGTAGCCCTCGAGGTAGTCGCCGAGCTCGTCGGGATCGGTCGGCAGGTAGCCGTCGGGCCCGAGCTCGGTGGCCGACAGCCCGCACGCCCTCATCTCGTCCATCACCCGGTCGCGGTTCATGAGGTGTCCCCAACCGGGGGAGCCGTCGACGCCCCACGTGATGGGTGCTCCGGCGATGCGATCCAGCAGGCTGCTCATGCGATTTCCTCCAGCAACACGGTGCGGTTCTCGGCAAGCGAGATGTCGCAAGCCGTAGCCACACGCAAATCTTCGTAGGCGTCGTGAGCCGTTGAGGCCGGGCTCTCGTCTCCGGCCACGACTCGGACGAAGGCGTCGAGCTCGGCGCGGAACGCAGCGCCGAACCGCTCCAACCACGTTGTGATCGGGTCCTGCTCCGCCGGAGTGTCCGGTTCGGCCGACCTGATCGGCGTGCGGGCACTCCAGCCCGCGGCCACGCTGTCGCGGGCGCCGAAGACCTCGAGCCGCACGTCGTAGCCCAGCGGGTCGTGGCGCAGTGCCGACAACTGCGCAAGGCTCCCGCCGCTCATCTCCATGACGACCGCCGCGGTGTCCACGTCGCCGAGTGCGCCGATCTCGGGCACGGCGACGACGGTTCCGGCTGCTCGCACCGACACGACCTCTTGCCCGGTCACGTAGCGCACGGTGTCGATGTCGTGCACCAGGCAGTCCTTGAAGATTCCGCCTGACACCCGGAGATAGTCGAGCGGTGGCGGCTCGTGATCGTGCGTCTGCGAGCGAACGAGATACACGGTCCCCAGATCGCCGCTGACGACCTGGTCCCTGATCTTCTTGATGGCGGGGTCGTAGCGGCGCTGGAAGCCCATCTGGACCACGATGCCGGCGTCATCCACGGCAGCGACGGCGCGCCGCGTGCTCTCCAGATCGAGCGCGATCGGCTTTTCGCAAAACGCCGGGATGCCGGCGACTGCGGCCCGCTCGAGCATGGCGGCGTGGGTGTCCGTCGGACTGGCGATGATGACGGCATCGGCCGCCTCGAACATGGCCTCGAGCGTCGACGCCGTCGCAACTTCGTGTCCGGCTGCAAGCGCCGCCGCCCGGTCGGGCACCGCATCGCTCACGAACACGGCCTCGACAGAGCCCATGTCGGACAGCGTGCCCAAATGCACTGCGCCGATCCGTCCGGCGCCGATGAGGCCGAGCTGCATGGGGGTCTCCGTGCGAGATGGAACGTTCCAACGTCACGCTACCCGGAGGCTGCGCCGGGCGTCAACGGGCCGAGATCCCCTGAGGCTTGCGACCGGGCGGGCCAACCGGCGGTCGCCCTCAGATACCGCACGCCGTCACCACTGGTTGAAGCTGCCCGACCCAATCACTAGTTTTCGAGCACTGTTGGAGCGTTCCAACGGCCGAAGGCCGGAGCGCGATAGAGAGAAACGATCGAGGTCACCGAGATCTCGATGAGAGAGATCGCAGCGGACCCCCCACTGCGACTTGGGGAACCCCCCCGAGGAGGGAGAACAGTATGAGACGATTTCGATGGTTGGCGATTCTCGCCGCCTTCGTGCTGGTCCTCGCCGCATGCGGCGGCGATGACGACTCCGCCGACACCACGACCGCAGATGGCGGAGACACGGCAACGACGGCCGCCGCCGGTGGCGGCGACGAGCAGGTCGCACAGCGCGACTACCGCTTCGTCGTGGTATCGCACGGTCAGCCCGCCGACCCGTTCTGGTCGGTAGCCGCCAACGGTGTCAGTGCGGCAGGCGAGGACATGGGTGTGACGGTCGAGTATCAGTCGCCCACTACGTTCGACATGGTCGAGATGAGCCAGATCATCGACGCCGCGGTCGCCTCACAGCCCGATGGCCTCGTGGTCACGATTCCCGATGCCGAAGCCCTCGGACCAGCGATCGAGGCTGCGGTCGCCGCAGGTATTCCGGTCATCTCGATGAACTCCGGCTCAGACGATTTCGCCGACCTCGGCGTGAGGGTGCATGTCGGGCAGACCGAGTACGCCGCCGGGCTCATCGCCGGTCAGACGATGGCCAACGCGGGCGTTACTGCCGCGATCTGCGTCAACCAGGAAGTCGGCAACACCGCCCTCGACGATCGGTGCCGAGGCTTCACCGACGGCCTCGGCGGCCCTGTCGAGGTCATCCCGGTGGAGATCTCAGACCCAGCCGGCATCCAGTCGAGCGTTTCGGGTGCCCTCCAGGCGAACGCCGACGTCAACGGCGTCTTGACCCTCGGGCCGAGCGCTGCCGAGCCGGCGCTTCAGGCGCTCGAGGCCGATGGCCTGCTGGGCACGATGAACATCGCCACGTTCGACCTCGGGCCTGCCGTGCTGCAGGCGATCGTTGACGGCAACATGCTGTTCGCCATCGACCAAGCGCAGTACTTGCAGGGCTATCTGCCGATCGTGCTGCTGACGAAGTTCCTCGACACCGGCGCACTACCGCTCGGCAGCGTCGATCGGGTGATCCTGACCGGGCCTCAGATCGTGACACAGGAGACCGCTGCAGCCGTGATTGCAGCTTCCGAAGCTGGGCTGCGCTAGCCGTATGTGAACTGTCCGATAGACCGGGGCCTGCGTTTGCAGGTCCCGGTCTCCTATTGTTGCTGATCTGCGAGGGAGGGAGTTTCTCGTGACGACCGACACGGCAACGCCGGCCGCGGACGAACGGGTCCGGCAAGTGAGCATTGTGACGCGGTTACTGACCCGCCCCGAGCTGGGGGCGATCGTGGGTACGGTCGTCGTTTGGGTCTTCTTCGCCATCGTGGCGTCGGACAACAACTTCGTGAGCTGGGGGACCACGGCAGCGATCCTCAACCGCGCTGCGCCCCTCGGCTTGATGGCGATTGCAGTGTCTCTATTGATGATCGGAGGTGAGTTCGACCTATCGATCGGTTCGCTGCTCGGGTGGTCGGGCATGGTGATCATGCTCCTGGTGACCCCGGCGTCCGCCGGCGGCTTCGGCTGGGCGCTGTGGCCGGCGGTCACGGCTGCATTGCTCATCGCGCTCTTGTCCGGCTTCTTGAACGGGTTACTCGTGATGTGGACGAAGCTGCCTTCGTTCATCATCACCCTGGGCTCGCTGTTCATCTTTCGCGGTCTTGCGGTGGCGATTCCCCGGATCCGCACGAACCGCACCCAGCTGGGCGGGCTGGACGAGGTCGCGGGGTTCGAGCTGGCCGATAGGCTGTTCGGCACCGACATCAACATCTTCGGTGCGCAGTTCGATATCGCCATTCTGTGGTGGGTCGGTCTGACGTTGGTGGCGACATTTGTCCTGCTGCGCACGCGGTTCGGCAACTGGATCTTCGGCGCCGGCGGGGATGCCAACTCGGCACGCAACACCGGCGTACCGGTGACGCGAGTCAAGATCCTGCTGTTCATGACCACGGCAACGGCGGCGTTCCTCGTGGCATTCATCCAGGCGGTGCAGTTCAACGGCTCAGACTCGTTGCGCGGCACACTGCAGGAGTTCAACGCCATCATCGCCGTGGTGGTCGGCGGGACGCTGCTCACCGGTGGTTACGGCTCGGTGATCGGCGCCATGTTCGGTGCCCTCATCTTCGCCATGGTGCAGCAGGGCATCATCGTCACCGGTGTCGACGGTGACTGGTTCCGCGTCTTCGTGGGCGGGGTGTTGGTGCTCGCAGTGATCTTCAACAACTTCATTCGGACACAGGCGGCGAGGCGATGACGACGACAGCAACCACAGCGCCACTGCTCGAGGTCAAGAACCTCTCGAAGTACTTCGGGAGCGTGATCGCTATCGAAGACGTTTCGATGTTCGTGCGGGCCGGCGAGGTCACCTGTCTTCTCGGCGACAACGGTGCCGGCACGTCGACGTTGATCAAGGCGCTCTCCGGAGTGCACAAGCCGACCAAGGGCGAGTACCTGTTCGAGGGTCAGCGCCGCGAGTTCGAATCGCCGCGCGAGGCGCTCGAGCTGGGCATCGCCACGGTGTACCAGGACCTGGCGATGATCCCGCTGATGTCGATCTGGCGGAACTTCTTCCTCGGCTCGGAGCCGACGAAGGGTTTCGGCCCCTTCAAGACGTTCGATGTGGAGTTCGCCAAGCAGACGACGCGGGAAGAGATGGCCAAGATGGGCATCGACATCCGCGATCCGGACCAGCCGGTCGGAACCCTCTCCGGTGGCGAGCGACAGTCCGTCGCCATTGCCAGGGCCGTCTACTTCGGCGCCAAAGTGCTCATTCTGGACGAGCCCACTGCGGCGCTCGGCGTGAAGCAAGCAGGTGTCGTGCTCAAGTACGTCGTACAGGCGAAGCAGCGGGGTATCGGCGTGATCCTGATCACCCACAACCCGCACCACGCCTACCCGGTGGGCGACCACTTCGTGATCCTGCGCCGTGGCCAGATCTACGGTGACTACGCCAAGGACGAGATCGGCCTCGACCAGCTCGTGCAGATGATGGCCGGCGGCGCCGACCTCGAAGCGCTCAGCCACGAGCTCGAATCTGCAACGAGGGCTGATTCCCCAGAGGCGGAAGCACTCCGCGAGGCAGCTGCGGGATTTGCCGAGGAAGCCGGCGACTGACCCAACCGTACGTCGACAGCGAAGCCGGGCACTTGCTGCCCGGCTTCGTGCGTCACCCGGCCAGCCAGTCGGCGACGACGGCCCGGGCTTCTGGCGTGATCGCCACCCCGCCGACGTTGCGCCGGCGCCGTTCGAGGACGACGAGCACTACTGCTTCGGCAAACTGCTCGGACGGCGTCTGCTCCCAGCTCGCACCGTCGAACCAAGGCGACCCGGGGTCGAGACCCTGTGCCTGCAGAAAGGCATCGCGAAGGTCGAGGTGGGACCTGCAGGCGGCCTCCAGATGATGGGCCAGCTCGTGGACCAGTGAGTCGCTGAGGTTGGGCGCCGTCGCCGGAACCCGAACGGTGACGGTGCGCGTCGTGGGCGTGTAGTGCGCGGCATCCGGCAGCGACGTCGCCGCTTCGAGTCTGACCTCGCCGATACACGCCGCCACGCCGGGGGCTGCGTCGAGGAACGCTTCGAACGTTGCGTCGGCGAGCGTCGAGAAGTCGGTCGCAACGCTTGCGCCGGCGACGAGGCGGGCCTCCGTCGCGTTCGTGCTCCCGCACCCGGCTGCCAGGGCGGCCAGCATCACCACGGCAGCACAATTGCGCTGCAGCCTTCTCGAGCCGTGGATATGGGGCATGGCGAGCCAACACTAGAGACACCTCGCATGGCGTTGCGGGCGCGACCTCGGTTCACTAGCTTGCGTTGTGGAACGTTCCACAACCTGGAGAAGCCCCCATCATGCAAGAGCTGATCTTCGTCATCGGACCGGACCGCGCCGTCGCTGAAATCTGGGAGGTGCTGGGAGCGGTCGGCATCGCCATGCAGGCATCGGCGACGTATCCGGCCGTGGAAGGGCGTCACGTGCGCGTGGTCGTCGAGGACGCACAAGCGGACCAGGCCCGTGCTGCGCTGCTCGATGCGGGGTTCGGTGCCATCGACCGTCATTCCGTATTGATCGCCGAGATCGAGGTCCGACCCGGCGAGCTGGGTCAGCTGGCCCGGCGCATCGCCGATTCGGGGGCAACGCTCACCACGCTGTTCATGGCGACCGGTGACCGGGTCGTGATCGGTGCAGATGATCTCGACAGGGTCCGCAGCGTGCTCTGAGCGCGCACGGCCGCCCGATTCGTCGGGTGGCCGGTCCGCCCATAGAGTGGTGCGGCGCACCGGGTGCGCACATGCGGCAGATAGGTCGCCCGACCGGTATCGGCTGGGCGACCCGGCCCGTACAGTGTGCACAGCGCGAAGGGGGGAAGTATTCGCGTGCGCGCCTCATTTAGCCCATTGATTGTTTTCCGACGCTGTCGAGACATGGAGTCGTGTCGTGCCTGAGCTGATCGAACCACATGGCGGATTGCTCGTTGACCTCATGGTCAACGAAGACCGTGCATCCGAGCTGAAGGCGGTTTCCGTCGAGTTCCCCTCCTGGGATCTCACCCCGCGCCAGATCTGCGACCTCGAGCTGCTGTCCAACGGCGCCTTCTCGCCGTTGCGCGGCTTCCTCACCAAGGCCGACTACGACTCGGTGTGCGAGAACATGCGCCTCGTCGACGGCACGCTGTGGCCGATGCCGATCACCCTCGACGTCTCTGAAGATGCCGCCGAGGGCCTCGAAAAGGGGATGAGCCTGGCGTTGCGCGACCACGAGGGCGTGATGCTCGCCGTCATGCACGTCGACGACGTGTGGCGCCCCGACAAGGAGCGTGAAGCCGCGCTCGTCTTCGGTACGACGAACCCCGAGCACCCGGCGGTCGACTACCTCATGAACACGGCCGGCCCGGTGTACGTCGGCGGCCGCATCGAAGCGCTGCAGCCTCCCGTGCACTACGACTTCCAACACCTCCGTCACACACCGGCACATCTGCGTGCCGTGTTCGCCGAGCAGGGCAAGAACAAGGTCGTTGCCTTCCAGACCCGGAACCCGATGCACCGTGCCCACGTCGAGCTGACGATGCGCGCCGCAGCGGAGACCGGCGCTCATCTGCTCGTTCACCCGGTGGTCGGACTCACCAAGCCCGGCGATGTCGATCACTACACACGGGTGCGTGTGTACCAGGCCGTGAGCCGCCGCTATCCCGAGGGCTCTGCCGACCTGGCGCTGCTCAACCTGGCGATGCGCATGGGCGGCCCCCGCGAGGCGGTATGGCACGCCATCATCCGCAAGAACCACGGGGTTTCGCACTTCATCGTCGGCCGTGACCACGCCGGTCCCGGGTCCGACTCCGCCGGCAACCCGTTCTACGGCCCCTACGACGCCCAAGAGCTCGTGATCGAGCACGAGAAGGAGCTCGGGGTCACGCTCGTGCCCTTCAAGCTCATGGTCTACGTTCCCTCCGAAGACCACTACATGCCGATCGACGAGGTCCAGGAGGGCGTCGAGACGGCCAGCATCTCGGGCACCGAGCTGCGCGAGAAGCTCGCCCACGGCGGCGAGATTCCCGAGTGGTTCAGCTACCCGGAGGTCGTCGCCGAGCTGCGTCGTACCCACCGGCCCAGGGCCAAGAAGGGCTTCACGGTCTTCTTCACCGGGCTCTCGGGTTCCGGCAAGAGCACCATCGCCAACGCCCTGATGGTGAAGCTGCTCGAGCGAGGTGGCCGCACGGTGACGCTGCTCGACGGTGACGTCGTGCGCAAGAACCTGTCGAAGGGTCTCGGCTTCTCCCGGGAGGATCGCGACACCAACATCCAGCGGATCGGGTACGTCGCCTCCGAGATCACGAAGGCCGGCGGCATCGCCATCTGCGCTCCGATCGCTCCGTATGCCAAGACGCGCGAGTTCAACCGTGAGCTCATCTCGTCGTACGGCGGATATGTGCTCGCCTGGGTGGCGACGCCGATCGAGGTGTGCGAAGCCCGCGATCGCAAAGGTCTCTACGCCAAGGCCCGTGCCGGCATCATCCAGGAGTTCACCGGCATCTCGGATCCGTACGAGGAGCCGGAAGACGCCGAGATCGTGCTGCCCACGATCGATCAGTCCCCCGACGAGGCTGCCGAGGTCGTCGTGCAGTGCCTCATCGAGCAGGGCTACATCGAAGCTGATTCCTGATGGGTCGCCTCACTGCAACCGATGATCTGGCTCGGATAGAGCACGCGCTCGATCTGGCCGCCCAAGCACTCGAGCCGTTCACGCCGGGGGCGATTGCCTCCCGGATGAAGGAGGGCGACGATCCGGTGACGGCCGCCGACCTGGCCGTCAACGAGGTGCTGCTTGCGGCGCTTCCCCGTGACGGTGAGGGCTGGCTGTCCGAGGAGACTGCCGATGACGCTTCCCGGCTGGCGCATCGTCGTGTCTGGGTGGTCGACCCCGTCGACGGCACCCGCGAGTTCATTCAGGGTATTCCCGAATGGTGCGTCTCCATCGGTCTCGTGGTCGACGGACGCCCGGTGGCGGGCGGCATCCTCAGCCCCTCTGCCGGCCACCGCATGGTCGGCTCGGTCGATGACGGGGTGCGGCTCGATGGGTCGCCTGCGGCGACGACGGCTGCCGATGCGCTCGAAGGTGCTCTGGTGCTGGCGTCCCGTAGCGAGGTCAAACGGGGTGAGTGGGAGCCGTTCTTCACGACTCCGATCTCGGTCCGCAACATGGGCTCGGTCGCATACAAGCTCGCGTGGGTGGGCGCCGGCCTGGCCGACGCAACGTGGACGCTCGTGCCCAAGCACGAGTGGGATGTCGCCGCGGGGGCCGCGTTGGTCCTGGCTGGTGGCGGGGCGGTGTTTGGACCCGACGGCGAGGCGATCGACTTCAACCAGGCCAACCCGAAGCTGCCCGGCTTCGTTGCGTGTGCGGGCGGCCTCGAGACACCACTCCGAGACTTCCTGAAGCCGTTCCGCGTGTGAGGCTTCGCTCGAAGCAGGCTTCGAGCGACGTGAAGGAGCACGCAGTCACGACGTAGCGCTGCCCGTGTTGAAACTGGAAGCGCTTACAGCAACAATCTCTGTTCGCCGCCCACCCGCTCGATGATTCGGGTGCGCCCCATCTCACTCAAGAGGATTCGATGGACACCACACAGGACCTGTTCGACAGGATCCCCGTCGGGCCGAAGACGCCACTGGCCATTCCGAGCGACTTCGACCGTATCCACGACATCGCGTACAACATGTGGTGGTCCTGGAGCCAGCCCGGCAAGCTGCTCTTCAACCGGATGGATCCCTTGACGTGGGAGCGCAACCGCAACCCGCTGTCGCTGTTGCAGGCGATCGAGCAGTCCACGTGGGAGTCCCTGGCGCGGTCGGATGACTTCCTCCAGCTGTACGACGAGACCGTCATCGCCTTCGACAAGTACATGGCGGGGAGCGACACGTGGTACGCCAGGGAGCATGCGGGTGAGCTCCAGGGTGCGATCGCCTACCTGTGCGCCGAGTTCGGGATCCATTCGAAACTCTCGCTCTACTCCGGCGGCCTCGGTGTCCTCGCCGGCGACCATGTCAAGGCCGCCTCCGACCTCGGTCTCCCCCTCGTCGCGGTTGGTCTCCTGTATCGCCGTGGATACTTCCGCCAGGCGGTGGATCCGGAGGGGTATCAGCAGCACACGTACATCCCGTTCGAGGAGGCGCGGCGCCCAGTGCGACAGGTGCTGGATCCTCGGACCGGCTGGCCGCTGCGCGTAACCGTCCAGCTGCCGGGTCGCGACGTCGTTGTTGGCGCCTGGCGTATCGACGTGGGTCGGGTTCCGGTGATCTTGCTCGACACGGATCTCCCGGACAACGCCCCTGCCGACCGGCCGATCACCCACATCCTCTACGTGCGGGGCCGAGCGATGCGGCTGTGCCAGGAAATCGTGCTGGGCATCGGCGGAACCAGGGTGCTCTCCGCGTTGGGAATCGAACCCGCGGTGTGGCACGTCAACGAGGGCCACGCTGCTCTGAGCCTGCTCGAGCGGCTTTCGCGGAAACTCGAGACCGGGATGTCGATGGACGAAGCGCAGAAGGCCATCTCCGCATCGACGCTGTTCACCTTGCACACCCCCGTCCCTGCCGGTAACGAGCGATTCGATCTCGATCTGGCGTTGAGTGCGCTCTCCGGGACGCTTCCGGGTATCGACGACACGGCATTGTCCGAGCTGTCGCGCTCCCACTCGGACCACGAGTTCGACATGGGTGCGCTGGCGATCCGGCTGTCGTCGATCACCAACGGTGTCTCCAAGCGGCACGGCGAGGTGGTCTCCTCCGAGTGGGGTCCGCTGATCGGCGGTCCGGCGAAGGGCATCACCAACGGCATCCATCCCCAGACGTGGGTGGGCCGGGCCATGTCCCGCATCTACACCAAGACGGTGGGCGAGCTGTGGACGCAGCAGGTGATCGACCACGGAGCCTGGGAAGCGGTGCGTGAAGTTCCCGCCGAGGAGCTGTGGCAAGCCCATCACCGCCAGAAGACGCTCATGTTGCGCCGGCTCCGTGCTCGCCTGCGGGAGCAGTTCGCTCGGCACGGGCAGAGCCCGGCGCGGTTGCGCTGGCTCGACGATCAGCTGCATCCCGATGCGCTGACCATCGTGTTCGCACGCCGGTTCGCCACGTACAAGCGTGCAGGCCTGCTCTTCAGCGATCCGCACCGGGTGCGGGCACTACTCACCAACCCGGATCGACCGGTCCAGGTGATCTTCGCCGGCAAGGCTCACCCCGCGGATCGAGAGGGACAGGGGCTCGTGAAGTGGGTGTTCGACATGTCGATGAGCCCTGGCCTGGAAGGCAAGGTCTGGTTCATCGAGAACTACGACATGGACCTCGGCGGCACCCTCGTCCGCGGCGCCGACGTTTGGCTGAACACACCGACTCCTCCGAAGGAGGCGAGCGGAACGTCCGGAATGAAGGCCGCCGCCAACGGTGCACTGAACCTGAGCGTGCTCGACGGCTGGTGGGCGGAGGGGTACAACGGCAAGAACGGCTGGGGATTCTCCGAGGAATCGCATTCGGACGTCGAAGACGCCGGCATCCTCTACCACTTGCTGGAGTCCGAGGTCATCCCGAAGTTCTTCGATCGTGACGAGAACGGCATCCCGCAGGCATGGGTCGACATGATGAAGGAGTCGATCGTTTCTGCGATTCCGGCCTTCACGACACAGCGCATGCTGGTCGACTACTCAGAAGAGGCGTACCTGCCGCTTGGTCGCGGCTAGCCCGACCGTCGCCGCGACGAGCGGCGGATCGCCCTCACATCTCTCTCGGGAAGTCTTCGAGTACGCGGTGAAGTCTGGCTTCTCCTGCTCCGCCCACGAACCACCAGAAGCCGGTCGCCAGCGCGGCGAAGGCGAGCAGGCCGAGTGAGCCGAGATAGCCCCATTGCCAGCCCGGCGCAGCGTCGGTGAGGACCGACGTCCAACCCAACGCCAGCCCGAAGAGGCCGGCTCCGAGCCCGAGCAACGTGTAGAACAGCGTCACGAAGCCGAACCACGAGAAACCCGATCCGGCTGCCGCCGTGACGATCTTGCGTTCGTTGAGTGGGAACAGATAGGTGTTCTCGAGCTCGCCCCCAACGTGCAAGCGGGTGCCGAGCTGCCGGTTCAGGTCCGTTTCGAGCGCAGCGGCGTAATGCCTGGCGAAGATGAGGTACGACGCATCGAAGGCCGTCTGCACCGCCGTGTAGAGCGCGACGACCGGGATCAGCAGGAACGCCTCGGGCACCTCCCAGAAGCCGGCGACAAACAGGGCGCTGATTACAACGATCGCAACCCGGATGTCGCTGAAGAAGCGACGGTGGTATTCCACCGTCATGCCGCGCATCCTGCTCAGCTGCTCGGATGCCAATCGCCTGCGTTCGTCCATGCGGCCAATCTAGGTGGATCCGCCGGTCGGCTCATCCACCCCAAACGCCGGCGCCGTATGCATGGTGGATGCCAGCTGAGAGGTTTCATCATGGCTACCAACATCGAACGCACCATCACGGTTCCCGGTTCCGCCGACAAGGTCTTTGCGTACGTCGCCGACTTCAGCAACACCGCGGAGTGGGACCCCGGCATCGTCTCCGCCGAGCGGACGGGCAGCGGACCAGTCGGGGAGGGCTCGGCGTTCGACCTCGTAGCCCGCTTCAAAGGGCGCGACCTCGCCACCACGTACCGCATCACCGAATTCGATCCACCGTCACGGGTGGTGCTCGTGGGGGGAACCAACAACTTCACGAGCACGGACATCATCACCGTCACCCCGGCGACCGAAGGAGTCCAGATCGGCTACCGAGCGATTTTCGAGCTGAGCGGCATCATGCGCCTCTCCGAACCGTTTCTGAAAGGGACCTTCAATCGACTGGCGGACGATGCGGTCGCCGGGCTGAAAGTGGTTCTTTCCCGATGACCGAGTCGGTGTGGGATTACCCACGCCCACCCCGCGTGGAGTCGTCGTCTCACCGGATCAGGATCGTGCTCGGTGGCGAGACGATCGTTGATACGAGTGGGGCGTTGCGGGTGCTCGAAACCAGCCACCCGCCCGTGTACTACGTGCCGATGTCAGCGGTGGACGACGGAGTGCTGCATTCGCACCCTCGGACGACATTCTGCGAGTTCAAGGGTCGAGCGATCTACTGGTCCGTTGCTGCCGGGGAACGAACGGTCTCTGCCGCGGCGTGGTCCTACCCCCAGCCGGCACACGGATACGAGGCGCTCCTGGACCATGTCGCGTTCTACCCGGCGCTGATGGATGCCTGTTACGTCGACGATGAGCAGGTGGACGCCCAGGCCGGGGATTTCTACGGCGGATGGATCACCAGCGGCATCACCGGCCCCTTCAAAGGCGCGTCGGGCACCTGGGGCTGGTAGCGCTACCTCGCCACGAAGGCCTTGCCCTCCTCGAGCAGCGCGAGCCACAGCTCCTCGTCCTGTTCGACGACCGCGACCCATTCCCTGAAGACTCGACTGGCAGGCGCAAACGCAGCGCCGATGTCCGCCTCGATCAGCTCGGCGACCCGCTGGGCCGGCAGCTTCACGACGAGTGCTCCGGTGCGATGGTCCGGCATCCCCAAGAATTGCCCTCCGATGCGAACGCACCGCGAGCCCATGATGGTGCCTTCCGTGACCGACGGATCCGCCGCCTGCATCTCGCCGGCCAGATCCCAGAACAACGCTTCACTCACTCGGCCTCCTCCTCCGTGTCACCCTACGACGATCGTGGCTTCGCCCACTCGACGTCACCCGATGCCGGGGCCCTTCTGGGGTTGCGTCATGCCCCTCGGCCAGCAACCCTGGCGCCAGCGACACGGCCGGAGGGGCTGATGCTCAAAACGATGGCAAGGCTCTTCCTGAGAATCATCCGTTGGGACGTGGCCGGTGAGGTCCCTGCCGGAAGCTACGTCATGATCGCAGCGCCCCACACGTCGAACTGGGATCTCCCCATCATGCTGGCCGTGGCGGCGATGCTCGGTGCCCGAATCTCGTGGATGGGAAAAGAGCAGATCTTTCGCTGGCCGTTTGGTGAGCTGATGCGCCGGCTCGGGGGCGTTCCCGTTCGCCGCGACCGGTCCCACAACATGGTCGATCAGATGATCGACCTCTTCGGACGGTCTGGCCAGCTCATCCTCACGGTCCCTCCCGAGGGCACCCGCGGCCGCGCCGAGCATTGGCGGTCGGGTTTCTACTACATCGCACTCGGTGCCGGCGTGCCGGTGATCCCCGGCTACCTGGACTACTCGAGTCGGATCGGTGGCGTGGGCGCACCGATCGAACTGTCGGGAGACGTCACCGCAGACATGGACGCATTTCGTGCGTTCTACACGCCAATCGCCGGGAAGCGCCCGGAGAAGCAGGGACGTATCGAGCTTCGCGAGGAGATCGACCGCTGACGCAGCGGTACGCTCTCGGCATATGAAGCCGTCTGCGCGCTCAGAGGTCGCTCCGTTCTATGTGATGGAAGTGATGAAGGCTGCGGCGGAGCGGGAGGCGGCCGGCGGCGAGGTCCTGCATCTCGAGGTCGGCCAGCCAGTGACACCCGCTCCGCAGGGTGCCATCGGCGCCGCACAGGCTGCGTTGAGCGCCGACCGCCTGGGCTACACCCCGGCGCTCGGCGTCGACCAACTGCGGCGCCGCATCGTGCGCCACTACGCAGACGCCTACGGTGTCGTCGTGCCGGTCGGTCGTGTAGCCGTGACGATCGGTGCCTCGGGCGGCATGATCCTCGCATTGCTCGCGGCCTTGGATCCAGGTGCGCGCGTCGGCATCACCGAGCCGGGCTATGCCGCCTATCGCAACATGATCACGGCGTTGGATCTCGAGCTCGTGGGGATTCGCATCGGACCGGAGAGTCGCTGGGTTGCGACGCCGGGAGCCATCGAGGCGGCCGGACCGCTGGATGCGCTCGTGGTCGCAAGTCCGTCGAATCCGACCGGGACGACGATGACGGGACCCGAGCTCGAAGCGGTTGCCCACTACTGCGAGGCCGCCGACGTGCGCCTGCTCTCCGACGAGATCTACCACGGCATCACGTTCGAGCGACCGGCGAGCACCGCGGCCGAGTTCTCGGATTCTGCAGTCGTGGTCCAGTCGTTCTCCAAGTATTACTCGATGACGGGATGGCGGCTGGGCTGGCTCGTCTTGCCCGAGGACCTGGTGCGCCCGGTCGAGGTACTGGCGCAGAACCTGTTCATCTCGCCTCCGGCGCTCTCGCAGCTGGCCGGACTCGCCGCGCTCGACTGCACGGAGGAGCTCGACCACAACGTCGCCCGATACGCCGAGCGTCGCAGGGTCGTCGTCGCCGGCCTGGTCGCTGCAGGGATCACGCAGATTGCGCCGCCGGATGGTGGGTTCTACGTCTGGGCCGACGTGTCCCACCTCACCGACGACAGCCAGGCGCTGTGTGCACAGTGGCTCGACGAGCTGAGGGTCGCCGCAACCCCCGGAGTCGATTTCGATCCGGAAGCCGGCCATCGGTTCGTGCGCTTCTCGTACTCGGAGTCGACCGAGGCCATGGAAGAGGCGATGCGACGGCTCGCAGCATGGGTGGAACGCCGCCCACCACGCTGACGGAGCGCGTACGGTTGACGCAGGGACCGCTCGAGTGAGGTTGTGCTGTGGCCGACTACGACTGGCGTGCGTGGGACGAGGAGCCGTGGCAGCTGCGTTACCCCGGCACCGCAATCGGTGCTGAGACTTGGGTGGAGGTCTTCTCCCCGGACCCCGACAGCGGGGAGATGCGCCGCTGGATCGCAGCGGCACAGCGACTGCAGACGGCGGAACGTCCCACCGCCAGGCGGGTCTTCATCTCGCACCGTCGGGCCGATGCCGTCATGGCACAACAGGCCGCCGACGCCGCTCACCGGTTGGGGGTCGAGTACTGGCTCGATGTCGAGGACCCGACGCTGCAGTGGCTCACGCAGCACACGGCCGTAGACGCTGCCACCCGGTCGACGGCGATTGCGTCGGCGATCGAGATGGCGTTGCTGAACTGTACGCATGTGCTGGCGATCATCACCCCACGCACCAGCGGTTCTCAATGGGTGCCGTACGAGTACGGCCGGGTCAAGGACGACGGCTTGACCGATCGAGCTACGGCCTGCTGGACCACGGTCCATCCGGCCGACACCACGCGGTTTGCCGAGTACCTCCACCTCGGGGTGGTCGCGCGAGGCATCGAGGAAGTGAGGACCTGGCTGGTGGCTTGAGTCGGGCGCTCAGTCCAACGCGACGATCATGTCGGCCCGATGTTTCGTTCCCGCGACCAGTCGTGCGTTGGGAAGGTCCGTGCCGGCCACCTTTGCCGCAGCCTCCGCCGGCGACCGGTTGCATTCATGGCGGGCCTGCAGCCGTGGCACCAATACATCGTCCGGCACATCCAGATACCAGACGGCATCCAGGAGCCGGCGCACGCGGTCCCACGGCGGTTCGTCGAGCAGCAAATAGTTGCCCTCGACCACGATGAGGGAGGCCTCGGGCGAGATGGTTGCGCCGCCCGGCACCACGGACTCGGTGCTGCGGTCGTACGTCGGCCACGCTATCGGTTCGAGGGGTTCGCCGCGCAGCGCTTCGAGGTGGGCGACGAAGGTCGGTGCGTCGAAGGTCGCGGGTACCCCTTTCAGTGGCAGCAAGCCCGCCGCGACGAGGTCGTCGTTACTGCGATGGAACCCGTCCATGGGTACCGCGAAAGCGGACACGATGTGCGAGGCGCGAGCCACGATCTGTGCGGCCGCAGTGCTCTTGCCGGCCCCGGGCGGACCGGCCACTCCGAGCATGAATCGCACTCCGGAGTGCTGCACCTCAGCAGCGAGCTCGTCGACCAGCCCGTCGAGATCGGCAAAGGTGCGGCGTCGCTGGCTCACCCCGTCACGCTACAAGCTGCCGATGTGGAACAATCGCCCGCTGCGTCGCGTTTGGGCCAGGAACCGATTGAGGAGTGTTGCGCATGTCGGATTGGAACGCATCCATCATCGAGGAGTTCCGCGCCAACGGTGGCCGGGTCGGTGGCACGTTCGAGGGTCGTCCGCTGCTTCTCCTCCACACGAAGGGCGCAAAGACCGGCCGGTCGCGCGTGCACCCGCTCATGTACCAGGCGTTCGACGGCGGCTACGCGATCTTCGCCTCCAAGGCCGGAGCACCGAGCAACCCGGCCTGGTTCCACAACCTCATGGCCAATCCAGAGGCCGAGATCGAGGTCGGGATGGAGAAGCTGGCGGTGTCGGCGCGCATCGTCAACGGAGCCGAGCGAGACCGCATCTGGTCGCAGCAGAAGCAGGACTACCCATTCTTCGCCGAATACGAACAGAGGACCGATCGTGACATCCCGGTCATCGTGCTGGACCCGGCCTCCTGAAGACGGCATGGTTGGCTCGGTAGCATCGGCGCCGCCGTGGACCTTCCCGCATCGACCAACGCCGAAGGCGTTCGAGAGAATCTCGCCGCAACTCGATGGCTGATCGCCCCGTTCGTGGTGCTCGCCGGGGCAGGCGCATTCGTCCTGTATCTGTTTCCACGAGACACGGATGCGTTGTTCGCATGGACACTGCGACCGCCCCTCTCGGCGATGTTCATGGGCGCCGGATATGCGGCAGGAGTGCTGCTGACCGTGCTGTCGTACCGCCGCCAACCTTGGGCGGTCACTCGTACTGCGACGTTGACCATTCTCGTGTTCGTCGCGGTGATGACGGCCGCCACCTTCCTGCATCTCGACAAGATGCACTTCGACGCTGCGGAGGTGACGGCCCAGTTCGCCGCCTGGGCTTGGCTCGTCGTGTACGTCGTTGTCCCGCCCCTCCTGCTGGCCATCATCGTGGCGCAATCCCGCCAACCCGGAGTCGATCCGCCTCGACTCCACCCGCTTCCCGTTGCCGTGAGGGCCGCGCTCGCTCTCCAGGGGCTCGCTTTGCTGTCGCTCGGTGTGGCGTTGTTCGGTTGGCCGGAGTCCATGGATGGTGTGTGGCCGTGGGCCATCACCGAGCTCTCCGGCCGCGCCTTGTCGGCATGGATCGTTGCGATCGGGTTCGCCAGCCTGTGGGTGACGTACGAGAACGATCTGCGCCGCACCCGTCCTGCCGCCATGACCTCTGTGGCGCTTGGTGCGTTGTGGCTGCTGGCCGCAATTCGTGATGCTGACTCGATGCGCTGGGAGCGAGCCTCGGCTTGGATCTATGTGGTTGGTGCAGCGCTTGCGGTGTCCGTGGGGTTGTGGGGCTGGTCGCTGAGTCGTGGGGCGGTAGGGTCGGAGGGGTGAGCCATGTCTCCGGCGGAACCTTCGCCCTGCGTTCCCGCTTCCCGGCGCCCGGTCAGGAAGTACGTCGTGGCGGAGCCACGATTCTTGAGCGTGATGGTGCCGCGCCGTTCCAACTCGTAGTGCTCAGGCAGCATGCCGGCGAAGAGGCCCGAGACCTGGATGCGCCCCGGCACACCCGTTGATTCGAGGCGGCTGGCCACGTTGACGGCATCGCCCCACAGGTCATACGCAAGCTTGCGCTTGCCGATCACGCCGGCGACCACCGATCCGGTGTGAACGCCGATGCGCAGGTCCCACTCGATGCCGTTTTTCGCGGCGAACTGGTCGGTAGCGTCGATCATCTGGAGTGCGAGATCGGCGATCAGTGGCGCATGATCCGGGTGCGCAACGGGCACGCCGCCGGCGACCATGTAGCCGTCGCCCAGCGTCTTGATCTTCTCCACGCCACTTGCGCTCACGAGGTCGTCGAACTCCGAGAACAGCCCATTGAGCAAGTTGACGACTTCGTCGGGCTCGTGCGATTGCGCGAACGAGGTGAACCCGACGATGTCGGCAAAGAGCACCGTCACCACGTCGAATCGTTCCGCCACGGTTGCGTCCGATGCCTTCAGCCGCTCGGCGATCTCCTGCGGCAGCATGTTGGCGAGCAGACGATCAGCCCGTGCTCGCTGATCCAGCGCATCCTCTTCGGCGAGGAAGAGACGGCGGTTCACAGCATCGAACACAAACCAGAACGACAGCGCCAACGCCGCTGCGAACGCCATCCACGTGTTGACGTTCACCCACGTGAGCCTGGATGCGGTTGTGTCGGCGAGGTACAGGTTCGGGATCACAACGGCAATGGCGCACAGCAGCACCATCGAGCGCAACGTGATCGCCAGCAGCGGCAGCAGCGCGATCGACAGGGCGAGCCCGGCAGCGCCGACGAGAAACCCCTCTGGCAACTCGGTGAGTACCCAGGAGAAGCCTCCCACGATGACCGCGGTCGACACCGCCTGGAGGAGGCCGTGATACCTGGCGAGCGGGGTGAGGGTCAGCAGGAACAGTGCAAGCAGAATGCCTGCGAGCGCCAGTCGAATCGCAACCGTGTCCCCGAGGAACCCTCCGTTGACCTCGCGATCCCAGATCATGAAGACGAGCACTGAGGCGGCGCCGGCGACGGCGGACAACCGTTCGAACGGCGTCACCTGTGCCGTGCGGAAGTCAACGTACCGTTCGAGTTGATCGGCGGTGAGCGTCGGCCGTGCCAGGTCTGGAGCGTGCACGTGCCAAGCGTACGCATCAGGCGAGCTGCCAGAAGGCGCCGGTGAGGCCGGCGTTCCTGAGCATGCGCTGCAGCGCTTCGAGAGGCGCGGGCCGGTACTTCGGGTCGAGCCGATCTCCGTACCAGTGCCGGCTCAGCGGCCACATTGCAGCAAGTGGCGCAGCAACTCCGGTAGCCGGTGCGTTCTCCTCCGACCGGAGGAAACGGATGGTGCGTCACGTTTCACCGATGTCGTCCCACCAGTGGCGTGCGGGCACGGCAAAATGGACGAAGCCGTCCACCGACGACAGGTTGCCGTCCCTCACTTCGAGTTCGACCGGCTCGCCCGTGTCGAGCCAGTTTGCATCGATGGCTGCGTCGATCCCGAGTGCGGCCGGAATGGCGAGAGCATCCCACGCACAGTTCGCCCACCACGCCCGACCTCCGTGGCGCACCAGGTGCTCGGTCGGGACTGCGGAGAAGGGCAGCGCCATCCTGATCTGGCCGGCGGCGTCCAAGACGATGGCGTGGGCGTCGTGGAGGCGGCGCAATGCGTCTCGGGCCGCGGCCTCTCCGCCCACCCATGCTGCGACCTCGGCGATCTGCGGACTCACGCCGACCGCTGCGAAGGAGGCGTAGATGCGGCGGCGAAGTTCCCAGTCGTCCACCCCGCCAGGATGGCACGACCCGTCTCGGGGCGTCTTCGCTCTCCGCAACGGTCCTGTGTCGTGGAATGGATCATCCGTCGTCGGCGTTTCCCTCGTACAGATTGTGAAGTCATTCACAAAACACGGAGTTCGCGATGGCGCAACGCATGAGCACTACAGACCTCGCTCCCGACTCGGTGACCGCGTACCTCGAGGAGATCGGCCGGACACCGCTGCTGACCGCCGCCGAGGAGATCGAGCTGGGGAGAACGATCGATGCGGGACGTGAGGCTGCCGAGCGGCTCGCAACCGCGACCTCCGCCCTCGAGCGCCGTCGCCTGCAACGCCTGGTCGAGGAAGGGCAGCGAGCTCGTGATCACTTCGTCCAGGCCAACCTCCGGCTCGTCGTCTCGATTGCGAACCGGTACCGCACCGGTCTGACCGCTATCGACCTGGTCGACCTGTTCCAGGAAGGCAACATCGGCTTGATCCGGGCCGTCGAGAAGTTCGATTGGCGCAAGGGCTTCAAGTTCTCGACGTACGCCACGTGGTGGATCCGGCAGGCTATACAGCGCGCACTGCTCGAGAAAGGGCGGCCGTTGCGCGTCTCCTCCCGAATCCACGATGCCGCCATCACCGTGAATCGCATCGACGGCGAGCTGCAGGCTGAGCTCGGTAGGCGGCCCTCCGTGGCCGAGCTCGCCGACAGGTCGGGTGTGGCCGCGGACGTGGTTCGCGAGGTGCACTCAGTTGCCAACGTCACCTCGCTCGAGCACCCAATCGGCGAGGACGGTGCCGTGATCGGCGACTTCATCGAGCTCGACGATGCCGAAGGGCCCGAGGACGTTGCGGTCCGCGTCGACGGCTCGGCGGCCCTCCAACGTGCGATTGCGCGTCTCGGCGAGCGTGAGCAGCTGATCCTGCGACGACGCTACGGATTCCATGACGAGGTGCCTCGCACGCTGGCGGAGATCGGCGAGCTGCTGCAGCTCACACCGGAGCGGGTGCACCAATTGGAGAAAGCGGCGCTGTGCCGGTTGCGTCACCCATCGTTCGGGCTTCGCGAGAAGGACCTGATGTAGCGAGACGCGAGGAGGAATCTGAAGGAAGTGGGTTCTGGCGGTGCACCTGTGAGGATGCACCGAAGACGGAGCGTGTGCGACGGTATTTGTCGAACCACTGCCGGTGCTTTCTCAGCACCCTCCGAGGCGCCGGCCTCGACCCTCGATCAAGTGGCGACGCAAGGCGGGAAGCGAGATGAATCGTCCACCCAGCCAGACCCCGCCTCTGACCAAAGGACCGATCAGTCTCGTCCAGCCACGGAACTCCAGCTCGGTTGCGATGCAGACGCTGCAACCTTCCGCTGAGGGTGCGACGTCGATCCGCTCGGTCGATGTCACGTTGCGGGTGCCGCCGCGATAGACGACCGAATGCGGTGCCGACACCTCGACGACGAGGTACCGCAGCGTCATCCCGCCGGCGGTGGTCAGGGTGTACACCGCTCCGGGCTCGAGTGTTCGGCCTTCGGTGAGCAGTGACGTGCGAACGAAGGGATCCCACGCCGCCAACGTTGCGAAGTCGGCGATAGCGGCAAACGCTTCGCTCGCCGAGACCGCAGTCGTCGTCGTGATCTGCACGCCGACGAGCCTACGCCGAACGATGCGCCCGGCCCAGTGACGCGGCTTGCGTGTCCGGGTAGGCTCGCGCGGCTCGCGAAGTGGGAATGGTGAGACCGTGAAGTTCAATGTGTCCAGGCGTCTCGTGGCGGTCTTCGCCGTGCTGGTGCTGGCGATCGTTCCGTCGATGGCTGCAGCGTCGGAGCACGAGCAAGACGCTCCGGAAGTCGAAGAGTCGCGGTTCGGCGCCGTTGTCGATGCGGCGTACGACGAGATGCTCCAGGTGCTGATCTTTGCCATCAACGTTGCCGGTGCGGAACCGGTCGACTGCAGCGTTCCCGATGGCGTCGTGCTCAGTCGTGACAGTGATGGAGACGCCGGCGACGTCACCGTTACGGTCGACGAGGGCGAGTGGGACATCCCGACCGGGTGCACCATCGTCGATGTCCGGGGCCCCAACGGCCAGGTCAATCACGGCCAGGTGGTCTCCAGCTTCGTCCACGCCCTGAAAGCGCTCGACCGCAGCATGATCGACGTTCCGTTCGGTCAGCTCGTTCGTCAGATCGCAGGATCTGACCTCGGCAAGAGCGACAAACATGCCGACACGGCGGACGACGACGCCGAGGACTCGGTGGACGTCGATGGTGACGATGACGGCAACGGGCCTCCGCCGCACGCAAACAACGACAAGGACAAGGACAAGAAGTCCAAGTCCAACGGCAGCAACAACGGCAACGGGCGCGGGCCCAACAAGTAGCGACAACGCCCTACTCAGCCGAGCGACAGCAAGGCGACGGCGATCACCGCGGTCGCCAGCCCCAACCCACGCGTTACCGCGATCGGCTCCGACAAGAACAGTCGCGCCAGCACGACGGTGACGGCCGGGAAGAGTGAGCCGACAACCGCGGCCACGGCCAAGGGCCCAGATTGGCTGGCAAAGATGAAGAACGCGTTTCCAGCGACGCCGAGTGCCCCGGCTGCCGTGATCAGCTTCCAGGAATGCGCGTGTGGTTTCAATGTCTGCCGGCCGATGAGGGCGACGGTGAGCACGACGAGGCCGCCGACGAGACGAGTCGCCGCAAGCGGCCAGATTCCGGCGTCGTCGCCGATCCTGCTGAGCGCCACGAGCAGACCGCCGAAGCCGGCGCCGGCGCCGACACCGAACAGAATCCCCGCTGCCAACGTCGCACGGCGGGGCCCCGGCGCGTAGCTCACGAGCCAGATCGAACCGAGCGCCAATGCAAGGCCCGTTGCCTCCGTCGCCCCGAGGCGGTCGCCGGCGGCAATCCCGAACAGCAACGGGAAGACTCCCGTGCCGATGGCTGCGACGGGGACGACGAGCCCGATGTCGCCAACCGCCATGCCTCGATAGAGGAACAGCAGGCCAAATCCGCCGGAGATGCCCCCGATCGCTCCCCAGGCAATGTCGACGATCGTGGGCGAACCTCCGATGATCGGGGCCAAGACGAGAACTGCGGCAAAACCGGTCACTTGTGATCCGGCTGATGCAGCCGTCGCCCTGCCGTGGCGGGCCGCAACCCCGCCGCAGAAGTCGCCCGTGCCCCACGAGAGCGCCGCCAGCGCACCGAGAACGATGGTCATCGCCGGACTCGTGTCATGGGGTGACCGGGATCAGCTCAGGTCTCGCACGGTGGGGCTACGCCGGCTCGTCGGTGAACGCCACCATTGGCATGTCGCTCGTCATGGTGGTGCGGCCGTCGTCGGATCCGTCGTAGCTGTGCCCCATCGAGCGGAGCAGCCGCCGCGCTGTCCGCGGATGGGCGGCCTCGTAGCGCTTGAAGCGAGCCGACGCCTCGTGCGCATCGAGGAAGCGTTGTGAAGGTTGCCAGGTGCGGTTGGCGACCTGAATCTGTGCCGCCGGAGCGGCCTGGAGGTTGCGGTACCAATCGGCGCCAGGGCCCGTGCCGGAGCACACGATGTACTCGCCGGTGTCATGGTCGTGGTCCACGACCTCGACGGTGGTCTGGTAGGCGGTCCCCGACCGGCGGCCGACGTGATGGATCAGCAGGAATCGGTCGCCCATCACAAAGCCCAGATTCCACTTGAACAGGTAGCGGGGGCTCTTGAGAACCGCACGCCACAGCCCCTGGGGCTTCTCCTTGAAATCCCAGCTTCCGAGCTCGATACCCACGGGGGGATACTGGCACAGCACATTGCTGACCGCGGCAGTGCCGGGTGGGGGCTCCCGGCACCGCCGACGGGATCAGCCTTCCACAGGCCCGCCAAGTCCTCGGGATCGCGCTGTTGCTGACCCGAGAGGGGATCGGCGGCGGGCGGGGCGACGCGGCAAGGTGAGAGAACGGCCGCGGCAGAGCAGTCTGTTGCAGGTCACAACGTGCATCACGCCTGTGGCGTCCTTTCCCAAGCGCCGGCTGCGGTCGCGGCCCAGCGCACCTTTCCCCAGTGGATCCGAGCCTACGCGTCGCTCAGCCGGGTGGGGCGGCGATTTATGCGACCTTTTTCGCGTTCGCCGTGGCTCAGTCCTCGGCCGGCCGGCGGATTCGCTGTGGGCTCTTGCCCGGGATGCGTTCGATCTCGCAGCGCGCTTCGAGATCGACCGTCGTGAACCTGCAGTAGTTGCGCACCCGGCCCTTGGGAAACAGCTGGTGGGTCGAATAGCGCTCTTGCGCCGCCGCAACGACATCGTTGAGCAGGATGCTGCCGTCTTCGTCCGATTCCTCGTCGATCATCTCGAGGATGTGGTTGCGCATGAGCTCGTACTGCCGGAGATCCATCTTCCACTTGTCCATCCCGCCGGGGCGGGTGGCGTTGAAGAGCTCGACCCGACCCCGCTTGCGAGATGCGGCGTCGGCAGCCCACGCCGCATCGGGAACGGGGCCGAAATGAGGATCGCGGGGGGAAGCCATGCGCAGCAAATGCTAAGAGAACCCACGCCGCCGAGTGGCGGCAGTGGCGTAGATGCCCAAATCGCATTGCCCCTGCGATTCCCCAGCGCCAGACGCCAGACTGCGTCCTCTTTCCCGCCGTCGTCTCACCGAGGACGGCCGGGTCATTCGACCATATCGGAGCCGGCGACCACCGCATACGGTTGAGCGGTCGGAGCCCGAGCGAGGCGACGGCCGATCCGACGAGCCGTACCCTGCCCTGTGCAGGGCCGTCGCCAAATGGGTCTGAAGGAGGTCCCCACATGAAGGCCGCCGTTCAACACTCCTACGGCGCACCCGAAGAGGCCGTCGCCATCGAGGATGTCCCCCTCCCCGACTTGGGCGACGACGAGGTCCTGCTGAAGGTACGGGCGGCCGGGGTCAATTGGGCCGATTGGTCCATGACTCGCGGCATGCCCTACCTCATGCGCGCCGGGTACGGGCTGCGCAAGCCCAGGAGTCGAATCCGCGGCACCGACGTCGCCGGCGCCGTGGAGATAGTGGGCGCAACGGTGGAGCAGTTCGCACCGGGTGACGAGGTCTTTGGCTGGTGCACGAGCGCGTTCGCCGAGCACGTTGCCGTCAAAGCCGACCAGCTGATCTCCAAACCAGCCGCGCTCACGTTCGAGGAGGCCGCCGGCATCCCGATGGCAGGCTGCGTCGCGCTGCAGGCCATGCGGGATGTCGCCAAGGTCAACCGAGGCGACACCGTGTTGGTGAACGGCGCTTCCGGCGGCATCGGGTCCTTTGCGGTGCAGGTCGCAAAGTCGCTTGGTGCGGAAGTGACCGGAGTGTGCAGCGCGCCGAACCTGGAGATGGTCCGGTCGTTGGGCGCTGACTACGTCATCGACTACGGCACAGACGACTACACGCGCTTGGGCAAGCGCTACGACGTCATCCTCGACATCGCCGACAACCGCACGATCGCCGAGCGACGCAAGGTCCTCACCCGGAACGGAACCCTCATCCCGAACAGCGGCGAGGGCGGTCCTTTCTTCGGCAGCGTCGGGCGGATCATCAAGGCGTGGCTGGTGACCCCCTTCGTGAGTCAGCGGTTGCGAGCGTTCCTGTCGCTGGCCAAACGGGAGGACCTCCTCGTGCTGCGGGACCTGATCGAAGCAGGTGAGCTCGAGCCCGTTGTGGGAGCCTCGTACCCGCTCGCCGATACCGGCGCCGCGATTCGCCACGCAGGTTCCGGGCACGCCCGGGGCAAGGTGATCGTCACCATCTGAGCCGCGGCCGATCTCGCACCCTGCTAGGGGCATTCCCCTATACCTCCTCGACCGCTTCGAAGAGACAATGTCGGAGACGATCGGAGGCCGGGACATGACCCACGGACTGTCGGCATCACAACCATCTCTGGCCCGCCCGAAACGGCGGTGGTGGCCGGTGCCCGTCGCCGTCCTCGCAGGCCTGCTCCTCGGGCTCTCCACCGGTTCGGAACCTCTCGGGGTCGCCGTGCTCTTCGGCGTGATCGCGGCGATTGCCGTTGGCTCGGACGCCAGCGCAGCCGCACGCCGCTCCAGCGCACAGCAGATCTGGGCTTTCCTCAACGACGCCCGCAACGACAGGATCATCGATGTGCCGACGTACACGCGCCTGATCGATGAGCTGCGGGTCCGAGGTCATCTCGTACCGGAAGAGGTGGTTGGTGCGGCCCCTGAGGCCGACGACCATCGCCCCGTGCCGGCAACGACGGCTGCGCCTGCTGTCGTAGCAGGTGCCGCAGCACCGGCACCTGCGCAAGCATCGAGCCCGCCGGTCATGCCCGCACCGGTGCGCCGTGTCGGATCTGCGTTCTCCGCAACTCGTCGCCGGGTGGGTGCGCTGCCGAGCTTGCAAGCGCTGCGTCGCTTTTGGACTGCACTCGTGTCGGACTTCGCGGTGCAGGGCCTGGGTTCTCTGGGCGTGCTCCTCGTCTTCACGGGAACGCTCGGTTTCGTGCTGTTTGCGTTCACGGAGGTCGGGGCCGGATTCCGACCTGCCGCGGAGGTGACCGTGCCGGTGGTGTTGGCTGCGCTGTCTTGGTTCCTCTATCAGCGCAGTGCGCGATTCGTGGCCGCGGCAATGGAGTTCCTCGCCGGCGCCGTCACCCCCGTGATGGCGCTTGCGGCCTTCGTGGACGGCGCCCCCGTGCCGCCGGATCTCGATGGGGCCGGCCTCGTCGCCGTGCTCTCCGCCACATCGCTGGCGTTGGCCGTCGGGTACGCCGGCGTCGTGCGGAAGCGTCCGACGTCGCCGCTCAGGTTCCTCGTGGCGCCCCTGATCTGGCTGGCGATCGGCGTCCTCGGCTTTGCGATTCACGCTGGCACCTCGGCGGCTCAGATGGCGCTCGTCACGGCGACGGCTGCCGGCACACCATGGTTGCTGGGGAGGATGGGCACGTCACCGCTTGCGACAGCAACCAAGACGATCACTCCGCTCGGTCTCCTCGTTGGTTACGCGCTGACGATTGTCTTTGCGCTCGGCGAAGGCGGCGCGCCGATGCCCGTCGTCGTGGCCGGAGCTGCGCTGCTCGCAGCAGCCGAGGTCTTGGATCCGCCGCTCTCAACACCCTGGATCGTCCAAGCGGTCGTGGTCGTGATCAGCGTTCTGGTTGGGCTGACGGCGTGGCCTGCGGGGTGGGTGGGTGTCGCCGCGGTGGCGGTGTTCGTGGCGCTGGCCGAACGGTGGGGCCGATGCGTCGGGTCGCGGGATGCCGTCACGACGATGCTCGCCGGCGCCGGTGCGGGCCTGCTTGCAGCCGCAACGGAACCCGCATCGCTCGCGGTGGCGGCCGCGGCGGTGTCGATCTGGTCACATCTGCGGCGCGTCCGCCCGCTGCCTGGGGCCGCCGTACCGACCGTGATCGCCGCGGCGCTTGCGCCGGCTGGACTGGTGATCGGACTCGGCAGCCTGCTTGGGATCGATGCCGCGCTCCTCGGCGCCGCCCTCACCCTCGCGATTGCGAGCCTGGCAGTGCGGCGGTGGATGAACGGCGATGTGTTCTACGCGGTGTGGATGCCGGTCGCGACGCTTGTGGTGGTGGCGGTAGGCGCAGTCGCCGCGCTCGGCTCGGGCGAGGGTGAGATGCTGATCGCTGCGGCCATGACGATGTCGGTCGTCCCCATCGCCGTCTCATGGCTGCCCGCAGGTGGACGGATTTGGCTGAGTGCGGCGATGCTCTCGAGTGCGGCCCTCCTCGGCGCGCAGTCGGCGCACTTCGCTGTGCAGCCGCAACTCTTGGCTAGCGCGGCTGTGGGGGTCGTCCTCGTTGTGTTGGGTGCCCGGCGGGGCGATCGCAGCGGTGGTCATGTCGCACTGGTCGGGCACGGAGTCGCTGGGGGTGCGGTGGCGGTGGCGACCGATCTGGGCATCGCCGCCGAACTGATGCCGCAACGGTGGTTGCTCGTCGTGGTGTTGTTCGCCTGGGCGGCCGGATGGCTGATCGAGGTTGCGGTGGGCGACGAGGCACCGTTGGCTCGTTTGTTCGCTGGGCAGCAACACGCCGTTGCCGTCATCTCCAATGCTGTCTTGCTGCTCACCCTTCCTGTGATCGCCGTGCTCGGCGTCGATCTCATGTCAGCCTCCACACCCGTCATCGTCGCAATCACGGCGCTGGCCCCTCTGGGTGTCGGCTATGTCGTTGCCGGCCGCCGGCTTCCTCACCGCCCGCTGCTGCAGGCAACGCTGTTCGGCGGTGGCGTGGCGCTGGCAGTGGTGGCAGCGACGCTCTCGGCGACGCTGGACGTTCTCGTCTCATCCGATCGGTCGGCGATGATGATCTCCCTGGGGGCGTTGATTCTGACCGTGGTCGCTGCGCCGGTTCGTGCTCGGAGAGCGTGGATGGAGTGGATCGGGTGGGCCGCAACGGCTCCGCTGGCTTTCGTGCTCTCCGTGTCGGCGGGGCTCGAGCCCGGGGCCTGGCACTGGGCGTGGTTCGGGTGGGGTGCGCTGGTCGCCGTGGTCGCGTTCGCTGTCGACGACCTCCGCAATGGGCAGAGGGCCCCCGGCACGTTGGTCGCAGAACGCCGGCTCCTCCCGCCTGTCGTGCTCGGCGTGGTCGTGGCCGGAGTCGCGCTGATGCCGGCAGCCGCGGTGCCGTTCGCAGAGCTGTACGCGCCGGCGATCGCGGCGGCAGCACTGGCCCTGGTCCTGGCGCTGCAGCTGCGGCTGGGTGCGATCTCGGGCCTCGCCTGGCTGGGTGGCATGGTCGCCGCCGCGTCGTTGCTCGAGCACGGCGGCTGGAGCCTCGCAGCCGATCCGTGGCCGCTCGTCGTCCCCGCGCTGGCCGCAGCCACCGCCGGCCTGTTCATCTCCTCGACCGGGGCGCCTGCGATACGTTGGGACATCCCTGCGTGGTTCGCAGCGGCCGCCGGGGGCGTGGCAGCCGTGGTGCTGGGTCTCGGTGCGGATGCAACCGCGTCGACCTGGGTACCGGTGGGTGCAGCGTGCCTGGTCGTTGCCGCACTGCGCCGAGTTCCCGCCCTGGCGATCATCGGGGTGGCACTCCTCCTGGGGGCCGCCTGGCTGGCCTCGCCCGCTTGGTTTGCGGTGGCGCTGGCGACGACATCGCTTGCCGCCGGTTTCGCCGCGGCCCTCACCCCTGCGGCGCAGCAGCCGCTGCAGTGGGCATCGGCGCTGGCGGGCGGTGGTGCCTGGGCCTACGCACTGGCGGCAGCGCAGGTCTCGTGGGAGTCCGCAACGGGTCTGACCCTGCTCGCCTCCGCCGGTCTCGCCGTAGCGGCGGGCGTTCTCGCCGTCAGGCACGGCGACGTCGCATGGTCGGCGAGCCGGCTGGGTCCCTGGTGTGCCGTCGCCGCCGGTGGCCTCACCGTGTCCTTGGTGTTCGCCGGCTTCGCAGCCTCGTCGCAGCTGTTCTGGCTGTCGACGGGTGCCCTCGTGGCGTGGTCGATTGCAGCCGCAAGGACGGCGACCGTTCTCGACGTCGATCCGCTGCGAGGAGCCGCAGTAGCGATGGGTACCGGCGCAGCAGGCGCCGCCGGCCTTGCCGCAGAGCTGACTGCGTTCGGCTGGGTGGTGCTGTCGATGTCCACTGCCTCGGCGCTGACCGTGCTCGCCCTCACGATATGGCAGCGCGACCCGGCCGCCCGCTGGGTTCGAGCTCTTGCGGCGGCAACGCTCGCCGTCGACGTAGCCGGACTGCTCCTTGCGACGCAGCTCCTGCCGGGCCGTTCCCCATTCGCACTCCTGATGCTCGGCGGTGCCGCCCAAGCGCTTGCGGCGGGCATCGTCACGGGCCGGGCCTTCTTCCTCAAAGCGGTGCCGGGTCTGGTGTTCGGGGCTTGGGTCCTCAACCTGCACGAGTCACTGTTCACAGAGGTGCAGTGGGTCAGCACGCCCGCGGCGCTGGCGATGCTGGCGATCGTCGAGATCGGCCGATGGGATCGGCGACGCACGGAGCAGGCGCCGGTGACGAGCGAGGAGCTGCGGCTCACCGAGCTCGCAGCCCTGGCACTGCTCGTCGGACCGGCACTGCTCCAGACCGTCTTGGTTGCGATTCCGTACGGCCTGCTCGCCATTGGCCAGGGCGTCGTCATTGCCATCTGGGGTGCGGCAACTCGCGTGCGGCGACGGGTGGGCGCCGGGGGAGCGGCTGTCGTGTTGGGTGCGCTGCTGACCCTGGTGGTGCCGCTGGCGGCGTTGGTTCCCGAGGTCCGTGGGATCGCCCTGTGGGCCGCCCTCGGAACCTTGGGTGCGGTTCTCCTCGCAATTGCAGCCACGATCGAACAGACCCGCCGCAAGGTCGCCGAGTTCCGCACGACGTGGAACGAGGCAACTGCCGAATGGGAATGACCCGCCATCCGATCCGGAATTCATGACTTGACGAGCTTACGGTGTATGTGCGAGACTTACACCATACGCTTACACTGTATGTTCACGAGGTTGAGTCATGGAAGCCCGAATCGTTGAGATCGCAACCGTCGCCGGCCGGGTCTTGCTGCACCCCGTCGTCATCGCCGTGGCGCTGCTCGCCGTACTTGCGCTGGCGACCGGTCTCGCCGGACGTCTGGCGGTGTTCATCGAAGACCTGGGACATCCAATTCCCGCTGAGCTGACCGAGCTGGCTGCGCGGACGAACGACCAATGAGGAGAAGAACGATGCAAACGATGCGCGACACCATGAGCGGCTATGTGCGAACCGCCTACGGCTTGCCACATGAGAACCTCGAGCTGGCCGAGCTCGAGATCCCGCCCGTTGACGCGGGCCAGGTGCTCATCGCCGTGCGGGCGACGTCGGTGAACGCAGCCGACTGGCACATGCTCACCGGCACCCCATATCTGCTGCGGCTCGACCAGGGTCTGCGGCGGCCCAAGCATCCTCCGTTCGGGCTCGACGTCGCCGGCACCGTCGTCACCGTTGGAGCCGACGTCACGAACCTCGAGGTCGGTGATGAGGTGTTCGGGGAGGTGAACGGCTCGTACGCCGAGTATGCGATTGCGCGGGCGCGCAACGTGGTCCGCAAGCCGCGCAACGTGACGTTCGAGCAGGCGGCGGCGGTGCCCGTTGCTGGGCTGACCGCGCTGCAGGGGCTGCGAGATCATGGAAGGCTCGAGCCGGGGCAACACGTGCTCATCAACGGTGCGTCGGGTGGCGTCGGCACGTTCGCCGTCCAGATCGCCAAAGCGCTGGGCGCTGAGGTGACGGCGGTCGTGAGTACCGGGAATGCCGCAACCGCCACATCGCTTGGTGCGGACGACGTGGTCGACTACACCCAGGCAGATTTCGCCGACACGGCGCAGCGGTACGACCTGATCCTCGACAACGTCGGCAACCGGCCACTGGCGACCATGCGGCGCCTCCTCACCGACAGTGGCACGTACGTCATGGTCAGCGGGCCGAAGGGTCGCTGGCTGGGCCCGGTGCCGCGGATGCTGCGGGGAATGGTGACGTTCCTGCTGTCGAAGCGCACGTTCGGTTGGTTCGTGGCAAGGGCAGATCGAGATGACTTGGTCTTCCTCGGCGAGCTGCTCGAGACAGGTCAGGTGACGCCGGTCATCGAGAGGACCTATCCGTTTGCGGAGCTGCCTGCGGCGCTCGCCCACCTCGGCGAGGGCCACTCCCGCGGCAAGTCCGTCGTCAGCTTCGCTGCGCCAATCGACGAGGAGGTCTGACGTGCCGGTTCCGAAGTGGGTCGCCGGGATCAACAAGCGATTCTTCAACAAACTCGAGCTGAAGCGAGGGGTCCGGCCCGTGCTCACGCACGTGGGACGTACGTCGGGCGAGGTGTTTCACACGCCGCTCGACGCCCACCCCGTCGACGGCGGCTTCATCTTCATCTGCATGTACGGCCCCGATTCGGACTGGGTGAAGAACATTCTCGCCTCAGGAACGGCGCACCTCACCGTCGAGGATCAAGAGCTCGACCTGGATTCTCCGCGACTCATGACCATGGACGAGGCGCTGGAGCAGTTGCCCGACAGCGTCAAAATGCCGCCGTCATGGCTGAACGTCTCGGACTTCCTCCGAATGAGCGTCGCGGCCTGATCGAGCGGGCGAGGCGCGTCAGGGGCTGAATCGTGCTGCTTCCTCGGCGAGGAAGGCGGTCACGTCGTCGTAGCGGAACTGCGCATCCTCTGCTGAGTTGCCGACGCAGGTGACCCCGAGGAAGCCGTGCGTGGGCATCGCCGAGAGCATGTGGAACACCGGTCCGACGAGTCGCACCTCGTCGAAGTGTTTGTCGTGGAGCAACGCCAACTCGATGAGGTCTTGGGGTGTCAGTGCTTCGAGCCCATCCACGGAGACGTGGTCGGCTGCTACGTAGTGCTTCTCCGTGCCATCCGGTGCGACGAAGACCGCGCCCTCGTCGTCGTAGATACCGTCGGTGAGGAATTGCAGCGTGAGGAACGGGTGCGTCGTGCCACCCTTGCGGAGGTTGAGCTCGATGGCGTAGTCATCCCAGCCTCCGTCGGGTCGCTGCACGACGATGTAGTCGATGGCGAAGCGCCCGATCACGCCACGTTCTGCGAGATGGATGCCGACTTTTTCCGCGCTCGCCGAGATCTGTCTGGCGTAGGCCGGGTCGGCCGGGAAACGCGATCCCATGAACACCTGTCCGCTCGGGCCGCCCAGGATCTGGTCGTGGGTGGACAGCAGCTCGACATTGCCGAGTGGTGTGATCCGCAGTTGCACCGATGGACTGGCCGTGATGGTGCCCTCGATCATCTCCTCGACGATGCCACCCTCACGTTCGAGCGTGGCGAGGTAACCGTCGAGGCCCCCAGCGTGGGGGTCGATCGGGAGCCGGTCGAGGAGGCGGTCGATGTCCTTGAGTGCCGCATCCGGTGGTAGGGGGGCAAGATCGATGACGGCGTTGCCGTATCCCGACACGCCCTCGTTGTGCTTCAGCACCGCACGCCGCAGACCCGGCACGGCGCCACGGAGCGCTCGCAGCGCTTTGACGACGTCGTGGCGCCTGTGGAGGTCCTCGAATCCGTGCGGATGGGGCACGCCCGCTTCGGCGAAGAGGCGCCGGCCTTCGGTCTTCGTGCCGTACTCGGCGTGGGCGGGGTCGGCGCCGTACATGGGGATGCCGAGTTGCATCGCAAGCTCGCGGTCGTCCAACGTCGTCATGAACGGCACCAGATGGGCCCGGTCGCGATCCGGTATCAGCCGACGGATTCGCTCGATGAGCCGGGGGCGGTCGAGCAGTTTGCGCGATAGGGGCCGGAAGCGCGCCTCCATGGGGGACACGAGGAACAGCCGCTTGCGTGCGTTGGACTGGATGACTCCCGGCAACAAATCCAAGTAGTAGTCGACGATGTCAGGGTGGATTGGTTGTCCTGTGACGTAGATCATCCGGGCGCGGGGCTGTCGCAACAGGAACAGCAGGAAGAGAAACCGTTCCTCGTACGCCTGTAGCTCGCTGGCCGACAGCTCGACGTTCACGTCTGCGGAGGGCACCACCACGATCGTTTGCTCATCCGTGTTGAGATGATCGATCGACGACCACAGTGGGACCAGCTTGGCCTGCAGTGCGTCGTACGCAGCCTGGTCGTGGGGATCAATTGCCATCGACGCGCAGGCTACGCCCTTCAGAACCCCTGCGCGGCGGATCGCGAGTGATCAGGCGGCGTTCTTGACACCCCGGTAGGCATCGATCGCAAATGCCGTGTTCATCACGAGCACGGAGGCGAACATCAGCCAGTACAGGCCCGGTTCGCTGTCCCGGATGCCGAACTCGACAATCGTGAGGCCGACCGCTCCTGCGAGCCACAGAAAGCCGAGGGGGTTGCGCTGCCCCGAGACCAGGTAGCCGACGCCGGGCAAGAAGAAATTGAGAATTGCAGCACAATGGGTCCTTTCGTCGTCCGCCGAGGGTGCGGTCGTGGACAGATTCCGCATATGACGTCCGGAATCTCTTCGCATTCGTCCGATTCGATGGGCCAAGTGCTGGCGACGCTCCGCGTCGAGGGTGCCGTGCTCTCGATTGCACACGTGGAGGCGCCCTTCGCCGTCACGAGCGGTCGTCCGGGCACCGGCGTGTTCCACGCCGTATTGCGAGGTGAGGCGTGGGCCGCAACCGCAAGCGGGCCCGCGGTGAGGCTCGAGCCGGGGCGCGTGGCCGTCCTTCCTTCCGGAGCCGAGCATGTGATCTCGAGCGCCGTCGAGCCCGACGTGAAGCCGGTTCCGGTCACCGTCGACGACGCAGGTGCTCTGCCTGCGATGCGAGTCGCCAACGGAGGCGCGCTGACCGAGGTGCTCTGTGGAACGATCACGTTCGAGGAGTCGCCGGCGATGTCCATCACAGCCGCCTTGCCCGAGATGGTCGTCACCGGAAGCGACACCTCGGCGGGCTGGGTGCAGTCGACCGTGGCCCTGGTGGCCGATGAGCTCGGCCAGGCGCTTTCGGCATCCGAGGTGGTCGCCGCCCGTCTCGCCGACGTCCTCGTGGTACGAGCGCTGCGGGAGATGGTGTGGGACGGAGTCGGGCACGGTTGGGCGGCCGGCGTGCGCGATCCGGCCATCGGGCGATCGCTGGCGCTCATTCACGGGGACCCGGCCGGCGTCGGATCGGTCGCCGACCTGGCGCGTGCCGCCTCGATGTCGCGGTCGTTGTTCTACGAGCGCTTCTCCAGGGTCGTGGGCGTCTCTTCAGGCGAGTACGCGGCACGCTGGCGGATTCACGTTGCCTGCGGTCTGTTGCGCAAGACGAGCCAACCCGTGTCCTCGATCGCTCGCGGCGTCGGGTTCCGTGCTGAAGCCGGGTTCAGCACTGCGTTCAAGCGCCTGGTCGGTGTGCCGCCGAGCGCGTACCGCCGCCAGGTCCGCTGAGCTGCGCGGCTCCTGTCCTACGATCGGCGAGTGTCGGAGCCTCACATTGGAACGCTGCGGGAGAAGCCGCTGCATGCAGCGCTCAAGCGGTGGTATGCCCGCGACGGCGACCTGGTCGAGCAGCCCGTCGACCGGTTCGTCATCGATCTCGTGCGGGACGATCTGCTGATCGAGGTGCAGACCAGAGGCTTCTCCTCGATGAAGCGCAAGGTCGTGGCGCTCCTCGAACTCGGCCATCGGCTCCGAATCGTTCATCCGATCGCGGTGGATCGCTGGATCGTGAAGATCGACGACAACGGCGAAGTGCTGAGCCGGCGGCGCTCGCCGCGGCACGGCACCGCGATCGATGTGTTCGGCGAGCTGGTGAGCTTCCCCGGGCTCATGGCCACCAACCGGCTCGAAGTCCACGTGGTGCTGACGGCAGAAGAAGAGCTGCGTCGGCACACGCCGGGGCGCTCGTGGCGACGCAAAGGCTGGTCGGTCGTCGAGCGGCGGCTCGTCGAAGTGCGCGCCGCCCAGCTCCTGCGAACCGTCGACGATCTCGCCGCGTTGTTGCCGGAAGGTCTGCCCGGGACCTTCACCACCGCCGACCTCGCGGAGCAGCTGGCGCAGCCGCGTCGCAGCGCCCAGCAGATGGCCTACTGCCTGCGCCACGTCGGCGCCATCCACGCCGTCGGCAAGCGGGGCCATGCCGTCGAGTACCGGGCCGGTTAGCCGCGAGCTCGGACCACCTTCCCCCTGGTGCGGCCGGCTCGCATCGGGTACGACAGGGCAAGGAGGTGCGCAATGGGGATCTTCTGGGGCGTCGTGCTCGTGATCCTCGGTCTCATCGGCTGGGGCGGTCAGCTGCTCAGCTGGCTGCGCCCGGCGACGGCGGTGCGGCTGGGGGTCATGGAGGCGGAGGAGGATGTCGAGCCTGTGTTCTGGGTCGACATCCGAGCCGAAGCGGCCTGGGATTCGCTCGTCCTGTGGACCCTGCCAGTGGCCGGTGCCCTGCTGTTGCTGGACGAGCCCGCGTGGGCCTACTTCGGTCTGGTCGGAGGCGGGATGTATCTGTATTTCGCAGGTCGCGGAATCTTCGCCAGGCGAACGATGCAACGGCGCGGCATGAGGATCGGAGATGAACAGAGCGTGCCGATGAACGTCGGTTTCCTCGCGCTGTGGGGTGCCGTGGCGGCAGTCACGATCGTGGCGGCGCTGGTTGCGCTGCCGGTGCCATGAGGGCCGATCACGCCGAGCCCGACTGAAGGAGGCGGATATGGACGTCACCGCAATGACCTGGGTCGTTGCCGTTCTGGGGCTGCTGATCATCGGATTGCTCGGCGCTCTGCAGCTGGTCGCCGTGCTGCGGCCTCGGGCTGAGTGGACCATCGGGAACGTCTACGGCGGCAGCCCGGAAGGAACCGACCCGAAGGCCTACTTCGCCTTCAACCAAGGATGGGCCTGGGCGGACGTGTGCTTCTGGGCGCCGCTGCAGATCGCCGCCAGCGTCGGCATGCTCCTGGGGGAGCGGTGGGGTTTCCTGCTTGCGCTCGCGGCGTCCGTGCCGTTCTGGTACACGGCGGTCGTGTTCTTCATCTGGGACCGCGACCTCGGGTTTCGCCAGAACACGGCGTACTACTGGATCGTCGTCTGGGGCATGTTCCCCGTCTACGGGATCCTCGAAGGGGTGTACGCCTTCGTCCGGCTTCTGGAGTGACGGCGCGGCGGAGGCCTCGACGGGTCGGGCAGTCCGGCTCTGGCTCGACGATGTGCGGCGGCGACGATGGGGAGATGACCAACGACCCTCACCTGCCACCCGTTGCACCCCTTTGCGCTCGATGTCGACGTTCTCGATCGCATGCTGAACTTCGAGATCGCCGACGATCCTCACTACGCGGGATTCGAGTTTCAGGGCTTCTCGGACCCCGAGCACGGCGACGGCATCCTGGTGTTCCTCAACCGGCGCCGTGACGGCAAGATCGACCTCTACCTGGAGCGCGGGCTGCGAATAGACCCAGGCAACTACACCGTCGGCAACGGCATCGGCGAGTGGGTTGAAACCGACTTCGAGGTTGCCGCGCTCGACGTGAGCGACCGAGGCGTGACGGCGCAGGTGCGGTTCACCGACCTCGCCGGGCGGGCGGTCGAGGTGTCTGCCGGCGACGAGACTCGCGGCTGGAGCCCGCAAGGGTTGCCGCCGCTGATGACCATGGTGACTCGAGTCGCTTCGGTGTTCCGTACCTGGCCGACGACCTATCGCTGGACCGCAACGATCACCGATCCAGACAAGCCCACGATGACCTCGCGGTGGGAGCGAACCGGCGGCGACCGCGGTGAGTCGTACCGTGCGATGACCCGGAGTCGTTGACCGCTACCCGTCGGCGATCAAGACCACCTTGCCCGCATAGCGGCCGTCGTCGATGAATCCATGCGCCGCCGCCGCATCGATGAGAGGGAAACGGGCGGCGATGATCGGTGACAGCTTGCCTGCGGCCAGCAGATCGATCAGCCCGGCCAGTGTCGTTCTGTAGAGCTGGTTGTTCTTGAGAAAATCGGGAGTCGTCAAGGCCTTCTTGCCGTCTGGGATGATCGAGAGCAGACCCTTGGCGAGCAGGCTCGCCGGGATCACGCTTGCGCCATGATGCTTCGATGCCGCTACGCCGAACCACACGAGCTTGCCACCGGTTCGCAGCGCTTCGTACGAGCGGATCAGTTGACGGCCGCCGCCGACCGGGTCGAAGACAACATCGACGCCTTTTCCGGTGAGCTCGTGGATCCGGGCCACGACGTCTTCCGTGTGGTAGTCGATCGGTGTCGCCCCCAGCGTGGCCACGAGCTCGTGGTTGTGCGGGGATGCAGTGGCGTATTGCCGCAGCCCGGATAGGGCACCGAGCTGGAGGAGCGCAGTACCCACTCCGCCCGCCCCGCCTTGTACCAGGACGCGCTGACCGTCGGTGACCTCGGCAACGGTGTGCATGGCGACGTGTGCGGTTGTGTAGTTCGCCACCATGCACACCGCTTCCGCAGCATCGACATCGGCTGGAACGGGTACCGCGTCCCGGGCCGGCACGCAGACGTACTCGGCGTAGCCACCGTTGTAGCCGAGCAGCGCTGCAACCCGGTGCTCGACCTGCAGTTCGGCGACGTCTTCGCCTACGGCATCGACGATGCCGACCACGTCGACGCCAGGAGTGAAGGGCGGCTTCGGGAACCCGAGGAAGCGACGCGAGCGCAGCATGACGTCGAGCCCCGAAATACCGGCTGCCTCGACGCGCACGCGGATTTCGCTCGCGGCCGGGTCAGGGATGCGTTCGGTGATCACCTGGAGGACATCGGGTCCGCCCCGTTTCGAGGCGACGATTCGGCGGTGTGTGTCGCGCATCAGCATCCCTTTTGTCGAGGCAGCAACGGACACGGTCGATGACGGGATGCGAGAGGACCAGGGGCGTCCGTCACGTTCTCGGAGCGGACGTCCCTGGTCCTGATGGCCGCGCGCCGTATCGTCAGCGGCGGCGTGTGTACCGCCGAGTCGCGAGGGGAGCGAACACGGCGATGATGATCGCCACCCACAGCAAGGTGTACAGCACCGGGTTCTGCAGCGGCCACACCGTCTGCTCAGGCGTCCCAGGCGGGATGTTGCCGAACAGCTCTCGTGCTGCCTGGGTGACGGCCGACACCGGGTTCCACTCGGCGAAGATCCGCAACGGTCCCGGCAGGTTCTCGGCTGGGACGAATGTGTTGGCAACGAAGGTGAGCGGGAAGATCACCATGAACGAGGCGTTGTTCACCACCTCCACGCTGCTGACCGTCAACCCGACGTACGCCATGATCCACGAGATCGCATAGGCGAACAGCAGCAGGAGCCCGAAGCCGGCCGCGGCGCTGACGACGTCCGTGTGGATGCGCCAGCCGACGAGCAGCCCCGTGAGGGCCATGATGCCGAGCGACAGCGCGTTGTAGATCATGTCGCTTGCCGTCCTTCCGACGACGACGGCGCTGCGCGACATCGGCAGCGAGCGGAAGCGGTCGATGATGCCCTTCTGCATGTCGTCGGCCAGACCGGCACCGGTGAAGGTCGCCCCGAAGGTCAGCGTGAGGGCGAACGTGCCACCGATCAAGAACTCGCGGTACGAGCCGCCGGGAATGTCGATCGAGCTGCCGAAGACGTAGCCGAACAACAACACGAACATGATCGGCGAGATCAACACCGAGACCAGCAGGTCCGGCACCCGGGTGATCTTCAGCACGTTTCGTTTGGCGACGGCGATGCCGTCTGACAGTGCGTACGTGAGCTCCTGCATCAGGCAACCTCCAGCAGTTCATGATCGTCAGACCGGTCCGACTCCTGGGCGGCGCCCGCTGTTTGCCCGGTGAGTGACAGGAAGACGTCGTCGAGGGTTGGGCGGCGTAGCCCGACGTCGCGGAGATGCACGCCGGCCGTGTCCAGCGCCCGCAGCGCCTGCGTCAATGTGGCGGCGCCGCCGGAGACGGGCACGGTGAGCGACCGTCCTTCGACGTGCGGGGTGTCGACGGCGAAGCGGCCGAGGATCATCGTGGCGTCCTCGACGCTGGCGTTCGGATCGAGCGAGATCTCGATGCGTTCCCCACCGACGAGTGTCTTCAGCTCGTCTGCGGTGCCGCGAGCGATCTCGCGACCGTGATCGATGACGACGATGTCGTCAGCCAGCTGGTCGGCTTCCTCCATGTACTGCGTGGTCAGCAGCAGCGTGCGACCTCGATCGACGAGTTCGCGAATGACGTCCCAGAGATCGGTTCGGCTGCGCGGGTCGAGTCCCGTCGTGGGCTCGTCGAGGAACAGAACCGGTGGCTCTGCAACGAGCGCCCCCGCCAGGTCGAGACGGCGCCGCATGCCTCCCGAGTAGGTCTTGACGGCCCGGTCGGCGGCATCCTCGAGATGGAACCGCTCCAACAACTCGCGAGCCCGGCGCTTCGCCGTCTTGCCGCCGAGGCGGTAGAGCCGTCCGATCATCTCGAGGTTCTCGTGGCCGGTGAGCTGCTCGTCCACGGCTGCGTACTGTCCGGAGAGCCCGATCCGCTTCCTCACCGAGGTCGGATCGGAGCGCAGATCCGCACCGGCGATGGTTGCGGTGCCGGCGTCCGGCTCGGTCAGCGTGGTCAGGATCGAGACGGCGGTCGTCTTGCCTGCCCCGTTGGGGCCGAGCAGACCCAGAACGGTGCCTTCGGGCACGTCGAGGTCGAGTCCGTCGAGTGCGGTGACTTCCCCGTATTGCTTCACGAGTCCGCGGGCTTGGATGCCGGTGCCGGGGACCGGGGATCGGTCCGGCGGGTGCAATGGTGTGGTCATGTGGATGCTCCCTCCTGTGCATACAGCGTATGCTTACGGTGTAAATGTACGCCGTAAGTTAGACCATACGCCGTAAGTCTGTCAAGGGGGCGAATCGAGGGTCATCCTGTGGGGGGTGTGCTTCGCTCCGTAGGGCGGTGCGAGGAGGTCAGTCTGCAGCGAGACGGCGGTCGAGGCCGTCGAGGAGGAGGTCGAGGCCGAACTCGAACTCGGTTTGGTCGTCGCACCAACCGAGCGTGGTGTCGGGACCTTCGTGGGAGATCGCCTGCATCATGCCGACGATGTAGGGGAGTTGCTCGGCCATCTTGGCGAGCATGGCATCGGCTTCAGCGTCGTCCTCATCGCTGTCGGGGACGAACAACTCCTGGTTGAACCCAAGCGCTCGACTCCCGAGCGCATGCATCGCGTGGTGGGCGAGGTCGTAGGAGAATCCACCCTCGATGAGGATCCCGAGCAGCTTGTCGAAGTAGACGATCAGCGTCGGGCTCATTCGGGTGCGTGTCTCGAAGAGTGTGGGCGCCCAACGATGCCGCAGCATGACCTTGCGAGCGGACAAGACTCGATCGCGAAGATTGGCCTTCCATTCCGCGGGCTCGCCGGCCACTTCGAATCCGCCGGAGGACATGGCGATCTCGTGGACGATGGCGTCGATGACCCCGTCGAGAATCGCTTCCTTGTTGGCGACGTGGTTGTAGAGCGACATCGCCTTGACGCCCAGGCGCTCGGCCAGATTCCGCATGCTGAGCGCTTCGAGGCCCTGTTCGTCGGCCAGTTCGACGGCAGCTTCGAGCACCCGTTCCCGGCTCAGCGGGATCCGGCGTTCCTGGCTCTTCTCGGTTGCAGCGGTCATGCGCAGCCCACCTCCACGCACATCCTAACGTACAGAGTAAGTCTGTGCCAGGTTCGAGTGCGGATCCCGCTTCGCGTGCGGCGTGCTCAGCGCCTCACTCGGAACACCTTGTACGGGCCGACGAATGGTGTGCCCAAGCGAGCATCCACCGTGTACACGGCGGGCCCGAATACCGCGGCGGTCGTCGGCGTCCGTGCGCCCGGCACCGGCAAGGTCTTCACCAGCACCTCCAAGCCCGTCAGCGGATCGAGCTCGATGACGGCAATCCGGCTCGCCATGTTCTCGACCACGTACAGCGTGCTGCCGGCTCGGGTCATTCCGTCCGGGCCGAGGAGCGGTTCGTGGAGGGGCGGTCCATACAACAGCGTTGCGTTCCCCGTTGCGGGGTCGACGTGGTAGAGCGAACCCAGCTCGTTGTGGACGACGATCAGGCCGTCCCCGCCAGGCATCGTCTCGATGCCGTTCAGGTTGGAGAAGTAGACGTCCTCGACGTCGACGGCGATCTCCTCGACGGCGTTCGGATCACTCGGGTCGGGCAGCGCGCCGCCTGCACCGAGCGCCACCTTGAAGAGCCGTGTCTCGCCGATGAAGCACGGTCCGCCCTGATCGCACACCGCAGTGCCCGAGTCGGTGAACCAGGCTGCCCCCGGCGAGACGATGACGTCGTTGATCAGCGATTCGCCCGGGTCGGTGAACCGGTAGGTGGCGAGCAGCGCACCGCTCTCACCGTCGTACACGCGTCCGGTTCCGGCGGCGGCGCCGGCGGCCCATACGCGGTTGGCCGGATCGACGTCGAGTCCAACCGTGCTGAACGGGAACGGTCCGGTCGGATCGGTGAAGACCGCACCCTGTCCGGTGCTCAGATCCCCTTTGTAGATGGTGCCGTCCGCCAGGCACCCGACGTAGAAGGTCGATCGCTCTCCCACGGCGATGCCCTCGGGGAAAAAGCCTTCGGGCAGGTCGATCTCGGACGGGAACTGGTTGTGGTCAGCGGCGGCCGGTACCGCGAACGCAACGAGATAGGCCATGGAGATGATGGTGATTGCCAATCTGCGCATCTTGCCCTCCCTGATGTTGCGGTCTCCGTGTGGAGACGAGCACCGGAGCACATGCGAGCGAAGCGATTGGCTGGGTCAATCGCGCCTGACCATCCGGCGACGGCACAGGTGCAAAGGTCCCCGCGGCGGCATGATCTGCGTTGCCCCCGGCCCCGCCGTCCGGGAGCCGGTAGCCTCTCGGTCACGCCATTGTGGAGTTCGGGTGCGGATCCCGCTCCGGCGTTCGGCGTGGCGAGGCGGCGGCCTTGGATCGGCGCAGCTCAGCGCGTCGTGGCGACTGCTCGGTTGAGCAGGTTGATGGCTTGCTCGATGATGGGCGGTTCCACGGCGATCGACATGCGTGCGAATCCGGCGCCGTGCCTGCCGAACCAGTGGCCTGGGCTGAGCGCAACGCCGGCTGCGGCGAGCCAGCTGACGAGCTCCGGCGCCTCGAGCCCGAGCCGGCGGAAGTCGAGCCATGCCAAATAGGTGGCCTCGTGGGGGAGGACGGCAATTGCTGGATCGAGATCCGTGCGCAGTCTCCGAATGTTCGTCGCCATGAGGTCCAGGAGGTCGTCGAGCCAATCGGCACCTTCCCGGTAGGCCGCCTCGAAAGCGGCCATTGAGAACACGTTGTTGCGAGTGAGGTGGAGCCGGTTGCTCAATTCCTCGAACGTCCCGGTGATCTCGGCGTCATCACTGACGAGCAGTGTGTCGCAGACACCGGCAAGACCGAATGTCTTGATCGGTCCGTGGGTTGCTGCCCACCTGGCGCCGATGCCTTGCGCCGCGTTGGCGAGCGGCGTGAAAGAGTGCGGAGGGAGCGCGAGATCGGCGTGGATCTCATCCGCCACGATCACGACGTTGTTGGATGCGCAGATGCGCGCTACATCTCCGAGCTCTGTGGGCGACCACAGCCGGCCTACGGGGTTGTGAGGGTTGCAGAGAATGAGCACGCGGGTCGACCTCACAGACGCCAGCTCGGCGAGACGGTCGAGGTCCATGCGATATCCGTCCGGGCCCAACAGGAGAGGGTTGCGTACCACGCGACGATTCGATGCCGTGATCAGCGGTTTGAAGTCGGTGAACACGGGCGGCTGGATGATGACGCCATCGCCCTCCTCTGTCAGCTCATTGAGCAATACACCGATTGAGGTGCCCACGCTCGGGCTGACAATGGTGCCGCACCCCTCGCCGTCCCATCGATGCCGGGTGCCCATCCAATCCCAGAACACTGCCTTCAGGCTGTCCGGTCGGACCTCGTAGCCGTACCAGCCGCGGTGGGCACGCCGTTCGATTGCGGCGCGGATCGCAGGGGCGAGCGGAAGATACGGTTCGGCGACCCACAACGGGAGCAGGTTGCGCTCGCCGAAGAGCTGCTCGAGACGATCGCTGCTCGGCCCCAGAGCGTTGGGGTGGTCGAAAGCTCCTTCGGATCCCGACATCCTGCGAGTCTGACACATTGTTGCCTGGCTCGGAATCCGCCGCTGCACGGAACGTGGAGCGCCGTCAGCCCGGCCATCGGCGAACCTAGACCTGACTAGATCCGGGCAGCTCGCCGCCGCTGTGGTTCAGCTGATCGTCGCTGCGTTGAACGTGTAGTTGAACCGGATGCAGAAGATCGCCACGGTCGCATACTCCGAGAGATCGACGTCGGCGGGGATCTCGTAGTTCTGGTTGCCCTGGTTGCCCTTGAGCTCACCGAGGTCGAGGAAACCGTCTACGTGGTATGCATCGCGGTCGTCGACGAGGCCGGAGGGGCTCAGGATCACCCGCAAGTCCGGGCCGTTGGACACGTCGAGGTTCTCGAATCGGATGACCCTCGTGCCGTCTTCGAGTTCGATGAGGAACACGTCGCCGGTGCCGTCCTTGCCCGGCGACTCCAGCTCGGACTGGTGGAGCACGACTGGACCGGCGGGGACGGTGGTGGTCGTGGTCGTCGAACTCGTCGTGGTCGTCGTCGCGGCTGCGTCGTCAGTGGCGACGGTCGTCGTCGTTGGAGGTGCCGTCGTGGTCGGCGGCGAGGTGGTCGAGCTTGCCGCAGCTGCGACAGGGGAGCTGAAACCTTCCAAGCTCTCGTCGACTTGCTCGTCGATGAACAGCTTCTGCGGCTCGAACCAGACGACGACGAACACCGCCAGCGCCACCGCCCCCAGCGCGCCGGCTGCGGCCAACCCCCGATGCTCTCTGATCCAATTCCGCATGTCTGCTCCTCGATGTTGATGCTCGAACAGAAACGCTCGCGACACCCCCTGTTCTTTCAGAACATTCTGTGAACGAGGAATCCCGCTCGATGCCGACCTGATTCCAGTCGAACCGCGGCGGTTAGCGGGCATTTCGTTGGCGCGGCGCTACCCGGCTCCTCGAATGAGAACAGCTGCTGATCGGTGGACGTCGTGGTTGGGCTTGGTGGCAAGTCCGGTCCGTTCCCGCTGCGCCGCCGTCGTCGGCCCGGTCGACGTCTGTCAGAATCGCGTGATGCAAGAGCGGCAGCGTCGAGGCGAGTTCCTCGCCTTGATGGCGGCGGCGACGGCGACGATTGCGATCGCCATCGACGCCATGCTGCCTGCCTTTGGCGACGTCCGCACCCACTTCGGCCTCTCCGCAACCGCCTCCGAGACGGCGCTGATCATCACCGTGTTCATGGGCGGGCTCGGCATCGGCCAGGTCGTGTACGGACCACTTGCGGATCGGTTCGGCCGCAAGCCCATCTTCATGGCCGGCCTCCTGCTCTACGTCGTGGCGGGTTTCGCAACGGCCCTCGCTCCATCGCTCGAGCTGCTCATCGCCGGGCGATTCCTGTGGGGCATCGGAGCGGCCGGCCCGCGCGTCGTCTCGCAGGCAATGTTGCGTGACCGCTTTCGCGGGGACGAGCTGGCGCGGGCGATGGCGGTCATCCTCACCATGTTCCTGATCGTGCCGACCGTGGCGCCGGCCCTGGGGCAAGCGATTCTCGCGCTCGGGTCATGGCGATTCACCTTTGCGGTCGGGCCGGTGTTTGCCACGCTGGTGGCCCTCTGGTCGACCCGGGTCACCGAGTCGCTCGACCCGTCGCAGCGGCGTCCGCTCGACCTGCGCTCCATCGGTCGCGGAGTCGGCGAGGTGCTCGGAACTCGATCCGCCGCCGGCAACACCGTGGCCCTGACGGCGATGTTCGCCGCGTTTCTCCCGTATCTCGCTTCGGGTGAACGAATGTATGGCGAGATCTATGACCGCGGTGAGCAGTTCTTCCTCTGGTTCGCCGCAACGTCGATCGTGATGGCCGGGTTCACGCTGGGGATCAGCAGAGTCGTCGATCGTCGGGGGACCCGGAGGACGACCAGGGGCGTCCTGGTGCTCCTCGTCGGCGTTGCCCTGGTGAATGTGATCGGCACCGTCGCCGCCGCAGGCGTTCCGAGTTTTGCGTTCTTCTTCATCGCCACGACGCTGTTGGTGGCTCTGAACACGGCGCTGTCGCCGCTCCTCACCTCGCGGGCGCTGCACGACGTCGGCCACGTCGCCGGAACTGCAGCGTCGACGATGGGTGCGATCAGCTTCGTTGGATCCTCGTTGCTCTCGCCCATCGTGGACGGAGCCATTGCCACGATGATCACGCCGTTTGCCGTCGGCTACCTGATCTTTGCGCTCGTGGCAGCCGTGGCGGCGGCCTGGGCAGACCGATCTGAACGAATCCGCGAGCCGGCCATCTCCGGCTGAGCACGAGCCATGAAGGAGTGAGCGTGGGCATACGTCTGGACAACGCCAAAGCCCTCTACCTGGAGGCGATCCGTGACGGGAACTACGTCGCAGCCGTCAACAAGTACACCGGTGAGCGCTACACGCAGCACTCGACACCCGTGCGGGACGGCAAGGAGGGCTTCATCGAGTTCTTTGCCGACTTCGTGGAGCGCAACCCGGAACGCGATATCGACATCGTGCGCGGGTTCGAGGACGGCCGCTATGTCTTCCTGCACGCGGTCCAGCACCTCGAGGGCGGCGAGCCCCGGTGGGTGACTGCCGACATCTTCGACACCGACGACGACGGCAAGCTGATCGAGCACTGGGACATCATCGGCGAATGGGTCGACGATACGGTTTCGGGTCACAGCCAGGTCGACGGTCCAACCGAGCCGAGGGACTTGGACAAGACCGAGGAGAACAAAGCACTGGTGACGGGGTTCATCACGGACGTGCTGATGAACGGCGACCTTGGCAGGGTGACGGACTACGTCTCGACCGAGACCTACATCCAGCACAACCCGCGTGTCGGGGACGGCATCGAGGGCCTCGCCGGCTTGGTCGAGTCGCTCGCCGAGCAGGGTTTGTCGATCTGGTACGAGGACATCCACCTGGTCGTCGGTTGCGGCAACTTCGTGGCGGTGCTCGCGAAGATGAACCTGGCCGGCACCGAGATGGCAGTGATCGATCTCTTCCGCGTCGACGACGGCAAGATCGTGGAGCACTGGGACGTCATGGAGGAGATCCTGCCGCCGGATCAGTGGGTGAACAGCGGCGAGTTCTGAGCGACTCCCTCTCCGCCGGGCCGCACCCGGCGGTGAGGTGGTGCGATGGCCTGCCAGACCGTGATCCTCCCAGCAGGGTGCGGAAGAAGCACTGGTGCCGGTTCGGCAAACAACGTCAAATCGTGCGTGGCATTGCTGCGTCCTCGGTCACCAAACCGGCGGACCCCTTCTTCCGCACCCTTTTAGAGGAACGTGATCGATGAGGGCTGCCCCACGGGCGCTTGCGCAACCGGCTCGCCGATGTCGGCACCGTCCGCCAGCACCGGCAACACGGAGATGTCGCCGCTGTGGCGATTGGCCACCACCAGATGGCGGCCGTCCGGCGCAACGCCGAGACCGCGGGGCCACGCTCCGCCGCACGAGCGAACCGCGGTCCGCCGCAGGCCGTGCGTTGCGTCGAACGCAAAGACCGCCACGCTGTTGTGCCCCCGGTTCGAGACGTAGGCATGCGATCCGGAGGGAGAGAGGCGGAGGTCTGCGGCGGTGTTCTCCGTCACACCCCCCGGCACCGTCGAGAGCGTCTGCAGTTCGTGAAGGCTGCCTTCGCGCCGCTCGTACTCGTAGAGCGAGACGCTGCTGTCGAGCTCGTTGACCACCATGAGGTGATCGCCGCTCGGGAGGAACACCATGTGGCGCGGTCCGGCGCCGGGTGACGCGGCGACGTCGCCATGCCGAGCCAGCGATCCGCCGCTCGGGTCGTGGGCATAGACCACAACTCGATCGATTCCGAGATCTGCGACGAGCATGAACCGGCCGTCGGCCGAGAAGATCGCCGAGTGCGCATGGGGACCTGCTTGGCGGTCTGCGCGGGGCCCCGAGCCGGAGTGCCGTGCCATCGCAACCACCTCGCCAACGCGGCCATCCGGCTCGATCGGGAAGACCGCGACGTCGCCGCTGCCGTAGTTCGAAGCTGCCAGCCAGCAACCCGTCCCATCGATGGCGAGATGGCAGGGATGATCACCGCCGGTAGAGCGCTGATTCACCGCAACGAGATCGAAACGCCCGTGCGCCCGTTCGATCCGGAAGGCGTGCACGGCGCCGCGGGCGCCGTCGCTCTCGAGGCCGGTCTCGCTGACCGCATAGGCATGGATCAACGAAGGGTGGACCGCCACGAAGGACGGGTTCGCGACTCCTGCAAACTCCGCGCTCTTCTCGAGGGCGCCGGACCCCTCGTCCATGGAGAACAACGCGATGCCGGGCCGGTCCGCAGCTGCATACGTCCCCACGAGCATGTCAGTCCGCATCGTGCCGCCAACCCAGGAACTCTTCGGCCTTGGTGCAGTCGAAGAAGCCCCGCGTGCCACTGAGGTCACCGCGAATCGGGACCGTCGGGTAGAACTGGTTTCTGAGCTGGAGCGACGGCGTGTCGACCATGGTCTGGGGTGCCACGACGTAGAACGCCTCGTGGCCGACGAAGTCGGCAGTCACGCCGAGCAGGAGTGCCCGCGCCGCTGCGGCTCGGGTCGTGAAACCCCACAGATGCCGCTCAGCGATCCTCTCCGGCGTGCCGGCCCAACCGGCCGTCTCGGAACGATCGGCCACCACCCCGTGCAGCCGCAGGCTGGCGATCGTGAGGTCGTCGAATTGGCGGGCGATCGCGGCTGCCTGCTGCTCGCACGTCCACTTCGAGAGGCTGTAGGGATCCTCGGCGTACGTCGGGTGCTGCTCGTCCAGCGGGAAGTAGTCGTAGCGCGGAGGCCACTGGCTGAAGCGGCCGCCGATCGCATTGACGCTCGACGCTTGGCACACTCGTCGTACGCCGGCGCCTGCGGCGGCACGGAGTGCGTTGTAGCTGGACACGACGTTGTTGTTGTGCACGATGTGATCGGGGCTGCGGCCGGGCCCTGTGATCGCAGCGAGGTGGATCAGCGCAGCGCACCCTCCGATTGCCTGCTCGAGCGCGCGGTAGTCAGTGACGTCGATGTCGCAGTGCGCCGTGGCTCGGGTGTGCGGTGCCTCGTGGCGGCGATCGATCGAGACGACCGTGTGGCCTTCGGATTCGGCGAGCTCGATGACCGCTCGGCCAACCCGGCCATTGCCGCCTGTGACTGCGATCTTCATCGGCCCTCGTCCTCGTCGATGCCTGACAACGATGGTGAGCCGGAGAGGCCTCCGAGGGTCGGTGGCCGATCCCGGCGAGTCGGCGCACCTTACTTCGAGTGACCATGCCATTGGCTTGCGCAACTGACATCCGTGGCCCAGCATGCGGCGCTCGACGACCAACGGAGTCTGCGGCGTGACGGAAGGCCCTTCGACGGCGGCCCCACCGGCTGAGCCTTTCGATGTGGTGTGCATCGGCGAGACGATGGTCGCCTTCGTCACGCGCAGCGATCCGCGGCACTATCTGGCCGTCACCGCCGGTGCCGAGTCGAACGTGGCGGTCGGCGTAACGCAGCTGGGGCGTCGTGCGCAGTGGGTCTCACGGCTCGGCGGCGACCCCCTGGGCGACTTCGTCGCGGACTCGATCGCTGCCCGCGGAGTCGACGTGGCCGCAGTCCGCGACGCCACCAGGCCGACCGGCGTGTTGACGAAGCACGTGACCGAGTCCCGAACCGAGGTGCAGTACTACCGAAGTGAGAGCGCAGCTCGTGCGCTCTCGGCCGATGACGTGCGGCGGGCCGGACCAACTCGATGGATCCACGTGACGGGAATCACGCCGGCTCTTTCGGCTTCGGCTGCGGCCATGGTCGATGCCGTGACCGCTCGCCGACTTCGCCTCCCCGCCCGGGTGTCGTTCGATGTGAACCATCGTCCCGTGCTGTGGCCGGATTCGGCTACCGCTACCCGAACGCTGTTGCCGCATTGCCGTCGCGCCGACGTCGTCTTCATTGGCGATGACGAGGGCCAGGCACTCTTCGGTACGTCGGATGCCGCTGCGCTCGCCCGGCTGATTCTGCGCCGGGATGATCAGGAGCTCGTCGTCAAGCACGGCGCCAGAGGTGCCTCCCGCATCACTCGTTCCAACGCGACCTTCGTGCCGGCGCTAGCGGCCGACGTCTTGGACGTCACAGGTGCCGGGGATGCGTTCGCTGCCGGCTATCTGGCAGCGTCGTGTCTCGGATGGCCTGTGCCGGCCAGGCTCCGGCTGGGCCATCTCCTCGGTGCGCGGGTCGTCGGTGTCCTCGAGGACGTCCCGCCACCGTTGACCGTCGCTGAGCTGGGCGAGCTCTCGCCTGACACGCTGGCCTCGCAGTGGGCAGCGCGCTGAGCAGCACCACGTGCCGGTGCGGATCGTTGCGGGCCCCGGGTAGCGTGCCCGCGTTCGAGGGAGGGCAACATGCACGACGTCTATGCCTACGGGATGATTGCTCCGAGCACGCTGCTGGAGCTGGAAGACGACTACCCGCCGCCGGCCGGCTATGCGGAGCTGGCCGAGGTGCATCCGTCGATCGGCGGGGAAGCCGCGGGGACCGCGATCGTTCTGGCGCGGCTCGGTGTAGCCACGAAGCTGACCGGCGTACGGCTTGGCCGCGACGAGCATTCGGCACGCACCATCGACGTCCTCGAGGCGGCCGGTGTCGACTGCAGCGCCATTCGGACCGACGGTGACCGTCCGCCGGTGACCGAGATCGTGGTCACTTCGGGCGAGTCGAGAACCGTGTTCGGAACGTATCGCAGGTTCTCGACCGATCGAGCCTGGGAGGCGCCATCGAGAGCTGACGTCGAGCGCAGCCGAATCGTTTGTGTCGATCCCTTCTTCGAAGGCGACTCGCTCCAGGTGGTTCGCTGGTGCGAGGACGGAGGAGTTCCCTACGTCACGATCGATGCGCCGCCCACCTCCGAGATCGCACGCCTCGCCGAGGTACTGATCATCTCAGAGGAGTTTGCGACCCGAACGATCGGAGGGCAGCCCCGCGACCTGCTCGACGCCTACACCGCACAGTGCCGGGGCCTTGTGGTGGTGACGCAGGGCGCAAAGCGGTTCCTCAGCGGGCGGAGCGGTCAGCCGCCGCAGGAGCACTCCACATTCTCGGTACCGGTGCGAGACACGACCGGGGCCGGGGATAGCTTCCGTGCCGGGATCATCTACGGCATGCTGCGGGGCCTCGACACCCTGCAGCTGATGCAGACCGCAACCGCCGTTGCCGCGCTCGTGTGCCAGCGTGTCCCCGGGGTCGTGAACAGCCCAACCGAGTGGGAGTTGGAATCGTTTCTCGAACGGAACGGGTGAACGCTCACATGCTCTTGATGATGTCGATGATCTGGAGTCAGGCTTCCCGGCCCCCCGGGGTTGGAGCGATCGGCCAGGTGTGTTGCTGGTTCTCGCCGACGATGAGTTGGACCTTCGTGCCCGCCTCCTTGGCTCGTCTCGCAAAAACCTCGATGCTGGGTCGAAGCAACTCGGCTCCTCCGACGAACACGTACAGCGGCGGGAGACCTGCCAGTTCTCCGAACGCCGGCGACACCGTCGGATGGTCGACGCCGAGACTCCGTGCGTAGATCTCGCCTGCGGAGCGGACGTGGGCGATCGACAGCAGCGCATCAGCGTCTTCGTAGGGCGACGCGTCGTCACGCAGCGGCATGTCCACTCCGGGCGACACGAGCACGGCGCACCGGGGTACCGGTCCGCCATCGTCCCTGAGCTGTGCCATGAGGGCCAGGGCGAGCCCGCCACCCGCGGACGTGCCGGCGAGCACGACCTGGCGCGATGGGTATCGCATCGTCAACTCGTCGTAGGCGGCGCAGGCGACTTCCAGGGTCGTCGTGGCCGGGTGTTCCGGCGCCCGCGGATACATGAGCATTGCGAAATCCGAGCCTGCACCGGCGGCGATCTTCCGCATTGCGCTCCACTCGGTGCCGAATGGACCAAGGAGGTACCCGCCTCCATGGAGGTAG
>DATHZQ010000008.1:0-2040 GCA_035458525.1 Acidimicrobiia bacterium
TGTGTGCAATGGCGGTGGCGGTGCGGAGATTGTCACCGGTGAGCATCACGACCTCGAGTCCGAGATCGTGCATGCGTGCAATGGCCGGCTGCGAGTCGTCCTTCACCGTGTCGGCGACTCCGATCACGCCGACGACGTCTCCGTCGACACCGACGACCATTGCGGTCTTGCCCTCGTCGGCGAGGCGCTCGGCCACGTCTGCGGCCGATTCGGTCCCGATGCTTTGGTCGTTCATGAACTTCAGGTTGCCGAGGACCACCCGGCGTGTCTGTATCGTGGCGGCGATGCCGAGGCCGGGCGTGGCCTCGAAGTCTGCAGCGTCTCCCAAGGGCACGCCGCGGCGGCGGGCGCCGTCGACGATGGCCTCACCGAGCGGATGCTCGGAACCGCGTTCTGCCGTGGCTGCCAACGCGAGGATCTCGTCTTCGCCGAGGACACCGAGGGCTATCACATCGGTCAGGGACGGTTCGCCACGAGTGATCGTGCCGGTCTTGTCGAGCACGATCGTGGTGAGCCGCTGTGCGGTCTCGAGGGCATCGCCGGTCTTGATGAGGATGCCCGCTTCGGCGCCCTTCCCGATACCGACCATCAACGACGTGGGCGTGGCCAGGCCGAGCGCGCAGGGACAGGCGATGACGAGCACGGTCACGGCGGTGACCACGGCGTAGGCCAGCGCCGGCGACGGCCCCACGGTGTACCAGGCCATGAAGGTGAGAACGGCAACGATCATGACCGCGGGCACGAAGTAGCCTGCGACCTTGTCGACGGTGCGCTGAATCGGGGCCTTCGAAGCCTGGGCGTCACGTACCATCTTGATGATCTGGGCCAGCATCGTGTCCTTCCCGACCCGGGTGGCTCGGAAGCGGAACGTGCCGGTCTTGTTGATTGTCGCTCCGATCACCGGGTCGCCTTGCACCTTCTCGATCGGGATCGGCTCACCGGTCACCATGGACTCATCGACGGCCGACCCACCAGACGTCACGACCCCGTCGACCGGTATCTTCTCCCCGGGCCGGACCACAATGGTGTCATCGACGACGACTTCTTCGATCGGCACGTCGACCTCGATATGGCCCCGGATCACCCGTGCGGTCTTCGCCTGGAGTCCGATCAGCTTCTTGAGGGCTTCGGAGGTCTTGGCGCGGGCCCGTATCTCTAATGCCATCCCCAGAACCACCAGCGCAGTGACGACGGCGGTCACGTCGAAGAACACGTCCCGCAGCCGTTCCTCGGGGAACAAGCTGGGAAAGAGCAGAGCCGTCGTCGAGTACAGCCACGCTGCGCTGATGCCGCTGGCGATGAGGGTGTGCATGTTGGCTTGGCGGTGCTTGAACGCCGACCACGCGCCGGTGAAGAACTGCGATCCCGACCACAGCAGGACGGGCAGGGTCAAGATTGCCATCGCCGCCCAGATGATGTTGAGCGCCGTGGAACCCTTCTCGGGTATGCCGGGGAACAACTCGGGGTAGGAAAAGTAGATGACCGGAATCGACACGAATGCAGCGAGCCAGAACTTCCGGAGTAGGGTGCGATACAGCCGCTGGCGGGAAGCGATCTCGGCGTCGTCCTCAGCTTCGTCGTACTCTTCTTCAGGCGCGATCGCGATGTAGCCGGTGGCGGCGACGACCTCGGTGAGCACTTCGTCCGGTACGTCCTGGACGTCGACAATCGCCTCCTCGGCTCTCAGGTTGACCCGTGCCTTGACGACACCGGGAGTGGCGGTCAAAGCATGCTGAACGGTGGCCACGCATCCGGCACAGGTCATCCCTTCGATGGCGAGCCGGACGTGACGAGTTGGTTTGCCGGATTGGTCGCGGTGGCGGTGGGAGCGGAGAGCTGCACGCTCACGTGACGGAGAGCGGGAGCTCCTCAGGTACGCCTCTGGATCGGCAACGAAGACGTCTCGGCAGCGCTCCGAGCAGAAGCGAAGATCGTCGTACCCGTCAATGGCGAGCGCGGAGTCGACAACCGGCATTCCGCACACTGGATCGTTCATGGTCGGCCTCTCTCGAGTTGTGTCATCACCGTATCCCTTCCATC
>DATHZQ010000009.1:0-47776 GCA_035458525.1 Acidimicrobiia bacterium
CGCCAATCGGACTGCACGCACGCTCAATATCTGGGAGACAGCCGCTTGGCGTGTCGAAGATTTCTCGGACACCTACTACTTCGAGGACCCTCACATCGTCGACCTTGGCAGCGCCGAAATCCCCGACGATATCCGCTCTGCAATAACGCCAGGCGCAGCGGCGATTGTCTACACCGAGGGCGCCGGCGAACGAACACTCGTCGACCAGAAGAGCGGGGATCTGCAGGACACCTTTCCCGCCTACGGTCCTCGGGTAGCTCTGGCTGTCCTGGTACGCACGGTTGCAGGTTGGCGCGTCTTCTATACGGATACCAGCTATGCGGACTAGGAGGCTTGCAACCGCATTGTGTAGCGCTCTCGTTCTGGCAGCACTGCCAGCGAGCATTGCGACCGCCGATGTCGAAGCTGGCTCCAACTTCAGCCCCTATCGAATGCATAGCTACCTGATGATCGATGGTGGCGCTGGCCGTGCGGGCGCTGTCGCAGCCACGCCGTGCTGGGACATCCACACGGCGATCGATGCGTACAACGTTGCTGAACCCTGGGAGAACCCACCAGAAGGCTACGAGGAGATCGTCTTCTACCGTCTCTCACACGAAGAGCTGGGCGAGAACGGCACGTTCCTCCTGAACCAATGGCTGGCCAGCGAAGGCATCGCGTCGTACACGACGAACCAGACCCGCACATGCACGTTCATTCATGACGATGGATGGATGGCTGCGAGCGAGTCGATCGTGGAGGTGTCGGAACGGGACTTCACGTTGTTGATCATCACCGGCGAAGGAGAGACGACCTGCGATCTCGGCGACCTGTTGCTCGCCTCGGCGACCTACCGCTACATGTGGACACCGTTCAGCAAGGGCTGGCAGTTCTATTACGGCACCGAGTGGATCGAGAATCCGGCGCCCGGCGTCATCGCCTCGGCGAACATCGACTTCAACTGCGCCACCATCTTCGACCCGGACACCGGATTCTCCGAGACGCTCGAGGCCGTCCCCACCACACAGGTGAACCTCAACCCGTCGATCCGTGGCCTCACCGGCCTGGACACGTGGCTGTGGTACGAGTTCAACGGTGCCGCCGACTATCAGATCGGCCCCGTCACCGCTTCGGTCGACGCCCTCGGCTACAACTGGCAGATCATCTCGCACGCCTGGGTCGACGAGGTGCTGTGGGACATCGACTGCGTGACCGATTGCACGACGCGCACCTACGCAACCGACTTCGACCCTTCGGGCTACGAGTACGCGATCGACTTCCCCGATGGTGCGCTCGGACCGGCCCCGTCCTACGAGGCCGGCGCCGGCCAGGACGACGAGGCCGCCTTCGAGCACATCTACACCGAGATCGGCGACTACAACGTGTCGACCGCAACGACCTGGCGCGGCTATTGGTACGTCACCGACACGTACGACGGTCCCGGTGCTCCGCACATCCACCCGACGATCGTCGTCGCCCAAGGATGGAACCTCCCCGTCATCTCGGTGCGCTCCGAGCTCCGCACCTCGCCGGACGTGTGAGCCGCACCCGAATCTGTCGCACCGACCGGTGATACTGGGCTCACCGAAGAAGGAGGCCACCTCCTTGGGACGAACCACAATCGATGTCGATGACGAACTGGCCGAGCTCGTCATGCGCCGCCTCGGCGTGGCAACGAAACCAGAGGCCGTCGAGCTTGCACTCCGCCTCGTCGCAGAGAAGGCGATGACGACAGAGGCCCCCTCAATGCGCGGGGCGCAAGCCATCACGCAAACTCCAATGGACACGGCGCAGCGCGCTCTGACAGCGAAACTGCCTCGCCGGCTCATGGCAGCCCGCCGACTACTGCTGCTGTTGCTGCTGGTGATGCTGGTGATGGTGATCGAGTTGCTTGGGTTGGAACGGAGGCCGGGCCGTCATCGAATGCCGCTCGAGTGAGCTCGGGCTCATCTTGACGACGACCTCGGGGCCGCCGGATTCGGCGTCGCCGTGGTACACGCCACGCAGCGGTGTGACGTCTTCGTAGTCCCGACCGTGGCCGATCTTGACGTTGCGCTCCCCGCCAGCAGCTGGTTGGTCGGATCGAGACCCCACCAGCCGTGCCCCGAGATCGCCACCTCGACCCAGGCGTGAGTGGCGACGACCAGCTCTGCGTCGTCGGTCGGCAGCTCACCCGAGGACGAATCGCGGGCGTACAGGTACCCGCTCACGTATCGGGCCGGCAGCCCCAGCGACCGGTACGCCGCCAGCGCCACATGGGCATAGTCCTGGCACACGCCACGGCGGTGCTCGAAGATCTCGGCCACGCTCACGCCGACCTCGGTCGCCCCGCTCTCGTAGTCGAGCAGCTCACCGACCGCCGACTGCACTGCCGTGACCGCCTCGAGCAACGACGCCGCCTCGGCGGTCGCATCCCGAGCGAACTCACCCCACCTGCTCGTCCCACATCACGTGGGGAGTCGCCGTGAGGTACGGTCAGGCGCGCCCGCTCGTCGATCTCGCTCGTACTCAGAGCGTTGAGTCGATCGACCAGCGGCCGATAATGCTCGCGGGCCGCACCGTCGTCGAACATCTCGCAGAGCGAGCTGCCGGACTGGTAGCCATCGAGAAGCGCCATGGCGGACGAGCACAGGGTGACGAGGTTGGCCGCCGTCTCTGTGCGCTCGTTTGCGCTGAGCCGGAACTCCGGGCGTCAGCGGCCGAACTCGACAACGGTTGCGACCGCAGGGTCGGAGCTGCCATCGAGCGTCGCGAGCCACGCCCCCTGCAGCCCCTCCACGCCGGCCACGTCGACCACGGCGATCGAGTCGGAGACGGCGGCGATCAACCGCTCCAGCGCAGGCTCGAGTCGCTCCTGATATCCGGCGGACCCCCACTCCTCGAGGCGCTTGCTGATCTGGGCGGGAGCGAAGAACATCGTCGGCACCGGACCGGGGAGCTCGGCCGGAAGCTCCCGTTGCTCCCAGTGAGTTGCGCCGACCATGTAGCTCTTGACGAGCGCATCGCCGAGATGCTCGTGAACGGCACGCCGCACGTCCGCATTCCCGGCGAAATCGACGTACACGGTCGCTGCTGCAGGATCCAGCGAGGCCACGTCGTTGTACGGCGTCACCTCCGTGTAACACCCCAGACGCTCGACGAAGCCGACGTGCTGTGGCGACGTCAGCCCCACGAGCGCGGGCTTGTCGCCTGATCGGTGGGATACGGCAAGCGCGGTGCCGAGGGCCGTCTTGCTGGATGCACTCGACAACACGATGCGGTCGGCACCGAAATCGTTCTGATCCGCGAGGAAGTCGTCGATGACGAACGACGTCGCAAGGAGTGGATAGAACACGGCGTGGAGCGCCTCGGCGGTCGCCGGCAGTAGCGCGTCGACGTCAACGCGCCGGTAGCCGTTGTAGACCGGCGGGAGGCTCGTCCGGTGCGCCGAACCGTCTGTGAACCCGTGCCGGGACATCCCGGTGGGTTCGACCACGAGATGCGTCGACATCGGGAAGAAGCCGAAGACTCGGGTTCCTGGCGGAATCTCTTGCACCCCGCTCGACATCACGTTGGCAAATCCCCACACCGGAATGCGCCCCCAGCCCTCTGCTGCCGGGAAGAACCTCCAATAGCCGATGCGATCACCCACGACGCCGTAGGTCACGTTGTTCGCCGTGAGCCCAAACCGTTCGACCCGCAACGCCACCTGGCCGTCACGGGTCGCCGGCACTGGAGTCGAAACGATGCGGGTCACGCGCAGGTCATCCCTGCGGACTTCGAGGCTGTGCTCGGTTTCAGGCATGCCGGCACCCTATCGGGCGAGGACTCTGCTCGGTGCGTGCGGCCAGCAACGCGCCCGTCGATAGCCTCTTGTGTATGGGCCCGCATCGCATTCCATGAACTTGACCGTCGAGTGACCGGATGGATGGCCGAACACGGCCTCACGCGGCTTAGGCTCAGCATCGGACTCGTCTTCCTGTAGTTCGGCGCGCTGAAGTTCTGGCCCGACGTGAGCCCCGCTGATGAGCTTGCCATGGCCACGATCGACAAGCTGTTCTTCGGTTTCGTGCCGCCAACGGTGGCTCGGATCTCCCTCGCATTGCTCGAGACCGCCATCGGAATCGGACTCCTCACCGGACGATTCCTGCGACTGACCCTGCTGATGCTCGCCGTTCAGATGTTCGGCACCGTGACGCCGCTGTTTCTCCTCCCCGACATCACGTGGTCGGCGCCGTTCGTGCCAACGCTCGAGGGTCAGGACATCCTCAAAATCATCGTGCTGGTGACGGCTGCACTCACGATCGGGGCCACCGTGCGAGGTGGCGGGCTCGTCGACGATCCGGAAGCTCTCGAAGCGGCCCAGCGGGCTTGAGGCGATTCCTGCCCGGAAGTGCGGAGGGGGCCCCTTTCGGAGCCCCAATATCCGCCTTTGTTGAAACCTCGGCCCACCCAGTGCCCTACCTCTGGGTCCGTACCGGCCGCTGTGTCCGTCCGCCCCGCTGTGTGGATCCTCAATCGCCGCGTACACAGGTAAGACACTCCCCCCACCCAGGTCTGTCACCCCCACCACCCGAATGAGTCGACCGACCCCGAGCCGATCGGCTTAGTCAACTTGGAGTACGCACGCGTTGGAGGGCGGACCATCGAGGCCCGCCCTCCCGACGCTCATCCTGGGTTCAGTGCGAGCTCATCGCCGTCTGAATTCGTACACGGTGTTCACGCCATCGTCTGACACGTAGATCGATCCGTTGTCCCCAATCGCAACGCCCGACATGTTCCCATACGGGAAGAACCCCTCCGGGACGCGGTCGGAGTAGTCGAGGCCCACGATCACCGGGTATCTATCGCCCGTCGCCAGATCGATGCCGGTCACTTGCTTGAGAACCGGCTCGACCACGAGGAGACGATCACCATCGACGGTCATGCCCTCCGGCAAGACCAGACCGGACGCCAGCAGGGAAGCCCCGGAATCGTCCACGGCCCAGACGTTGCCGAGCGCCCAGTCGGCCACGTACAGCGTGTCGCCGTCGGATGCCAAGCCCAGCGGCACCGCCAATCCGTCGAGGAGCACCTCCGACGTATCCTGGGCCTTCACCACGTTGCCGAGCCCGAGTTGCGCAGCAACGACATCGCCATCATGCCGGATGGCGTTGGTGACGACAGCCAGGGTGCGGATGTCCAGGGACACGGCCCCCGTTGCCGGATCCAACACCTGCAACGAATTGGCGAAGCCGCTCGTGATGATGAGGTTGTCGCCGTCGGCCGCGACGGATGTAGCGCCGGCAAACCCCTCCTCGGGTGGCGAGAACCGGTCGTAGAAGGCCGCCGTTGGGCGTCGCGGACCCTCGAACCCCTTCATCGTGAACAGCTCGGTCACCCATACCGTCCCGTCGGGAGTCACCGCGACGTCGCCGGGCAGGCCGAAGCCCTCAGGCGTGAGCGCCCGCGTGCCCCGCTCGTCGACGCGGACGATGATGTTGTCGGCTCCCACGGCTGCGTAGAGACGGTCGTCCGTGCTGAACGCGATGTTGTCGATCGTGCCAACGGTGTCGAGCACGACCTCGTGGGCGTTGGCGCCCGAGAAGTCGAGCTTCAAGACCAGGCCCTCGGCGATGGCTACGGCGTAGGCCTCACCCTGCGAGTTGAACTTCACCGCCGACGAGGGACCACCCACACTGGCCACGACCTCGGTGGTGACGGGGATTGTTGAGTCGACGTCGATCTTGAGGACCTCGCCGGTGAAGAATGACGGGGCGTACAAGAAGCCGTCCGGACCGAAGTCGAAGGAGTTGATGGTCAGGTCCTCGTTGAGCAGCACCGGCTCGTCGACCAGATTCGGATCGAGCTCGTAGAGCCCCGTGCCGAAGAACAGGCGATTCACGAACAGCCGGCCGTCGTCCGACATGGTGATCGGGTTGACCCCCTGCCCGACGAACTGCCGAACCGGCTCCTCCCCGGGTTTCAGCATGCCCACGTAGCCGAGGAGGATCTCGGTCCAGTAGATCGTGCCATCATCGGTGATGAACACATCGTCGGGACCGTGCACCCCGCGCTCCGGGCCGATCCGATCGAGGAGGTCGCCGGTCTCCGGGTCGTGCACCGTGATCTCGTCGCCGCCAACGCTGGCGACATAGACGTTGCTGTCGTAGGGCGAGACGTAGATCCCGTTGAGGGAGTTCGTCTCGGCGGCGCGACCCACGGTGTGGGCCTGGCTCACGTCGAAGGGTTCGGGTCGTTCCTTCGCCAGAGCCGGTGTCGCCATCACCATCAGGATCGAGGCGGCGAGTACGAGCAGGCGGCGCATTGGGCCCTCCCCAGTGTTGAATCCCCGTTCCCCGGGCTCGCTGTGGAGCCTACAGATCCTGGAAACGGCGCGTCGAGAGGGGAATCCAGAAATGCGGAGGGGGCCCCTTTCGGAGCCCCGATGTCCGCTTTTTGTTTGAAACCTCGGCCCACTACCCGGCGCCCTACCTCCGGGTCCCTACCTGGCCGCTGTCCGCCCGAATCCTCAATCGCTGCGTACACAGGTGAGACACTCCCGGCCCACGGATCTGTCAGCCTCACGACTCGAATGAGTCGATCGACCCGGTAGTGGGCAACGTGCCGCTACTCGTTGAGGTCAGGTCAACCGAGCATTCGGTTCGCAATCCGCTGGTCGTACGGGAAGCTCCAGATCTCGGCGACCTTGCCGTCTCGGAAGCCGTAGCCGAGGATCTCCCACGACTCCAGGTCCTCGCCGTTCTTGCTGGCGGTCCCCTTGTGCAGGCTGTACCCGTTCGTGTCGTCGGCGAGGGCGTTCTGCAGCTCGGCACGGAAGGTGCCGCCGGTCTGTTGCATCACCCCGCCGAGAAACGCTGCGGCCGCCTCCTTGCCCTCGTGATCCCCGGCGAGCGGGTGGTCTCCGGCGATGTGCCAAGCGATGTCATCCGTCCAGATCGCCATGATCGAAGCGATGTCGCCGGCGGCGAACGACTCGTAGGCGCCCTCGATGAGCGCGACGTTGGGGTGAGCCATGTCAACCTCCTTGGTTCCTTCCAACCGTACGCAACGCTCGGGTCCCGTGGGGGAACAATGCAACGCACCGTCCAGTGTCACGGACGGAACGGTCGAAGGGGCCGCGGCAACCCTGCGTACCTCGCCGTGGTCCAAACAAAACGACAAGGTGCCCTAGCCCGGCCGCGCCGCAGCGCGTCCAATAGAGCACAGCTTTCGAGTGGGAGCAGACGATGAGTTTTGGCAACACCCTCGCCACGGCGGTGCTGCGGTCGCCCATTCACCGGATGATGAGCGGCAGCCTCTTGGTGCTCACGTACACGGGACGGCGTTCGGGAAGGGAATACACGCTGCCCCTGCAGTACGTCGAGCACGATGAACAGCTCTGCATCTGGGCGGGCAACGCGGGCGGAAAGGCCTGGTGGCGCAACTTCGAAGCCCCGGCGTCCGTCACGGTGAGGCTGCGCGGCGAGGACGCCACCGGCAAGGCAGGCGTGATCGTGGAGCCGGTGCGTCGCACCGAGATCCTTCGCGCCTACCTGAAACGGTTCCCCCACACGACACCCAGCGGTCGCCCGAAGTTCTTCGGAACTCGATGGCACCCCGACGACGACACGCTTGCGAGCGCGGCTGAGTCGATGGTCGTCGTGGCCATCACGTTGGACTGACGTCGGTCAGGATCCCGGGGCGCACTCGCCGGCCATGGTGACGCCGAGACGATTCACGGCGGCGTCCACGTCGTCGTTGAAGACTTCCGCATTGATGTCGACGTATTCATCCAGCTGTTCCTCGTCGAGGTTGAGGCCCTGTGAGATGTCGATGCCGGCTTGCTCGAGGCGCTCGTGAAATTCTTCGATGGCGTCCACGAGCGTCTGCCCGTCGGCCCGTGCCTCCTCGGGCAGATTGCCAACCACATCAGAAGGAACGCCCGTGAAGTTCCCCGACACGACGCTCGAAATCGCAAGCGACAGGTTGGCGAGTGCCTCGCATCCACCGCTCACGCCGGGCAGGTCACCGACTGAGGACGGGAACGTCGTGGCAGACGCGTCTTGCTCGCTCGACGGAGCTGCGGCGTCGTCTTCCCCGCCGCAGGCTGCGACAGCCAGCAAGAAGGCCACGGCAACGACGAGTCGACCTCTCCCCTGCATGATTCCCTCCCGGGTGTCCGTGCGCTCAGCGTATCGCAGGTGGCGACGTGGCTGCGGAGCAGCCATCGCCACCGTGAGCAGCGTCACGACAGCGCCCTTGGGTACCGCGAAACCGGACGGGGCGAGACCTGCGGTAGCTGCGGGGACGGAAGACCCGGCACTTCTCAAGCCCGGAAATGCGGAGGGGGCCCCTTTCGGAGCCCCGATATCCGCCTTTTGTTTGAAACCTCGGCCCACCCAGTGCCCTACCTCTGGGTCCCTTCTGGCCGCTGTGTCCGTCTGCCGAATCCTCATTCGCTGCGTGCACAGGTAAGACACTCCCCCTACCCAGGTCTGTCACCCCCACCGCCCGAATGAGTCGACCGACACGGAGTCGAACGACCCAGTCAACATGGAGTACGCCGCATCCCTTCGGCCCTACTCAACCGTGCGGTCCGGATGGATGCTGGAGATGAGGTCGGAGGTGCCATGGCGCTGCCTCGGGATTCGGATCTCGGGGAGATCGACACCGCCCACGTGGTGTCGAACGTTCTGACGCCCTACTTGCTCGTCCGCGTTGCGCTCGACGAGACAAGGCTGACGGTGGACTGGAGCGATGCGCTGCTCGGCCTCATCCCTCGTGGCCGGCGACGCCTCGAGGTCCGTCGCAGCGAGCTGCGCCGCATCGGCCGGGCTCACCGCTTCTTCCCCTCACGGCTTGCCGCTGGATTCGTCGCAGCGGTTGCAGCGTGGTTCGCGCCGGTGTGGCTGCAGCTCCCTCTGGCGGCCCTGGCGATCGTCCTCATCACCCTCAGTTACGTCGGCACCGTCCGCATCGAGACCCCATCCACGACCACCACGATTCCGGTCTGCCTGCTGCTCCGCAACAGTCTGGACCGGTTGATCGCAACCCTGGAGCGCGCTCAGCCCATCGGCGGTTCCTCGTGAACGCACTCGAGATCTCGGAGTTGCTCGTGCGCTCCGCGGGTGTCGCCCTCGTGGGCGTGGCCTGGGTCGCCGCGGCCGCCGGCGCGAGCGAAGGCAGCACGCGTAGGACCGGGCGTACCTCCGGATTGGCAACACGCATGCCGGGTCCGAGCGTGTATCTCCTGGGAGCGATCCCCTATTTCGCCGTGTGCATCGTGCTGTGGCGACCGCTGCCCATCGACCTGACACAGAGCGGGCGGGTCATCTGCGTGGTCGCTGGCGGCCTTCTCGGCGCAGCCGGGGCCGCGCTCTACCTCGGCGGGCGCCGCGCACTCGGCTCGATGTACAACGTTTCGAGCAGTCTCGGCTCGGAGCTGTACGCCGATCACGAGCTCGTGACGAATGGACCGTATGCATACGTGCGCCATCCGATGTATCTCGGTCTGATGCTGGCCGCCACCGGCGGTCTGCTCGTGTACCGCACGTGGACCCTCGGCTTCATGGCCGCGGCTCTCGTCGGCGCAGCCATCAAGGCCGGCGGAGAGGAGCGGCTCCTCGCCGCCGAGTTCGGCCCGGATTGGTTCACATATGCGGAACGCGTTCCGGCATGGATTCCCCACATGAGACACCCCAGGAAGGAGGTCCTCGATGACCGACTCACCACCTCCGGAGCGTGAGCCAAAGCGGATGCCGCCGTGGGCGATCGGATTGCTGGTCATGCTCGCTGTGATCGTCGTGCTCGGCGGAGTGTGTGTCCCGCTGGTGATGGGCTGAGAGCCGGGGGACGTGTATCCGACCCTGTTCCGCTTCGCCGGGTTCGGCGTGCCCACCCATGCATTCTTCGTCCTGGCCGGGGTCGCCGCAGCCTTGCTCGTGTTCCGCCGCGAAAGCCGCCTTCGCGGCGAGGCGTCTCCTGCCATGTGGACCATCGCAGCGGGGGCGCTGATTGGCGGTGCGTTGCTGGCGAAGGCGTCCACAACATGGCGCTTCGTTGCGGAAGGCGGGGAGGCGACGATCACGGCGATCCTCCTCCACGGCGGAAAGAGCGTGGTCGGAGGACTCGCCGGTGCGTACGCCGGAGCCGTCATCACGAAACGCCTCATCGGCTATCGCCGCAAGACCGGTGACGTCTTCGCCCCTGCGGTGGCGCTTGGCATCGCCACCGGCCGCATCGGATGCTTCCTCACGGAGCAGATCGGCACTCCGACGTCGCTGCCGTGGGGCTTTGTTCCGCCGGCGGACGTGGCGGCCGGCATTCCCTATTGCCCGCAATGCACGACCGGCGTTCCGCTCCATCCGTCCTTTCTCTACGAGATCGCATTCTGTCTCCTCATGTACGCCCTGCTCACGTGGATGCGGGATCGCATCCCGGTGCCCGGCGAATCGTTCAAGGTCTTCCTCCTCGGCTACGGCATCTTTCGCTTCGCCGTTGAATTCGTGCGAGGCAACGAGGTCATGGCCCTGGGTTTGACTGGGACGCAGCTGTTCCTGGCCGCCACCCTGCCCATTCTGCTGGGCTACTTCGTCCGGCAGCTCCGTTCCGGGGCATACCGGACAACCGCAGCGGCCTCCACACCGATCGGAAGCGCGCCGTGACGGGCGGTCGTCGCGTTCGCCGTTCAGTCATCGCCTACTGCCCGGCGTGCCACCGCAGCAATCCCGAACAACCCCTCGACCAGGTCCGCCGTCTCCCCGCGCAGCTGGAGGACGACGGCCGAGTCTGGCTCACTCGAACCTGCCCAGACCACGGTCGCCTCGAGACGCTCTATGAAGAAGTCGCCAGCATCCTGGATTACCTCGAGCAGTGGACGACCCGACCGGACCGCGGGACTCCCGACGACCCTGGCAACGACGGTCCCCTCCCTGCGGGATATCTCCGCGGGCTGGGTGCACGCCAGCTCCAACACACGTGCATCCTGCTGGAGGACGTCACCAACGCCTGCAACCTGCGATGTCCCACCTGCTTTGCCGTCTCCGGTCCGGATTCGGGCCGCATGATCCCCATTGCGGATGTGCTCGCCAGCGTCGATCAGCGGCTCGCCCGGGAGGGGGGAAAGCTCGATGTTGTCATGGTGAGCGGCGGTGAGCCGACCCTCCATCCCGATCTCCTGCCGCTGCTCGAAGGCCTGGCGGAACGCAACATCGTGCGGATCCTCTTGAACACGAACGGTCTGCGACTGGCCCGTGACGACGAGCTGCTCGGCTACCTCGCCGAGCACTGCGATCACATCGAGCTGTACCTGCAGTTCGACGGGTTCCGACCCGCCACCTGGCGCCACCACCGCGGCTGCGACCTGCGGCGCGTCAAAGAGCGCATCGTGGCGAGGGTGTCGAGTGCCGAGGTCTTCGCAACCTTGGTGATGACAGCGGCACTTGGCGTCAACCACGACGAGATGGGTGCAGTCGTCTCCTACGCGCTCGAGACCCCATTCGTCGGCGGGGTCTGCATCCAGCCCGTGATCGGATCCGGCCGGGGGACCGGAATCGACCCGAGACGCCGCCTCACCCACACGGGCGTGCTCGCCCGCCTCGGCACGCAAACCGGTGGGGTCGTGACCTGGCAGGATCTCATCGCGCTGCCGTGCTCTCATCCTCACTGCGCCAGTGTCGGCTACATGGTGCAGACGGACGATGGACGTTGGCGATCGCTGGTCTCGATCGTGGGCCAAGAGCAACTGGCTGCGCACCTCGGCCTCATCTCGGATCGCATCGTCGATCCGTCGATCACCCGCGAGCTGCGCAGCCTCGTCAGCGAATCTCTCAAAGGTGTGCTCCGCCGCGGCTCCTCCCTCGCCGACCCCGGCATTCGCGAGCTCTTCCGCAACGTCAACGACGTGTGCGACCTCCGCATCGGCGCGCTGATCCACAGTGCGGCCAAACTGACCCGGGATCAGGACCGGCTGCGCCGCCTACTCGCCACCCGGGTCAAGCGACTTCAGGTCAAACCGTTCATGGACATCGACACGATGATCGAGGAGCGCCTCCTCCAGTGCTGCGTGCATGTTGGCTCACGCTCGGGAGATCGCCATCAATGCCAGTCGTTCTGTGCTGCCCAGGCATGGCCGGAGCTCTCAGCCACGAAGCTGAGCTTGGCGGGGCCCGCCGCCGGACAGCCCGTCCCTTCTCCCGTGATCACCTGACGCTCTCGCTCAGCGACGGCTCCTTGGACCCGCTGTCCACCGGCTCGACCATCGGGGCCGAAGCGGTGGTTGGCACCGTGGCATCTGGACGGCGCTCTCTCTGCGGGCTGGCGGCGACCTGGGTGCCGGCGCTGAGTCCGGCCAGGCCGCCGAGCAAGAGCCCGAGGAAAGTCTTGGCGGGCATGGCGATGTAGCCGGGCGCCTCGGTGAGCTCGGTCGCACCTGACGCGACCGCGAGGTACTCGGGCGAGAGCCACAGGAACACAAAGCCAAAGCCGACTGCGGTGTACGCCGTCACCAGGAGGATGAGCACGAGGCCGGGCCAGCGTGATGCTGGTGCTCCCATACTCTCCGACAGTCGCCGCACGATCCCGCTGCCATCTGGCGGGCGACCGACCGTGATTCCGAGCTGAGCAGCGATGAAGGCCACGATGCCTGCTGCGACCAGGCTGAAGGCGATGTCTTGCGACGAGCTCGGCACGAACTCTGCCGTATTGGTGGCTCCGTAGAGGATCAGCCAGCTCACGTATCCGAAGATCACACCGACCAGCAACGAGAAAGCGACCTTCACGCCCAGGCGCACGCCCATGGCAACCTCCCTCTCCGCGCAGTTGTTGCGCAACTACTCAATAGACGGGGAGAAACGGCAGTTCGTTCCAGATTCCGTCAGTACGTGGCGATACGGTGCCCGCACCTTCCAGGGGAGGATGTGACCCGAAGAAGTAACGTGAACGACCTCATGGCCACCCCGCACGCCGGCTATCGCCTTCCCAAATCGCCGACACAACAGGCAACTCGGTCAGCGCAGCCCAGAGGCGAGTACGTCGACAGCGACGGCCTTGTGCGCCCGTCGCCCACCGCCCGGCATCTCGGTCACAGGTAGGTTGTGATGCGCATTCTGAAGGTCATGACTGCGCTTGCGCTCGTCGTTGTTGCTTGCGGGGGCACTGACGACGAAGGAGTCGCCACGTCCGGCGGTTCGGTGGATGCGACGGCACCGACCACGCCACCCGGCGTCACGCTCCCGCCGGCGGACGACGTACCGCTCCAAGTGTTCACCACCAGCGGAGGGCAATCCGGCAACCGGTTTTTCGCCGGTGACGCCGCACTCGACGAAGCGCCGCTCGAGGTGCGTCTCGAGGCGACGCCGGCTTGGATCGTTGCCGCCCCCGTTGCCGACCGGATCGTCTGGGTTGTCGCTGACGTCGACGGCAACGTCTCGGCCTACGCCGAGAGCGTCGGCGAGGTCGAACCGTTCCCGATCGGCGAGGTCACCCTCCCGCCGGGCGCTCCGCCCACCGTCATCGTCGGCGGTAGTGCGGTTTCGATCTTCCAACCGTCCGGCGCGGCCCCGCTCGCAGGACATGGCCTCGTCGCCGGCAAACCTGTCGTGATCGCCGAAGGCGGCGCCGTGTTCGTCGGCGCCGAGCCCGTGTCCGGTGTGCGTGCGCTGATCGACGGCCGCATCGTCGTTTCTGGTCGAGACGAGGTGGCCTTCCTCGCCGAACCAACCGAGCGGCTGACCCACGGCGTTCTCGGCGACAAGATCGAATCCGAGTCGATCGTCGTTCTTGCGCCTGGAGGCGCAACGGTTCAAGCAGTGCTCGACGCTCCAGGCGATGCGGTCTTCGAGGCACTGTCACCGATGTGGGCAGACGTCACGGGGGACGGAGTCGAGGAAGTGATCGCCACGGCTTCGGATGGCACCGGCGGGGCATCGCTGACCGTGTTCTCGGCCGCAGGAGATCTCGTCGCTGTTGCGCCGCCCATCGGAACCGGCAACCGGTGGTTGAATCAGCTGGCCGCCGGTCCGGTCGGACCCAACGGAGGAATCGAGGTCATCGAGGTCCGAACGCCGCACATCGGTGGCATCGTCCGCTGGTATCGCCTCGCCGACGGCGACCTGACGCTGCAAGCCGGCGCCGAGCGCTACTCGACACACCGGATCGGCTCGCGCAATCTCGACCAAGGCATCGTTGTCGACGCCAACGGAGACGGTCGGCCGGACGTGGTCGTACCCACCCAGGACCAACAGACACTGGTTGCGTTGACGCGCACACCAGACGAGAGCGAGGTCGTGTCGACCACCTCGCTGGGCGCGACGCTCGCAACCAACATCGCCGCCGCTTCGAGAGGCGACGGGTCCGCGGCGGTCGCGGTTGGAACGGACGACGGACGACTCCTCATCTGGCCATGAGGACGAGTTCCGCTGCCGATCCGCTGCCGATCCGCTGCCGATCCGCTGCCGATCCGCTTCCGATACCTCTTCAGGATCCCTCTAGGGTCGCCCCGACCGGGAAGGTCCTCTGCGGCAACACGTGACTTCACTCCTGTCGCATCTCATCATGCGTCTGACCGCGCTGTCATCCGCCGTGTGAATCGATCCTGGCCCTACCAGCCCCTACCGGCCGGCTCTACCCATGGCCCTTCGTGTTCGCCGATTGCCCGATCGGCGCCTACATAGACGAGACACACGAGGTGGGGATTCCTGACACCTGGCGGCGGCGAATAGGTCGCTGCCCCATGCAGGACGCAGGGGTGGCGCACCGCCGTGTACCACCCCCGCGGTGCGAGCTATGGCCAGCTCGGGACAACGATGCTGCCATCGATGATCTGCGCCTTCAACGCCTCCAACTCGTCGATGATGCTGTCGAGGAAACCACCGGTAGTGGCATATCCGACTCCGTCGGCGGCAAGGTCGTACCAATGCAACCCACCCGTGAACGTGCCATCGACCTCGGCCTCGATCATGTCGTACGCAGCGACGTCCACTCTCTTGAGCATCGACGTCAGGATGTGCTCCGCCTGCTCCGGCCCGACCACCAAGTACTGGTCGGTGTCGACACCGATCGCCCAGACGTGGTCGTTGGCCGCGGAGAACTCGTCGGCGGCGGCGAACAACCCGAACCCGCTGAAGCCCGCGGCGTGGTACACCACATCGGCCCCGTCGTCGTACATGTCCATTGCCAGCTCGTACGCACGTCCCGGGTCCCCGAACCCGCTGAGATCGGGCCACTCGCTGATGTACTCGATGAGCACTTCAGCGTCTGGGTTGATGTAGTGCACGCCCGCCACGAATCCAGCCTCGAACTCGAAGATGATGGGAATGTCCACGCCGCCGATGAACCCGATCGTGTCGTTCTCAGACGTCAATGCGGCCGCAGCTCCCATGAGGAACGAACCCTCGTTCGATGCGAACGCGATCGACGCCACGTTCGGCAGATCGACGAATGAGTCGATCAATGCAAAGTCGATGTCGGGTCGATCAGGCGCAAACATCTCGAATGCGCCGGTGTAGAGGAAGCCAACGCCGATGATGAGATCGGAACGCGACAGGAGCGATTCGACCTGCTCCTCTGGCGGGATGAAATCGCCTCTGACGGTCCAGGGATCCACCTCCTTGACCTTGATCGGCAGGTCGCCTTCTGCAGCCACCACTCCCTGATGGGCTATGAATCCGAAGGTGCCCTCAACCACCGGAGCGTCGTAGGCGGCGCCCACCCGAACCGCGGTGGCGGCCACAGGCGCCACCGCTGCCAGGAGGAGTACGACTGCGATCAGCGCAATGAGAACGACGTGTTTCCGTCGCATGAGTCAACCCCCTTCTCTCGCTGCCCGCCTCACCACCGTGGTGCCAGCCGGATCCGATCGCCAACGGCGAAAGTCCCTGCGGCCGCCCGGCATCGCGCCGGCACACCGGGCAGCTCTGGCGCTGATCGGGACGTCCTCGAGAGGAGCGACCAACGTTCAGCGCGGGTAGCGTTCGGGGTCCGGACGGAGGTCACGAGATTCCCGAATTCGACATGGTGGTCATCGGCAGCGGGCCTGCGGGCGAGAAGGCGGCGGCCCAAGCGGCGTACTTCGGTCACCGGGTCGCCGTCGTAGAGCGAGCTCCGGAGCCCGGCGGAGTGCCCGTTCACTCCGGCGGCATCCCCTCCAAGACCTTGCGGGAAGCCGCCAACTACCTCACCGGCTTTCGCTACCGCGACATCTACGGCCTGGGTCTCGGGTTGTCACCGGACCTCATGCTCGAGCGGCTGCGCACCCGGGAAGCCGAAGTCGAGGCCATGATGACGGCGACGGTACGTCACAACCTCGACCGTCACGGCATCGAGCTGATCCACGGCGACGCCGTTCTCGGTGCTCCAGGAAGCGTGACGGTGACCGGGCCGGACGGGGCGCCGCGGTCACTCACCACCGACGTGGTGCTGATCGCGACGGGTTCTCGCCCTCTCCGCCCCCGAGCGATCCCTTTCGACGATCCTGACGTGCACGACTCCGATGCCATTCTGGCCATCGACCGCATCCCGGCGAGCCTCGTCGTCATCGGAGGTGGCCCGGTCGGGTCGGAATATGCTTCCATCTTCACGGCCCTCGGTGCTGCAGTGACGCTGGTGGACGCTGCCCCGCGACTCGTCCCGTTTCTCGATCCGGAGATCTCCGAGCTCCTCGCCGAATCCTTCGCCGAGCACGGGATGGACATCCACCTCGGCTCGTCCGGCGCAGCCGTGGAGCGTCGAGACGGTGCGCTGCAGGTCGACCTCGGCGACGGATCGACGGCCACGCCAGACATGGTGCTCTTCGCCGCAGGCCGGGTCGGCAACACCGACGGTCTCGGCCTGGATGGCGTAGGCGTCGACCTCGACGATCGCGGCCGGATCATCGTCAACGAGCATTTCCAGACGACCGCAGGCCGGATCTACGCCGCGGGTGATGTGATCGGACCACCCGCCCTGGCCTCGGTGAGCGCCGAGCAGGGCCGTGTGGCGGCATGCCACGCTTTCGACATCCCTTTCAAGGAGACCGTTGACCGTCTCCCGCCGTACGGCATCTACTCGATTCCTGAAGTCGGGATGATCGGGTTGACCGAGCCGGCTGCGCAGGAGCAGGGCCTCAACTACGTCGTCGGACGTGCGTCGTTTGCGGCGAACCCCAAGAGCCGGATCGCAGGTACGACGACCGGCATCATCAAGCTGGTCGTCGACCGGGATTCCCGGAGGCTGCTCGGCGTTCACATCCTCGGCGAGGAAGCTGCCGAACTCATCCACCATGCCCAGGCCGTCATGCACGCCGGCGAGCCCTTCGACCGGTTCATCGACTTCACCTACAACATCCCGACGCGAACGGAGGCGTACAAATACGCCGCCTACGACGTCCTCGGACGCTGGGACGCAGCGCGCGGCAAGTAGATCAAGCAACGACCCCGGACGCCTCGCCGACCTCCCGATACCACGCGGCAAGGGACGCCGTCGTCTCGTGGGCATTCAGCCCGCTCGGGTTCGGAACAACCCAGAGCGCGGCGCCCTCGAAGTCGTCCGCCTGGTGGCCCATCTGCGCCGTGCGGTCGCCGAAAGCCGTCCGGTACGCGGTGATGCCCGCAATCGCCACCACCTGCGGCTGCAGGTCGGCCACGAGCCCGCGGAGCCGCCGCCCGCCATCGCGCAACTCCTCCGTGGTCAACTCACTCGCCCGCACCGTCGCTCGGTTCACGAGATTGGTGATGCCGACGCCCCGTTCGATCAGATGTGCCCGGTCCTCGACGGTGAAGCCGGCGCTGCGATCGATGGTCCGTTCGATCACCCCGGCCTGTTGCAGCGCCGGGTAGAACCGGTTGCCCGGATGGGCGAAGTGGGTCTGCGTCGCCGCCGTCCAGAGACCCGGGTTGATGCCGACGAAGAGCAACTTCACGCCCGGGCCGATGAGGTCCGCCACCGATGCGTCGCGGAACTCCTCCAACTCCTCGCGGCTGAATCTCAGGCTCATTCGAACCCCTGTCGTCGGTCAGGCATCGACGATCGTGACCTTGGGCGCCTCGGGGTCGGCCGCAGCGGGCGGCTGCCTGCGCTGTCGCCGCAGACCGAGCAGGATCACGAGAGCTGCGCCGACCCCGAGCCAGAGCACCCACGGTTGCGCCAGCGCTCCGGGTGGACCAGGTTCACGGCCGGCGGGCAGGAACTCGCCCGAGACGGTGTACCGCCATTCGCAGTCGGGACCGGTGCCGATCTGCACCGTCGCCCACCCAGGCTGCGTGATCTCGAAGGTTCCTACGGATGCCGCCCGCCCGCCGGCGCCTACCGCGAGGTCCGCCGGGAGGACGTCTCCGACCAGCACGGCCGGTTCACGATGGGCGGGAAACAGTCCCGCCGTGAGCACGCAGCCGGCGTCGACATCGATGCCGTGCTCGTATGACCCTTCGAGCAGGTAGACCTCGGCAGAGCTGTTGGTTCCGGCCGATCCACGACCCTCGAACATGCGGGTCTCCGCCGCATGAGCGGCGGGCAACCCGGCGAGCAACGTGGCCAAGGCCGCTAGCGCGAGCCTGCTGCTTCGTGCCAAACGATCTCCGGGAGGAACACGATGTCAGCCTATCCGCGCCGGGTGGCATGCGGCGGTCACGGCGTCCACGAGAACGACGATCCGGTCGAGACGCCCGCTCTCCATGAACCGGTGGCGGAGTCGTAGCCCGCCAGGTCGCTGCGCCCGTCGTTGTCGATGTCGGCGACGACGACCTGGAGCGACTCGGTTCCCTCGCCACTCGACCACAGCGAGATGCCGAAACCCGAGCCCGTCGATGGACCAACCCACCATGTGTCGTTCCCGGGGAAGTAGTTGACGATGTCGGCTTTGCCGTCGCCGGTGTAGTCGCCTGCCACCTGATTCGTCCACCCCGAGTTCGTCGAGTAGTCCGACCACTTCGATGTCGTGAACTTCGATCCGTTCGACTTGGAGATCCACCACCGTGCCGTTGCTGGTGTTGAAGTTGGCGATGTCGGTGCGGTCGTCGCCGTTGAAGTCACCTGCAACGTGGGCGGTCCAGCCGCTCTTCGTCGAGAACGAAGCCCACGTTGCGGGAGCGTTGAACCACGAGCCGTTGCTGAGGGAGACCTCCCAGGCGCTGCCCGTGAAGACCGCTCCGTCGTCGTCACCGTCGCCGTTGAAATCTCCGGACAGGCGCGTGCCGAGTTCCGTGGCCGCACATCCCGAGGTGGCGAGGACATGGGACACGGCGGCGGCGAGATCGAGCTCGGGACGTGAGATGCCGTTGCGGCTGTCGACGACCTCAGTTCCCTGATCGAGCGCATCCCGTACCTGCGCCGGGGTCAAGCACGGTGCTGCGCTCTTCAGCACCGCAACGGCGCCCGCGACGTGCGGCGAAGCCATGGAGGTTCCGGTTGCCGCCAGATACCCACCGCCTTCGTCGGTCGAGTTGATGGAGGTGCCGGGCGCAACGATGTCGAGCATGCTCCCGGAATTCGAATACGCCGCCACCGTGCTGAAGTTCGACGTCAGGGCTCCGACCGCAACCGTGTCGGTGAGACATGCCGGGGCCGAAACGCCCGTGCTGGCAAACTCGTTGCCTGACGAGGCCACCACGGTCACGCCCGCTGCGACCACCGAGTCGAGCACAGGCGTCCACGCCGGATTCGAGCCGTCACAATTGCCTGCGATCGGGTTGCCCCCGAGGCTCATGTTCACCGCTGCGATGTCGTAGGTGTCGGCCTTCGCAGCCACCCAGTCCAGCGCCGCCGGCACATCCGATTCCCAGAAGAGCTCGTCGCCCGACGGCTCGAGGTGGGAAGCCTTGATCGCCACCAGGCCGGCCTCAGGAGCGACACCGCGCGGCCCGCCGACGGCGCGGGCCGTCGCAATGCCGGCCACGTGCGTGCCGTGATAGCTGCCCGCAAGGGGAGCCGCCGCACCGGAGCCGACCTGGGACGTGGCGCCGTTGGGGCACGCACCACCGAAGCCGGAGGAGCTGGTGGAGAAGCATGCCTCCACCACCGCAGCGCCCGCCAAGGCTGGGTGGCCGACGTCACTGCCCGAGTCGATCACGGCGACCGACCAGCCCGACCCCAGGCTGGCGCTGGCCGGATACTCAGTGCCGCCGATATGAGGAACGCTGTCCCCCAAAGTGCGGTTCGAGGAGGCGGTCTGCTGCGACGGAAACGACCCCCGGTTGCGATGCCGGCGCATCGAGCGCAGACCGGGGACCGCTCACGACGATGATCGGGTCGGTCTCCTACAGGCGCACCGGCTCGACGGAGCTGGACGCGCCGGGTTCCTCGCTCGCGAGGCTCTCGAGGAATGCCACGGGGTCCATTCCGGAGGCATCATCGAGCACCACGATGGCACGAATCGCGGGATCGCCGTCAGGGAAAGGTGTTTGGGCGCTCGCTGCCGGAAGCGGCTTTCCCGCAAGCAGAACGAGCACGGTCACGAGGAGTCGGACGGGCTTTGCCACCATCATCCGGGCACACTGTATTCGCTGCCGCGGGATAGGCCGGCCGCCCGGCCGGTCAGGAGGTCAGGATCGCCAGCAGAGCCGAGCCGTATGCGTCTGGCGCCGTCGCAGCCGAGAAGGTGCGAGGAATACCGCCGAGGCGCGCAACCACGGCATAGGTCTCATCGTCGTCGCGGTAACACGCCACGAAGTCGCCGCCGATCAGCTCACGAAGCTGCGATTCCGACGGCACCCACACCACCTCCCTCTCGAGAATCGCGTCGAGCGCCCACTCCACGGTTCCGTTGAACGCGAGCTCGCGTCCTCCCAAGACGTTGCGCACTTCGATCACCATGTCGCTGACGAGGAACGTGCGATCCTCGAAGCCCCGGTCCGGAATCGCAAAGCGATCCCCCGGTGCGGCCGTCCATTGCAGCCCGCTGTCCCGCAACCGCCTTGCGAGCGGCACCGAGAGCATCACAGGTTGGAGATCGTTGCCCGGCATACGGGCACCCTACCTGCTCGTTAGCCTTCCCAGATGAGCGAGAACCGGACGCTGGCCTGGGAGTGGTACGTCGAGCCTCACGTGCTCGCAGAGGAGCAAAAGCGCATTTTCGGACGATCGTGGCAGTACGTGGGCCACGTCGGAATGCTGCCCGAGGCTGAGGGCTTCTTCCCTTCCCATGTCGGTGGCGTACCGCTGGTGATCACGCGCGACGCCGGCAGCACGATTCGCGCACTCGTCAACGTGTGCCGCCATCGCGGCGCAGTTGTGTGCCCCGAGCAGGGCACAGGCGGCATATTGCGGTGCCCGTACCATGCGTGGACTTACGCGCTCGACGGTGCCCTTCGCGGCGCCCCTCGTTCCGAGCGTGAGTCGTTGTTCGACCCCCAGCTCCACGGCCTCGCCAGTGCGCCGCTCGGCCGATGGGGCCCGTTCCTCTTTGCGAGCCCGACGCAGCCGAAGCAAGCGTTCGCTGAATGGATCGATCCGATCTGCAGACGGGTGGCCGACGCCCTCGATGTCGACGACCTGGTCTTCTCGCACCGCTGGGAAGGCACCTATCGCGCCAATTGGAAGGTGTGTGTCGAGAACTTCCTCGAGTGCTACCACTGCCGGGTCGCCCACCCGGCCTTCAGCAGCGTCATCGACACCGGTCCCGACGACTACGAGTTGATCGCAGAAGACTCAGGCTCGACACAGTACGGACCGGTGCGGCGAGGTTGGAGCGGACCGTTCGATCCGATGGGACCGATCACGCGGGGCCAGTTTCATGTTCTGTACCCGAACACCGCGATCAACATCATGCCCGGGCACGCCAACCTCTCGATCGGGCCGGTGCGACCAATCGGCAGCAGCGAGACCCACCGGTATCTCGATTATTTCTTCGGACCCGACGTCCCCGAAGCTTGGATTGCGGAGATGCTGCAGTTCGACGACCAGGTCGGTGCGGAGGATCGGCCGCTGGTCGAGTCTGTCCAGCGTGGCATGGAATCCGGTGTCCACGACCACGGGACCTTGTTCCTGGACTCGGAGCGATTGATCGCCCACTTCAGGGACTTCGTGCGAGCGGGTCTCACCGGCTGCGTTGAACGCTGACGACACGGCTCGCCGGAGGCGGATCAACCGACCCGAGCCGTCCCTGGCGGTCAGGGACCCAACGATGCCGCACCGAAGGCAACGCCAAACCGGACACACCAGATGTAGACCGTGGTGTACGTACTCGGATCGACGTCGGCAGGGATCTCGTACTTCTGGTCGGCGATGTTTCCCTTCAAGTCTCCGAGGTCGACGAAGTCGACCGATGCACCCTCAGGATCGCCGGTGGCGAGGTAGACATTGAGATCGGGCCCGTTGTCGGTCTCGAAACCCTCGAGTCGCAAGAATGTCTGGGTGCCGTCGGTGATCACCGTCGCCGTGCCCACGGTCGGATGGGATCGTGCGATGAAGTCGCCCGACGCGACCGTCTGCACGTCAGGCATCGGATCCTGCTCGTCGACCTCCTCCTTGGCGGCCTTCCCTTCCTCATCCGTGGCATCGTTCATGTCCGCAGCGAGTTGCTCGGACGTCTCGTCGATCTCGAGTCCCGAGGCACCGGGGCCGGCGGCGAAGGGGTCGGACTCGTCAACGGCGGTATCGGTGAAGAGCGTCTGAAACGCCAGAGAACCCGAACAACAGCCACAGCCCGATGTCCATGACGCCTTGGGTGTGCGACATCTCGGGTGACTTTTTGAGTGTGCAGTTGATGATTGGCGCACGGAGATCAGAGAAATTTCACTGCTCCTCCCTCGCAGACGAATCGGGGGCCATGACGTCCTCCAAGGGGGGCTCGGTGTCCCTCGCCAACCTACAGATCGCGATCGGGCAACCAGGCGAGCAATGTGACTGCGGCGAACCGAATCGGTTCCTCCTTCGTACTCCAGGCAAAGGCGTAGAACGCCGAATGCGACCCCCCCGGAAGGATCACCTCATGCGACCGAGACGCTGGCTGATGACAATGGGCCTTGCCGTGATGCTGGTGGCCGCAACTGCGGTAGCTGCCGCCGCCAACCACGATGACGTGATACCCGAGGTGATACCGGACAGCGCCGTCTCCGTGGATCTCGAACTCGTAGCCGACGGGTTCACCCAACCGGTGTGGGCAGTGAGCCCGAAGGGCGATGCAAGCCGGTTGTACGTCGTCGACCAGCCGGGGCAGATCTGGGCCATCGGACTCGACGGGACATTCCCGGCACGGCATCTGTTCCTCGATGTCGGCGCAACTGGTCTGAATCTGCTCGTACCGCTGGGTGCGTTCGGCCCTGGAAGCTTCGATGAGCGGGGCTTGCTCGGCCTGGCGTTCCATCCGGCCTACGCCCACAACGGGTTGCTCTACACCTACACGTCCGAGCCATCGGACGGAGTCGCCGACTTCTCGACGATGCCTGCCGGCGAGGCCGCCAACCACGAATCCGTGGTGCGGGAGTGGCGGGTGGCGAACCCGACGGCGCCGGACGCCACGGTCGAAGCAGAGAGCGGCCGCGTCCTGCTGACGATCGATGAACCGCAGTTCAACCACAATGCCGGTGCCTTGGCTTTTGGCCCTGACGGCCATCTCTACATCGCCGTTGGTGACGGCGGCGGAGCCGACGACCAAGGCGTGGGCCACGCCGACGGCGGCAACGGGCAAGACCTCAGCTCGGGCAACGTGTTGGGCAAGGTTCTGCGCATCGACCCGTCCGGCTCGAACTCGGCCAACGGCAGCTACGGCATTCCGCCATCGAACCCCTTCCTCGGGTCGGCAGCCGCCGACGAGATCTACGCCTACGGCTTTCGGAATCCGTACCGCATGTCGTTCGACCGGGCCACGGGTCGCTTGACCGTGGCCGACGTCGGTCAGAACGACATCGAGGAGGTCGACTTCGTGCGCCGAGGCGGGAACTACGGATGGCCGATCAAGGAAGGTTCCTTCCTGTTCGACATGAACGGCGACGAGCCGGGCTTCACAACGGCCCATTCCCCCGGACGGCCGAACCGCCTGATCGACCCCGCCGTCGAGTACGACCACGACGAAGGCGTCTCGATCACGGGCGGTTTCATCTATCGCGGTGCCGCCATTCCCGAATTGCGCGGTAGCTACGTGTTCGGCGACTTCACCCAGAGCTTCGCCGGGCCGGCGGGCCGAGTCTTCCAAGCGACCGCCGCAGACGGCATCGCGGAACTCGTGGCCCCGGGCCTGTTCATCGGCGGATTCGGGGAAGACGACTCCGGCGAGCTCTACGTGCTCGGATCGGAGGTCTTCGCCCCGGTTGGCGAGACCGGCGTGGTGATGCGAATCGTTCCCGGCGCGTGACGCCAGAAGCCATCACGCCACGAGGTGGGGGAGCCAGCCGGCTCCCCCACCGCTCGCGCAGGACCGCCGTCGATTGAGCCCGATTCCGGAACGCGCCGCAGAAAATCCCGCACGCTATAGGCTGCAGCCGACCCGGCAGTTGCGGCCCGCAACCGTGCCGGAGGACGAGGTCCCGGCGAGCGCGGCGGATTTCATGCACGATCTCAATGACCGTTTCGCAGCTGGTGCACCCGGAGCGATGCGGGAGCTGTACCAGGCATTCTCCGGGTCGGTCTTCGCCGTCGCGTATCGCGTTCTGGGAGATCGCAGCCTCGCCGAGGAGGCAGTGCAACAGACGTTCCTGCAGGCGTGGCGCGCCTCCGACAGCTACGACCGCGCCCGCGATCTCGGCCCATGGCTCCACACGATTGCACGGCGCGCCGCCATCGACCTCTATCGCAGGGAACGGCGGCATCGATCGGAGCGTGTCAGCGACGACAGTGTCACCACGCTGCCTCCCTCGCTCGAATCGACGTGGGCCGCTTGGGAGGTTCGCCGTGCGCTCGACTCCTTGCCGGACGACGAGCGCCAGGTGCTGCATGCGACCCACTTCCAAGGACTGACCCAACAAGAGACGGCGCAGCGACTCGGTTTGCCGTTGGGAACGGTGAAGTCTCGATCCCACCGCGCCTATCGTCGTCTGGCCGAGATGCTGGCTCACGTGAAGGAGGTTCCGGCGTGACCCGTCATGACGATGCCGGCGCCGCCGAGGGGATTCCGAGTGATGAGTCGCTCGAGGCTGCGCGCAACCGCGTGGAATCGGTGCTCGCCGACCACGACCTCGCGCTCGATGACCCGGCGTTGTGGCTCGAACCCGTTGCGGCGCTGTCGCATGACCTGGTGTCGGCGCAAGCCCCACCACCCGCACGCCGGCGCATGCCGCGGTGGGCACCGTGGCTCGCCGCCGCAGCCGTCATCGTCGCGGTGCTCGGCGTCACGCTGCTGACGGTGCCCAATCAGCCCGATTGGACCGTCGAGCTCGGGGCAACGGAGGCGTACCCCACGGCTGCTGCAACGATCGACGGCTGGAACGAAGGCTCCGGAACCCGGATGCTCTTGACGATGGAGGGCGTGGATCCTGCGCCTGCGGGATTCTTCTACGAGATGTGGATGAGCGAAGGACCTGTACACATCTCCGCGGGGACGTTCTCCGAGATCGCCGACATCGAGCTACGCGCCGCCGTGGCGCGGCGCGACTATCCGCGGTTGTGGGTGACCCTCGAGCCCATCGACGACGACGAATCCCCGACGCGCGTGGTCGTCATCGACACCGGGCCCTGAGAAGATCAGAACTCTGCGTTACGCGGAGTCCGCGGGAACGGGATGACGTCGCGGATGTTCTGCATGCCGGTGCAGAACTGCACGACTCTCTCGAGACCGAGGCCGAAGCCGGCGTGCGGGGCTGAACCAAACCGGCGGAGGTCCAGGTACCACCAATAGTGCTCTTCATCCATGCCTTTCACGCGCATGCTGTCGGCGAGCACATCGAGACGCTCCTCACGTTGGCTGCCGCCGACGATCTCCCCGATCCCCGGCACCAGCACGTCCATGGCGCCGACCGTACGACCGTCGTCGTTGCGTCGCATGTAGAACGCCTTGATGTCGAATGGGAAATCGGTGACGGTGACCGGCTGCTTCAAGACCTGCTCGGTCAAGTAGCGCTCGTGCTCGGATTGGAGGTCGACGCCCCAACGCACCGGATACTCGAAGTCGGCATCTGACTGCTCGAGGATGTTGACCGCTTCGGTGTACGTGAGCCGCTCGAACTTGCCGTCGGCGACACCCGACAGCCGGCCGAGCGTGCCGTCGTCGACCCACTTGTTGAAGAACTCGAGGTCCTCCCCACAGTGGTCGAGCACGTAGCGAACCAAGTACGTGACGTACTCCTCGGCGAGATCGGCGTTGTCGTTGAGATCCGCGAACGCAATCTCGGGCTCCACCATCCAGAACTCTGCGAGGTGGCGGCGGGTGTTCGAGTTCTCGGCACGAAACGTCGGTCCGAAGGTGTAGACCCGGTCGAGTCCCAATGCATAGGCCTCCGCCCCCAATTGCCCGCTCACCGTCAGGAAGGTCGGAACGCTGAAGAAGTCCTCGTTGTAGTCGACTGCGCCCTCGGCGTTGCGCGGCGCCGCCCCCGGCTCCATCGCCGTGACACGAAACATCGATCCCGCGCCTTCGGCGTCGCTGGCCGTGATGATGGGGGTGTTGACGTAGAGGAAGTCGCGGTCCTGGTAGAACCGATGGGTGGCAAAGGCCAGCGCATTGCGGACGCGGGCGACGGCACCGATCGTGTTGGTGCGGGGACGCAGATGTGCGATCTCGCGGAGGCGTTCGAAGGACACCCGCTTCTTCTGGAGCGGATACAGCTCCGGATCGGCGAGGCCATGCACCACCACGCCGGTCGCCTTGAGCTCGACGCGCTGCCCTTTGCCCGGCGATTCACTCAACACGCCTGTGATCTCCGCCGCAGCGCCGATCGTCAGCTGTTTGACGTCGGATTCGTAGTTGGGCAACTCGCCGTCTGCGATCACCTGGATCCCGCTGAACGACGACCCGTCGTGCAGTTCGATGAACGAGAAACCGCCTTTGGAATCCCGCCTCGTACGAACCCACCCTGCGATATGAACCTCGGCCCCGTAGTCGTCACGCTCCAGCACGTGCTTGATCAGTTGGCGCGTCATGTCCCAGCTCCTTGTGCGGCAAGCACGATAGGCCGCCGCGACTAGTCGAAGTGGACCTCCGCGCCGGCGACCTCGATCGTGGCAACCAGCCGCTCCGTCGAGGCGGACCGGACTTCGACGTCGACTCCCAGCACGTCGAGGGTGCGGGCAACCGATGCAGCCGCCGGTGTCTCGACCGCCAGGGCCCGCAGGTGCGGTCCGGAGACGAGGTCGGCGGTCGGGTGCGGCGTCTCCCCCCAGTCGATGAGAAACGGCAGAGGACCGGCCTGTGGCGGCGTGAGGCTCCAGCGCAACAGCACGCCGTCTGGCCGGGTGCGTTGCATCGAGGTGATCGGGCCGAGCTCGATTCCGGCAGCTCCAGCGCGAGCGACGTCTGCGACGATCGACGTGGAACGGACCGCCCACGCAACGAGGCGAGGCCCGGCCATTCCATCGATGCCGAACGGCCGCGGTTCGGGCGGTTCGCCCTGGGCGGGGTCGGACCCGATCACCTCGAGGTAGGCGCCGCCGCCGAGACCAAGCAGTCGGTTGTGGGTTCCGAAGCCGGCATGGCGGCCACCGGGTACGGGTGGGACACCGAGAATCGTTGTGACGGACGCAGCTGCATCGTCGAGATCCGGTCCGGCGAACACGAGGTGGTCGATCTGCACGCCTCCGGCTCCCCCGTTTCCGCGAGCGATGCTCAGGCGAAGCTCGGGGCCGGATTGGCGACGCGCTCTCGGGGCGGTTCCTCGGTCCGCAACCCGTACACGTAGATGGGCTGGCCGATCTCGAGGTGCTGCTTGAGCAGATCCATGTCCCAATTCGTCACCCGGACGCAACCGTGCGAGGCCGGGTAGTTGGGAACGCTCGGCGAGCCGTGGATGGCATAGCCGCCGTAGAAGTAGAACGGGTTGTAGAGGGCACCCAGATACGAGATCCGCATGCCGCTGATCGAGCGCTGGAAGGTGAACCTGCCCTCCGGCGTGCGGGCCGGCACCTCGCGGCCCGTGTAGTTGACGAACGTGCCCCCGTTGCCCGAGGAGATCGGCAGCACGAACCGCACCTCGTTGTCTTCGACGAGATAGAGCACCTGCTTGCCGAGGTCGACCTCCACCCGGTCGGCGTCCCTGCGCCACGTGATTTGTGCGGGCACATCGAGCAGCTCCCACATCTCCGCAGTGAAGACGCCGGTGGTCTCGAGCTGGTGGTGCTTCTGGAATGCGAACACCGCATGTCGTGTCAGGTAGCCAAACTCGTTCCCACCGTCGGGGTGGAATCCGGCGTCGGCGAGGCGGCTGTTGAGACGCTGCACCCAGCTGCCCGAGGCGTTCAGGGCAAGCTCGGCCGGCACCTGCTGCATCGCGGCAAGATCGGGAGTGTCGATCCCCGCTTCGGCGCGCACATCGGACATACCGGTTGCCCCCGACGCGGCGAGCACCACCGTCAGTATGACGGCCGCAAGGCTACTCATCGTGCTGATCCCACCCATGTTGGATGGTCGACACTACCTGAAGAACGCGAAACCCGCATCTAGCGGGCGCTCGAGGGTTCACGCCGCCGGCGTCACGACGACCCGACCCCGTGTCTGCCCGGCGAGTTGGCGCGGGGCTTCGTCGAGCACCTCATCGAGGCCCATCTCGACGGTCATCAGCTCGAGCTTCTCGACATCCAGGTCGGTCGCGAGCCGCTCCCAAGCCACCAAGCGCCTCGGTTTGGGGCAGTGCACGCTGTCGATGCCGGCCAGCGTCACACCACGAAGGATGAACGGCATCACGGTCGCCGGGAGATCCATTCCTTGCGCCAGCCCGCAGGCGGCGACCGTCCCGCCGTAGCGGGTGGTTGCGCAGATGTTGGCGAGCGTGTGGCTCCCCACGGCATCGATCGCGCCTGCCCAGCGTTCTCGGCCCAGCGGGCGACCCGGTCCCGCAAAGTCGGCCCGATCCACGATGGCCGAGGCCCCGAGCGTGCGCAGGTAGCCAGCGTGATCGTTGCGGCCGGTGGACGCCACAACGTCGAAACCATTGGCGGCGAGCAGCGCAACGGCCACGCTCCCCACTCCCCCGGCTGCTCCGGTGACCAGCACCTCGCCCTGATCGGGGGTCACCCCGTGATCTTCGAGTGCCAGCAAGCACAACATCGCCGTGTAGCCGGCGGTGCCGATCGCCATCGCCTGCCTGGTCGTGAACGCGTCGGGAAGAGGAACGAGCCAGTCTCCATTGATCCGGGCCCGTTCGGCGTAGCCGCCCCAATGCAGCTCTCCGACGCCCCAGCCGTTGAGGACAACCCGGTCACCAATCGCAAAGTCGGGGTGCTCGCTGCTCTCGACGGCACCGGCGAGGTCGACGCCCGGCACCATCGGAAAGCTACGAACGACCGGCGAGGCTCCGGTGATGGCCAGGCTGTCCTTGTAGTTGAGCGTCGAGTGGTCGACCGAGACGGTGACGTCCCCTTCCGGGAGGTCGTCGGTGGTGACCTCGGTGAGGGCAGCTCGATACTCGTCGTCGTTGGTGATCAAGATCGCCCGCATCACGCTCTCCTCGTCGCCGCCTACTCCAGGTTCCCAGGGAGCGGCGACATTGAATCATCCGACGGCTTGTCGGCTCCGTACTATTGCATATGACCACAACTTCAGTCCCCCCCACTGCGACCGGCTCCAGCCGGCTCCGCACCTACAACCTCATCATGGGCGCCCTGCACGCGTTGCAGGGCATCCTGGTGCTCGTTCTCGCCAACGACTTCACGCTCCCCGTCATCGCGACGTTCATGGATGGCCCCCCTGGGGCCGAACCGCCGTCGGTCGAGCCACTGTTCGACGTGAGCATCGCATGGGGAGTTGCGATCTTCCTCTTCCTCTCTGCGGTAGCGCACTTTGCGATCGCTTCCCCCGGCGTCTATCCGTGGTACACACGGAATCTGGCGCAGCAGCGCAACTATGCGCGCTGGATCGAGTACTCGCTGTCTTCTTCGGTCATGATCGTCTTGATCGCCATGCTGACCGGCATCAGCGACATCGCGGCGCTGATCGCTCTCTTCGGTGTCAACGCTTCGATGATCTTGTTCGGCTGGCTGCAGGAGAAATACGAGACTCCAGGCGACAACGTCAACTGGCTCGCCTACTGGTTCGGCGTCATCGCCGGGGCCGTGCCGTGGATCGCCATCGGCATCTACCTCTTCAGCCCCGGTCTCGAGGCCAACCCGCCGGGCTTCGTCTACGGAATCTTCTTCTCGCTGTTCGTCTTCTTCAACGGCTTCGCCATCGTGATGGTGTTGCAGTACAAGAAGATCGGCAAGTGGGCCAACTACGCATACGGCGAGTCCACGTACGTGCTGCTGAGCCTCGTTGCCAAGTCGGCGCTCGCCTGGCAGGTCTTCGGCGGAACGCTCGCCACATGAGCGGCGAACCACAGATCGGCGGCCTGCTCGACCGGCTGGCCATTGCCAGGTTCACGAACATCGGGTTCAAACTGAATGCGCGATCGTTCGCTGAGCCCCTCGACGACATGACCGGCAAGACGGTCGTCGTCACCGGGGCTACCGGCGGCATCGGCTACGCAGCGGCCAAGCGCCTCGCCGGTCTCGGCGCGCACGTGGTCGTGGTCGGCAGATCCGAACCGAAGCTCGATGCAGTCACCTCAGAGCTCGGCGGCGATGTCCGCGGGCTGCAGGCGGACCTCAGTCTCATGGCAGACATCCGGGCGCTGGCCGAGACCCTCCTCGAAACGGAGGCCAGGATCGACGTGCTGATCAACAACGTCGGCGTCCTGTTGCCGGAGCGCCGGCTGACGTCCGAGGGCCTCGAGATGTCGTTCGCCACCAACCTCGCCGGCCACTTCCTGTTGACCAACCTGCTCCTGCCCCGGCTGATCGAGTCGGCGCCGGCGCGCATCGTGAACGTCACTTCCGGCGGGATGTACTCCGCAAAGATCCGTCCGGACGACCTCCAATTCGAGCAGCGCGAGTACTCCGGTACCGCCGCCTACGCCTCGGACAAGCGGGGACAGGTCGTTCTCACGGAGATGTGGGCCGAACGCCTGGCGGGCACCGGAGTCGTCTGCCACGTCGCCCACCCTGGCTGGGCAAAGACCGCCGGGGTCCAGCAGTCGCTGCCGACGTTCGACAAGGTGATGCGTCCGTTCCTGCGAACGCCGGAACAAGGCGCCGACACCCTCGTTTGGCTTGCTGCGGCCGGGTCTCCTGCGACCACGTCCGGGGACTTCTGGTTCGACCGCGAGATCGCCCCGACTCACATGACGGCTTCGACCGTCGAGACGGCGGACGACCGCCGGGACCTGTGGGAGACGCTCGTTGCCGTGACCGGCTCAGACGTGGAGCTGACGGCGAGCAGCCAACCGTAGTCATATCGACTCAGGTCGATATAATGGCTCGACGCGATCTGGGAAACGTGGACATGCAACCTGTTGCCGAGTGCTGCCAGCCGCTGCTGGCGGAGCCCGTCGAAACCGAGAGCGCTGCGCAGCTTGCGGGGTGGTTCGGCGTGCTCGCAGACCCCACCCGGCTGCGCCTGCTGAGCCTGATCGCCGCTGCCGGCGAGGCGTGCGCCGCATGTGACCTCGTCGAGCCGCTCGGGGTATCACAGCCGACGGTGAGCCACCATCTCAAGGTCCTCAGGGAAGCCGGTCTGGTGGCGAGCCGCAAAGAGGGTCGGTGGGTGTATTACCGCCCTGTGCCGGAGCGGCTTGCGATCTTGAGCCGGGCGCTCGGGGGCTGAATTCGCATCGGCTGGGTCGTGTCACGGCGTCACTGACCCGGCGACAGCAACGATGCAACGTTGGTGGTGGCCGTCGCCATCACACGCTCGTGACCCATCCGGAAGAAGAGCCACCGCCGCAGGGACGGCGCAGGCCCGCCCAGGGGCTGACCCCCGGTGGTGAGCGCTCGCTCCGTGTTGATCTGCTCGTCGAACACCACGGCGCCGGGCTCGGCACGCACCGACCACACGGCATCACCCTCGAGGTAGGGGCGCGCCCGTTCGGGCTGGCTGAACCGGACGCGAAACAGGCCTTCACCCAGCCGCGTCATCGTCACGTCAAAACGAAAGCCCGGCACCGGAGAGAAGCCGCGCAGCTGCCTGGAACACTCGTCTTGTGGCACCTCGGTACCCGGACGCGGGCCGAAAATGGACCGTTCGCCCACGAGCGGAGCGCCAAACAACACCGCGTCGACGGCGGCCACGTCAAGAGCGTCGCCGGTGAACCGGAACTCCTGCTCGAGCGACGTCCGGCCATTACGCCGACCGCGTGTGACGTGCGAACGCGTTGCCTGAATCGCCATGGTTGAGATCGTACCGATTCGTGGAGACCGGGTCAGGCCGCCGACAGTCCCTGGTCGTCGAGGGACCGGAGCCGCAGCGACACGGCGGCCATCCACCCCAGCGGCACCCACATCGCCGTTCGCTGCAGGAGGCCGGCACCGCGTTCCCACACGTCGAGCGCAATCACGGGACCGCTCACCAGTGCCAGGAGCCCAAGCCAGAACGAGACAACCTGCCACTTCGTCGAGAACCGTCCGTCGGCCCAGAACGCCCGCGACGAGACCATGGCCGCGGCCGGGAGGCCGATCGCCCCGGGTGCGCTCAACACCGAGTGCAGCTCACCGGTGCGGGTCACGTCGACACATCCCGCATCGCAAGGGAAGAACCCGACGGCGATCATGCCGCATCCGGCAAACATCAGGAAACCGAACGCGACGGTGCGCATCCCGCTCCGACGCAGGAGCGTAACGCAGGCGAAGCCGAACGCGAGCGTCGTCACCCCCAGACCCATGAATCCTGCGAGGTTCATGACGACCGCGTGCGGAGCGTCCACCGCGCCCAACTCGCTTTGCGTTTGGCGAATCGGGTCGTAGCCGTCCCACGCCAACCCCAGAGCGATCGTGAGTGCGACGTACAGCACGGGCCCGCCGAAGCCGATGAGGGCAAGGACGCGAGCCACGGCGATACGCTGCGTCCTGATCCCGGATTCCGTCATTGCAGCGGCCGCTCTGCTCACGGTTGCAGCTCGTGCGGTTCGATGGTGGGAGTCTGAGGATCGCGGCCTCTCACCGGCAGGGGCCGTCGTCACTTCTTCCCCGAGAATGATGCGTGCCGATCATGCGCCACCCAAACAGGTCCGCCGATCTGTAGCCTGACCGGACTTGGGAGAGGAGACCCAGTGATCCTATCGATGGCACATGCCGTGATCGATGATGCGCGAGCCGACAACCTCTTCGGCGAATGGTCCGACCTCATCGTCGGCGAGCGACCGGAAGGATTGGTGAGCTGCTACCTCGTCAAGGACGGATCGACGGTGCGCGTCGCCGCAATCTGGAGCGACAGATCCGCACACGATCGTGCGCTCCACGACGAGGCAACGCATCCCGCCTACCGGGTGTTCGATGCAGCCGGTGCCGATCCGGAGCACGCCGTGATGGACGTCATCGGCGTCATGGGCGACCACGCCCACGGGTGACGTCTGGGGCTCTGCGCCTCAACCAGCGTCCTGAAACAGGCAGAACGGATGGCCCGCCTGGTCCAGCAGCACGCGGACGTCGGTCTGGGGTTGGTGATCCGCAACCGTGGCACCCGCCTCGACCGCCCATTGGACGGCCGCTTCGAGGTCGTCGACGCCGAAGTCGAGGTGGATCATCATGAGCTGGCGCCCGTTCTCGGGCGGCCACGTTGAGGCGACGTAGTGAGGCTCCCACTGCACCTCGATCTTCTGCCGGCCGTCGGGTGAGCGCAGCAGCGCCCAACCGTCATCAGGGGAGCTCTCAAGTCGGGGACCCTCGCTGCGTGCGATCGGCGAGCCAGGAGCCGCTCGTAGAACCGGGCGAGCTCTATCGGCTTGGCGGCGTCCAATACCGGACCGGAGAGCCTGAAATGCGGTCGAGACATCGCTTCCCCTTCCGTTCGGCTCGACAGTCGTTCGAGGTATGTCGCAACTCCCTCGCAACCTGACGCCCAGTTTGGCGCGACGTGACCCGCAGGAGGCGATCTCTAACCTGCCTGCAGCGGAAAGGACCCCCATTGCGTCGACTGATCGAATGCGTTCCCAACTTCAGCGAAGGCCGTGACCAGGCCGTCATCGATGCGATCACTGCGCAGATCGGAACGGTCGAAGGGGTCGATCTGCTCGATGTCGACCCGGGACAGGCAACGAACCGCACTGTGGTCACCTTGGTCGGGCCGCCGGAGGAAGTCGTCGAGGCCGCGGTGCGTGCGATCGCCAAGGCGACTGAGTTGATCGACATGTCGCAGCATCGCGGCGAGCACCCCCGGTTCGGAGCTACCGACGTCTGCCCGCTGGTGCCCGTCGCCGGGCTAACCATGGACGAGACGGTTGCCTATGCCCGCGAGCTGGCTCGCCGGCTGGGCGAGGAGCTGGGACTCACCGTCTATTGCTACGAGCGTGCAGCGACGGCGCCGCATCGGCGCAACCTCGCGGATGTCCGGGCAGGCGAGTACGAGGGCCTGGCCAAGCGCCTCGATGATCCCGAGTGGCGGCCCGACTTCGGTCCGGCTGTGTTCAACCCCCGGTCCGGCGCAACCGCCGTGGGGGCGCGCGGGTTCCTCGTCGCCTACAACATCAATCTCAACACGACGTCGACGAGACGGGCCAACGCCATCGCTTTCGACGTCCGGGAGCGTGGCCGCCTGAAACGTCGCGGTCATCCCCTCACCGGAGAAATCGAACGCGATGCACATGGAGAGCCGGTGTGGGAACCCGGCTCTCTCGAGAAGGTCAAAGCGATTGGATGGTTCATCGAGGAATACGGGGTTGCACAGATCTCGATGAACTTGACGGACATCGAGGTGACGCCGATCCACGTCGCTTTCGACGAAGTCGCTCGTCGCGCCGAGGCGCGCGGCATTCGCGTGACCGGTTCGGAGTTGGTGGGCCTCGTACCGCTGGGCGCCATGCTCGATGCCGGCCGCCACTTCCTGCGCAAACAGCAGCGATCCACCGGCATTGCCGACGACGAGCTGATCAAGATCGCCGTGAAGTCACTCGGCCTCGATGAGCTGGGACCGTTCGATCCGAGCCGGAAGATCATCGAGTATGCAATGGACCACCGCACCGACCGTTTGGTGGATCTCCCGGTGCGAAGATTCGTCGAGACCACCGCTTCCGAGTCGCCGGCGCCGGGCGGTGGTTCGGTCGCTGCGGTGTTGGGCGCTTTGGGAGCCGCTCTCGGCGCCATGGTGGCGAATCTCTCTGCGCACAAACGCGGCTGGGATGATCGCTGGGAGGAATTCTCGGATTGGGCAGAGCGCGGCAAGGCGTGCCAGGACGAGCTGCTGACGCTCGTCGACGCCGACACCGACGCCTTCAACGACCTGATGAGCGCGTTTGGCCTTCCCAGGGCGACGCCGGAGGAAGAAGTCGCTCGCAGGAGCGCCATCCAGGCAGCGACCCTGAGGGCGATCGAGGTGCCGTTGCGGGTGATGGAGGTGAGCCTCATCTCGATGGAAGTCAGCGCCGCCATGGCCGAGATCGGCCTGGAGGCATCGGTCTCAGACGCCGGGGTCGGCGCCCTGTGCGCCCGCGCAGCCGTGCTGGGGGCTGGCCTGAACGTCGAGATCAACGCGTCAAGCCTCGCGGATCAGGGCGCCGCGGCCGGTTACGTACGCCGGGCCCAGGACCTGCGAGCGCAGGCAGTGGCCCGGGAGACGGAGATCCTGACGCTGGTCGCGCAACGGCTATGACCGCACGCAGACCTGGTCCCAGGCCGGCCCCGCCTTGGACGGCTGATCGGCCCTAGGCGCCGCATCACTCCGGCGGCACACTGACGAGTGCCTCAACGGAGGAGCGTCGTGCGCGAGTTCATCGACGGGGCAACGGCGATCGTGCGAGGAGCGCTGGATTCCGGCTGCACCTTCTTCGCCGGCTATCCCATCACGCCCGCATCGGGAATCCTGATGCAGATGATGCGCGAGCTCCCGAAGACGGGCGGGATCGCGGTGCAGGGCGAGGACGAGATCGCGTCGATCGGCATGTGCATCGGCGCCACGCTCGCCGGCGCCCGTGCGATGACGGCGACCAGCGGGCCCGGGATCAGCCTGTATTCGGAGAACATCGGTCTCGCCATCATGGGCGAGGTGCCGCTCGTGATCGTCGACGTGCAGCGTCTCGGGCCCTCGACCGGGGCTGCCACGACGGTTGCCCAGGGCGACGTGCAATTCGTGCGCTGGGGCACCGCCGGTGGGTATCCGATCATTGCGCTCGCCCCGTCCACCGTGCCCGAGGCGTACCGGCTGACCGCAAGGGCCTTCGAGCTCGCCGAGCGATTTCGCTGCCCCGTGTTTCTGCTGACCGACAAGGAGCTGACGATGTCGCTCACCACCGTCGACTCAGAGTCGCTGACGCACGACCCCGTCGGAGCGCGAGCCACCGAGAGCGCCGGACCCCCCTATCGCTACGAACCCGCCGATGCCGTGTTCCCGATCCATGAGTTCGGATCAGGCGCCACGGTACGGTTCACCGGATCAACCCACGACCAGCACGCCCTCATCACCAAGCATGGCCCGACGATCGGCGCCCTCAACCGCCACCTCATCGCCAAGATCGAGGATCACCGAGACGAGATCGAGCTGGTCGAGGTCGACGCCGATGGGGACGCACGGACCGTGGTGCTGGGCTACGGAATCACCGGCGGAGCCGTGCGCACCGCCGTGGCGCGCGGGCGGGCGGCAGGGAAGGCGCTGACCGGCGTGGTCGTGCAGAGCCTGTGGCCGCTGCCGGAGACCGCGCTGCGCAAAGCCTTCGACGGAATGGATCGCGTGATCGTCGCCGAGCTCAACCCTGGGCTCTACCGGCGCGAGATCGATCGCATCGCCATGGATCGCAACGTTGTGGGCATCGAGCGAATCGACGGCGACCTGATCACGCCGGACCAGATCCTGGAGATGGCGATGTGACGACGGTCCTCCCCCTCCCGACCTACCGCAACGAGAAGCCCTACCCCTTCTGTCCCGGGTGTGGCCATGGCTCCATTCTCGACACGCTCAACGAGGCGCTCGTCATCCTCGGCACCGATCCGGCCGAGGTCGTCATCGTCTCCGACATCGGGTGCTCGGGTCTCTCGGACCAGTACTTTGCAACGTCGGCGTTCCATGGGCTGCACGGCCGTTCGATCACCTACGCCACCGGCATCAAGCTGGCTCGCCCCGAGCTGACCGTCGTGGTGATCATGGGCGACGGCGGCACCGGCATCGGTGGCACGCATCTCATCAACGCAGCGCGCCGCAACATCGGCGTCACGGTGCTCGTGCTCAACAACCTCAACTTCGGGATGACGGGGGGCCAGCATTCGACGACGACGCCAGAAGGCGCCATCACGTCGACGACGCCGCTCGGGAACCTCGAACATCCGCTCGAGATCTGTGGCACTGTGGGCGTCAACGGCGCCGGCTACGTCTATCGCGGGACATCATTCGACGAGGCGTTGCACGACCGCATGGTCGACGCCATCCAGCACCCGGGCTTTGCGCTCCTCGATATCTGGGATCTGTGCACTGCCTACTTCGTGCCGAAGAACCGGATGGGCAAGAAGGGTCTCGAGCAGACGATCGACCAGCTCGGGCTCGAAAAGGGCGTGCTGTATCAGAGGGATGCCCAGGACTACGGCGCGGCCTACCGGCAAGCTGCGGCTGCGGCGGGCGTCCGGCGGGCTCCCGACACAATCCCGATCGAGTTCGCCTCGCCTCTCGAAGCGGCGATGTCGTTCGTGGTGGCGGGCTCGGCCGGCGCCAAAGTCCGGTCGGCTGCCCGACTCTTCGGCGAAGCGGGGATTCGCTCGGGATTGTGGGCGACCTTGCGTGGTGACTATCCGGTCACGGTGAAGACCGGGCACAGCGTGTCGCAGGTGATCATGAGCCGGGAACAGCAACCGCCGGTGGCCGTGACGATCCCTGACGTGCTCGTGCTCGCCTCAGACGACGGACTGAAGAAGGTCGCCGGCATGGCCGCGGCCATGGGACCCGGGCAACTCCTAATCACGACGCCGGAATTCGCCTCCGTGGCCACGGGCGCCGAGGTCCTCGTGGTCGATCCGGATGCGTGGAGCGGACGCATCCCCAAGACACAGCTCGCCTTGGTGCTGCTGGCCGCCGCAGCCCGCCGCACCGGCGTTGTCACTCCGGAAGCTCTCGCCGCGGCGGGAGCGGGGCCGTTCGAAACTGCAAACCTCGCCGCGATCGAGGCCGGCACATCAATGGTGGGGAGGCCGTGACGGTCGCCGACGTCGACCCCTGTCGAGTCGCGGCTCCGGATCCAGACCGCTCGACGCGACGCGACCGTCTCAGCCCGATGGGCCCGGAGCACCGAGCCGCGCTTGCCGAACCTCCTCGAGCTTGCCCAAGAGGAACCGGCGGTCCTTGGCCGTTGCGGCCAGGTCGACTGCGCGTGCGTATGCCTCAATCGCCTCGCTGAACCGTCCCAGCCCCTGCAGCATCGAACCGCGCGCCGCATGCATCAGGTGGTAGCCGTCGAGCGCGCCGCCTTCCGCATCGAGCGCAGTGAGCCCTTCCTGCGGTCCGTTGACCTCGGCGATGGCGATGGCTCGATTCAGCGCCACCACGGGTGTCCGCATGACCTGGAGCAGGTGGTCGTAGAGCGTGACGATCTGCGGCCAGTCGGTGACCTCGAACGTCGCCGCGTCGCAATGCACGGCCTGAATGGCGGCCTGCAGCTGATACCGACCGGGTCGGTTGCGCCGAAGGCAGGCGCGCACCAGGGCGTGGCCCTCGTCGATGAGCGATCGGTCCCACAGGCTCCGGTCCTGGTCGCGAAGAACCACCAAGTCGAGCTCAGCCAAACGGGCTGGCATCCGGCTCTCGTTGAGGAGCATCAGGGCCAGGAGCCCCGCCGCCTCGGGTTCGTCGGGCATCAGTTCGGCAAGCGCACGAGACAGCCGGATCGCATCGCTGCGCAGCGGTGCCCGGTCCGGATCATCTGCCCCGGCGTTGTAGATCAGGTACAAGACGGCCAATACCGATTGGAGCCGAGCCGGTAGATCGGCGTCCGATGGGATCCTGTAGGGGATGTTGGCGGCCTTGATCTTGTACTTGGCTCGGACCAGCCGCTTCGCCATTGCGGCCTCGCCCACGAGAAAGGCACGCGAGATCTCCTCGACGCTCAGACCGCCGAGGAGTCTCAGCGTCAACGCCACCTGGTGCTCGGTGCGTAGCGACGGATGGCAACACGTGAACATGAGCCTGAGCTGGTCGTCCTTCACGGGCGGTCCCTCCTGCCACTCTGATTCGGGCGACGCGGTCGCGGCGGTCGCGCCGATCTGCTCGTACAGCTCGCGACCCCTCGCCTCCCGACGCATCCCATCGATGGCTCGACGGCGCGCAGTGGTGACGATCCACCCCGCAGGGTTGGGCGGCAAGCCGTCGCGCGGCCAGCGCTCGCTTGCCACGACGAACGCCTCCTGAACGGCGTCCTCGGCACGGGCGATGTCGCCGAAGTGGCGGACCAGCGTCGCCACGGCCTGGCCGTAGACCTGCCGGAACACGGCCCCGACATGCGGCGTGTCCGGAGCCGGGTTCCACCGCGCCATATCCGTCACGTGTCAGTTGCCGGGCATTTCGCCCATGTGATCCTTGACCTTGCCCGTAGCCCGGAACGGCCGAACCTCGATCGGATGCCGAGTCGCCGCGGCCACCTTGTCGGCCCAAGCCAGCGCCTCGTCGAGGTCGCCGGCGTTGATGATGTAGAAACCGGCGATGTGCTCCTTGGCCTCCGCAAAGGGACCGTCCGTCATCACCACGTCGCCGTCGGTGTGTCCAACAACCGTGGCAGCGTCTGCTCCGTGGAGGGCGCCGCCAAAGACGAAGGCGCCTCGTCCGTCCATCTCGGCCTCGAGCTCGATGACCCGCTGCATGAACGCCCGCATCTCTTCGGGGGTCGGCGGAGCTCCCGGCACGTCGCCCTCGACGTAATAGGTGGACAGCAAATACTGGCTCATGAGTGCTCCTCATGTCGGTGCGGGCCGTTCCCGCAGTCACCCTACTTACGAACGGGATCGGTACCTGAGGACACCTCCGGAAAACGGTGGCGCCGTCTGCCTTGATATGGCGACGGACGTCGGAAGGGCGGATATGGATGTACGGACGGACATGACTCCGTTCGACGCAATCACCTACTTCTTTCGCAAGGCCGCCGACATCGAACCGACGATCGTCGACGCCGAGCGGCTTCCTCAGGTCTACCGTCCGCTCCGAGTTGCCCTAGGCATCGCTGCATTGCTTGCGCTCGTTGCCCGGTGCGATACGCCCGACACGTCGGATCTTTGCGCTGTTGCTCGTGGTGGTGCTGTCCGCCGTGTGGTTCTCCGCCATCACGTTGTGGGTCAAGCGCACCGACGCCGACGAACGGGTTCTGAGCCTCGACTGAGCTCGAATTGCCTCTCCGCCAACGATCCGGAGCTGAGTAGGCACCAGACCCCCCGGAAGAATGGAACTCTCATGGACCTCGGACTGCACATCCCCCACTTCAACTGGCCGGAAGGCACCGAAAACATGGCTTCGACGCTCGGCGCCGTGGCCGAGCGAGTCGACGACGCCGGGTTCGCCTCGCTGTCCGTGATGGACCACTGGTTCCAAATGGACGAGCACGCCCCGGCCACCGATCCGATGCTGGAGGGCTACTCGACGCTCGCATGGCTGGCGGCGAAGACCAGCCGCGTGCAACTCCGCCTCCTCGTCACCGGCGTCACCTACCGCTACCCAGGCCTCTTGGCGAAGACGGTCACGACGGTCGATGTGCTGTCGGGCGGGCGGGCCGAGTTGGGCATCGGGGCGGCGTGGTACGAACGCGAGCATGCGGGGCTCGGCGTGCCGTTCCCGTCGGTCTCGGAGCGGTTCGAACGACTCGAGGAAACGCTGCAGATCTGCCTCCAGATGTGGAGCGACGACGATGGCCCGTATGAGGGCACGCACTACCAGCTCGCCGAGACCCTCAACTCCCCCCAAGCCATCAGCCGGCCCCATCCGCCGATCATGATCGGCGGCATGGGCGAGCAGAAGACACTGCGCTTCGTCGCCAAATATGGCGACGCCTGCAATCTGTTCTCGATGGGGCCTGACGTCGTGCGACACAAGCTGAGCGTGCTGCGGGAGCACTGCGAGGCAGAAGGCACGGACTACGACGGGATACACAAGACCATGCTCTACGCGGGCAATGCCCTCATGACCGGCGACCACGATGGGTTCCTGAAGGAGATGGCCGCCTACGCCGAACTCGGGATCGAAGAGGTCCAAGCGATGCCGTGGACGCCCGATCCCCTTGCCTTCGTCGAGGGTCTCGCCGCCAACGTGGTTGCGCCGCTCAGGGATCTCTGACCGGGTGCAGTAGCGCCACCGACGCCGGGGCCTACTCCCCCGACCGGCGAAGCACGTAGACGCGGGTCTCGAGTTTGCCGATGAGCCGGTAGATGCTCCAAAGGGCGTTCCCGTACATCACGCGATACGGGACTTCGCCCAACTCGGCGACGAGCTGATCCTTGGCGCGCCGCAACCGAGACACCTGGAGGAGATAGTTGGGGACCTTTCCGGCTTCTTGATTGAACTCGGTGAACTCCGACCCGACCACGTCCACCGACTCGATCGAGAATGCGCCGGCCGCAACCGTGGTCTCGAACACCGGCACCGACAGACGCTCGGGGACCGTTGCGGTGTAATCGCACACCAGCGCCTTCTCCTGCGGTTCGAGAAGCGCAGTGCCGAAGACCTCGTGGATCACCATGTGTCCATTCGGACGCAGCACACGCGCACACTCCGCCAGGGCCCGCCCGAGATCGTTGACGTGCCCCAGCATGTCGCGCGAGTAGATCATGGTGAACTCGCCGTCGGCAGCGGGAATGTGCTCGATGGATCCGAGCCGCAGCTCGACGAGATGTGCAGAGTCATGCTGGGCCACGAGGTCGGCACCCCGCTCGAGGTTGGCTGCCACGGGGTCGACGCAGACGGCACGACAGCCAAAGCGCTCCGCCATAGCCAGCGCGTCCTGACCCTCGCGGCCCCCGATATCGAGGAGCGTGTCTTGGTCGCCGACGCCGACCGAGGCAACGGTGTCGAACAGCGACGTCCCCCGACGGGGACTGAGACTGCGGTCGAGCGCCTCCACCGCCGCTTCGTAGTCCCACTCGCCGTACATCTCTTCAACCGTGACGGGATACGCCCATTCGTCGTTCATGCGCTGACCCTACTGCGCCGACCCACCGCTCATCTCAGGGTCCGCGCCGATAGGGATTTGTTCTCGGAACTGCGAAAATCTCCGACGCGGTCGCCAACCACGGGCTATCGTCGCAGCGGGGCTACCCCAGCGACTCGCTATGGGAGGAGAGGGAATGGATAGACGAGCGTCTTCGTGGTTTCGCCGCGCGCTCCTACTGACAGCGGTTGCCGCAATGATGGCAACCGTGTTGGTAGCACCGGCAGGAGCCAATGATCCAGAAGCTGCTGACAGGGGAAGAGGGCCTTCCGAGGTTCATCTGCAGATCCTGGCCATCAACGACTTTCACGGGAACATCGCAACGACGTCAGGCTCGTTCGGTGGCACCGGCCGCGCCGACTACCTGGCGACGAACATCGCCACGAGGGAAGCGGAGGCACCGGGTCACTCGATCTTCGTGTCAGCCGGCGACCTGATCGGCGCATCGCCGCTCATCTCGGCGTTGTTCCACGATGAACCGACCATCGAAGCCATGAACATGATCGGCCTCGACATCAACGCCGTGGGCAACCACGAGTTCGACGAAGGCCCTGATGAGCTGCTGCGCATGCAGTTCGGTGGAACGCATCCGGTCGACGGCGACTTCGGTGGCACCGTGTTCGAGGGCGCCGACTTCGAGTTCCTCGCCGCCAATGTGGTTGTGGACGGCACCCGCGACACGATCTTCCCGGGCGTGACGTTCCGCAACTACGACGGCGTACGCGTGGCGTTCATCGGTATGACCCTCGAAGGCACGCCGACGATCGTGACACCTTCCGGCGTGGCCGGGCTCACGTTCAAAGATGAGGCCGACACCGTGAATGCCATGGTCCCCCGTCTCCAGCGACGCGGCGTCGAGTCGATCGTCGTGCTGCTGCACGAGGGCGGATCGTCCGATGGCGGCCAGAACGACTGCGGTTCCGGGCTCACCGGCCCCATTGCCGAGATCACCGAGCGACTCGATCCGGCGGTTGACCTCGTCATCGCCGGTCACACGAACGACGAGTTCGTGTGCGAGATCAACGACATCTGGGTGACGATGGCGGACAACCGTGGCCGTCTCTTCACCGACATCGATGTGACGCTCGATCGTGCGACGGGCGACATGACGGTCAACAGCATCGAGAACGTGGGCAACGTGCAGGACGGCGTCACGCCGGATCCTGCGGTCACTGCGCTCATCGATCTGTACGACGAGCTGTCGGCGCCACTGGCGAACATGGTCATCGGCACGATCACCGAGGACATCTCGCGGACGGCCAACGATGCCGGCGAGTCGCCACTCGGTGACGTCATCGCCGATGCGCAGCTCGATGCCACCGACGACGTCGGATTCGGCGAGGCGGTCGTGGCGTTCATGAACCCGGGCGGAATCCGCGACGACATGCGGTTCCTGGCCGACGGCGACGAAGGCGATGGCGAAGTCACCTTCGGCGAGGCGTTCGGCGTCCAGCCGTTCGGCAACAGCCTGGTGACCATGACGCTCACGGGTGAGCAGATCCACGAACTGCTCACGCAGCAGTGGGTCGGTCAGGAGAATCCGCGGATCCTCCAGGTGTCTGACGGCTTCACCTACACGTGGGATGCGTCGCTGCCGGACGAGGACAAGGTTCTCGCCGACACGATCATGATCGACGGCGTGCTCGTCGATCCCACAGGTGAGTACCGGGTGACGGTCAACAGCTTCCTCGCAGACGGGGGCGACAACTTCTCCGTACTGCCGGACGGCACCGACCGTCTCGGCGGCGAGGTCGACCTCGACGCACTGGTGACGTACTTCGGTCTCAACTCCCCCGTGGAGCCCGGACCGCAAGATCGGATCACCCGCCTGAACTGACGAGACACCGCAACCCAACGAATCTGGTGCCCGGCCCGCAACGGCCGGGCACCAGCGCGTGGTGAGCACCCGGCGTCCGCGTCGCTTCCCGATCAGGCCCTTCGCTCCCCGCAACCGGAGCGAAGGGCCGAGGACGGAGATGACGAGGGCCGAGCAGTGGCACATCGTGCTCCGGGTCGTCGCCGCCGAACAGCTCGGGAACCTGCCCTATCACGGCTTCCTCAAGCGATTCATCGAGGACATCACCACGAGTGCGGTGCGTTTCGGCGCCGAGTTCCACCGCTACGTGGGCGATGAGGTGATTCTCACCTGGGACGAGCGCAAGGGACTCGAGGAGGGCAACTGCGTCAACGCCGTCTTCGCCATGACCGAGGCACTAGAACTCGCCTCCGACAGCTACGCGGCGGACTTCGGCGTCGTACCTCGTTTCTGGGCAGGGCTTCATCTCGGACCCGTCGTCACGGGCGAGATCGGCACCGTGAAGCATGAGATCGCCAACCTGGGCGACACCCTGAACACCGCGGCTCGCATCGAGCAGGCGTGTCGAGAGTTCCAGCGTCCGTTCGTGGCATCGCGGGACGTGATCCAGGCGGTCGACCTCCCGCATCGGGTCTCTGCCGACAGCCTCGGCGAGATCGAGCTCCGCGGTCTCGGTTCCTCTGTCGAATTGCTTGCGGTCACGAAGGACACCGGCCACGGTCGAGGAGACCGTTGATCGACACGACTCCGCTCACATGCAGATGATGTCACGGAGATGCCGGGCAACGACACTCGCAGCCACCGATGCTCGGTGGAACGCCGCCTCTTCACCTGAGAGGCACACCGTCCTGGCGTGCTCGAGCGCCGGCCGAAGTTCGACGGGCATGCGCTCGAGCACCCAAGAAGCGGCGGCGTCTTTCGTCGCGATGCGACCCGTTTCCTTGGTGTGCCACATGCGTGCCAGGGTCAGGAGGACGTTGGTCGTGTCCGTCTCGACCTCGTCGATGAGCGACGGGATCGCTGCACACATCGACGACACCAATCCTGACTGCGGTACCGGGTCGAGCGGCTCACCGGCGTCAGGACCAATGAGGGCTTCGGATGCCATGAGCACGGTCGCCACCAGCGGCGCCAAGTCATGATCTCGCTGCGGTGCTGGGACAAGGCCGGCTTCGTACTCACGCCGCAACCATTCGCCGAACTGGAACTCGCGCTCAGGCTCGTTGCGCCACGGCGTCACCTGGTCCAGGCGCACCACCGTCAATTCGACGGGACGGCGGTCAGGCCCGAGAGCGGCATGAGCCCTGCCAAAAGGGCTATCCGCTCATCATGACGCATGCCGCCAGCGACAACGGCGAAGACGTCGAGGTCGCTTCGAGGACGCAGTTCACTCAAGACCGCCGATCCGTACAGGTAGACGCCGACGGCGTTGCCGCCGAGAACGGCCAAGGTGCAGTCGACGACATCGCGGAGGTGTGCTCGGTCGGCCTCGTTCATCTGCGGGATTCGCCCAACGACGGCGCCGCAGCGCCGGTGGGGTCGTCTTCGTAGCGCAGCGCTCCCCACAAACCGGGCCGCGCTGCCGGGACCTCGATGCCGGCTCGCCCCCAGGCCAGGTGCTGCTGGCGCCGCGCTTCCTCGAGGATCGAAGGAACGTCGATGCTCTCGAGCCGGCGATCTCGCATCAACACCTCGCCGCCGACGATCACCGTGTCTACGTCCCCGCCCGTGGCGAAGTAGACGAGTTGGTGCACCGGATGCGTGAACGGCGTCAGATGGGGCCGGTTCGTATCGACGAGAATCACGTCTGCGAGCTTGCCCTCCTCGATCGAGCCGACGTCGCCATCCATGCCCAGCGCCGCCGCCGAGCCGACCGTCGCCATCTCGAGCGTCATACCCGGAGGAAAGAGCATCGGATCGTGCCGGTCTGCGCGGTGGTAGCGGGTGAGCTGGAACATGTGGCGGAACATGTCGGCAGAGCGATCCGGTGCGGTGGCGTCCGAGCCCAACCCGACGGTCACCCCCGCGTCGAGGAGCTCCGGCACCGGGCAGCGCCCATACTGCGAGAAGATGGCCGACGGATTATGGGCAACCGCAGCTCCGGTTTCGGCCAGCAACTCGATGTGCGCACGCTCGAGATCGACGGCATGGGACAACAAGGTCCTCGGGCCGAGCAGTCCAAGTGCGGCGGAGGCTTCGACGGTATCGCCTCGGTGGCCGTCCTGGACGATGAGCAGGCTGTTCTCATCGGACACCGAGCGCACCTCGCCGGCGCCGGATACCAGCTCCGGATCCGGAACGGGTCCGACCTCCTCCTGCGGCAGCGTCGGGTACGTCACGGCCGGCGAGACGAGTGGGTGGTCCTTCCACCCGTCGACCAGCGCTTGGACGACCGCCATTTGATCGGCAAACGAGCTGGCCCGTTTCGATGGTCCTGCGGCGCCATGAACGGTTGTGAGCTTCGGGAAGGGAGGAGCGCCGGGACCAACGGCAAGGATGGAGCGCAGTCCGGTCTCGGCATACGCGGCCAGGTGGGCGTTGCCGTGGTCCGCCTGGTCACACCTGACCGTGTCGCCTGCGCCCCCGAGCATCGAAAGCGACGTCGTGGTTCCAGCCATGAGGCGCTCCAGCGCGGTGAGTTGTGCCTCGGCTTGCCAGAATCCCGGAGTTGCGCCGTGCAGGTAGATCCGTTCGCACGCCTCCATCCAGAAGGGCAGGTCGTCCGCCATCGTGCGAACGAGTGCATGGCCCGCATGGCTGTGCGCATCGATGAGCCCGGGCAAGGCGACGCCGTGCGGTATGTCGACGTGCGCCGCGGCGTCGTGATGTGCCTCGACTTCGGCTGCCGGGCCGACAGCGACGATTCGTCCTTCGTCTATGGCGATGGCGCCCCGCGTGATCACACGCCGGTCGGCATCGACGGTGATCACGGTCCCGGCTGTGACGAGCAAGTCGATCATCGAAGGAGGCTACCGAAGCACCACGACGGAGGCTGCACCGGGCGACGACGCGGGCCGTCCCTGTGCGCGTGACCTGGAGTTTCTCGGATGCAGCAACGTCGTCTTGACCACACCGGGGGCCGCCGTCGAGAATCAGCGGAGATGACCCTGCGCAACCCTCCTGAGACGCCTGGACGCAAGGTTGACCCGCACGCCGGCAACAGCACAGGCTTCCGATTCCGACCCGTCACGCACCGAGGAGAGCTATGAGCACCGAAGAGCAAGGCACGACCGTCACGAGCGACGAGCCAACGGAGGCGAAGTGTCCCGTGATGAGCACCGCCCATCAAGCGGTCGGCATCACGGCGAATCAGCACTGGTGGCCGAATCAGCTGAACCTCCGCATTCTTCGCCAGAATCCCGCCGAGGCCGACCCCATGGGCGAAGGCTTCGACTACGCCGCTGAGTTCCAGAGCCTCGACTTCGACGCTCTTGCCCGTGACGTCGACGCCTTGATGACCCAATCGCAGGACTGGTGGCCGGCGGACTACGGCCACTACGGCCCGTTCTTCATCCGGATGACCTGGCATGCGGCGGGCACGTACCGCATCGCAGATGGTCGTGGCGGCGGCGGTTCCGGCGCCCAGCGTTTTGCGCCCCTGAACAGCTGGCCAGACAACGCCAACTTGGACAAGGCGCGCCGGCTGCTGTGGCCCATCAAGCAGAAGTACGGCCGAAAGATCTCATGGGCCGACCTGCTGATCTTCGCAGGCAACCGCGCCCTGGAGACCATGGGGTTCGAGACCTTTGGGTTCGGCGGTGGGCGTGAAGACATCTGGGCCGCCGAGGAGGACGTCTATTGGGGTCCCGAGCGCGAATGGCTCGGTGACGAGCGCTACAGC
>DATHZQ010000010.1:0-2862 GCA_035458525.1 Acidimicrobiia bacterium
AGGAATAGTCCCCCGCTTGCGGGGGAAGGTACCGCCGCCGTAGGCGGGGGTAGGGGGTAGCCCGCCAAACCCAGCTCCTCGAGGCAAGCGTGCTGCCTCGAGGGCGGCGAAGGAAGTCTCCCCCCAAAGCCTCCGCTGCCCGGTTGAGTTGCCTGTGTGATCTCGCGTGGAGTGCCGGCGAGCGCCGGCCCTGCATGGGACGGGCTGTTAGTAGCTCGCCGATGCTCCGATCATGCACACATGGAGGAAGCTCAGGTCCGGGTTCTCAGGATGCGGAGTCAGGATCATCTCGCCGCGAGCGTTGCGGAACGCGCCCGTGCCGCCGTCGATGGCGATGTCCAGCTCCCAATCGCCCACCAGCTCGGTGTAGTCGAGCATGAACGACGAGCTGATCAGCCCCTCAGGCAGGTCGAGGATGTACGTGCACATGTAGCTGTCGATCGCTTCGGCATCGAGGCTGAGGTTGACACACTTGCCGTTGCCCGTGCCGTCGATCGGGATTCCATCCAGCGTCTCCAGCCGGTCGGTGAACGTGAAGTCGCCATGATCGAGCGCACGGAAGGAACTGTTTTCCCCAACCAACGTGAACGTCGAAGCATCTCGTGGACCCGCCGTCGCCGCACCGGTCAGGGCGAACGTGCCGAACAAGGCAACTGCCAGCATGAGCACGAGGATCTTCCAGCGTGCCATCGCACCACCTCCAGGTGTCATCCCCTGTGCCCATCGCCGAGGCGGAATGCGTGGACCTCCCAGCGACACTTTGTCCCCTCGGTCTGCCCGCATTCAGCCGTCGAAAGTCCCAGTGCGGTTCCCGCCGAGCCCGCCGATGCTGGAAGGCACGCCCGCTACCGCCAACCCCGGCTTCACCGCCCCCTACCCCCGCCTACGCCGGCGGTACCTTCCCCCACTGCGTGGGGGACTATTCCTTCCTCCACTGCGTGGGCGACTATTCGTTGTCCGGCTGCGTGGGGGCTTGTCTTGGGGCACCTATGCTGCTCGGCGAGGCAGGCAAAGTAGTGTCGCTGTAAAGTACTTTGCTGTCCGGAGGCAAGGGATAGCGTGCGGTTCGTCACGTACATGGGATTGGTCGCTCGACGGCTCTGGTCGAAGCGCGGCATCTTGTTCGGGTCCTTCCTCGGCGCCACCCTCGTGACCGCACTGCTCGTCATCGTGCCGCTGTACGAGTCGTCCGTACAGGCCGTCGACCTGCTGTTCACGCTGCGCGGAGCGCCGGCCAGCGACGTCGATATCACGGCCACCGCCAACACCAACTCGTACTCCGGCTCGCAAGCCGCGGCCAATCGGGAGCTGGTGACGACCGAGTGGAACGAATGGGTGGTCGAGTGGTACCCGTCGATGATCGAGCGGTCGCAGTCCCGCGAATTCGTTGTGATCCCGATCGATGGCTCGGTCGATTGGCTCGGTAACGCCGAGGCGTGGCGCGACGAGGTGGATGCGCTCGTGGCCGCCGGAACGGAACCGGAAGAACTACCGGCGCCGCCGTACCCGACGCCGCCCCAGGAGGCGACGCAAACCCGCTTCTTCACCGCACCCGACCTCGCCGATCACCTGAGCGTCGTCTCCGGCGAGTATCCGGCCACCCTTACTCAGCCACCCAGCGGGTTCGCCACCGCACTGCCCGTCGTGCTCGGCGCCGACCTTGCCGCCACGATCCAGCGTCAGGTCGGCGACCAATTCGTCGTCAAACCGTTCTCCGGATTCCCCTTCGTCTTCGAGATCGTCGAGGTCGCCGCCATCGTCGAGCCGGTCGACGGCAACGCCGCCATCTGGGGCATCGACGATCCGGGCGAAATGGTCTACCTGCCCCAAGAGACCTGGGATGCCTGGACCTCGAGCTTGCCGATCGACCCGGACGACGACCCGTGGCGCCGCACATCACGGGGCCTCACCGAGCAGACCGTTCGCCAGCGGTTCGTTCTCCAGTTCGACCCTTCCACCGTGGAGCTCGAGGAGCTGAACGCCGTCGCCAACGGTGTCGTCGGTTTCCGCTCCGACGTGAGCCGCGACAGCGGCGGCGAGATCGCAGCCAACAGCTTCCTCGACAACCTGCTCGTCGAGTTCACCACCCGCTCGGTCACGATCGGCGGCCCCATCCTCGCCGTGCTCGCCCTCGTCGTCGGCGGCGCCCTCTACTTCCTCGTGTACACCGCCGCCCTCACCCTCGAACGCGAGGGCCCGGAGATGGCGCTCCTCAAGACCCGTGGGGCGAGCAGCTGGCAGACGATCGGCATCCACGTCGCCCAGTCGCTCGGCATCGCCGTCCTCGCCGCAGCGGTCGCACCCTGGGTTGCCCGAACCATGGTCGGGTTGACCGGCCGGGTCCCGCCGCTGTCCGATCTCACAGGCGGCGAGCCGCTGCGGGTGGCCCAGGTACGGTCGATCGTGCCGTTCGTCATCGCCGGCGGTGCGGTGACGTTCGCGGCGATGGGCCTGGCCATCCTCCCGTTCGCGAGGCGCAAGGTGCTCGAGCTGCGCTCCCTCGCCGCCCGGCCGGCGCAGTCCTCCGTGTGGCAGCGCTACAACCTCGACCTCTTCGCCATCGGCATCTCGCTCGTGGTCCTGTTCCAGCTCTCCCAGCGGGGGTTCATCAACACGACCGAGGACGAGGTCAAGCTCGATCCACTCGCCATCATCTTCCCGGCTCTGCTGCTGTTCACCGGGGCGCTCGTGCTGCTGCGATTGTTGCCGTGGGTGCTGCGGCTCGTCGGCTGGCTGATGACCAAGGCGAGGGGAATGTCCGCCGCGCTGCCCGGATGGCATCTGGGCCGCAACCCCGTGCCCTACGGGCGGCTGGCCTTGCTGGTGTGGCTCACCACCGGTCTCGGTGCCTTCGCCCTGACG
>DATHZQ010000011.1:0-12548 GCA_035458525.1 Acidimicrobiia bacterium
CTCCATCACCGGAAGGCTCGCCTCCGGACCAATGTCACCGAGGCCGAGCACGCGGCTCCCGTCGCTGACGACGGCGATCGTTCGCCCCTTCCACGTCAAGTCGCGTGCCCGCGATCCGTCTTCGGCGATGGCCTGCGACACGCGAGCAACTCCTGGCGTGTAGATCTCCCGCATGTCTTGAAGCGTCCGGATCTTGACGTTCGGTACGACCTTCAGCTTTCCGCCCCTGTGGCGGTCGAACACGCGGTCGTAGGGCTCTGCCACCAGCTCGGCGCCCTCGACGGCCTGGATTGCGGCCGTGATCGGACCGATCGCATCGTCATTGGGGGCGATCACGACGATCTCTCGGATGTTGTAGTCCGGTGTGATCCGGATCGTCTCGATCTCGCCGGCATGGGCCCCGTGACGGGCGATGGCGTCGAGCACGCGCGACAGCGTGCCCGTTTTGCGGGCCGTCTTGACGCGAAAGACCTCGTCACGTTCGATCACGGAATGCATCGCCTTTCCGGCGGAAGCACCTCAGTATGGCAGTGGCCGTGCGGTCCCGACGCGTGCGAGCGGCAGGTCGACAGGGTGCGGTGTTGTGCCGATCCTCCGCTACCTTGCCGGCGATGGTGAGAAGGATTCTGCGAGAGGCGGGACTCGTCGTTGCGGTGGCGACGCTGATTGCGGCGTGCTCCGGCAGCAACTCGCCCTTTCCCGACAACGCGTTTGCCTTGCAGGCGGCTTCGGACATCGGGGTGGGCGCAGGGCGGGTCTTGATCGGGATCGGCGACGAGACAGGAGCCCGGCTGGGTGCCCCCGACGAACCGGTGACGATCGAGGTCCACCCTGAGAGCGACCCGAGCGCTACCCAGCAGGCCGTCGGTGAGTGGACCTGGATCGTGCCCAACGCCACAGGGCTCTACCGGGCAACCTTCGAGTTCGACCGGTCCGGCATCTGGGTCGCCAACGTGACGCCCGATGGCGGTGACACTCTCGATCCTGTGCTCTTCTCCGTCGTCGACAACCCACTGGCGCCTGCCCTCGGTGAACCGGCTCCCGCTGCCCCGACGCCAACGCTTGACGACCTCCCCCTAGAGGAACTCACGACCGACCCCGACCCTGATCCCACGCTGTATGCGCTGGCGCTGCCGGAGGCGCTCGGGAACGGCAGGCCCACCGTCGTCGTGTTCAGCACGCCGGCGTACTGCCAGACCGCGGCCTGCGGGCCGCTACTCGACGAGGTCAAGCGACTCGCACCCAACCATCCCGGCGTCGACTTCATTCACGTCGAGGTGTTCACGGGCCTGACCGATCCAGACTTTGCCCCGGACGCCAATCACCTGGCTCCGTCAGTCGGGCTCGACTGGTTCGCCTTGCCTTCGGAACCGTGGGTCTTCGCCATGGATGCGGACGGAATCGTGATCGGCAGGTTCGAGGGAGTGATGGATCCCAGCGAGCTCGAGGCGATCCTGCCATGATTTCGGTGCGCGGGTGTGGGTCGGTACGATGCCGCCCACATTCGGAGCGGTCCGGACGAACGTGGGAGAAAACGACAAGGTGACACGTCGATCGCAGCAACACGAACGGCCTCAGGGGCGCCGTCGTTTGTTCCGGATCTCCCGCTTGCTGGGCCCGGCCGCCTTGCTTATAGCGCTGTCCGCCTGCTCGGGTTCCGGGCCGCAGTCATCCCTCGAGCCGCAAGGTCCCATCGCCCAGGACATCGATGGTCTCTGGGAGCTCGTGCTGATCCTTGCGACGATCGTCTTCGTGCTGGTGATGATCGGCTTCTTCGTCAGCATCTTCCGTTTCCGGGAGCGCAAGAACGACGACCGCGAGCCCAAGCAGGTTCACGGCAACACCCGTCTCGAGATCGTCTGGACCATCATCCCTGCGGTCCTGCTCGCCGTGCTGGCCGTGCCGACCATCCAGACCTTGTTCGAGGTCCGTGAGGTGCCGGAGGGCCCCGACGTCCTCCAGGTGCGCGTGACGGGCCATCAGTGGTGGTGGGAGTTCGAATACCCGGACTTCGTCGGCGACGACGGGCGGGTGCTGAACACGGCCAACGAGCTGCACATCCCGGCCGAAACGAAAGTCAACCTCACCATGACGTCGGCGGATGTCATCCACAGCTTCTGGATCCCGCCGCTCAACGGAAAACGGGACGTAGTGCCCGGTCGGGCGACGACGCTCACGCTCGAGGCCGACGGGGATGTGCTGCTCACCAACAACGGCTTCGGCGAAGGCGTGATCCTGGGGCAGTGCGCCGAATTCTGCGGTCTCGCCCACGCCGACATGCGTATGCGGGTGTTCGTCCACTCGGACGCCGAGTTCGCCGAGTGGGCGCAGGGGCAGCTCGAGCCTGCCGAAGTCGCTGCCGATGGACCCGCTGCCGCCGGGTACGAGACGTTCACGCAGGTGTGCACGGCGTGTCATCAAGCAACCGTTCAGCTGCCCGACGGCACGATCGAGACCGTTGGGCCGGAGAACTTCATCACCGCCGGTGAGTTCGAGTTCCGTTCTTCGTTTGGGCCGAACCTCACTCATTTCGGCGGCCGCACGACGTTCGGCGGCGCCAGTTTCGATACCCCGTGGGCCAACCCCGAATCCTTGGCGCATCTCGAGCAGTGGCTGGCCAACCCTGCAGACATCAAGCCCATGGATCCCGACCGCAACGACATACCCAACGGGCGTATCTTGGGTATGCCGAATCTCGGACTTTCCGGTGAGGACATCGACAATCTGATCGCAATGCTCGAAGGGTGGGACTGATCGTGCGAATGGCGGGGCAGGGAGGTGAGTCGCAGTGGCGGTGACCACCGAACACGTAGAGCTCACGTCCACCGGCGAGAGGGGTCTCTGGGCCTGGATCACGACGGTGGACCACAAGCGCATCGGCTTGCTGTACGCCGTGACTGCGTTTGCGTTCTTCATCTTCGGCGGCATCGAGGCGCTGTTCGTTCGCTGGCAGCTGGCACAGCCCAATGGCGAGGTCCTGAGCGCTGCGGCGTACAACCAGCTGTTCACGATGCACGGCCTCACGATGGTGTTCCTGGTTGTCATGCCGATCGCAGCAGCCTTCACCAACTACTTCTTGCCGATCCTGCTGGGAGCTCGCGACGTGGCGTTCCCGCGCCTCAATGCGTTCAGCTACTGGCTCTTCCTCTTCGCCGGCATCATCATCTACACGTCCTTCTTCGTGGGCGGCGCCCCCGACGGCGCCTGGGTGGGGTATTCGCCCCTGGCGACCCAGCTGCCCGAGGTGGTGCGAATGGACTACTGGTCAATCGGGCTGCAGTTGCTCGGCGTGGCCTCCATCGCATCGTCTGCGAACTTCATCGCCACCGTGTTCACCATGCGTGCTCCGGGAATGACGCTGCTGCGGATGCCCGTGTTCGTCTGGATGGCGCTGGTTGTTGCCTTCCTGCTCATCTTCTCGCTGCCGCCGGTGGCGATCGGTCTGTTCCAGCTCTTCTTCGATCGCAACTTCGGCACCGTGTTCTACGAGGCCGCCGCAGGCGGTGATCCGCTGCTCTGGCAGCACCTGTTCTGGCTGTTCGGTCACCCCGAGGTCTACGTGCTGATCCTGCCGGCGATGGGCATCGTCTCGGAAGTCTTACCCGTGTTCAGTCGCAAGCCGCTGTTCGGGTACGAGTTCGTGGTGTTCTCCGGGGTCGCAATCGGCTTCGTGGGCTTCGGCGTGTGGTCCCACCACATGTTCACGTCCGGCATGGGCACCGTCGCCGAAGCGGGCTTCGGCATCGCCACGATGATCATTGCCGTCCCCACCGGGGTGAAGATCTTCAACTGGATCGGTACCACGTGGGGTGGGCGCCTACGGTTCGACACGCCGATGCTCTTCTCGCTGGGCTTCATCGCCATGTTCGTGATCGGCGGTCTGTCCGGGGTCACCCACGCCATCGTGCCTGCGGACACCCAGCAGCACGACAGTTACTACGTCGTGGCGCACTTCCACTATGTCTTGTTCGGCGGAGCCATCTTCGGATACGTCGCAGGCGTGTACTACTGGTTCGGCAAGTGGACCGGCCGCATGCTGAACGAGCGGATCGGCAAGTGGCACTTCTGGCTCATGCTCATCGGCTTCAACCTGACGTTTGCGCCGCAACACATTCTCGGACTCAACGGCATGCCCCGGCGCACCTATCGGTACGGCGAAGGCCTTGGTTGGGACTTCTGGAACCTGATCTCGACGATCGGTGCCTTCACGATCGCCGTGTCGATCTTGGTGTTCGCCTACAACATCATCGTGTCGCGCAAGAAGGGCGAGATCGCCGGGAACGACCCGTGGGACGGGCGCACGCTCGAATGGTCCATCTCGTCGCCTCCGCCGGTTCACAACTTCGACGAGATCCCCGTCGTCACCTCACTCGACGACTTCTGGCACAAGAAGTACGCCGAGGACGAAGAGGGGCGGGCAGTTGCGATGCCGGCGGTAACCGGCGGAACGCTCGTCGACACCGGCCCTGAGGACACCGACGGACACGACGAGCATCACGAAGACATGCACATGCCGTCGCCGTCCTATTACCCGGCCCTGACTTCGCTCGGCATCGGTATCACGGGCTACGGCCTCATCTACCTCTCGTGGGGTTGGGTGGCCATTGCGGTTGGCGGCATGATCACCCTGTGGGGGCTCTTCGGGTGGTCGCTGGAACCGGTCACGAGGGATGAGCACTGATGGCGACGCACACTGCACCAGATCCCGCGCTCGACGCTCACGCGGGCGGTCACGACGTCCACAAGACGCGCAAGACGGCCATGTGGGTGTTCCTCGGCTCGGAGTGCCTGTTCTTCGGCTCGATGATCGCAACGTTCTTGCTCTATCGAAACACGACGGAGGGCGGTCCCGGTGCCGAGCTCTTCAACGTTCCGTTCACGTCGGCTTCGTCGTTCGTGCTGCTGATGAGCTCGCTGACGATGGTGCTCGCCCACAATGCGTTCGAGCGCAAAGACAGCCGACAAGGGCGGGTGTGGCTTGCGGGTACGGCGCTCCTGGGCTCGATCTTCCTGGCAGGCCAGATCTTCGAGTTCACCGAGTTCGTTCATGAGGGGCTCACCCTCAGCACCAGCCCGTTCGGCTCCAGCTTCTACATGTTGACCGGCTTCCACGGAGCGCACGTGGCGATCGGCGTGATGATGCTGGCGGCGATGTTCATCTTGTCGCTCACCGGTCGCCTCAACGACGAGCACGGACTCAACGTGGAGCTCGTGGGGCTCTACTGGCACTTCGTGGACATCGTCTGGATCGTCATCTTCACCGTCATCTACCTCCTGCAGGTGTGACCATGTCCGAGACGGCAGCGCATCCGACTCCCAAGCTCTACTGGATCATCGCCTTGATCCTGGCAGTCGTGACCGCCATCGAGGTCGCCATTCCGAGCATCCCGGCACTCGACCCCATCAAGGTGCCGGCGTTGCTCATCCTCGGCGCCGTGAAGTTTGCGATCGTCGTGGCGTTCTTCATGCACCTGAAGTACGACACGGCGCTGTTCCGTTCGCTCTTCCTGATCGGGGTGTTCGGATCCATCCCGTTGTTCGTCGTCGTCCTGCTGACGTTCAACTCACTCTGATTCGATGCAAGCGGCCACGTTCTCCGAGGTCGTGACCTTCCACCTCCACCTCGACGTGGTGGGTCTGGTGGTCGCCGCCGGCGTCTTCTACGAATACGCCATTCGCCGGCTCGCCCCGCATTTCGCCCCCCGAGGTGAGATCGTCGTCACCCGGCTCCAGCGGGTGCTCTTCTACTCGGGTCTCGCCGTGATCTTGATCGTCTCGGGATACCCGCTGCACGACATCGGCGAGAACAGCCTCTTCATCTTCCACATGGTCGAGCACCTGGGCCTCTCACTCGTTGCGCCGCCGCTCCTCCTGTACGGGACGCCGTGGTGGCTGATGCGGATGATCGTGAAGCCGATCCTGCCCGTCATGCGGGTGCTGACCCACCCGGTTGTCGCACTGGTGCTGTTCAACACGATGCTCGCCGTGCTGCACTTGCCCGGCGTGTTGACGGCGATGCTCGAGTCGGAATCATTGCACTTCTTCATTCACGCCCTCCTCTTCGTGACGGCCATCCTCATGTGGTGGCCCGTGGTCGGTCCGGTGCCGGACCTTCCCCAGTTGGAGCCGTTCCAGAAGATGGGCTATCTGTTCCTGCAATCGCTCGTTCCCACCGTGCCGGCTTCTTTCTTGACGCTCGGCGACACACCGCTGTACCCGATCTACGAGACGTTCCCACGGCTGTGGGGCATCTCCGCCCACACCGACCAAGTCGTAGCCGGCCTCATCATGAAACTCGGCGGTGGCCTCATCCTGTGGGCCTTCATCGCGGCCGTGTTCTTCAGTTGGTGGGCCGACGAGCAGAAGTACGGAGCGCCCATCCGCGCCGTGCGGCGGGTGTAGTGGCGCTGCGGGTCACGCTGCTGGCCCTCGCCCTGCTGGTGGCGGTGACGGCGTGCGGAGGGGACAACGACGCCGTCTCAGGCGTCGTGATCGACGTGGCAGGAGACATCACCACGGTCGAGGAGTTCGTGCTCCGGCTTCCCGATGGATCCGATCGCACGTTCGTGCCTGCTCCCGGCATCACCTTCCACGGCGGGGCCGCGATCGGGCATTTGCGGGATCACATGCGGAGCGGGCAGACCATCGTGATCGACTACGAGATCCTCGATGACGGGACGTGGGTGGCGCTCAACGTCGACGATGCCTGAAGCGGCCGACGAGACCGCTCAGCCGGTTGCGCCGTCGCCGTCCCGCTCCCATGGCCGGTAGGCAATCAGCGCCGCACCACCCAGGACCAGCGCCGCCGCCAGGCTGAAGAGGACGACGGCGAGGGTGCCCTCGGCGGTGAGCAGCACCTGGGCGAGACCGATGGCGAACACGCCGGCCACGGTCACCGCGACGAGCGGGATGCCCACCGCGCGTGCCATGGCTCCCATCAGCTCGCCGGTGGAAGTGGGCCAGGCGGCGCCGCCGAGTCCGAGGAGGTCGGGCCGGGCGAGCCGATCGACGATGTAGGTCGTGACGGCACCCGAGATGAGCCCGCTGACGAGGGCGATCAGGACGAACGAGACCACGGAGACCACGACGACCCCTGCGTTGATGTCCGAGGCCAGGCCGAGGCCCGCCCGCACAACGGCGTAGCCCGTGATACCCGATGCCAGCCCTGCGACGGGGAGTAGCCAGCCGATCGGGAACTTGGGTGAGTCGGGCTCCAGTTCCCGGCCGACTGCGTTCATGATGCCGCCCACGAGCAGACCGGTCAGCACAGCAGCTGTGACCACGATCAGGTACATCCCGCCGCTCGAGGCGACGAACTCGACGGAAGCGCGGGGGCTGCCTTCGGCGAGAGGCGTTGCCACAGCCGCTTGCAGTCCGAACCGTCCGCCGAGGATCGCAACGGCCACCAGCGCAATGACACCGCCGACGAATGCTCCGTAGACCACAGCTCTGATTCGGGTGAGTTCGCTCACGTCCAACTCCGGCAGGAATGATTCCGGCGGCGATAGTAGTACGACGATCCGAGGGCACCGCGATCCAGCGATTCGCGCTCCGTTCGATCAGCCCCGCGCAGCCCCTACCCCCCGGATGCGGCAGCGCGACTTCCCCATGAGCGGCATCGGGGTTGTGCGTGTGGGGGGCGAGCTAGAAACGGCCGCAGGCGTCTGGGGCGTAGATGCCCCGCACGGTTTCGTCTTCGGTGAGGGGGCCCCAGAGGAGGAGTGCCCCGGTATTCGATGAGTAGAGCTCCCAGGTTGGGCCGAGGTCGGCGGTGTCGACCTTGCGTACGTCGAAGCCGTCGTAGGTCTGTTCGAGTTGACGGAACGAGGCGCCCGCCTGCACGCCGCTGAGGGTGGCGAGGTTGGCGGCGTCGCTCGAGAATCCTCCGAACGCAAAGTCGAGTCGATACCCGGCGAAGGTCTCGGTCCCGTCAGGATCGACGATGACCACGGCGGCGAATGGGCCCCAGGTCACGATACGTTCGTTCTCGCCTTGGCACACGCCCCACTCGGCGACTGAGAGCTGGATGCCCGTGTCGGAATCGGGCTCCCCGAGGCTCGCCACCAATCTTCCGACGGCGTCTGCCGCCGGCTGACCAAACTTCACGTCGCCCACGCCGTCGACCTGCAGGGTCAGATCGGTGATCGCGATGGGGGTGCCTACGGCGAGATAGGGCAGTGCGGTCTGCGCCGGCTCGTCGTCGGCTGCCCCCGCTGCGGTGTCCGGCACGCTGTCGTCAGCCGCGGCGGAGTCGTCCGTCGCCGGGTCGCCCTCCGTGGCAGCGACGTCTTCGCCCCCCGCCACAGGGGTGGACTGGTCGTCACCGCTGAGCAGCTGGAACAGCGCAATGCTCACGACTACCAGCAGCAGCCCGAGCACGAGCCCGGTGAGCAGCGGAGAGCGCGGCGCCATGGCCGGCGGCTGGCGCGGGTCCTCGAGGGGCGGTATCGGTTCGTTTCCGGTGAGACCCGAGAGCTCTTCATACGGTTGGATCCCGGCGAGGGGATCGTTCGGGTCCATGCGGTCAGTCACAAGAACTCCTGGCGGCATTGGAGCGCGTCGCACGTTGCGGGCGCCCGCCACATACTACGACCGTGCCGGGCTAGAGCGTGGTCTTGCTGCGGTCCGATGGGGCGGGCCACGGACAGGTCAGCCGGCCGGAGCCGGCGTACCGGGCGAGAGCGACACCGCGTCTCCCGTCGGAGCGAGCTGTGGGTAGCCGAGGGAGAGCACCCGGTCGAACGGTTCGAGAGGGACGAGGATGGAAGCACCGCCGCTGGTGCGCTGGCTCTCCACGGGAATCATCAGGCTCACGAAGGTTTGCGGGTCGATGCCACGGAGCTCCCACGCCAACGAGATGGCATCGGTGATTCCGAGCTGATCGTCCAGTGTGAAGGTGTTGGCGAGGCTCCGAACCGTGTTCGTGAGGTCGGCGGGAGAGGTGAACTCGCTCAACTTCGAGAACATCTGCAGCAGCACGTCCTGCTGGCGCTCGTTGCGCGACAGGTCGCTCACGTCCTCCATCGTGCGCCACCGGCCGTCAACGAGCTCCTGGGTCCGTCGCGAACGCACCCAAGCCAGGGCTTGGGTCCCGGTGGCCTGGGTGCATCCTGCCGACAGGTCCAAATCAGATTTGCTGTCGCGGACGGGGTGATCCACGCAGATCTCCACACCACCGACCCCGTCGATGATGTCCTCGAAGCCGTCGAACGTGAACAGCGCAAAGTGATCGACTTCGATGCCGGTGAAGTCCTCAACCGCAAGGGCGAGCAAGGTTGGACCGTTGACGTCGTCCCCGCACCCCGCCAGGTTGGCATTGATCTTGGTATAGCTCTGCGTACACCGATTGGGCAGGTAGAGGTCGCGCGGCAGCGAGACCAGCATCGGGTCGGAGCCGTCGTCGGGCATGACGGCGAGCATGATCACGTCGGCGAGCGACCCCGAGAGGTCGGCGCCGATGAGCAAGACGGACAGATAATCGATCTCCGCCGCCGGGACCGCGGTCACGGCGGTGGCCATCTCCTCGGTGACTTCCTCGTCCACGATTCCTTCCGCAGGCAATCCGAGCAGCTGCTCGGCTTGAGCCGTGTCGAAACCCTCTCGTTCGACGCCGCGCCACGAGTCCCAAAGCTGGACGCCGTTCCACGCCGAGAACGCGACGAGAACCAGAATCGCAGTGGCGAAGGCCCGTTTCAGGCTGCGCAGGATCGGATGCTGATCGATGGATTTCGGGCTCGGTGCCGCCTCGTTGATGAGATAGCCGACGGCGGGCGCACCTTCAGCGGCGGCGCGGGCCTGGATGTCGTCGATGCGCGCCCGGTCGGCGGCCGCGGGCACGATCAGCAAGGTGCCGTCTGCGACGGCGGCCAGCCCGTCCGTATTGTCGTCTTCAGCGGCTGTATCGATCAGTACGAGGTCGGCGACGCCGGCGATGTCGTCGAGGGCGTTGGACAGGCCGGCGCGATCGAGCATGTGGCCGTTGTTCGAAGGAGCCCCGGCCGGAACGAAGGGCAGCTTCGTGTTGGCTCCGACGGTCCACAGCCGTGCCGCCTGCGCCAGTGTCGCTCCACCGGAGGCGAGCTCCGTCAGACCAGGGGAGCGGCCCGTGCGTCCGAACTTGGAAAGGCTGGCGCGTGCGGCATCGCCATCGACGAGGAGTACGCGGCGACCGGCGCGGGTCGCCGCCACGGCCAGGTTGAGCGACGCCGACGTTGCCCCCTGCGCCGCTTCCATGCCGCTGACCAGCAGCACCCGGCCCCGCGTCGATGCCTCGAGCCGGCTTGCCGCTCGCTGGTAGGCGGTCGCCACTTCCGACCGAGGCTCCGTGAGCGTCGGCGCCGGGGCCTGTGCGTATACCGGGATTCGCCCGATATTCGGCAGGTCGAGGAGCTTCGTGACCGGTCGCAGCCCGGCGAGCCGGTCCCAGATCAGCCATACGAGCGCCGACGACACACCGGCAACACCGGCGGCGATCAGGGCGCCGCGGTTCGTGTCCCAGATGCGGATGCCGGCGGCGAAGACGAGGAGACCGAGACCAACGGCGAGCACGTTCGGCACTGCAAAAAGCCGTCGCAGAAAGCTCTGCTTTGGTTGGCCTTCCTTCACCACGTAATCCTTGGCCTGGGCTGAGCGGTCAACATGTTACGGCGTGGCCCCGCCGCCTACGCGGATGGTGACGGGCCGGCGTCGCAGGCACGAGGGGAATAGATGCCCTCCACGGTCCCGTCGGCATCGGCCGAGGTGACCGGGCCCCACAACAGGGTGACGGAATCTGCCTGCCGGACGAGGATGAAATGCAGCTGCCCGTCGATCTCCTCGTAGGAGATCGATAAGGATGCATATGTCGACTCGAGCTCGGCAACGGTGTCACCCACCTGCAGTCCCGATAGCGTCGTCAGCTCGCTCGCTGGGTGCGCAGGGTCATTGCCGAGTTGGTAGCCCACCAGCAGGTTGGTTTGCGTCGAGCCGATGAAGATCGCAGACAGCGGTCCCCACTGGGCCACGAAACCGGTCTCGTCCGGGCACAAGCCGTGCTCGACACCGGCCGCAGCGATCGCTTCCGGCTGGTCGAGCGACGCCACGAGCCTGCCGAGGCCGTCGGTCGCGCCGAAGTCGATTGGGCCGAGGGCAAACGCCCCGAGCTGAAGATCGGGGAGCGGGATCGGGTCGCCGACGGGCTCGATGGCCGGCACGGTCGTCGTGGGTGCCAGGGTCGTCGTGGGTGCCGAGGTCGTCGAAGCGATCGTCGTTTCGGGCGCTGCGGTGCTGGCCGGGGTGGTGGCATCGGGGTCCGTTGCCGCGGTCGGGTCTTCATCGCCCGAGTCGCGGGAGATCACGGCGAGCATGACAAACCATGCGGCGACGATTCCGAGCACGATGGCTGCAACGATCGCCGTCTGCGACCAGCGGCTTCGGGACGGCGGTGCCTCGACGGCGGACCTGGCTCGACCTCCACCGGAGTCGTTCGACATCGGGGCGGTGAAGAAGTCCGACTCGTCCGGATGCTGGCCGCCGAACTCGCCGGCCGCGCTGGCTGCAGCTGCCGGAGCGGCCGGCATCGGTGCCGTCGGCGGTTGGCTCGGCGCCGCTGGTTCGGTGGGGGTGACACGTGGGGCGGGTTGGCTCGGTGGTTCGGGGGCACTGGTGTCCGGGGTGGGCGGAGGGGCGGCGCCTCGTGCCGCAGCGGCTCCGCCGAGCGCAAACGCAGACCAGGCACCGTCGTCGTCGAGCATGTCGTCCGAGGCGAGCGGTGGCCGCCCGTCCACGAGGTCCTCAGCGAAGACGTCGCTGATGAAGCCGTCGGGATCGATTGCACCGCCCGCTGATGCGGAGGCTGCAGGGGTTGCTGGCGGCTGCGGGGCAACCGCGGCGGAGTCGGCTGGCCCATCGAGCGGCGATCCGGAACTGCCGGCGGCCGGCGGTACCGGATCAGAGGTCGGTGGTGGCGCGGCGGGTGGTGGCGGCGGGGGCCCGGGGATCGCCTCGGATTGCCCAGCGGCGGGTGGCGGTGGAGGGGGTGCTCCTCCGTCGGTCGCCCGCGTGGGCTCGGCTGCGCTCGGCGGCGGGATCACGGGGATCGCACCGAGCTGCTCAGGGCGCTCGGCTGCGGGCTCAGGAGCGACGAATTGCGGCAGGTCGTCCGGGACGATCTCGTCCGAGGCCGAGTGCTTCGAGGTGTCCGGTGCGGTCGGTGCGGCGGGAGCCGCCGGCGCGTCTGCAGCCGATCCGGCAACCGCCGCCTCGCCGGCTTCGGTGGGCTCGGGAAGGTACGCAGGTGGCCCTTGCGCCTGGACCACTGGAATGATCCCCAGTTCGTCAGGGTCCACTGGCGTCATGTCGATCGACCCGGCTGCATTCGCTGCGTTTGGGGCAGCCGGACGCTCCCCGGGTGGGGCCTCGGCCGGCGTGGGCCGCACCGGCTCGACCGATGCGGCCTCGTCGGCCGGAGGTGGTTCGGGGCGCAGTGTTTCGCCAGAAGGATCAGGCACGACGGGAGCGGAGAACATCGAGGTGGCTTCGTCGTCTACCGGGGTGTCCGACGATGCCGC
>DATHZQ010000012.1:0-15245 GCA_035458525.1 Acidimicrobiia bacterium
AACACCGACCGACTCCACAGCCACTGTGACGACACACCCCCCGCAGAGTTCGAAGCAGCGTTCTACGCTGCCCAACAGGCCACCCCAACCGGAGTTGGAAACCAATAGACCGAGTCTCTACCGAACCCAGGGCGGTTCAGTACGTCCGGTGTAGATGATCTTGTTGAGCAGTTCCCCGAACGCTTGCCTGCTGAGGGGTCTTCCGCGCCGGGTTACCAACCCGAGGTCGGTCAACTCGTCGAGTGCCTCGACCTGCGTCAGCCGTCGTGAGGCGATGGCCTCGAAGCCGTGGCGTATCAATGGGGCGACCTCTGGGTTAGGGACCAGACTCGAAGAGCCAAGTGGGTCGCCGCGCTGGTATCCAAGGGGAGCTCCCCAGACCCATTTTCCTCGCCGGAGCGCCTCCTTCATGCCCTCGGTGGTGCGAGCAGATCGGACATCACTGCGCTACGGAGGCCAAGAGGTTCTCTACGAGTCTGCCCGCGGGCGAGTCGTCGAGGGACTTTCCAGCCGAACGAACCCTGATCCCCAGGCCAATGAGAGCACCGGTGATGGCGGCGTAGTCCTCGACGGCGCGGGCCAGTCGGTCGACTCGAGACGGCGCTCCGGGCATGAAGGCTCCGGCGGCGAAGCTGCTGTCGAACTCGTCTCCGTGGGTCGATGTGTACGACGCGTTGAAGATCGCACCGACCAGGAACAGGATGCCGAACCCGATCTCAGCAATGGTGTGCAGCATGCTTGCGGACCTTCGCTATCGGTCCGGAGCGCACGAGCATCCGTTCGGCCACGGCGTCGAGGCGCGTCGCTCGTAGTCGGTCACGTGGCCTCGGCAGTCCAGTTCGACTCGACAGCACTCGAGGAGCTGCTCCCGGAGCAGAGCCCGGCCGCGCTGAACACGTGACTTGGCCCCGCTGGTGGACAGACCAAGGCGATGGCCCATTTCCTGCTGCGTCAACCCCTCGAGCCCCGTGAGAGTGAGCGCGTCGCGGTACGCCTCCGGCAGGTCTTTGACGAGCTCCCGAAGGAACGGCGCCAGCTGCTGCTCGGCGACCGGGCCGTCTTCCACCGCTACGTCGGACGGTTGCGCCTCGGTGGGCACCGGCCGATTCCGCCGGTAGTGGTCGATGATCGTGTTGTGGGTGACCCGGTACAGCCACGAGGACAGATGAGCGTCGTCTCGGAGGGTGCCGATGCGCTGGTGAACCTTGACGAAAACGTCTTGAAGGATGTCCTCGGCGTCCTGGTCGCTGCGGGAACGGGCGCGGACGTAGCCGTACAGCCTGCTGCGGAAGCCGGTCCACACGTCATCGGTGGTCATTGCCACGTCGGGCTCCAGTACGCCTTGTCCCAGCGTGTGGGCCAACCAGCGACGGGGGATAGGGCTGATCGTCCCTACGTGGTTTTGCGTCCTTTCAGAACCGGCTGCGTCCTCACAGGTATGGAGGTGACCGATGACAGACAGCGGTGAGGAGCTACGGCGCCGGGTGGCCGAAACCTATGCGTCCTGGCTCACCAACCCGCAACGCCGGGGCTGCTGTGACCAACCCATTGTCGCGATGCAGGCCACGGGATATGACGTCGCAGAGATTGGAGATCTACCGGGTGACGCCGTGATCAACGCCTTTGGGTGCGGAAGCCCGGTCGACTTCAGCGACATCGCACCCGGGGACGTCGTCGCCGACCTGGGCTGTGGTGCGGGTCTCGACCTGCTCTTGGCGGCGGCCAAGGTGGAACCGACCGGTCGGGTCATCGGCGTTGACATGACCGACGCCATGATCCAACGAGCCTGGGGCAACATCGCCGCCGCCGGCGCCGGCAACGTCGAGGTCCGCAAGGGAATCATCGAGGATCTTCCCCTGGCCGAAGCCTCCATCGACTGGGTGATCTCCAACTGCGTCCTCAACCTGTCCCCGGACAAGCCCCGAGCCTTTGCCGAGATCGCCCGGGTGCTGAAACCGGGTGGCCGGATGCGAGTTGCCGACATCATCGCCGAGGACCTCCCCGAGTGGGTGCAGAACAGCCGACTGTTGTACGACTCGTGCATCGGCGGAGCCATCAGCGAGGACGCCTACGCAACCGGCCTCCGCAACGCCGGCCTCACCGACGTCACGATCGGCAACCGTCACGTCTACGACCGGGACACCCTGTGCGGCTTCGCCGCAGCCACAACCAACGATCCCACCGAATCGCACCGGGTCGCCGACGCGCTCGTCGGGCGGATCTGGAGCGCATACATCTCGGCCATCAAACCCACCCCGATCCCCCGCAGCGAGGCACGCAATGACCAATCACACAACCAGCGCAAAGGAAGAAGGCGGTGAGAGCGCTGCTGAGCTCCCCCCCCCAAGCCTGTGGTGGATGGTCGATGCTGGAAGCACATGCGGCAGTCCAAGCGTGAAGCGTCGTCGCAGCAGGACCTTGCCGGCTGCTGCTGTCCCATGCCGGGGGGCGCCCCTCAACATCACGACCAGAAGTAAGGAGACAGCGCCATGACCGCCTTCGCAGCCAAAGTGACCACCACCATCGACACCCACCCCAGACTCGTTGCCGGGATCCTCGCCGGGATGATCCTGTTCTTCCTGGCGGCGTGCCTGCTCCACGACGTCATCCCCATCTGTCACTGGCTGTTCCAATGCGACCACCGCATGCACTGAAGGCCCATGCACACCGACCAAGAACCACGCCAGCGAGGAGAAAGGAGGTTGTGTCATGCATGTCGAGCTGACCAAGACGCTCACCAAGACCCCAGTGACCTAGCCGACCAACCGACGAGGAAGGAACCCACATGAAAGCACTCGGAAACAAGCTACTCAGGACCGCCATGATCGTTGGGGCCGGGGTCGTGATCATGCGCTTCGCCGGCCCGAGGCTCAACGCACGCGTAGAGCGCATGTTCGAGGAGGCGCCCGAGGACTTTCCGCCCAAGTGGATGTACCTCAACATCACCGCCATCCGCGACAACACCGAACGCATCCTCGAAGCGCTCCAACAAGAACCAGGACAAAGCGGCACCGAAGCTGCCTAGCGCTTCCTGTGACTCATTCGATACCAGGGACGTTTGCCGGACCCGTTGAAGCAAAGGAGAACTGACATGGTCGATAGCCGGAACCCAACCACCGCACCAGCGAGAGACCGCCCTCAGGAAGACGAGTCGTGGGAGAAGGGCTGGGACGACTGGTGGAAGACCGACCGGGTCGACGCCATCGGTTGGGCCGCTCTGTTCTTGTGGGGCTCCCTCGTTGTCGTGGCCCACAACACCGGCTTCCGAGACGACTTCGACTGGTGGGACGGCTCAGGTGTGTTCTGGGTCGGCGCCGGAGTGATCATGCTGATCGAGACACTCTTCCGCTTCGCCCTGCCCCGCTACCGGTCGAAGTGGGGTTGGACCCTCTTTTGGGGATCCGCCTTCCTTGCGATCGGATTGAGCGAGTTGGCCAGCCCCATCTGGTTTGCACTCCCACTGGTCGCCATTGCCGCGGTGATCCTGAAAGGAGCCTTTGCTGCCACCGACACGTGAGGGGGCAGGAGGACGCGATGTCGCAACCAGTGCCGTCAGGTCGAGCAACGTTCCCGTCCCTCGGCAAGGCCCAGGAAACCATCATCGTCGGCGCCGGTATCGCCGGCCTGGCATGCGCCCGGCGCCTCCACGACGCCGGGCGACGCTTTCTGGTGATCTCGGAGAACGTCGGAGGCCGGATCCAACGGTCTCGTGACGGTGCGGTCAATCTCGGCGCCTACTACGTCCGCGCCGACTACACCCACGTCAACCGATACGTCCGCCTCGGACGCCGTATCGACCGGCTGACAATCCGGCGCCACGACCGCAACAGCGCCTACTCGTACTGGGACCGACGCCTCCTCCTCAACCTACCCCAAGCGACCCGATTCCTCAGACTCCTCGTCCAGTTCCGGCGCCACTACGACACACTCAAAGAGCGCACTGCCGTGATCGGGCAATCGGAAGCGATACGCTCCGACGCAACGCTGCTCAACCTCTACCAGCAATCAGCATCGGACTTCATCGAAGAGCACCAGATCGGCGACCTGGCACGTTGGTACCTCGCACCTGGACTCCACGGCACAACGTTTGCGTCGCTGCACAGCGTGACTGCATTCACGCTGCTCATCGGCGCCCTCCCCGCCCTGGTCCCGACCTACGAGTTCACTCCCCGGTTCGATCGACTCGTCGACGGCTTCGCCACCGCCATCGTCACGGACACGGTGACTGCACTCCTCCGTGACAGAAGCGGGTACCAGATAGAGACCCGGGCCAACGGCACCCTCACCACCGAGCGAGTGGTCATGGCCACTCCGAGTGATGTTGCGAGGCAACTCCTCGGCATGCCGGCCATCAAGCAGCCCGTCGATGCCTCCATGTTCCATGTCGTCGGGCGGTTGCGCGATTCGTACCGTGGAGCAGACATCCACCTCTTCCCCGAATCGGACCCAACCCTGGCCATCGCCCGCCAGGAGAGCGGCACCGTCCTCTTCAGCTCGCGACAGGTCGATCCCGACCTCGACCGCTACTTCTCCAACTGGGAAGCCCTCGACGGCAAACATTGGAAGCCAGCATTCCACGTGCTAGGCAGCAACCTCATCGAGGCCGAACAAGGCCCAAACCTCCACCTGGTCGGCGACCACAACATCGTCGGCCTCGAAGACGCCTACCTCACCGGTGTGTACGCCGCCAACCGAATCATCGCCGCCACCAGTGCCCACAGCCGCACACCGGCCAGATTGAGCTCTCGAGGGTGCGACCAATGAGACGCGACCTGAACGTTGCCAACAGCGTCGAGGACCTCCTCGCAGAAACTCGCGACATTCGATGCTTGCCAGGCGAACCCCACGGATCATCCGAGTCTCTTTCCTCGAGGCCGACGATCGAACAGTCCGTTGCGGAACGGTTTTGCGGACCCGACACGCGCCGACTCGAGAGCGCTGCTGGTCGATCCCCCTGTGCACGGCGCCGCCGAACCGGCGCCGCATCGCGTCGTGCGATGGGAGCGTCTCGTCAATGCCCCTCCGAGGTCAGGTCAGGTGGTGGGCGCCAGGGGTGGCGCAGGCGTGGTTCCGCACCTGTGGTCTCGATTCACGCGGTGGCCGCGTCGTGTGGAGGTGGGTTCGAGGAACCGGCAGCCAGGGTCTGATCGTCGAACCCGTAGCGGATGTGAAGGAGGAACCCCATGCTCCCCGTCAGAGTCCCGCTGCTTCTGGTGGCGGTCGTCGTTCTGGCTGCGTGCGGGGCGGCTGATCAGGACGATGTCGCCGACGCCACGACGCTGCCCCCGTCAACGACTACCGCAGCACCCAACACCACGACGACCCTTCCGCCGGTCGTGGCCCCAGAACTCGTGTCGGTTCCCGATCTTTCGGGAGTGACCCTTGGGGAGGCTGAAGCCATTCTGGCCGATACAGGTCTGGACATCCTGGCGCTGTCGCATCCCATCGACTCGGCAATCGTGTTCGCCCAGGAGCCAGCTCCCGGAGTCGAGGTAGACGAGGGCAGTGTCGTCACGGTGGACCTGCTAATCACTCCGACCTGTAACCCGCCTGATCCCATTGCTCCCGATGATGGGCAAACCATCATCAGCGTCTTCTACGAGTGCGGCGGTGACGTCACCGTGCCGACGCCGGGGATCGGCGTTCCCCGGATCGTTCCCGAGTCCGACCAAGCGGTTGATCGGATCGAGTGGACGCTGCGGGCGCTGCTGGCCGGTCCCACCCTCGATGAACGGATCGCCGGTTTCGTCTCGGCTTTCGACGCCGCTACCGCCAATGCCCTGAACGGCGTGACGTTGATCGACGAGCACCTTGTTGTGGACTTCAACGACGCGATCATCGTCAACAACATGAACACCTCCACCGGCATGATCTTCTTCCAAGCCGAGCTGCACCGCAACGTGTTCCAGCATCCCGAGGTGGTCAGCGTCGAGTTCCGTTTCAACGGCGACTGTGGCGCCTGGTCCGGGCTGTTCGAATCGGACGGCTGCCGCGTTGTCACGCAGGCCGACTGGAAGCGCCACCTGACCGAGTGGGACCAGGACGGCGACCAGTGACACCGGACAGTTCACCCCTGCCGCAGTTGCATGCGGTCGTCGAGGCTCGGTTGAGGGCTCTGGGTCGTTGGGCACTATCACGATATCTCCCTGATCCCGTACCTTGGGCGTGCGTCTTGGATCCGATCAACCGCGAGCGGCGAATCAGCGGGAGGTGGTTGATGCGCAGATCGATCATCGTGTTGCTCTTCCTGGCCGCAGCGGTCCTGGTTCGGAAGGCCTGCCGCCGTGCGCTGCGATGCGGGTGCATCGAAGGATGCACGTGTCGGGACCGCGCGACTTATCGATGCAAGGAAACTGCGGGTACACCAGTCGCAGCGGCATGAGCGAGCCCGGGTGCCACGGTGAAAGGCACCGGAGCCGGACCAGGGTTCGAGGCCCCAAACCTCGTTCATTCGATCCTGCTGGCAACCGCGGCTGCGCTCACGATTCTTGAGCCGGTTCGGTTCTTCCCGCCGAGGGCGCAGCCAGTCCTCCCTGGCGGCCTGCTGGCGATCACCGGAACAACTTCGTGGATGTGGGGACGCCGGACCATGAGCAGGCGGCACGCCGACGCCGGCCCCGGCCAGTGCGCCTACCGCGCGGGTTGACGATGGGCCGTATCGCTTCAGCCGGAACCCGACCTGCTCCGGCTTGATGGTCGCATTCCTCGGTGCCGCCGTCGCTTGCAACTCGGCTTGGCTGCTGGGCTTCACCGCAGCCGAGCTCCTCATCGCCGACCGGCGAGTGCGCCGCAAGGAGTCCTATCTGGGGCTCCGATTCGGCGAGGCGTACCTCGAGTATCGATGACGCGGCAGGCGCTGGCTGGAACGCGGGCACCGGATCTTCACCATCACCGCAAGGGCGGCAAGATCGCGTTGGTCTCCGTGACCTGCAGGAGGCCGCAACGCCCGCCGACCCAAGAACGACGATGCGCTACGTCTGCGCAAAGCGTTCCGCGCGCCGGCACGTTCCGCGCGGAGAACTACCGGGTCTCGGACGCAGGTGGCTGCGCGATATCGCTTTGCAGCGTGAGTGATTTGCGCAGGGCGGTAGCAGACCCCGCCTACCATAAGTAGCATGCCGGTATGAAGCTAAGTGTGAGTCTCCCAGACGAAGATGTCGAGTTCCTCGACCAGTACGCCCGAACCGAGGGCTACGAGTCCAGGTCCGCCGTGGTCCACAAGGCCGTGCGACTGCTGCGCGCCTCCGAACTGGGCGGCGACTATGCCGATGCGTGGAAGGAATGGTACGCATTTGGCGATGCCGAGGCCTGGGATGGGGTCGTAGGCGACGGACTGGCAACAGGCTGATGCTGCGCGGCGAGATCCGACTGGTGGAGCTCGATCCGGCACGCCGGGGTGAAGCCGGCAAGCGACGCCCGGCCGTGCTCGTGTCCAATGACGGTGCCAACACGACCGCCGCTCGGCTGGGGCGTGGGGTGATCACCGTGGTCCCAGTGACGACCAGTGTTGATCGGGTGTACCCGTTTCAAGTGCTGCTCGCCGCAGACGACACGGGCCTCGACCGTGACTCCAAAGCCCAAGCCGAGCAGGTCCGCTCGATCTCGGTGGAACGCGTCTCGCACAAGATCGGCGCCGTGCCGCCGGCGCTCATGCTCGCGATCGACGATGCCCTGCGTCTCCACCTGGCCCTCTGACGAACACGGTCGAGATCACGGCACACTTGGGCGAGAGCGAACGCACGCCGGGACCACGCCGAACGGCTTCCATCGAGTGGGTTTCTTGCTCAGTTGCTCGACCGTCTTCTGGCGCAGGACTCCGCTCGGACCGTGATTGCATCGAGTCCAGAGCTGAAGAGGGATCTCCATGCGTACCACCGAGCCTGCCAGCTTCCTGCTCCAAACTGCCGGATAGGGCGCTTCAAGGGTGCGCGTCTATCGCGCCGGATCGGCGCGCTCCATGAACTGGCGTAGCTCACTGCGGCATGTTGGCGTCAGCTACGCAAGAAGCCGGTTCGGCTCAGAAGTGCTTGGAGACAAAGCCGACCATCGCGGAGATGGCGCTGCGTTGCACGTCATCGACCTCGTACTCCCCGTCGGCGCCGCGCACCGGATAGACATAGCCGTGGATCGGGTGGTCGTAGGAAACCCATTCGACGTCTTTGCCCATCTCGGCGAGGAGGTCGTAGGACGTCCGAAAGATCCCCTGCAGATGATCGTCCTCTCGGCCCATCACGAGGATGGGCGTGTCGATGGTGGCGATGCGCGCTCGGGCGACCGGCTCGTCGATGCGTGCCCTGACCTTGTCGACGTCGCTCATCTGCATGCTTTCGATGTTGCGCAGCTGCGTCTCCTCACTCACGAACGCGGTGTCATCGGGAGTCAGCGCCAGGAACTCGTGTGCGGCCGGTTCGCTGGCGACGGCGGCAGCCACTCCTTGGTATTCCGAGGTGATCTTCAGCACCATCTCGCCGCCGTGGCTCATCCCGATCAGGCCGACACGGTCGGCGTCGACCCACGGCAGGGCTTTCAGGTGCTCGATGATGGCGATCTCGTCCTCGTACTCGAGCGGCGAGCGATTGAACAGGTCGCGCCCCTGGCGGATGTCGCGGACCAACCTGCCGCCTTCGTGATAGCCCAACTCGACCTCAGACCGGTACCGCAGCCAGGCGCAAGCGAATCCGGCTGCGAGCAAGGCCTCCATGATGTAGCCGCGGTTGGCGACGGCGTCTCGCACCCACGCCATGCCCCCGCCGCCGTTCCCGGAGGCGAGGAGCACGATCGGGTATGGCCCCTCGCCCGCAGGCTTGCGGACCCCGATCGGTGCGTAGAGTCCGTCCCAGACTTCGACGTACATCAGCTCCACGGGGACGTCGGAACCGGCTACGGATTCCGTGACGACGATGTGCTCGGGGTCAAGGGGTGTGGTCACGTCGTTCTCCTCAGTGGTACACGAGCGTTGTCGGGTGGTCGGGTGCGATCGCGGCGTCGATGCTCGAGCCGAGATCGGCCAGCAGTTCTATGGCGGCGTTGCGGCCGGGACCCGCAGAGACCGAACCGCCAGGATGTGTCGTGGCCCCGGTCTGGTAGAGCCCCGGAATCGGCGTGCGGTGATCGGCCCATCCTGGCGCCGGACGCAGCTCGCCGCTCTGGTCAGGGCTCATGTCCCCCCCATGACACGACCCGTGCCAGTTGTGGGCGTTCATGCGCTCCAGATCGAGTGGGCTCTTGAGGGTGGTCGCCAGGATGACGTCCTCGGTGAGGTTCGGGGCGAACCCGCGGAGATGATCGAGATTGGCGGCGGCAACCTGCGGCATCAGGTCGTCCCACCGCTCCGGCCCCGCCTCCAGCTCGTACGGTTGGATACCGACGACCTTCAGCGTGTGGTGTCCATCGGGAGCACGGGACGCATCGACCACCGTCGGGCACAGCACGAGGAGCACCGGGTCGTCGAGGACGACCTCGCCGCGCTCGAAATCCTCGGCGACGCGCAGGATTCGCTCGGCAGACGTCGGGGTACCTGCGGCCAGCGGCGCAAGGCCGTCGTCGAACCGTGGGGGTTCGGTGGTGGCGTAGTGGGCAGCGCACATCGAGATTCCCGCTCGCCACGAGGCGACGCCGTCGACGAAGGGCTCTCCCCACGTCTCAGCCGGCGCCATGTTGACGAGGTGTTTGATGTGAATTGTTGAGAGCACGGCACGCCCGGCGAGGTAGCGCTCGCCGTCTGCGGTCTCGACACCCGTGCAGCGATCGTCCTCGATGAGCAGCCCCGACACTCGTTTGCCGGTCAGGATGGTGCCGCCGTGTGCCTCGATGAGCCGCCCGAGCGCCGCAGGCAAGGCTTGCGAGCCTCCTTTGGGGACCACCCACGAGTGGCGCTGTCTCCCGTAGGCCAGCGCATAGGCCAAGCGCCCGGTGCCCGCCCGCTGCGGTGGCTGCATGGTCATCAGCGCCATCCACAGCATGAAGGCTCGGCTGCGCCAATCTTCGAAGTGCTGCATGATGATGTCGGCCGCCGCCAGGTGGCGGATCCGCCGCCAGCGGTGGCCGCCGGGAACGTCGGCTAGCCGTTCGTCGAGACTCGGGCCACGGCCGATGGGTGTGTAGCGCCATCCGGTGAATGCGGGAGCCGCCGCCCCGTAGGCCTCCAGCATCGCCCGGTAACTCGCAGCATCACTTGCGGAGTACTTGGCGAACTCCGCGGCCGTTCGATCCATGTCCCGCCACATGGTGAGGGCGCTTCCATCGGGAAAAGGCACGTGGACCACGGGGTCTGGGCGGATGTACTCCAGGCCGAAGTCGCCGAGCCGCAGCTCGTCGCGAGCCAGTGTCGGGCTTGACTGCAGCAGGGTGTGTGCGGTCGAGCAGGTGTCGTGGAGGTAGCCGGGAAGCGTGAGCTCATCGGTCGCAGCGTCGCCGCCGATTCGCGCCTCGGCTTCCAGGACCAGAACCCGGAACCCGGCCTTCGCCAGGTAGGCGGCGGATACGAGACTGTTGTGGCCGGCGCCTGCAACGATCACGTCCCAGTCGGTCACGCCGTCTTCCCCTCCATCTTCGGCGCACCATCCGCGCCGCTGCAATCGATTGTAGGAAGCCCGCTCGATGGCCTGCAGCAGCGCACCTCAAGCTCCAGCCGTGAGCACGACCAGGATCGATCCGCCGACGACGGCGACCATCCCGGCGACGAGCCGCAGCGTGATTCGTTCCATGTCCGTGCCCACGATGATGGGCGCCACGAAGACGACCACCGGTGTCGAGATCTGCATCAGGGTGATGGCAACGCTGATCTCGATCAGGTCGAAGGCGATCCACTGCGACGTGATGGCCACGCCGACGATGACTGCGCCCAACCCGATCCAGGGTGCGGCTCGGCGGGGTGAGCGGCCTCCGACCGTGGGGAGCCGGAGTCCGAGCACGACGGCATAGAGCGCGGCCGCTGCGGCAAGCCCGACGGTGACGCCGAACAGGGGAATCGGGAGCCCCGACAGTCCCCATCGAATGAAGAGTGGGCTGCTGCCCCACGACAGCGCCGATCCGAGCGCAAACCACGGTACCCCCGTCCGCCACGTGCCCTGGCCGGGGGACCTGGTGGCGATCAACGCCACGCCGAGGACCACGGCCGAGACGCCCACGACCGTGAGCGCCGACAGGGGCTCGTCGAGGAAGATGGCGGCGAGCACGCTTCCGATCAGGGGCGTCGCTGCGATCGCCACCCCCGTCCGGGAGGCGCCGATCCGCTGTTGGCTGAGCCCGAGGAACGTCCAGCCGAAGAAGAAGTGGACGATGCCTGCAGTGGCGAACGCGACGAACGACCACGCCGGCGCCGTGACCACCGTATCGAGATCCTGCGTGGTCACAGTGGCAGTCGCCAGCACGACCACGGCGATGAGGAGCAGTCCGAAGGTGCCGCGGTACGCATCGATCAACTGGTTGGCGCGGCGGTTGACCGCTTGGAACACCCCGAACCCGATCCCGGCGATCAGCGCGGCTACGACGCCGCTCACGCCGTTTGGCTCGGCGACGCGCCTCGCAGCGCTTCCCAGACTCGGTTCGGCGTGAGCGGGATCTGCAGCTCGGTGACGCCGTACGGTGCCAGGGCATCCAGGGTTGCGTTGAGGATGGCAGGCGGCATGCCGATGCATCCCCCTTCTCCTGCTCCTTTGACGCCCAGCGGGTTGGAAGGCGCTGGATGGGACAAGTGATCCACGATCAACGGCACGTCGAGGGCGAACGAGGGGATCAGGTAGTCCATGAAGGTCGTCGTCAGGGGCTGGCCGAACTCGTCAAACTGCATTCGTTCGCTGAGTGCGGCACCGAGGCCCTGCATGACCGAGCCGTGCACCTGACCCGTGACGGCGTTTGCGTCGAGCACGACGCCGACGTCATCGACTGCCACCAGCCGCACCGGCACGACCCGCCCCGTATCCACGTCCACCTCGACGACGGCGACGTGGACGCCATAGGGGAAGGTCTGGGCCCCCGGCGAATAGCGCTCTTCGGCGGCCAGGCTGATGGCGTGTTCGTTGGCGGTGGCAGCGATCTCGGCGAGAGTGACGTGGGAGTCCGGGACGCCGGCAACGTGGAATCCACTGCGGGCTGTCACGATGTCGGCTGGATCGGCTTCCAGCAGGTCGGCCGCGACCGAGGCCGCCGCACGCCGCACCGTCTCGGCGCAACGCCACACGGCGGAGGCCCCGACCTGTGCTGAGCGGCTGGCGAAGCTGCCAACGGAGTCGGGCACCGCGGCGGTGTCGCCGCTGACGAGCACAACCGATTCGAGCTCGGCGTCGAAGACCTCCGCAGCGAGGCGCCGCCACACGGTGGCCTGGCCCTGTCCTGCCGAAGTCGATCCGGTGCGGACGACGACCGCACCGTCGTCGGCAATCGCAACCGATCCATACTCCCACGAGTCGGGGGCACCACCGGCGCGTTCCACGAATGCTCCGATGCCGACGCCGAGAGGCCGGCTGCCGCGTCTGCGGCGCTCAGCTTGCTCCAGCCGAGCCCCGTCGTAGTCGATCAAATCCAGGGCGCGATCCAGAGCCGCCTGATAGTCGCCCGAATCGTGGCGAGCGCCGGTGGCCGTCACGTGCGGGAGCCGGTTGATGAGGTTGCGGCGTCGCAGCTCAGCCGGGTCGAGGTCGATTCGGTGGGCGAGTGCGGTGATGGCGCGTTCGATGGCAAGGGCGGCCTCCGGACGTCCGGCGCCTCGGTACGGAGCCGTCGGTGGCAGGTTCGTCACCACGCTCGTCAACTCGAAGTCCACGCGGGGAATCGCGTACAGGCCGGTGCTCACCAGCCGGGAGAACAGACCGATCTGGATGCCGCGGTGGGGGTAGGCGCCGACGTCAGTGATGAGCTTGATCCGCGCCTCGTGGATCCGTCCTTCCGCGTCGGCGCGCAGGATGACTCGGTGGTGTTGCCCGCGCCCTTGCGTGCCGGCGAGGAACAGGTCCCGCCGGGTCTGCACCCATGCCACCTCGCGGTCGAGGTAGAGGGCGGCAGCAGCCACAATGGCGTACTCGGGGTAGAAGCGCTTCATCCCGAACGCACCCCCCACCTCGGGCACCGTTACCCGCACGACACTCGCGTCCAGGCCAACCGTTGCGGCGACTTCCCGTTGCACCTGATGGGGCGACTGCACACCGACGTGGAGGTGGATACCACCGCCGCCGGGTCGGGCGACGATCGCCAAGGGTTCGATTGGCGAAGGGGCGAGCCGCGGGTGCTCTACAGCTACCGATACCTCGACCAGATCCACCTCTGGCGGCGCAGGGCCGGCGATGATGCGCTCGTGAAAGGCCACGTTGGAATCCGCGCCGGGGTGCACTTTCGCCTGACCTGACAGGGCGTCCTCGACGGACAGGACCGGCTCGGCCAATTCGATGTCGGCGAGCACCATTCCCGCCGCCTCCTCTGCACGCGAGGGGTGGTCGGCGATGACGACGGCAAGGGGTTCCCCGACATGCGTCACCCGAGAGCGGGCGAGCATGGGACGGTCCATGCCGTTGACGGTCGTCCCTCCGACCGGGGGCACGGGCTGGTCGGCCAGCGTGAGGTCGTTTGCGGTGAACACGGCGACGACGCCGGGTGCCGAGCGGGCCGGCGAGCAGTCGATCTCCGAGATCTCGCCACACGGGAACGGGCTGCGCACGAACCAGGCGTGGAGTGTGTCGGCGGTGACGAGGTCTGCGGTGAACGTCCCACGGCCCGTGATGAGTGCCTCATCCTCCGGGCGGCGGGATGTTGATGGCAGGGCTGACGGACGTTGCATCACGAGCGGGCGGCTGGACTCATCCCATCCGGTGCCGGATGGTGTCCACGATGCGGGGTACGGAAGGGATCGTCGCGTCTTCGAGGGCGTCGGCCGCCGGCAGCGGAACGTGCGGCGTCGTGATCCTCACGACGGGTCCGTCCAGGCTCCAGTACGCCTCGTCGGCCACGAGCGATGCGATCTCCGCTCCCCAGCCACACAGCCGGGGATTTTCCTCGACGGTGAACAGCCGTCCGGTGCGCGCGACCGATCCGAGAAGCGTCTGCGTGTCGAGCGGGACCAACGACCGGACGTCGATGACCTCCGCAGAGATCCCCTCCGAGGCAAGCTGTTCGGCGGCGGCAAGAGCCCGTGGCACCATCAGCGCAAGGGCCACGATCGTCACATCCGAGCCGTGGCGGACGATACGCGCCTTGCCGAGCTCCTCGACGATCTCGCCGGGCGGCACCTCGGCCTTGTTCGCCATCAGCGATTTGTGCTCGAAGAAGACCACCGGGTCCGGGTCACGCACCGATGCTGCCAGCAGTCCGATGACGTCGACGGGGTTGGAGGGAGCGACCACCTTCAGGCCGGGGATCATCATGCACCAGTTCTCGACGCTCTGGGAGTGCTGGGCGCCGAACCGGGAGCCTGCGCCGTTGGCGGTGCGGATGACCATGGGAACGCTCACCTGCCCGTCCGACATGTAGCGGACCTTGGCGATCTCGTTGGCCACGATGTCCCAGCACACGGCGAGGAAGTCGCTGAACATGATCTCGGCGATGACCGGAATGCCCGTCATCGCCGCCCCGGCTGCGGCGCCGAGTATCGCCTGTTCGGATATGGGCGTGTCGCGAACCCGGTCCGGCCCGAACTCGTCGAGGAGCCCAACCGTGGTCTTGAAGACCCCACCTGCAGCGGCGACGTCCTCCCCGAGGAACACCAGGCGGGGGTCGCGGCGCATCTCCTGGGCGATTCCGTAGGCCACGGCGTCGCGATAGCTCAATTCCGCCATGACCAGCCTCCGTCCGCCCACACCTCGGTGAAGATCGCATCCATCTCGGGAAATGGCCCGGCCTTGGCTGCGTCGGTCGCTGCGTCGACGTGGCCTGCCACCTCGTTCGAGATCGACGTGAGCTCGACCTCGGGGAACCCGCGTGCCAGCAGGCGCTGGTGGTAGACGATGATCGGGTCGTGCTCCGCCCAGGCTGCGACCTCATCGGCGGGGCGATACTTGCCCGGATCCGCCCGCGAATGCCCGCCAGACCGATACGTGAGCGCTTCTACGAGGGAGGGTCCCTCGCCGCGGCGAGCTCGTTCGAGCACGGCAGTTGCGGTTCCGTACACGACGTCGACGTCGTTACCGTCGATCACGATGGGATCGAGTCCGTACGCACCGGCCCGGTCGGCCGCCGGCCGCGCCACCGCGGTGACGTCCGTTATCTTCCCATACTGTAGTTCGAAACGTGGTGAGACAGTCTTCGCTTAGACCGCT
>DATHZQ010000013.1:0-47567 GCA_035458525.1 Acidimicrobiia bacterium
CCGGTCACGACGACGAAGCTCCCGGCCGCGACGTCGAGGTCGATGTCTTCGATTCCGGCGTCGGTTCCCGGATAACGAAAGCTGAGCCCGCGCACGCGGAGCGCACGGAAGTGCTCGTCCTGCGCCAGGGCCTGGGGCACCGGCCGGGGATGGTCGCCCGTCAGCTCGAGATCACGCAGTTGGGTCAAGGCCTGGGGTTCGACGTCGCCCATGACGCCGATCATCCGGGCGAACGAGACCCCCGCCTGGCGCACCCGCGCCACGAAGATCCCGACGAAGAAGCCGGCGTCGGTGACGTAGTCGAGGAAGAACACGAACAGGGCGAAGTCGCCGAGTCCGAGCTCGCCGTTCGTCATCGATGTCGACGCAACGATCAGGATGAGCCCGAGCCCGATGTTGAGCAGGTTCCAGAACACCGACTCCAGTGCCGTCGTCAGCACCCGGTCTCGCACCATGACCTTCCGGCGGGCGTCGTTGAGCCGGCGGAACTCCGTCAACGTGCTCTGCTCGGCCCCGGCGACTTTGATCGACTGTACCGAGCCGAACGTCTCGCCGAGCATGCCGGTGATCCGCCCGGTGGCCTCACGTGCCTCCGTGCGATACCTCCGGATCCGCCCGCCGAGTCGCTCGGCCACGATCACGATGACCAGGAGCGGGGCGAACACGAGCATCGTCATCGTGCTGTCGATCGACAGCATGACGATGGCGGCGACGACCGCAAACACGACGGTGCCGGACATGTCGACCGTCCACGACACGGCCTCCTCGACGTGCTCGACATCTTCGCGGAACCGGCTGATCATCTCCCCGGGCGACTCGTGGATCGCCTGGGCGCCCGGCTGGTCGTACACCGCTTCGAGCATGTTGCGGCGCATGAGGCTGCTGATGCGGAACGCAAAGTGGATGTCGTTCAGCATCCCGACGGCGACGATCATCACCCGTGCCAGCCCGTAGGCGATCAAAGCAGCCACGAGGGTTGTCACGTTGAAGCCGGGCTCGGCTTCGAGGCGGTTGAAGAACTCGCGCGTGATCAGCGCCGGGACGATCGGCATCACCCAGATCGACGTCCACAGCAGGATGTTGGCCGTGTACCGCCATGGCGCCGAGCGGATGAGCTGGCCCATCAGCGTCAACGAGGGCACTCGGATGTCTTGGCTGGTCATGCCAGCACCTCCTCGATCCCGGTCTTGAGCAGATGCGAGAGGCGCGAGTTGGGATCCGCGGCGAGCTGCTGGCGCTCGCCGTACTCGACAACACGTCCGTCCTCCATGATCAGGATGTCGTCGGCGCGGTTCACCGTCGCCAACCGATGGGCGATGATGATCCCCGTGCGCCCGTCGAGCAGCCGGTCGACCGCTCGCTCGATGAGCACCTCGGTGGCGGGGTCGAGGCGCGACGACGCCTCGTCGAGAATGACCACGCCCGGGTCGCGCAGGAAGATGCGCGTGAACGCCAGCAACTGTGCCTGACCGGCGGAGAGTCCGCCGCCTCCCGACTCGAGCTCGGTGTCGAGCCCGTCGTCGAGCGCCGCCAGCCACTCGCTCAGGCCGAGGCGCTCGATGACCTCCAGGAGCGGTGCATCGCCATGACCGTTCCCGTCGAAGAAGGTCAGGTTGTCGCGCACCGGGGCACGGAACAGCTGGACGTCCTGGGTGACCATGCCGACCCTCCGCCGGAGCTCCTCCGGGTCGACATCATGGGCGTCTACACCGCCCAGCATGATCCTGCCGTGCTGGGGGTCGTACAGCCTGGTGAGGAGTCGCGCCAGCGTCGTTTTGCCCGAGCCGGATCGGCCGAGCACGCCCATCACGCGGCCCGGGGCGAGGTCGAACGACACTCCGTGGAGCACCCGGTCGTTGCCGGCGACGTCGTCGTACGAGAACTCCACGCCATCGAACGTCACTCGCAGCGCCCCCGCCGGCAAGTGGTGCTCGCCGTTCCAGGTCAGCGCCGAGGTTCGATCGAAGAGGCTCTGCACCCGTTCGATGCCTGCGCCGGCCTTCTGGAAGTCCTCCATCTGCGAACGGATCTGCTCCATCGGGTGCCGTGACATCTCGCTGTAGTAGAAGATCAGGTAGACCGATCCGAGCGTCAGGGTCCCGGCGCCGTAGAGCAACGAACCCAGCCAGAACACCAGCACCGTGCCAAAGATGTAGACGCCGATGCCGGTGGTCCACATCAAGGCGAAGCCCATCCGCCCCCGCACCTGCTGCGGGAGCCAGCCGCGCAGGATCTCGGTGAAGCGCCACATCATGTAGCGCTCACCCCCGTTGGCGCGGATGTCCTCGGTGCCGGAGAGTTGTTCGCCGATGAACCCCATGAGCTCGGCGCTCGTGCCCCGCACGTCCTTCCACCAGGGCACGGCCACGATCTGCAGCCGCACCATCACAGCGAGCGCGAGCAGCGAGAACACGGTCAGGCCGAGACCCACCCAGACGTTCTCGCGCCACAAGAGCACCAGGACGCCCGTCAGCAGCACGCCGTTGCCGACCACCCGGATCATGAAGGCGGAGAAGAAGTTCGATAGCGCCGTCACGTCGCCGTCGATGCGCTCGATGAGCTCGCCCGGCGTCGTCGACTTGTGGAATCCCATGTCCAGGTGGAGGAGATGGTTGGCGAGACGCGCCCGCATCTCGTTGGTCGCCGTCCAGCCGATGTCCTCGGCCAGGTACGTGCTGTACACCGTGAGCACCTGGTGGACGACCGCGATGCCCATGAACCACAGCGCAAGCGGGATCAGCTCCTCCTGGCCGGCGCCTTCGGTGACGCGGTCGAGGAAGACCCGCACGATCTGCGGGTTCAGCAGTTGCAAGCCGATCGACGTGAGCAACACGGCAGACAGCAGCGCCACCCGGCCCCGCATCGGGCGCAGATAGTCGACGAGCAATCGGAAGTAGGCACGTACCGGGATCATGAGACTCTCTCAGTGGCGGAGGCAGGGCAGCCTCCAGAGCGGACGGTCGAAGAATGACGGGATCAGCCGCCGGGCGATGGGAGCGCCAGGTGCGCTACCGAACCATCGGAACCGAGGACGGGGCGTTGACGCGAACCTTTGTGGGGCTGTACAGCATCTTCGACCCTCCTCTCTTCAACTCGACCGGATCTCCGGTCACTCAAACGAACGGCTGCCGCGCCAGATCGGTTCAGCAGCCGGGAATTACTATGTCATCGCCGCCCGAATCCGTCAAGGTTGTGCCCAGGCCGACGATCACAACCTGAGGATCATGACGAGCGCATCGGTCGACTCCTCGATCACCTCGTAGCCGGCGCGGGCGTAGAGGTGTCTGGCGGGATTGTCGGTCTCCGTGCTGAGGCTGAGAGCGGGCACGCCCGCCCGCCGAGCAGCGGTAGCGAGGGCCGCCAGAAGTGCCGTGCCGACACCACGGCCGCGCTGCTCTGGCTCCACACCGATGGTGATCTCCGGCGTGTCCTCGTCGACGAACCCGTAGCCGTGATCGTCGCGCGTGAAGTGCCGAGCGTAGGCAGCCCCCACGACGGCGGATGCGACCTCCGCAACGACGCCGATGTCGCCGGGTCGTCCCCAGCCACGCCAATACTTCGAGAAGTAGTCATGTTCGAGAACGCGGTCCTGGCTCCACCCAGACCGTTCCCCTCGCCACACTGCGGCGAGATAGAGCGCACGCTTCAGCGACGGCAGGTCTGCAGCGGTGGCAGTCCGGATCGTCGGATCGCTCATGGGGAGCCAGTTCCGATGAACCAGTTGGCCCATGCCCCATGCGGGTGCGCGTCGGCCAGGATCACGTCGATGTTGCCGGGCCAGATCCTCAGGCGGAGGGCGAAGTACTTCTGTCCCGGTTCGAGGCTCAGCCGGACGAGTGGTGCTCTTCGATCGGCGTGACGTCCCTGTCGCGCCAGCACGCTCTCCATGCGGGCCCTCACCGTTTTGTCGAGATACTGGGTCACGGCGGAATGCATCACGACCGTCACCTGGCCGGAAGCGGGCGCTGCGAGGTGCTCGGCGAGCCAGTGGTCCGCGCTCGCCGTGTCGATGGTGACGGGATGCTCCCGCACGATGCGAATGGCGCTGCGTGTGCGCTGGAGACGATCTGTCTGGTCGGGCCAAACGAAGGATTCCAGCCGCCTCGCGTGCAGGTCGTCGGTCACATCGAGCGGGGCGGCGTCGCAGCCGCGGCGATCGGTGATGTCAAGCATCCGATCGACTTCGGGTGAGGCACCTCGCCAAGGCGTCTCGATCACAAAGGGGCTGTCAGGATCCCCCCACGCGGCGACGTCGAACTCGTACCGGTAGTGGTCGAGTCGCAAGTTCAGCCCGCCGGAGGCACCGTATTCGAGGAGCCGAATCGGCATCCCGCCGGTCAGCCGCGACGCCTCGAGGAGTCCGCCGACGAGCACCCCGGAGCGCCCGACCTCGTTGGTCTGCGGTGGATGGAGCATGCCGATCCGCAGCTCCGGAACGTGGTCTGCGACCGTCGAGAGGAAATCGTGTCCGCACGCAGGCCACTCCGGGCTGCCGCCGACGGATGGATAGTGCCGAGCGAGCTCGGGGGCCCGTCCACTGAGCACGATGCGGTGAACGCCGCCGAGCAGCCGCAGCGGTACGGCGTCGTCCATCGGATTGCGGTCCCAGTGATCCACGACCCGGAATACGGGCCCCTCGCCTTCGAGGTCCGCAGCAGCGACCTTCAGCAGCCGGGCGTAGAGGTCGGATCGCATCTTTTCGCACGCATCCGCTTGCAGCCGGAACGCGTGCGCAACATCCATGTGCCGAGTGTGCCACGGCGGCGCCGCGGTTGTGCGACGGCGGCGATTGCTGCGTCGGGTTTCACGGCTTGTGCCGCACCGCGTCCGCTGCTTTCTCCAGCACCCTCCTAGGAGCTGGCGATGGTCGGGTGTAGCGTGGCTGCCGTGGGACTGTCGGCCGGCCATGCACAGCTCCTCGATGAGCTGAGTGCGCACTTCGGTGCGCAGCACTCTGCCGACGCCGCGGCGCTTCTCATCGAGTTCGGCCGGCTGATGTTGCGGAGGGCCGACCTCGGCGAGCCAGGGCAAATAGATCTCGAGACGCTTGCGGGCCACATCGAGTCGCTGCTCGACTTCGTCGACGCCCGTGGGTTCGACCCGCATTCGGTGAGGGTGCGGTCGGCTCGCAACAGTCGATCCGGCGCCTCCGAATGGGTGCTGGAAGTGAGCACCGACGACGCCCCATTCCTGGTCGAGTCCGTGCTCGGGGAGATCAAGGCCCGTGGTCTCGGCACTCGTCGCGTCGTTCATCCCGTGATCGGAACCGAGCGCAACGCTGAAGGTCGACTGACCTCCGTTGCCAGCGCCCGGGGGACGACGGGACGGGAGTCGGTGCAGCACTACGAGCTGGATCGTGAGCTCACCGACGATGACGCAGCTGCGCTGGTCGCCGGGGTCGAAGCGGTGCTCCTCGACCTCAAACGCTCGGTGGGCGACTTCGGGGCGATGACGTCACGCATCGATCGCATGATCGACCTCACCCGGGAGGGGGCGTACCACTACAGCCAGGAGGAAGTCGACGAGGCCGTGGCGTTCTTGCGGTGGCTGAAGGACGACAACTTCGTGTTTCTCGGCTTCCGCGAGTACCGAGCGTTCGACACGACCGATGGGCTCGCCATCGAAGTGGTCCCCGGCTCGGGCCTCGGGGTGCTCACCGACGAGTCGTCATCGGGCCTCGCCGCGCCTGCGCTGATCTCCAGCCTGTCGGAGCGGCGCCGCAAGCGGTACGAGGGTGGCCACTTGCTGGTCGTGTCCAAGACGAATCGCAGCTCTCGAGTGCACCGACGCGCTCGGATGGACTACATCGGCATCCGCCGCGTGGGCCCCGACGGTCAGCTTGCAGGCGAGGCTCGACTGATCGGGCTCTTCACCGCCAAGGCCTACATGACGCCGTCGTCGACGATCCCGGTGTTGCGACGAAAGCTCGACTGGATCGTCACCGAGGAGGACCTGATCGAGGGTTCCCACGACTTCCGCTCGGTGGTGCAGATCTTCGACAGCTTCCCGAAAGAGGAACTGTTCTCGGTACCCAAGGAGGAGATCGCCCGCAGCATCACGGGACTTCTCACCCTGGAAGAGCACCGCCACGTGCAGCTCTTCGTTCGCAGCGATCTCCTGCAACGCAACGTGTCGGTCATGGTGGCCCTGCCCAGGGACCGGTTCAACGCAACGCTGCGCCGCAAGCTGCAGGCGCTGATCCTGGAACGGTTCAACGGGACCGGCATCGACTACCGGTTGGCCCTCGGTGAATCCGACACGGCTCGCATCCACTTCACCGTCTGGGTGAAGGAGTCGGTGCCGGAGCCGTCCTACACCGAGTTGGAAGCCGACGTCGTGGCGCTCACCCGCACTTGGGACGATCGCTTGAGCGACGCCCTCGCCGCGGCAGAAGGCCCTGATCGGGGCCGTGCGCTCGCCGAGCACTGGGGGTCTCGCCTTCCCGAGTATTACAAGGCGGCGACGTCGCTCGATGTTGCGGTGGGTGACGTCCAATCCCTGGCCCGGCTGGAGCAGGGCGACCGCAGCTTGCTGGTGGGGCTCCAGAACGAAGACGATGACGGCGAGCAGCTCACTCGGCTCAGCTTCTATCACCGCGGGGAGAAGCTGACGTTGTCGGAGATGATGCCCGTGCTCGAGCACCTTGGCCTCAACGTGGTCGAGGAGGTCCCGACCCGTCTCGTATGTGGAGAGAACGTCGAGATCTTGATTCATGACTTCGGTGTGCTGAACGCTGCGGAGGAGCCGCTGGACCTCGACGCATGCCGGGAGAGGATCGTGGGCCTCATCGAAGCCCTGTGGGACGACGAGGCCGAGTCGGATTCACTCAGCCGGCTCATCGTGAACGCCGGCCTCGACTACCGCCACGTTGGCGTTCTTCGTGCCTACCGGACGTACTGGAGCCGGGTCGCACCCCACTACACGGTCGCCTACGTCAACGACACACTCGCGGCGCATCCCCTGGTGGCGCGCTTGTTGATCGGGTTGTTCCGTGCCCGGTTCCGCCCCGGCGGTACCGACCAGGAAGAGGCGGTGCTGCGGGTGGATCTGGAACGGGCCATCGATGCTGTCGATTCCTTGGAAGAGGATCGCATCCTGCGGGGCTTCATGCAGCTGATCCTGGCGACGGTGCGCACGAATGCGTACCGCTACGGGCGACGCAGCCTCGTCTTCAAGCTGCGGTCTCGAGACGTTCCCAACATGCCGCGCCCGACGCCGCTGTTCGAGATCTTCGTGTACAACCGAGACGTCGAAGGGATCCATCTCCGCGGGGGGATGGTTGCTCGCGGCGGCTTGCGATGGTCCGACCGCCGCGAGGACTACCGGACGGAGGTCCTCGATCTGATGAAGGCGCAGATGACGAAGAACGCCATCATCGTTCCCACGGGAGCCAAGGGCGGATTCGTCGTGCGCCATCCCCGCGCCGGCGATCACCGTCCGGCCGCGCGCGCTGCGTACGAGGTCTTCATCCGTGGACTGCTCGACGTGACCGACAATCTCGTTGCCGGTTCCGTGGTCCCGCCACCTGAGGTTCGGATTCACGACGACCAGGATCCGTACCTCGTCGTGGCTGCCGACAAGGGCACGGCGGCACTGTCCGACGTCGCCAACGGCATCGCCGAGGAATACGACTTCTGGCTCGGTGATGCGTTCGCATCGGGCGGGTCGGCGGGATACGACCACAAGGCCCTCGCCATCACGGCACGCGGGGCGTGGCAGTCGGTGAAACATCACTTCCACGAGCTCGGCGTGGACGTCGACTCGGACGACTTCACTGCCGTCGGCATCGGAGACATGTCCGGCGACGTCTTCGGCAACGGGATGTTGATGTCGTCGCATCTCCGCCTCGTCGCCGCCTTCGACCACCGGCACATCTTCATCGACCCCGAGCCTGATGCGGCAACCGGCTTCGCTGAACGAACCCGTCTGTTTGCGTTGCCCACGTCCAGCTGGGGCGACTACGACACGTCGCTGATTTCGGCGGGTGGGGGCGTCTTCAGCCGATCGTCGAAACGCATCGACCTCTCCCCTCAGATGCAACGAGCCCTTGGCACACAGCACGAGTCGCTCACGCCCAACGAGCTGATCTCCGCGATTCTGTGCGCCCCGGTCGACCTGCTCTGGAACGGTGGAATCGGCACCTACGTCAAGGCGTCGGACGAAACACCAGGTGAGGTTGGGGACCGGACCAACGACGGGCTTCGCGTCGACGGGACCTCGCTGCGCTGCCGCGTCGTGGCGGAGGGCGGCAACCTCGGCTTCACGCAGCGGGGCCGGATCGAATATGCACTCGGTGGCGGCCGGATCAACACCGATTTCATCGACAATTCGGGCGGGGTCCACTGCTCAGACCGCGAGGTGAATCTGAAGATCCTTCTCGGTCTTGCGATCGAGCGCGGCATGCTGCCCGCGGCGGAGCGGAACGAACTGATCGCACAGCTCGCCGACGACGTCACGCGACGGGTGGTCTACGACAACTTCCTGCAGGCGCAGATTCTCACCCAGGAGCACGACGCGTCGCGCCAGCGCATGGATGCGTACGAGGATCTGATGGTGCAGCTCGAGGAGACGGAGATTCTCGATCGCCGGATCGAGCGTCTGCCGTCGTCCGATGACATGATGGAGCGCACTGGGAGCGGCGTCGGCATGACGACGCCCGAGTTGGCGGTCCTGCTCGCCTACGCCAAACGGCAGCTGACCGACGACGTGCTCGCCAGCGACCTGCCCGATGCTCCCGAGATGCAGCGGTTGCTCGCCGGCTACTTCCCCGCCGAGGTGGTGGCACGGTTCGGTGAGGTGCTCGGCGAACACCCGCTGCGGCGCGAGATCCTCGCCACGGTCATCGCCAACGAGGTCATCAACTCCGAGGGAATCACCTTCGTCGCCCGCCTGGCTGCGGAGACGGGTCACGAGTCGCCGGCGATCGTGAAGGCGTATCGAGTCGCCCGAGTCGTGATCGAAGCAGGTCGCTACTGGGAAGAGATCGAGAAGCTGGAAGGCAAGCTCGAGCCCGCGATCCAGCACGACTTGCTCTTGGGCATCGACGAGCTCGTCGAGTCCACGGCCCGCTGGTACTTGGCTGAGGGCAGGCTCTCCCTCTCGTCAATGGCGATCGAGTCCACGGCTGCGGACTTTGCGGCTCTCGGCGATCTGCTCGCAGCCACCGGACCCGAGGAATGGGTCTACGTGCGCGAAGCGCAGGTCGGTCGCCTCGTCGAGGAGGGTGTGCCGTTCGAAGTCGCCCGTCGCCACGCCTACCGAGACGCGCTCGTTCACGCTCCAGACATCATCGAGCTGGCAAGGGAACGCAAGCTACCGCTGGACGTGGTGGCGAAACTGTCGTTTGACGTTGCTGCGGCATTCGAGCTCGACGTTCTGGCCGACCGGCTTGCTGAGTTGCCACGCACCGACCGCTGGCAGCGCTCCGCCGCCCTCACGGTGGCCGACGATCTGCTGCGGCTGCGTCGCCGTCTCACCCGGCGCGTCGCGGAGCTCGTCGACGGTGGCTCATCGGCCGGCGCCGTGGATCGTTACGTCGCCGGTCGCGGCGCAGGATACGAACGCCTGATGCGGCTGCTCCGATCGGTTGCGTTGGAAGGCGGCGACGATGTCGCCTCGCTCGTCGTCGCGGTGCGGCGCATCGAAAGCGTGATGTGACGTCGGGGGTTGACACCTGCGCCGACCCGTGAGAGCGTGAAACCAGCCGTTGGAACCGTGGGCTCCGGCGGTTGATGTATCTGGGGCAGATCTCGTGACTCAGATTCACAATACGCCGACGCGAGAAAGGAGGAAGCAGCATGATCACGCACACGCCGACACACGATGCGGTCGCTGTTTCGTGCGGTGATGCCACACCGCTCCTCCGGACCCCGGCGTCCCTCTGGTGCTCCTTTCGGTAGCTGAGCACCAATTCAACGCCCGGCCCTGAGCCGGTTCCCGGCGGAAGCCGCCGCTGTCACAGTGGCCGGCCGAGTCTCCAGGATCCCGCAGCGACGTTGTGTGGTCCCTATTCCAGAGAAAGGAGGGAAGCGCCATGCGTGATGCCCAACGCAACCAGCGATGCGGCCCGCGTTGGATCGAGCAGGTCAACGCCGATCGCATCATCCAGTACGAGAACGCCCGCATCGGAATCGCGATTCGATGATCGAGCCGTTCCAGTCCAAGCGAGAACGAAAGGATGCGTCATGAGGCGCACATGCAAGCAATCTGCCGGACTCGGCGCGCTCCCGGAAGAGGTCGGCGACCGGTCCCTGCAACGGCTTTCCCTCCAGGTGGAAGCCATTCGATCCCTGATGGCCGTCAAATGACCACCGGCTTCAGGTGACGGGGTGTTCGGCACTCACTCATCACCCCGTGAGCAGGATTGGGGGCGGTCCGCCGCCCCCAATCCGCGTTTCCGTCATCCGGTTGGGAACCCCGCTCCGTAAAGAACTGAAGAAGCGCGGTTCTTCCCTCGTCTCTCCCTTCTCACAGCGTCGGAGGCTGTTCCCAGCCAGTCTCCGAAAGACGCAACGGGGCGGCTATGCCGCCCCGTTGCTGTGTCCTGGGAGGCTCGAGCCTCAGTCGAACAGCTTCGGTCGGAAGATGCGGTCGTGGGTGCGGATGGCAAAGCGATCGGTCATTCCGGCGACGTAGTCGATGACCTGGGTGAGCGGCTCGGCTTCCGGGTGGCGATAGGACTCGGGGATCTCGTCCGCGTGCTCGCAGTAGTACTCCACGAGGTTGCGGACGATCTCCATCGCACGCCGGCGCTGCGGTTCCACCTCGGGACGGATGTAGACCCGTTCGAACATGAACGCCCGCAGCCGGTGCATCACCTGGAGCCTGCTCGACTCCATCGCGATGCGCCCCGTCCGCATCGACTCGTCGACCACGCTGGTGATCATCGATCCGATCCACTGCCGGCCGGGTTCTCCAAACGCCGCAAGCGCCTCTTCGGGCAAATCCTGGCGACGCAGTACGCCGGCGCGCAATGCGTCTTCGGCATCGTGGGCGAGGTAGGCGATGCGATCGGCGAAGCGAACGATCGCCCCTTCGTGAGTCGATGGGCCTTGCTCGACCTTCCAGGGGTGACGCTGGATGCCGTCGATCACCTCCCACGTCAGGTTGAGCGGTTCCAGCACCTCGAAGATGCGAACGCTCTGATCGGAATGTCGCCATTCCCCGTCGACGAACAGACTCAGCGCATCCTCCCCGGTGTGGCCGAAGGGGGAATGGCCGACGTCGTGGCCGAGGCCGATTGCTTCGGTCAGCGGTTCGTTGAGTGACAGGTACCGAGCGATCGAGCGCCCGATCTGCGTGACCTTGAGCGTGTGGGTCAGCCGCGTGACGTAGTGGTCGCCCTCCGGGTTCATGAAGACCTGCGTCTTGTGCTTCAGCCTGCGGAATGCCTTGGCGTGGAGGATGCGGTCCCGATCTCGCTCGAAGGGCGTGCGGTGGGCGTCGGGCGGTTCCGGTGAGCGACGCCCGCGACTCATCGAGGAGCGCATGGCACCCGGGGCCAGCGTCTCCTCCTCGATGGTCTCGGCCATCGTGCGCGTGCGGTGCAGGAAGGGTTGGTTCATGGCCCGTTCAACATGTCGAGTGTCCGCAGGCGTGGCACTTGCCGCAGGCTTCTGCAAACTCGAAGGAAGGCGACCCGCACATGGGGCAGATCTCGAGGACGCTCTGGCCGCGCCGGGGCGGCAGCGGGGTCTGGTCTTCGCCGGCGGCCGGCGCCGAGCCTTCGATCGTGCCGAGGTCGGTCCCGCCGGGGCGACCCCGGTTGAGGACCTGCCATGTCTTCGACCCGTCGCGGTAGACGGTGATGCCGGTGCAACCCAATGCTGCGGCGAGGAGATAGATGGACCGGATGTCGGCTCGTGTTGCATCGTGGGGCAAGTTGATCGTCTTGGAAACGGCATTGTCGACATGGGCCTGGAACGCGGCTTGGTGACGCACGTGCCACTCGGAGGCGATGTCATGCGCAGTCGCAAACACGGTCGCCAGCGGTTCCGGCACGCCGGGGATGTCCCGCACGCTGCCGGCGTCGGCCACCGCGGCGGCGAACTCGTCGCTCCACACCCCGGCGGCCTCGGCGGCTGCGGCGAAGTCGGGTTGTACGTCGAGCAGGAGATCGCCGTCCAACACCTTGCGGTAGTAGGACAGTGCAAAGAGCGGCTCGATACCGGAGGAGCAGCCCGCGATGATGGAGATGGTCCCCGTCGGCGCAACGGTGGTCCGGGTGGCGTTGCGCATCGGCCGGTTGAGCCCATCGGCCCCGTAGATCGATGCGCTCCAGTTGGCGAACGATCCTCGTTCCGATGCCAGCGCCTCCGACGCCCGGTCGGCGGCGTCCTGGATGAACGCCATGATGCGGCGGCCGAGCCCCACGGCGTCCTCTCCCGCGTAGGGCAGCCCAAGCCGTACGAGCAGGTCGGCCCATCCCATCACGCCCAGACCGATCTTGCGATTGCCGAGCTTGTGCGCCTTCTCGATCTCGGGCGCGGGGTAGCGACTTCGCTCGACGGCGTTGTCGAGGAACCGCACTGCGATGGTGACGACCCGGGCGAGTCGATCCCAGTCGATGTTGCCGCCGGCGCTGAACTTGCCGAGGTCGACCGAGCCGAGCACGCATGCTTCGAACGGGAGCAGCGGCTGCTCGCCGCATGGATTGGTGGCCTCGATGCGGCCCAGGGCCGGCGTCGGATTGGTGCGGGGGCGGTTCATGCGATCGACGAAGACGAGACCCGGATCGCCGGTCTCCCACGCCGCGTCGACGAGCCGGGCGAAGACCTCGCCGGCGTTGCAGGTCCCGGCGACATAGCCGGTTCTCGGATTCACGAGGTCGTAGTCGGCGCCCGCGGCGGCGAGGTGCATCCACTGCTCCGTTACGGCGACCGACAGGTTGAAGTTGGTGATACCGCCGGTGCGTTTGGCGTCGATGAACGCCTCGATGTCCGGATGCGTGACGTCGAGGATGCCCATGTTGGCGCCGCGACGGAATGAGCCTTGTTTGATGCGCTCGGTGGCGGCGTCATAGACCTCGAGGAACGACACGGGTCCCGAGGAGACGCCGAGGGTCGTCTTGACCAGGTCGCCCTGGGGGCGCAAGCGCGAGAACGAGAACCCGGTGCCGCCGCCGGACTGGTGAATCTTGGCGGCGAGCTTGAGGGTGTCGAAGATCGAGTCGAGCGAATCCTCGACGGGCAGCACGAAGCACGCCGCCAGTTGTTGCAGGTCTCGTCCCGCGTTCATGAGGGTGGGCGAGTTGGGGAGGAAGGTGAGGTCTGCCATGACCTCGTAGAACCGCCTCTCCCACGGTGCGGGGTCGGAGCCCCATGCGGTTTCGGCGGAGGCAATGTCGTGTGCGACGCGGCGAAACATGTCGGCGGGGCGTTCGACAGGGGCACCGGATTCGTCACGCAGCAAGTAGCGCCGCGCCAGAACCCGTCGGGCATTTGGCGTCAATCGGATGTCGTCGGTCGTCATCGTGCTCGGGGGTCAGCTCCACGTCCGATGCTAGGAGCCGGGCGTGACCGATTCTGCGCGGCGTTCAGCCCGCCAGCGCTTCGACGAGGAGCCTCCGAATCGAGACGTCGAACGCAGGAGGCGGCCGGTCGGCGGTGAGACCGATCACGACGCCGGTGTCGGCTCGGGGTGCGAGGCGGCCGCCACGACCGCCACGGAAACGAGCAGCAGGAAGGCGAGGCGGTGGCGTACCGCGTTCATTCCCCGTGCCGCACTGAATGGCTCAGCCGGTAGACCACGTCGCCGAACTCGTCCCAGTCGTGAATGTCGACCAGATCCCGACCAGGCCGGTTCCACGGGCGCACGTACCGGCACACGGTTGCGTGTGGCCGGTTGCGTGCGATGTCGTGCAGTTGGTAGGGGTTGTCGTCCAGGTAGACGTCGCAGACGACCCGCCATTTCTGAGCGGTGACGTGGATCTCGCGCGTCGGCAGGCGATGCTCGGCGATCCAGGCATAGGTGTCGTGAACAGCCCACGACGGCTTCGTCGTGATGATCACGACCTCGTGCTCCGCCGCCAGGTCCTGCAGCCTGGCCAGGGCCCCGTCGTAGGGATCGAGGGTGGCAAACAGGGACGGACGGTCGCCGCGGCGGGCCCATGTCCAGAACTCGTGCTTGGAGGCGAAGTGCGTGATGTCGAGCACGCCGTGCCAGCGTACGACTTCCTCCCGCGTCAGCTCCGTGCCGAATTCCTCGTTGTAGAGGCGAATCCACCCACCGGTGAAATCGGCAACCACGCCGTCGAGATCGATGCCCAAGCGCAAGCGTACGTCCTCAGTGGGGTGGATTCTCGGGGACGTCGTCAGGCTCGGGGCCGCTCGTGAGCTTCAGCGTGGCGACCTGTTTCACGTTCCAGCACAACGTGGAGCCCTGGGCCACCGTGAGGCGGAACGAGCCCCCCGCCGCGATGGGCAACGGGCCTTCTCCAATGGCGAAGGCCAGCCAGCCGCCCGCAAGCAGGTCGGGCAGTGGGATCGATGCGCGGTAGTCACCGCCTGCGGAGACGACGGTGCAGTGGGTCGCCTCTTCGTTCGGGCGTGCAGTGGCGATGACGTCGGCGATCCGAACGGCTCTGCCCGTGGCCCCCGGCGCCTGGGTCGTGACGTCGTCGACCTTGCTCGTCATGCGGTCCATGTCGGCGGCGGTGACCCTGCGGTCGCTTGCGACCTCGCCGGTGACGAGTACGTGTGCGGTGCTCATCAGCCGATCCTATTGGGGCCGCAGGGTCAAGCCGTAGCCACGAAGAAGAGCCGCGGGAAGGGAAAGAGCGTCCCGTCGTCGTCACGACGGGGGTACTCCGCCCTCAGACCGACCGAGTACCGCTCGAGGAACACGGCCAGCTCTCCCGGCTCGAGTTCTTCCAGGATCGGTCGCAACGCGGTGCCGGACACCCACTCGAGCACGGGGTCTGGCCCGTGCAGCTCCTGGAAGTAGCGCGTGGTCCACAGGTTCACGGTCGCCGCTTGCTTGGCGAGAAGGTCGGCGTAGTGCCGGGGCCGGGCGACGTTCGGCGTGGCATAGCGCCTGCGGAGGTCGGTGGATCCGAGTTGCTCCTCCTCGAGGATGGTCCGCATCAACGTATGCGACGGCTCGTACCAACTGAGTGGCATCTGCACGGCGAGCTGCCCGCCCGGCCGCAACGACGCAAGCAACCGGAGGATGAGCTCGTCGTGATCGGGGATCCAGTGCAGGACCGCGTTGCTGTAGATGATGTCGAGTTGGTGAGGCTCGTTCCACTCCGACACGTCGAGTTGTCGCCATTGGATGCGGCTTCCGCGGCGTTGCGCCTCCGCCAGCATTTCGACGGATTCGTCGGAACCGACCACCTCCGCGGTTGGCCACCGGTTCGCCATCATCCGGGTGACTTGCCCGGTGCCACAGCCGACGTCGTGGATGCGGCGCGGAGCTGCGACGTCGACCTGTGCCAGCAGGTCGAGGGCGGGCCGCAGACGATGACCGGCGTAGCGGAGATATTGCGTCGGGTCCCAGATCGGCGAGGTCATCAGCGATGCGGGATCGAGTGCTGCCAGTCGGCCAGCAGGGTCCGGAGCGAGGCTACGAAGCTCAGCGGCTGATCCAGGATCAAGTGGTGGTGTGCCTCGGGGATGGAGACGACGGGTGCGCGTCGCCCCATCAGCTCGTACATGTAGTCGGCGGTGTCGGGTGGCACGACCACGCTGAGATCACCGCGTAGCAGCGCCACCCTGCACTGCACCGAGCGGAGCTGATCACGCAAGGGGATGAGCGTGTGGCGGAACAGGTTCGGGTCGAACTTCCATGTCCAGCCCGCATCGGTCTCGTGCAGCGAGTGTCGGGCGATGTGGTCGATGATGTATTCGTTCTCGCATGGCTGTTCGGGAATCAACCGGAAACGGCTCACGGCCGTCTCCAGGTCGGAGTAGGTGCCGGGGGAGCGGAAGGCGCTCCCGCGCTGTCCTTCCTCGGATTCCGGGTCGGGTCGGCGAACAGGGGAGTCGACGATCACCGCACCGGCCAGCCGATCGCCGTGGCGAGCCGCGGTCATGATGGTGACCATGCCTCCGAGGCTGTGGCCGACGATCACGGGCGGTCCCGGGAACCCGGCGTCGTCGGCAACCGCCATCACCTCGTCAGACCAGGCCCAATGCGAGTAGGAGTCGCGGCGCCCGCTGTCGCCGTGCCCGCTGAGGTCGAGCGCAATCACGTGCCAGCGTGCGGCGAAAAAGGGTCCGAGAAAAGACCACCAGTGGGCATGGGCCGCTCCGCCATGGACGAAAACGAGCCCCGGGTTGCCGGGTGTGCCCCAGTCGAGGTAGTGGACGGCGGTTCCGGCAACGTCGATGTGGTGGCTGGTGTAGGGCGCCGCCAGCGCCTTGGTGAACCACTCTGGCGCCTGCTGAGCTGCGGGGCTGGAGGTCATGGTGATGGATGGGCGGTCGGCATGGGTCGCCACGATAGAACGGCCCGCACCGCGTGGCCGTACGGCACTGTGATGTTGCACACCGTCTGGTGAGATTGGTGGTGTGCCGGCGACTCGACGCAATCGCTTCATCTGGGCAGTGCTGCCGGCGGTCCTCGCTGCTGCCTGTGGTGGCGGCGGTACGGCGCCGCAACCGGCGGCCGATGCGACGCCGCCCGGGCAGACGGACGCAGGAGCGCCGGACACAGTCGTGCGGCTTGGATTTGCCGGCGACGTGATGCTCGGACGGCGCGTTGCGCCGGTGGTTTCGTCAGACGGTGCGTCCATCTTCGAGGCGGTGCGCCACGAACTGGCGGCGATGGATCTCGCCGTCGCCAACCTCGAATCGCCGTTCGGGGACGCCGGAGATTCGGGCGACCGTCCGCCGCGGCTCGTCGCCGATCCGGCAGCGGCCCAGCTCCTTGCGCGGGCGGGTTTCGATGCGATGAACGTGGCCAACAACCATGCAAGCGACGCCGGCCCGAGTTCGGTTGCGGATACCGCGGCCCGGCTCGAGGACGTAGGTCTCGCCACCCTCGGCAGAGTCGACGAGCCACTCATCGTCGAACGGAACGGGTTGCGGGTTGCGCTCCTGGCCTTCGATGTGACCGGCCAGAGTCCCCCCGATCAGGTGGCGCATTGGGATGGGCCGATGGTGGCCCGCACCGTTGCGGAAGCTCGGGCGAATGCCGACGTCGTGACCGTGAGCCTGCACGGCGGAGTCGAGTACCTGCCCCGGCCCGACCCCGCACTGAAGAGAAAGGCGGATCAGCTGGCTGGGTGGGGTGTCGATGTCGTCTGGGCCCACGGTTCCCACGTTGCTCATGAAGTCTCGTTGGCCGACCCGGACGGCGACGGACGGGTGAGCGTTCTCGCCTATGGCCTCGGGAACTTCCTCTTCGACCAGCGAATTCCGGGGACGACCGAAGGGCTCCTGGTGGAGGTGCTTGCCGCTGCAGACGGCGCCCGCGGATACCGCATCGGCGTGGTGCGACACGACGACCTGCGCGTTTCCGCGGTGGAGTGGCGCGAGCCGGACGGGGATGCAGCATGGCTCGATGGCTGGTGGACGCTGGCAACGGCGCCGCCTGGCGTCACCGACGAGACGGTGGATCCGGCGCTCGTCGCTGCTTTCGGAACTTCCACCGCGGTGGGTATCGGTGATGCCGACGGCGATGGCAGGGACGACCTGGTCGCCGCATTCGTCCGACCGCTGCGGCCGACCATGATCAACCAACGGTTCACCGAGATCGACTGGACCGACCGCGCCGGCCGGTCTGCCCACCTCGGTGTGTACGACGTCGAGTCGAAGGAGCCGCGCTGGGTGGCGGGTTCGTTGCCGCGGGTGGTGGTCGCCGTTGCGGTCTGCGACGGTTCTCTGGCGCTGGCGTTCCGGGAGCTGGATGGCGCAGCTGTCGTCGCGACCTCGGCGTGGTGGTGGCGAGGCTTCGGATTTGGGACGGCCTCCGACCTCGCCGGACGGGGATCGCCCGGCTGTCTCGATGTCGATGCCGATGGTCACCTCGATCCGGTCCTTCTGCGGACCGCGACTCGTGACTTCTGACTGATGTTGCTCGTTGCGCCGCGGAATACGTTGAGTAGCGGGCCGAGAACCGAGAGGAGTCCTCGATGAAGCGTTGCGCAGTTCTCGGGCTTGCGGCGGCGCTGATTGCCGGAGCGTGCACATCGTCCTCGAGCGAGACGACGACCACGGCTGCCGTCGCGTCCACGACCTCCGAGGCCGTGACGACCTCGATCGAACCGGAAGCCTCCTCGACGACCTCGACCACGACTGCGTCCGCCGGGCAGGACGTCGCCGTCGGCTCCGCAGCCCGTCCGCGTGCGCTCGAACCCTTCGCGGACTTCGAGGAGATCCCGCTGCTCGGCGGGGGCGTCTATCCGGGTCCGGCGACGCCGCAATCGCTCGACGGCGTGCTCCTGGCGCCACCGCTGCGCTTCCGCCTGGAGGACCCGGCAGTCGCCGGCACGCTCGCAGCAAACGGCTTCGTGGTCGTGCCCGGCTTCGAACGGCTCTTCCACACCGGCTACGAGGCATCGGCGTACGACCCGTATCCGGTCTTCGTGACCACAGATGCCGCCTATCACGTGTGGCATCTCGTCTTCAGCAAGGTGTTGCGCGAGCTCGAAGAGGAGGTCCTGCTGCCGGAGCTCGAAACGCTCGTTCTCGGTATGCTGGACGCCGCCCGCACCCAGGCAGCCGATTTGGCGGGTTCTCCCCTGGCAGACCATGCCGCAAGAGTCGTCGAGTGGTTCGAGGCGGCTGCCGCGCTCCTTGGCGTGGAGGTGGGTTCGATCGGCTCCCGTGCCTCTCAAGAAGTGGAACTTGCGCTGGACGCCGCACGCATGACCAGCTCGCCGGTGACTTCGTTCGGGGACTGCTTGACGACGGCTTCGGCTGCGGGGTGTGTCGACTACACCCAGTTCCGCCCCCGCGGGCATTACAACCGCAGCGCCGACCTGCAGCGCTACTTCCGGGCGATGTCGCTGCTGGGGCAATCGGGCTTCTTCCTCGATCAACCCGATTCCCTCGCCATGGGTGTCCTCGTCGCTCGGCTGCTCGACGCCGATCCCGTCTTGGCTGCGAGCTGGGAGCGGATCTACGAGCCCACCGCGTTCCTCGTCGGCATCGCCGACGACTACACCCCGTTCGAGGTAGTGGCCATCGCCGCCGACATCACACCGGACGGCGTCACCGCCCCGGTCGAGTTCGCCGATCCTGCCGTATCCGACGAACTCGCCGATCGACTGCTCGCACTGCGGGACGTCGGCATCAACCCCGAAGCTGCAGCGATGCGCGTGATGGGCGCTCGGTTCGTCGTCGACAGCTTCATCCTCGACCAGCTCACGTGGCCCAACGTCGGCGAGGACCTTCCCGAGTTGCGCCGAGTGAGCCCATCACCGCTCGACGTCGCCGCCGGCTTCGGCTCGGACTTCGCCTACGAGATCCAGGAGATGGGCGGCGAGACGCAGTACCTGCACTATGACGACCAGCTGGACCTCATGCAGCGGTTGCTCGACGCCCGGGAGGCGACTGACTGGGCCGCAACGGTCTACGACGCCTGGTTGTATGCCCTGGAACCGATGTGGGCCCCGCACGGTGAGGTGTTCCCCGACTTCATGCGGACGGCTGCGTGGACCGCCAAGGCCCACCAGACCGGCTTCGCTTCCTACACCGAGCTGAAGCACGACACGATCCTCTACGCCAAGCAGGGTTTTGCAGCTGAAGGAGGCTTCGACCCGCTTCCGTTCGAACCCCGCCATTGGGTGGAGCCGGATCCTGTGGCCTTCCTGCGGATCGATGCGGTCGCCGGGCTTGCGCAGGACGGTCTCAACGATCGTGGGCTCCTTCCCGAGGAGCTCGACGCGTTGCTCTCAGATCTGCGTGAATTCGTGTCCCGACTCGCCCGCATTGCCCAAGACGAGCTGGCAGGTCTGCCGATCTCTGACGATGACAACGCCTGGCTCGAGACGGCCGGGTCGTGGCTGGAGTACCTGTGGCTGGCGTCGTCCGACATCGATGACGAGACCGGCGAGCCCAGCTCGGATGACGAGGACGCCGCCGTGGTTGCCGACATCTTCCGCAACACGTTCGAGATCCTCGAGATCGGGACAGGCCGAATCGACAGCATCTACGTGCTCGTGCCGAACGACCAGGGCGAGTTCCAGGTCGCTCGGGGCGGTGTCTACTCGTACTACGAGTTCTGGCAGCCGGCATCGGCCGGCCGGCTCACCGACGAGGAATGGCGGGCGATGCTGGACTCGGGCCAAGCCCCCGAGCGTCCCACGTGGCAGCGCGTGTTCCTCCCGGGTGCAGCCGGCAGCAGCGACGTGGCGCTGCCCGCGCCGGAGGGCTCGATCTACTTCGCCGCGGCGGGCCTCTTCTGCCGTGACCTCAACGAGCGGGGCTTCACCTTCGCCGATGCCGTGCGGTATTGGTGGTGGGACGGCCGGCCGGACCGGATGGATGCGGACGGCAACGGGGTTCCCTGCGAGACGGTGTACCCGGGGTCGGAGGTAGCGGCCTTCCCGGTCGAGCACGGTCTCGAAGGTGACACGTACGCCGGGAGCCCGTCGGGTGAGTTCTGCCGGGACCTGAGCGCCGCCGGCTTCGCCTACTTCGATGCGTTCCAATACTGGCTGTGGGACGGGAGTCCGGAACGCATGGACGCCGATCGCAACGGCATCCCGTGTGAGACCGTCTACGAGTCGACGGACGTCCTCTCGGTGCTCAACGACGTGGGGTGGAACACATAGGCGGTGCGCACGTCTGCGGTCCTGCTTCTCCTCAGCCGATGTCGTCCGGCAGGGGGAACCAGCGAAGGTGCTCGAAATCTTCCGTCACCGTCGGGTGGGACGTGGGCGGCGGGGGGGCAGCTGCGACGTTCTCCAGAATCGTGCGCGCCTCGGCGAGGTATGCGGCGAGCACCTCGTCCGAGTGGAACGCCCGGTGCTCCATGTGGCGGTAGCCCATCTCGCCGGACTCGTAGGTGACGTCGTACAGGCTGAGCGGAGGTTCGGCCGCCGGCTTGCGGTGCTTCCAGAGGCCCGTCTCCGGTTCGAACCGGTAGTACGGGAGCAGCTTCCAGCCCTGCTCAGCCACCAGTCGTACGGCCTCGAGTACGAACTGGAACACCGCCTCCGAGATGAAGTAGTTGAAGTTGACCCGCACCCACCCAGGCTTGATCCCTTCGCAGCCGCGGGCGATCTCACGCTCGAACTCGTGGCTGCGTTCGATGTCGATGCCGAGCAGCCTGTGGCCGTAGGGCCCTGCACACGAGCAGCCGCCGCGCGACTGGATGCCGAACAGATCGTTGAGCAGCGCCACGACGAAGTTGTGGTGGAGGTAGCGGCCCTCGTGGCGCACCACGAACGACACGATCGACAATCGGTCGGCCTCGTGGTTGCCCAGGATCTCGATGTTGGCGTGGGCGTCCCACGTCTCGATCGCTCGGCGTATGTAGTCGTGTTCTGTGCGTCGGATGGTCTCGGCGCCTACCGCCGCTTTGAGCTGGAACACCAGCCCGGCCCGGATCGAACCCAGGATCGCCGGCGTGCCTCCCTCCTCGCGATGTTCGATGTCGTCGAGGTAGCGATGATCGAACGGGTTCACGTATGCCACGGTGCCGCCACCGGGCACGGCCGGTACCCGGTTCGTGAACAGCTCCTTGCGCGCGACCAGCAGCCCAGGGGTGCCGGGTCCGCCGATCAGCTTGTGGGGAGAGATGAATACGGCGTCCTTGTAGGCGAGGTGCCCGTCGGCGCCGTCGTCGGTCGGGCTCATCTCGATGGCGACGTATGGGGCAGCTGCCGCGAAATCCCAGAACGACAAGGCGCCGTGCTTGTGGAGCAGGATCGAGATCGAGCGCACGTCCGAGATGATCCCGGTGACGTTCGACGCTGCTGAGAACGAGCCGATCTTGAGCGGCCGGTCGGCGTACGCCTCGAGCTCCTTCTCGAGCTGCTCGAGATCGATCTGGCCGTCGGCGTCTTCCCGGATCGTGACCACGTCGGCGATCGACTCTCGCCACGGCAGCTCGTTCGAATGATGTTCGTACGGACCGATGAAGACGACGGGTCGCTCAGCCTCGGGTATGTGCGACGAGAGCTCGTAGTCGTCCTCGAGGTTGCACGGAATGCGGAGCCCCAGCACGTTGATGAGCCGATCGATCGCTCCCGTCGAGCCCGAGCCGCAGAACAGGACGGCATGCTCGTCGGTGGCGCCGAGGCAGCTGCGGATGATCTCGCGAGCTTCCTCCCGGAACCGGGTGGTCTGCAACCCGGTACCGGACGACTCGGTATGCGTGTTCGCATACAGCGGCAACACCGAGTCGCGCATGAAATCCTCGATGAACGACAAGGCGCGACCAGAGGCGGTGTAATCGGCGTACGTGACGCGCCGTGTCCCGAACGGACCGGTGACGGCGTCATCGTCGCCGATCACTGACTCACGAATCGTCTGGATCAAGCGCTCGTTGCTCATGGCAGTGATGCTAGGGGCCGGGCCGACCGGCGCCGGCGGCGGTCGGCGGGCATGAAAGGTCGCGCCTCATTGTCCGAGTTCTCTTCGAGGGTCACGCCGGCGAGTGTCAGGCCGTTCCGGTTGCGCCCTGCGCAGACCACGGCTGCCGCACCGCAGCGGGTTCTGCGTTCTGGCACTCAGCGGGACTCCGCCATGGCCCTGCGTGCGTCCCGGTCGGCGTAGGTGCGGATCACCTGCTCGCGGAAGTGGAGCATGGATACGAACCACACCACGCACACTCCGACGGCGACCAGCGTGACCGTGATGGCGGTCGGCGAGAACGGCACCAGGATCAGCGTCGTGACCAGTTCCAATCCGATGAGGAACAGCAGGAGGCTGATGATGTGGTCCCGCTTCGCCTTCGAGGCGAAATATGCCCCGAGGGGTGCGCCGAGGATCACGATGGGCACTGCCACCATCCAATACTCGAACGCGATCCCGATGTCCTGCTTGATGAACAGGTGCAAGGCGAACCCGACGACCGAGTTGAAGCCCATGATGATGACGGTGCTCGGCGTCGAGACCTTCTCGTTGATGCCGAGTGCCAGCGTGAGCACGATGAAGGTCAGCATGTCGATGCCGGACCCGGTGTTGGCGGCGAAGGTGCCGCCGATGACGCCGATGGCCACGAACGTCGTTCGGCTGCGGCCACCCCAGATGGGGACCCGATTGAGCGGTTGCCACTTGAGCACCCACCGTGAGATCGCCAGCGCCACACCGAACACGGTGGCGACGAACGTGAACAGGATCTTCGAGTACGGGCTGCCGACGCTCAGCCAGAACGTACCGAGGATCTGGCCGAAGACTCCGCCAAGTGTGACCCATCCGATGACTTTCGGGAGGATCGGCACGCGACGGACCCAGATGACCAGACCGGCCATGGTCATCCCGACCGCCTGGATCATGAGGCCGAACGTGGCGGCGGTCGAGGGCTCGATCTGCAACGCCTTGGTGAAGACGGGGAACGCGACTGCGGCGCCGCCTTCAGCCGTGGCGCCTGCGACGAAGGACCCCACCGACATCGTCAAGGAAACCGGCCAGTGTTCAGCGAAGAAGTGCCAGCTGTTGGTGGCCACCATGTACGTGAGCCAGGTGACGTAGACGACGGCGAGGGCAGCGGGATATGCAAACCGCCGAACGATCTCGATCCGTCCCGACGTGACGAGATCCTCAGAGCGTTCGACAGTTTGCATATCATTCCCCCCCGCATGCGCGGCCAGTGTGATCTGGCTGCCCGGGCAGTCTCTCGAAATATCGGATCGTGATCAATCGGGTGTCGACGCCACCGGCATGGGGTGTTGCCCCCAACCGCTCGAGGTGCCGGTACCCTCCGCTCCGCATGACTGAACGTGACTGGCGAGTCTTCCCCGATGAGAACCCGAACCTCGTCATCGAGATCGATGCCAAGGGCAATGTGCGCTACGCGAACCCTGAGGCTCGGACCCGGTTTCCCGACATCGATGCGATCGGATGGCGCCATCCGTTGCTCTCCGGCATCCACAGCATCATCGGTGGATTCGCCACCGGAAGGGACGAATACGTGTCGCGGGAAGTGCGGCTCGGGGATTCCGTCTTCGAGCAGAAAGTCTGCTTCTCGGTGGAGGACGGTGAGACGCTCATCCGGGTCTACGCGCATGACGTCACCGCACTCGCACGTGCCGAGTCGCGGGCTCACGAGCTCGCTCAGCGAGTCGTGTATGCGCAGGAGGAGGAGCGCCACCGGGTCTCTCGTGAGCTGCACGACGAAGCCGGGCAGGCGCTGGCGGCGCTCAAGATCAGCCTCCAGCTCATGCGGGACGACGCTGTGGCAAGTCACGCCGAACTCGTGCCGGGTCTCGATGATGCCGTGTCGCTGGTCGAGTCCACCCGGCACCAGATCCGTTTGATCGCACGGGATCTCCGGCCGCCGTCACTCGACGGCCTGGGCTTGGAGATGGCCCTAGGCGGTTTCTGCAACGATTTCGCCAAGCGAACCAATCTTGCGATCCGCTACTCGAGCACCGGCGAGGTGGCTGCGCCCGATGCCGTTGAGGTGTGTCTCTACCGGCTGCTCCAAGAGGGGCTCTCCAACGTTGCCGTCCACGCCGCCGCCGCCGGGGTCGAAGTCGCATTGGACCGGGACGGAGACGTGATCCGGCTCTCCATCGCCGACGACGGTGTCGGGTTCGATCCTGCCGAAGTCGCAGAGCGCACCACCGAGACCGGCCTGGGTCTCGCCGGCATGCGGGAACGCATCGAGCTCCTCGACGGCGTGCTCAGCATCGAAGCCGCGGTCGGGAAGGGGACTTCCATCACCGCAGAGTTGCCGGTCCAATGATTCGCGTTGCCATTGCGGACGACCACGAGCTCGTACGGCAGGGCATCCGGGCGCTGCTCGAACGTGCCGACGGGATCGAGGTGGTCGGCGAAGCCGGCGACGGCGACGGGGCGCTCGAGCTCGTCACCGCAGCGGCACCCGACGTGCTCGTGCTCGATGTGTCGATGCCCGGCATGAACGGCGTACAGGTCGCCGAACGGCTTCAGACCGAGGAATCACCGGTAGCCGTCGTGATGCTCTCGATGCATCGTGATGCGGCGCTGGTGCGGCGTGCGGTCGACGCAGGCGCCCGTGCGTATGTGCTCAAGGGTTCGATCGTCGACGACCTGCTCCTGGCCATCGAAGTCGCCGCCAAGGGCGGCACCTACCTCGCTCCCGACGCAAGCCTCGACCCGACCGGGGCGGATGTCGGCGAGGCCGCGGGCTCCGAGCCGCTCACCGATCGCGAGCGAGAGGTCTTGGAGCTCATCGGGGAGGGGCTGACCAATCGTGCGATCGGTTCCAAGCTCGGTATCAGCATCAAGACGGTGGAGCGGCACCGCACCAGCGTCATGGCCAAGCTCGATGCGCACAGCGTCGTCGAGTTGATCCGCGTTGCGTTCCAGCGCGGGTATCTGCGCATCGAGGACTGACGAGACCTCAGCTCGCCATAGCAACGGGTCGGCACACCTTGCACGGGCGGTAGCCCGCCGTTTCTGCCTGGCGTTGGGAGCGGAACTCGATGCGGTTCTCCGGGAAGATCCGCTTGACGTGGCGGCAGGTCGGGTGACAGAACTCGGTCCCGTTGCGGGTGCCCACGAAGCGGACGCCGCGGTCGGCGAGAAGCTCCACCGCATCGGGATCGAGACCCTCGTGGGCGAGGAGGTCGCGCTTCATCTCCGCCCCGTACGCATAGTCTCCGAGGTGGCCGTCGCTCTTGCTCACCCGGTGGCATGGGACGAGGACGGGCACCGGGTTCCGGTTGAGCGCAGAGCCCACAGCCCGAACGGCCCCCGGCTTGCCGATCTCCTTGGCCACCCAGCCGTATGGGCGCGTCTCGCCGGGCGGGATCTCCGCAGTCTTGCGCAGCACCGCCTGCTGGAACTCGGTGAGCGAGCTGAGGTCGACGGGCAACCGACCCAGCTTGCCGGTCTCGAGGGCCTTCTCGACCTGAACGGCCAGGCGACTCGGCAGCTCGGCCACAGCCACGACCTCGCGTTCACGGTGCCGGCTCCGGTAGTCGTCGAACTGTTCCGCAGGGGCGCAGCCGATCACGCCGTTGTCGTTGAAGACGATGCTGAGAGGGCCCAGCGGACCCGGGACGACGGCGACCCGATCGGCGACCCCGGTGGCCAGGAGGATTCGATCGGACAGTCCGGACGGTGGATCGGTCGCGAGTCGAGCCAGGGCCCGCTCGATGTCGGAGGTGGTGGGTGCGGTGCTCATGTCAAGGCTCCCTCGGTGGTCAATGCGGTGCGGAGGCGTTCGAGGCCGCGGTGGACATCCGACTTCACGGTGCCGGCGGGTCGGTCGACCGCAGCGGCGATCTCGTCGTAGCTGAGCCCAACCACGTGCCTGAGGACGATCGCCGTGCGCATCGAGTCGGGCAACGCCGCAAGGCGCCGCTGCCACGTGTCGTCGACGGCGTCGAGGGCGGCGGCTTCCGTGGACGTCTCGTCGATCGGCTCGGCGTGCTGGTCCAGCGATGACGTCGCCGGGCGCCGGGTGCGGGAGCGAGCCCGATTCCGGCACAGGTTGAGTGCGATGGTCCACAACCACGGCCGTAGTTGCAGGTCCCGCACTTGCTGTGGCGGATAGCGATCCAGCGCCTTGTAGGCCCGCACGAACGCATCCTGGGTGACTTCCTCCGCATCGTGGTGGCTGCCCGTCAGTCGCAGCGCTCCGGAGAACACGGGACCGTGCAGGGAGCGGACCAGGTCCGGGAATGCGCTGTCGCGGTCGCTCGCCAGCCGGCGGGCGAGGGTGCGCAGATCATCTGGCATCGTCGTGAACTCTCGCTTGCTTCATGTGAGAGAGAACCCCGCCGCCGTCGCACGGGTTGCACCGCGGGCGTTGCCCGTCGGCGCCGGCCGGCTCGCTACTCCGCAGATGAGAGGGCAAATCGCCTCACCAGGTCGAGACCCAGCGGTCCGACCTCGAGGAGTCGTTGATGGAATGCCTTCTCGTCGAACTCCGGTCCCAGGCGCACTTTCATCTCGCGCCTCAGGTCCAGGATCGTTCGCTCCCCGACCTTGTAGGCGATCGCCTGTCCCGGCCACCCGAGGTAACGGTTCACCTCGCTCTCGGCGTTGGCACGATCCTGTGTGGCGTAGCGCTCGAGCATCTCGACCGCCGTCTCGTAGGTCCACTCCTCGCCGGGACGGAACTGCTGATCGTCGGGGATCGGCAGTCGGAGATGCGAGCCGATGTCGATCACAACGCGGCACGCCCTGAGCATCTGTGCGGACAGGAAGCCAAACACGTAGTCGGGCTTGTCGAGGTAGCCGAGCTCGTCCATGAGGCGTTCCGCGTACAGGGCCCACCCCTCGCCGCTTCCGGGCATCCATGTCCACAGCCGGTGGATGCGGCTGAGCCGGTCGCGCAGCGAGACCTGCACCCCGACCTGCAGATGATGGCCGGGAAAGCCTTCGTGATACGCCGTCGTCACTTCGTCGTAGAGGGCGACCGGCTTGCTCCGGTCAATGGACCACCACACGGAGCCGGGTCGTGCGAAATCCTCGCTGGGCCCGACGTAGTAGGCGCCGAGTGAACCACCAGGTGGCGCCAGCTTCACGTCGCATGTTCGGATCGAATCCGGCACGTCGAAGTGGGTACCGGACAGGCGCTCGAGGGCTTCCTCGATGCGTGCGTCGAGGAACGCAACGAGCTCACCCGGCGTGGCCGCGGCGCGAGCGGGGTCGGTCTTCAGGATCTCCAACGCGTCTTCGATCCCACCACCCGGGACGATCTCCTGCGCCACTTCGTTCATACGCTTGCGCAGGCTGGCCACTTCCGTCCAGCCCCAGGCGTAGGTCTCGTGGAGATCGAGGTCAGTCCCGAGCACGCGTTGCGCCCGCCACCGATAGCGATCCGGCCCCACGGCGTCCTCATTCGGCGCATCCTGCGCATAGGACTCGCGCAAGTACGTCGCCAGGCCGCCATAGGCAGCCCGCGCCCCCTCGACGCCTGCCACCAGTTGCCGGCGCAGGCTCGCGTCGTCGATCCCGGCCCCGTCGAAGTCGTCGATGAGGGTCAGGAAGTAGGACTCGCCGGAGGCGCTCACGTCGGCTTGGCGCGCCGCCTCCTCGACCTGGCGGATCGGCACGGCCATACCGGCGTGGCGACCGTGCTCCAGCGAGGCGACGTACCCGTCGATCACGTCCTGCAGCAAGTCGAGACGTTCGACGATGTTGTCCCAAGCCTGAGCCGAATCGCGTTTCATGTGATCGAAGGTTTCGCGCAGCCCTTGGACCGGGGACGAGATCGAGTTGAGATCGCGCAGGTGTGCGCCTCTGGCGAACCAATCGAGCTGGCGTTCCATCTCGTCGCGGGCGACCTCGATCGCAAGACCCTCCCAGCGGTTCGTCGGCGGCGGCACCTCGTCGACCCGCAGCTGCATCGAGCGCAGCCGAGCCACCGCCGTTTCGGCACCGGCGGGCGACAGGTCTGGCCAGCGATCGTCGAACCCATCGACGCCGAGGTAGGTCGCTTCGTCGGGGAACAGCTCGCACAGCTCATCGACCAGCGTGTCGCTGAGGGCGAAGATCGGATGGGATTGATCGAACGTCATGCAACCTCCGGAAGCGCTCGGGAGGGTAGCGACGTTGACGGCGCCGGTCTTCGGTGACCTGGCGATCGACACGCAAGGTCGCTCCGTCGTCGTCGCCGGGCAGTCGGGTCCATCTGACCGACCGTGAGTTCGATCTCATCGCCTACCCGGCCCGCATGCCGGGTCGGATCGCAACTGCCGACCAGCTCCTGGATGACGTCTGGCATTCGAGCCCAGGATGGCAGACGTCGCGCACTGTTGCCGAGCACATCTATCGCCTTCGCAAGAAGCTCGAGTCCGACCCGGGCGAGCCTCGCCACATCGTGACCCACCGTGGCCGCGGCGGCTGCTTTGCCGTCGCTTGACCGACTCAGCGGCGTCTCACGCGACGCTTGACGGAACCGAGGAGCCGCTCGGTCCTTCCCGCCCGGGGCATCACGTGCGCCGCATGTGGGAACTCGTGGGCGCCGAGCTTGCGGAGCGCCGGTAGCGTGAGCTCGACTTTGCGGGGGTCTACCGGCTGGCCGGTTGCCTCCATGGCGCGATTCACCATTTCGAAACCCGCGACCAATTCGATCGCCGTCACCGCCTGGGCTGGGCCGAGGTCTTCGGCGACCGGTTGAACGGCAGGTTGCGATCGATTCGTAGCTGCAGCTGATCGTCCGAGACGGATCAGCCGTTTTCCGCCCGGCACGCCCGAATCGATGCGGTCGTCCACGATGCTTTCGATGCTGGGTGTCACGGAGGATTTCTCGGCGCTCAACCTGAGCGTCAGCAGATGCGACACCACTCAGTAGAAGCATTCATTGCGGTGGGACACCGCCAGGATGACGAGCTCCGCCTGAGTCCGAGAGAGCGCCCGAATCGGGCCCAAGTCGCCCAGATCGTCTCGGTCGATGTAGAGGAGATCGAGGAGCCGGTTGAAGGTCCCCTGGATGGCCGGGGCCGCCGAGAGGGCATGGTGCGGCCCGCGTGGCCCGGCAGTCGAAACCCACGCGCGACGCAACTTGAGGCCTGGGATGGCGTCGTCGGGCGTTGGGTCTCCGGGGTGCGGATCAGGAAGCGGTGCGATGCCCGCTCCAACGAGCTGGGTGAAGGCGTCGACGGCCGCGAGGCACGAGACCACGCCCACGAGCTCCACATACGGTTGCTCGCCGATGGCGTCGACCACCGCCGCCACGTAGTCCCGAGACAATGACGATGGCTGCACTGCAATGCGGGCAGCCGCCTCTCGTGCGGCTTCCGGTAGATCGACTTCTCGTGCCGAGCCACGTCCGACGGCGGTGCGGGCCGCTTCGGCAAGGGCTACCCGCTGCGGTCCCGACCATGCAGCTCCCGGCGACGCCAGATCGTGTCAGGTCGCAGCGAGCACCGGCCGGACATCGCTCCGCACGGGAAGTGTCGCGTGCTGCAGGCCAAAGCGATCCGAGGCTGCGGTGCCTTCTGCGTCGTCTCCCAACTGTTCCCCCTCTTGTCCCGGCGCAGTCTGGCGGGTCGCCCTCTGCCCATCAAGACCGCAGGCTTCGGTCCCGCTTCAGGAGAACACGGTCTTGGGCTTGGCCTCGAGTTCGCCGTCGATCTTGATGTCGACCTTCTCGTTGTAGAACGAAACCATGCCTGCGATCTCCGCGCTCTCCTTCACCGGAGCCGGGTACCACCAGACGATGTTCTCGACCGTCTCCTCACCGGTGTGCACCGAGTAGTAGCTGGCCGTGCCCTTGTAGGGGCATTCGGTGTGCAGGTCGGAGCGCTCCAGCAGGTCCATGCGGACATCCGTCTTCGGCAGGTAGAAGCGAGCGGGGAGCCCGGTCTCGAAGAGAATCCTGGGACGAACCGAGTCGGCGACCTTCACGCCGCCAACGAACACCTCCACGTGGCGGCTGCTCTGGAGGATGTCGATTCGCGTGAACGGGTCGCGAGCGTGGACGAACACCTGCTCATCCTCCTCGAACCAGTCATCCATGGCATCCCAGATGAACGCATAGTGACCGTCGATCGTCTCGATCGGTGAACCCGCATAGTGGAGCGCGGCGTGCTCGGCGGAACCGCGAGCGGTCTTGACGTTGTAGACCTCGGCGTCGCCGCGGCTGGGCGAACGCTTCGTTTCGCCGGTCGCAACCAGCAGGTCGGTGCGAACATCGTCGGCAGGGAAGTAGTAGGTCGGGTACCACGGCTTCTCCCAGACCAGCTTCACGTTGCGGGTATCGGCGACGACTTCGCCTCCCGAATACACACGAACCCTCTTGAGACCGTCTTCGACGCGGACGCGCCCCCTGCTCTCAGCCATGATGAACTCCAATGATGCCGGTGTCGTTGGTGTCGCAACGCTCCTGGCGATTCCCGCATTCCCCGGCCGCTGCTCCGCTGCGACGTGTGAGAATGCCGCCACCGAGGAGGCCCCGTGTGAAGATCCTGATCGCAGACTCATTCTCAGCCGACCATCTCGCCAGACTGGAGGCAGCCGGCCACGACTGCCTCCTGGACCCGAGTGTCTCGAGCGATGACCTCGAAAGCGGCCGGCTCCGCGGATTCGACGTGTTGGTCGTGCGCTCAACCAAAGTGACCGCGGCTGCACTGGAGCAGGCGGATCGCCTTGCCCTCGTCGTCAGGGCGGGCGCCGGATACAACACGATCGATTGGAAGGCAGCCGCCGCCAGGAGCATCTACGTCGCGAACACGCCGGGGCAGAACGCCGTCGCCGTCGCCGAGCTGACAATGGGGCTGATCACGGCGCTCGACCGCCGGATTCCCGACGCCGTTGCCGATCTGCGGGCCGGCCGCTGGCGCAAGTCGACCTATGCGAAGGCGCGGGGTCTGGCGGGGCGTCGGCTCGGGATCATCGGCATGGGTGCCATCGGCCTCGCCGTGGCGGCTCGCGCCCGAGCCATGGAGATGGAGGTGCTCACGGTCGCCAAGCCCGATCGCGATCCGTCCGTTCTCGGGGAGATGACGCGGCTGGGTTGCAGCGTCGTTTCCGATCAGCCGTCGCTTCTGGCAGTCTGCGATGTCATCACGATTCACGTTCCCGCCGACCCTTCCACGAAGGGCATGGTCGATCGCGAGTTCCTGGAGGGCATGAAGGACGGCGCCTACCTCGTGAACACCAGCCGGGGTGATGTCGTCGACGAAGAGGCGTTGCTCGCCGTCATCGACGAGAAGGAGCTGCGTGTTGGCCTCGACGTCTACGCCGACGAGCCGGCACGCGGCGAGGCAGCATTCGACTCTGCGTTGGCGCAGCATCCCCGCGTCTATGGGACGCACCACATCGGTGCCTCGACCGAGCAGGCTCAGTCGGCGATCGCCGAGGCCGTGGTTGGAGTCATCAGCGACTTCGAGCGGGGTGACGTCGGCAACTGCGTGAATATGAGCGCGGGCGAAGGGACCGCAACGTTGACGGTTCGGCATTTCAACCGCGTCGGGGTGCTCGCCCAGGTGCTCGGGGATCTCTCATCGGCCGGCATCAACGTCGAGGCGATGGAGAATCGCGTGTTTGCGGGAGACGAGGCTGCCGTCGCGGTCATTCACGTATCCGGAGAGGTGACCGATGCGATCCTCGTTGCGGTCGCCGGCCACGACGACGTCATCGCGGTTGCGGCGGCGGCGTCGTGAGCATCCTGCGGCCCTTCGTCGCCTGGCTTCCGGACCAGCGATACGTCACTGAAGTCGTCTGCCCGCCTCTGGGTGAGCTGACGACCACCGAGTGGCTGGCGATGTCGCACGACAACCCGCACAGCTTCCTCAACGTGATCCGCACCGAAGTCGACACGGAGACGGGAGAGCACGATCCCGCCTTTTACAGCAAGTCCGGCAGGGACCGGCTCGACGCGATGGTCGACGAAGGCGTGTTGCGGCCGATGGACCGGCCGGCGTTCTACATCTACCGGATCGCAACGGTCGCACACACGGCGACGGCACTGGTTGCGGCAGTCCATGTGGCCGGGTACCTCGACGGCCTCGTGGTGCGCCACGAGCACACCCGCCGCGCCACCGAAGATCTCATCGTCGAGCACATGCAGCGGGTGAGGGCCCACAGTGATCCCGTGGCACTTGCGCATGCTCCGGACTCGGAGCTCAAGCGTCTCATCGAGCAAGCCACTGCTGCGCCACCCATGCTCGACTTCGAGGTGTTCGATGGCGGTCGTCAGACCGTCTGGGTGGTGGCCGATCCCGGCATGATGGCGGCGATCCAAGATCGGATCGACCGGATTCCCCGCCTGTACATCACCGACGGTCACCATCGGGCTGCTGCGGCGTCACGGTTCGCCAGAGGGCGCGACGCCGCCAACCCGGCGGCCACGGGCATCGAGGGCTACCACTACTTCCTCGGTGCGCTGTACGCCGAGGATGATCTCCATCTGCGTGCCTTCCACCGCTGCGTGGGCGATCTCGGACTGGAACCGGCGGACGTCGTGACGCTGGTCGGTTCGGTGGTCGACCTCGAGCCTGCCGGCACCGCCATCAAGCCGGGCCAGCCGGGGGACGTGCTGCTCATCGCCGGCGGCGTCCGGTACCGGTTCCGCCTCCCCGGCGGCGACGCCGACCATCCGTATGACAACCTCGACGTTGTGCGATTGCAGCGCCACATTCTCACGCCCGTCCTGGGCATCGCCGACCCACGGGAAGATCCGAGGCTGCACTATGTCGGGCTGGAATCGGCGCGACCTGCGGAGCACGGTTGTGTTGCGTGTTTCATGCTGCACCCGACATCCGTGGGAGAAGTCATGCGGGTTGCGGATGCGGGGCTGGTCATGCCGCCGAAGTCGACATGGTTCGAGCCGAAGGTGTGGGGCGGGCTCTTCGTCAGCTCGGTCGACGTGCGCATTTGACGCTCGGTTCCTCACACGTCACAGCCGCCATCTAACGTTGGCGCCAAGGACGGGAGCACATCGTGGCCATCGACATCGCCGGATTCATCACATACCTCAAGGACCACGCCGTGGAACACGGATTCCACGTGCACGACGAACGTCACTTCATCGAGACGTATTCGCTGCGCCAGTCGTTCGAGGTCGATCTGCATCCCGAGTCGGCGTGCACGGGGCCGCTGGATCTCAATCTCGCCTTCGATGTCGAGCCCCGTGTGTTGCTGAAGCTCGAAGACACGGTCAATGACATGGATGCGGAATTCATCGAGCCGGAGGGTGAGTTCCGCATTCCGCTGTATTTCAACTGGGGTCTTCCCCCGCTCGGCGATCCGCCGAACCTCGTCATCCTGTCGGCCGAGCTGGCCGGCGTCGGCGGCCACGATCTCCCGATCGAAGTGTCGGCGGTCGATTCGTTCGGAGCGCTCTCGCAGGAGCCGGAGCGCCGTCTGTCCCTGGTTGGCCGGGTCGAGGTGTCGCTGGTCGACGTGATGATGGGCCGCGAGACGTTGTGCGACACGCTCGACCGCTGTCGCGAGGTCAGCGAGTATTTGGTCGTGCAGGCCGACGAGTGGAAGGTCGTCGAGCTACCGCCGCCGGCGGAGTGAACGTCAGCGCACCAGAGGGTCGGGCAGATCCGGGTCGATGTCGAAGCGCTTGATCGCGTCCTGCACGATCGGGGGCTCGATCGCTCCGCCCCTTGCCAGCTGCGAGAGCACGGCGACCACGATGTGGCCTGCGTCGATCTCGAAGAACTTCCGCAATGCCTCCCGGGTGTCGCTCCGTCCGAAGCCGTCGGTTCCCAACGGTTGGAACGTCTGGGGTACCCAGCGCGTGATCTGGTCCGGCACGGCCTTCATGTAGTCGGAGACTGCCACGATCGGACCGGCGACACCGGCCAGGGTACGTGTGACGTAGGGCTGGAGGCGCTCCCGTTCCGGGTGGAGGCGGTTCCAGCGTTCGGCCTCGAGGGCCTGCTCGCGCAGCCGCTTGTACGACGTTGCGCTGTACAGCTCGGCGCCGACGCCGTAGTGCTCGGCGAGCATCATCTGCGCCTGCCGGGCTGCGATGTGCGTCGGACCCGAGAACAGGATGCCAGCCGAGTGGGGAAGCCCGTCCGGAGCACTCGCCCACTTGTAGAGGCCTTGGAGGATTCCGTCTTCGACACCTGGGGGTTTGGGCGGTTGCGCGTAGTTCTCGTTGTACAGCGTGAGGTAATAGAAGATGTCCTCGTTCTCCTGGAACATCCTCCGCATGCCGTCCCGGATCACCGTTGCCATCTCGTACGCAAAGGCGGGGTCGTAGGCCTGGCAGACCGGAACCGTGGACGCCAGCAACAGGCTGTGGCCGTCCTGGTGCTGCAGGCCCTCGCCGAGCAGGGTGGTGCGACCGGCAGTCGCACCCAGGAGGAACCCGCGGGCGCGGGCATCAGCCGCCGACCAGATGAGGTCGCCGACTCGCTGGAATCCGAACATCGAGTAGAACGTGTAGAACGGCACCATTGGCACCCCGCGGTTGGAGTAGCTGGTGGCGGCTGCGATCCAGCTCGCCATCGCTCCGGCTTCCGTGATGCCCTCTTCGAGGATCTGACCGCTCTTGCCTTCCTTGTAGCTCAGCAGCAAGTGATGGTCGACCGGTTCATAGAGCTGTCCCTGGGAGGCATAGATCTGCAGCTCCTTGAAGAGCGCATCCATGCCGAACGTCCGGCCCTCATCCGGGATTATCGGCACGACACGTTTCCCGAAATCACTGTCTCGGGCCAGGCTGCGCAGCAGGCGTGTGAAGGCGCCGGTGGTTGACACCTCGTTGGTGCCAGACCCGGCGTCGAATTCGGCGTACACCTTCTCCGACGGCATGGACATCGGGCGCCGGATCCGGACCACGCGGCTCGGCACGGGGCCATCGAGCGCTTTGCGTCGTTGCCGGAGATACTGGACCTCGGGTGAATCGAGGGGCGGCCGGTAATAGGGGAGGTCGTCGCCATCGAGCATCTTGTCCGGGATCTCGTCCTGGAGGTCGAGGTTGTCCCGCAGCGCGATCAGTTGATCCTTGGTGAGCTTCTTCACCTGGTGCGTGGTGTTGCCGCCCTGGATACCCGGTCCCAGCTGCCAGCCTTTGATCGTCTTGGCGAGGATGACCGTGGGTGCGCCTTTGGTCTCGGTAGCCGCTCGATACGCGGCGTAGACCTTCTTGTAATCGAGTCCGCCGCGCCGCAGACTCCACACGTCCTCATCGCTCATCTGCTCGACGAGCTTGCGCAACCTCGGGTCAGGTCCGAAGAAGTTCTCGCGTACGAATGCACCGTCTTCCGCCTTGAAGCGCTGATACTCGCCGTCGACGGTGACGTTCATCTTGTTGACCAGAACGCCGTCGACGTCCCGGGCGAGCAGCGGATCCCAATTCGAGCCCCAGATGACCTTGATCACGTTCCACCCGGCGCCTCGGAACACCGCCTCCAGTTCCTGGATGATCTTGCCGTTGCCGCGCACGGGACCGTCGAGACGTTGCAGGTTGCAGTTGATGACCCAGGTCAAGTTGTCGAGCTTCTCCCGAGCGGCCAGGGAGATCGAACCGAGAGTCTCCGGCTCGTCGGTCTCGCCGTCGCCGATGAAGCACCACACTCGGCTCTCCGAAGTGTCGTCGATCTCGCGGTTGCGGAGGTACTTGAGGAAGCGCGCCTGATAGATCGAGCTGATCGGCCCGAGGCCCATCGACACGGTCGGGTATTCCCAGAAATCGGGCATGAGCCGCGGATGCGGATAGCTGGAGAGCCCGCCGCCGATCTCACGCCGGAATCGGTCCAGGTCGTCCTCCTGGAGCCGGTGTTCGACGAATGATCGTGCGTAGATCCCCGGGGCGGCATGGCCCTGGATGTAGAGGTGGTCGCCCGGAGTCCCGTCCTCTTTGCCTCGGAAGAAGTGGTTGAAGCCGACTTCGTAGAGCATCGCCGACGAGGCGAAGGTGGACAGGTGCCCGCCGATCCCGTCGGCCGCCTTGTTGGCCTTGATCACCATGATGGCGGCATTCCATCGGATGAACCGTCGAATCCGGCTCTCGAGATATTCGTCGCCGGGGAACCACGCTTCGTTCTCCGGCGGAATGGTGTTGATGTACGGCGTCGATACCGAGGCCGGCACACCGACGTTCTGTGAGCGGGCTCGCTCGATCAGTTTCGCCATCAAGAATTGGGCGCGGGCGTTTCCCTCAGCCGAGATGACCGTGTCGAGCGAGTCCAGCCACTCCCGAGTTTCGTGTGGGTCGGTGTCGGGCAGCTGATGCGTGAAGCCATCGATGATCATGAAGGGGGATCTTTCCGCGAAAACGACCATTGGAGGTTACCCGGTGGCGTTTCTTTCGGGGTCAGAGCCGACCGCAGCCAGCGCCGCGCCACGGCGGGCGGTGTAGCCTGTGGCCCGCTGCGGTCCCGTCGTCCAGCGGCCTAGGACTCCGGCCTTTCAAGCCGGCAACGCGGGTTCGAATCCCGTCGGGACCACGCGGATCGGCCTGGCAGGCCGATCCTTCTGCTGCTGTTTGCCTCGTGAACTGCGGCTTCTCTCCCGACGGGGAATGGGCGAGGTGGGTCGACTCGCCCTGAGGTCGAGCCAATCCCTCCACGACGTAGGGGAGACCGCAACCCCCCCTGCGCTATCGAGTAATCCTCCCAAGCAGCGCCGCTACCCACGCCGCCACAGTCCGCGGGCGGCAACGACTGGTGGCGCCGGCGCGGCGGCTCCGGACCTGCTGTCGTGCCTGGAACGAGGCGGTGGCATGGCTGAGTGGCAGCCAACCATCTCGTCGATCGTGCACCGCGTCTCCCCGGGTGACGTCTCCCGGGACAGGAGTGCGGCGTTCCGCTCGGAGTACATCGAATCAGGAGCGGAATCGGTCGAACGGTTCCGGGTGGACACCCGCCGCGTCGAGCTTGGCCTCCAGCGCCTCCAGCGCCATTGCCGGGTCCTGGGCACGGTCGACGAGACGTAGCAAAGGGTCGGGTGCGGCGAGCCGGTCGTCGATGTTCTGCAGGGTCCAGCCGTCCGGAGCCGTGCTGTCGACTTCATCCCACGACAGGGGTGTTGCCACCGACGCATTCGGTCGAGGGCGCAGCGACCAGGGGCAAACGCTGGTCGCACCCGGGTGGTTGCGCATCCAGTCGAGGAACACGCGACCCCCGCGATTCTCCTTGCGGAACTCAACGGTGAGCAGGTCCTCATGGCAGCCGGCGAGCAGGTGGGCTGCGCGGAACAGCGCGTTCGACAGCCGGTCTGGCGGCACCGTGGGCAGGATCGGCGCCACCACGTGGAAGCCCTTCGAGCCAGTGGCAACGGGGACCGCATCGAGTCCGAGGACGCTCAAGAACTCTCGCACCACGGTCGCAGCTTCTCGCACGCGCGCCAACGAGCCTTCCGGAGGGTCCAGGTCGAAAACGATCCGATCTGGTGTCCACGGCTCGGGTAGGCGGCTCGGCCACACGTGAAAGGTGATCGTTCCTTGATTCGCCAGATAGGGGAGGTCTTCGGCGACGTGGACCACCGGGTAGGTCGTCGTTTCGCCCTCCCGCTTGTCGACGGAGAACCGCTCGATCGACGCGGGGTAGTGCTTCGGCGTGTTCTTCTGCATGAAGCCGCCACCGGCGAGCCCCTGGGGGAATCGCTCCAGGGTCAGCGGGCGACCGGCGAGGTGGGGAAGCATCTTGTGCGCCACCCGTTCGTAGTAGTGGACGACCTCACCCTTGGTCGTCCCCGCGTCCGGGAATACGATCCGTGCGGCGTTGGAGACCTCGATCATCCCGGGTCCGTCAGCTCCGAGCGATCGACGAGAGCGACTCGATCTCGCGGGTCGAGCAGCGCTCCGGCGGGCACCGCCGCCTGTCCCAAAGTGGCCAGGCGGGCCATGAGGCTGTCCACCGAGAGGAGCATGGGCAGGCCGGCTCGCGCCACCGACGTGCGATCAACGGTTCCCGTGATCCGGTCGGCTGCCACCCGCTTCAGCGCATCCGTGATCGGAGCGGCGGTGGCCACGGGTGTGGGGTGGATCGCCAGCGACGCCACCGTGGTGCCCGGCTCGCCGGGTTCCAGCAACGCCACCGAATCGGCGTCTCCCTGAAGCCCAGCCACCGCGTCGGAGAGCGCTGCGGCGTCGAGGCTCGCAGCGCACCGGATCACGGCTATCGCCTTGGCGCCGCAGCGCACGAGGGCAGGCTCGACGGTGATTGGCGGCTGAGACATCGCACAGAGCGTACGCCAACGCAGCCTATGCTCGCCGGCGTCTGTGAAGGAGCATGCCTTGGCCAAGTCCGTCGCCATCGTGCTTGCCGGCGGCTCCGGCAGCCGCATGGGCGGTGATGAGAACAAGGTCTATCTGCGGCTCGCCAACCGGCCGTTGCTGAGTTTTTCCCTCGGTGCTTTCAATCGCGCTGCATCCATCGACGATGTCGTCGTCGTGGTTCGCGAGGGTGAGTACGATCTGGCCGCCGAGGCGGTGCGACTCGCCATCGCCACGAAGGTGGCGGCCGTGGTTGCCGGAGGATCCACCCGGCAAGAAAGTGAATGGGCTGGCCTCGACGCAGTGCGCGATCGCATCGCGTCGGGCGAGGTCGACGTCATCGCGCTGCACGATGGGGCCCGCCCGTTCGTGACCGAATCGCTGATCGATGCCGTGGTTGGCCGGGCGCGATCCGTCGGCGGCGCAGTGCCCGGGCTTCCGGTGGAGGAGCCGCTCTTCGAGCGAACGGCGACCGGGTTTCAACCCATCGACGACCGCTTCGTGAGGATGCAAACGCCTCAGGCGTTTCGTGCGGCCGCGCTGCTCGCTGCTCACGATGCTGCAAGGCGGTCGGGTGATGTGTCTGCGGCCGACACTGCAGAGACGGTCGAGCGGTTCGGGCCGGTGGAGATCGCTGTCGTGGCGGGCGACCCGAACAACGTCAAGGTGACGTACGCGAACGACCTGGAGGTGGCGCGGGGCCTCGCCCGGGATCGCAACGCGACGTGGCGCGCCTTGCGCAGATTCGAATAGATGGGCACGGCTGCAGGTACGAGCCACGGAAGCTGTAATACGACTGGACGCTCTTGCTGGGGAGGTTGGTTGAGAGCGTCCAGTCGCACCGCACGGATCACTCGAGGCGGGAAGCGAACCGCCTGTCTCCCCAGGATCCGTTGTCAAGAAGGCGGCGGGACGACTGGGTGCCTGGGCCGTGGAGGTTGGTACGGAGCACCCAGTCGCTCCGCCTGTTTGCCGCCGAGGTTGGGGGAATGGGCCCCCCGGCGACATCTGGCGACCCGACTGATCGGGTCAAATCGAGCGGCACGACTGGACGCTTGGGCCGTGGAGGTTGGCAGGGAGCCTCCAGTCGCACCGCATGGCGCCGAGGTTGGGGGAATGGGCTCCCCGGCGACACTTACAAATCTCATCTATGTCAACGTGCCGGCGGGACGACTGGACGCTCGGGCCGTGGAGGTTGGTCGAGAGCCTCCGGTCGCACCGCCTTGGTGCGCCGAGTTCGTGGGATTGGTCCCCCCGGCGCTCCAACCTGTTCTTGGCCGATCATGTGCTTGCGGTTCACCGATTTCTCCGGATTCTCTCGGGATGGGTCGGGCGACCCAGGCGCGGCGATGGGGGTCGTCTACGGCATCGAACATGCGGCGTCGTCATTCAACGACCATCTCCGCGACACGTCGTCCAAGAGGGTCACCGACTTTTTGAGGGGGTAGCTTCATAAAGCAATGGTGAAAACCGTCGCAAATTGGATCAATCGATCGAGGCCCCGCATGTCGCGTAGCGTTTGGCGCCACGGTGTGCGTCTGCGGGAGCGGCGCCGTTTGCCATCGCCATTCGACGATGTGTCTACACGAACTATCACGATCTTCGCGCTCTCGCACGCTCCGGAATAATTCGAGAAATTCGTGAACTTTCACGCGTGAGCGGCCAACAACTTCCTAGCGCACACCCCAATGGAGGTTGGTATGCAAATGCGTGGCAGGTCCCTGATGCTCAGACGCGCCCTGGTCATGTCCGTACTCGGCCTCGCGGCCTCACTGGCCGTGGCGATCCCAGCAAGCGCCGAGCGCGCACGTCCTTCGGAGACGACCGGTGTCGAACAGCACTGTGTTGCCGCGGCGGTAGGTCAAACTGCCGATGGCGAGCTCCTCTTGAGCGAGGAGACCTGTTACGACACCTTCGCCGAAGTGATGAGCGATCTCTCGGCTGGAACCGTGAAACTCGACGTGGAAACTCCCGCCGCGGCCGTCTTCAACGACGAGCTGATCGGGACGCTTGCATCGAGCTTCACGCTGGGTATTCACTACGACGGATATGGCGGATCGGGTAGCTCAATCAGCATCACGGGCTCCAGCTGCAGCGGCGGCTATTGGAACGCCTACGGATTCTGGTCGAACCGGATTTCGTCGTCCTTCAACGGCTGCTATCACCTGCGGCACTACGACTACTACAACAGGAGCGGCTCGTCGTACAACACGTACACGTCCGGCCAGATCGACAATATCTACGGCTGGATGAACAACCGCACCAACTCCGTGGCGTACTACTCGTCGTAGACGCTCCAACCGTGTACTCCGGGGACCGCGAGGTTCCCGGAGTTTCACAACACCCGTGGCTAGCGTGGCGCAACCGTGGTAGCCGACCACTCTGACGCCGACATCATCGCTGCGTCGCTGGAGGACGCAGCAGCCTTCGGCGAGCTCTTCGAGCGCCACCACCAATCGATCTTCAAGTACGTGGCGCGCCGCGCCGATCCAGCGGCCGCCGGCGACATTGCCGCCGACGTCTTCACCACCGCCTTCAGTCTCCGCCACCGCTACGACCTTGCCTACGACAACGCCCGTCCGTGGCTCTACGGCATCGCCCGAAACCTGCTTCGAGATGTCCGGCGCGGTCGCGGCCGTGCCTCCGCAGCGTACGTTCGGTTGGCCGTCGATGCGGAGACGACGTACCGCAGCCCCGAAGCAGAGACCGAGGCCCGTCTCGGTGTCGAGGCGCTGGAACGCGCGCTGAAGAAGCTACATCGGCGTGATGCCGAAGCGCTGCTGATGTATGCGGTCGAAGGAATGGAATACGCCGAGATTGCCGAAGTGCTCGAAATCAAGCTGGGAACCGTCAAGTCCTCGATCAACCGTGCGCGAAAGAAAATCGGTGAACTCGTGGCCACCGACCGGCCAACAACTGAGTGGGGGTCAGACGAAAGAGGAGACCCAACGTGACCTACGAGGCGCACCCGGTCGACACGCTGCTGCGAGCAGCCGTGGTCGATCCCAGCCCCTCATATGCCGACGTCCTCAAGGCGCGGCAGGCGCTCGATGCCGCCATCGCTGCCGAGTCCGCATCACCCGTGCTCGCGCCCGCACGCCCTTCGTGGGGACCGTGGTGGCGCCGCATCGCAACGGCTGGGGCTGCCATGGCGATCCTCGTCACCGTCGTTGCGGTGACGACCTTGCTCGCTCCGGAGCCCGTCACGGCGCTCGGTGAGCTCGCGACGATCGCCGAGCAGCGGGACGCCGTCATCGCCGGCGAGGGCGAGTCTGCGTACAGCCGTTCCTCCGAGGTCTCCACGGTCTTCATCGATGGTGCAGACATCGGTCTGCCCGAGCGCGGCCCGATTGCGTTCCAGCTGCCACGGGAGCGCGAGCGTTGGCAAGCGCCGGACGGGACCCTCTACGTGCGTCTAGAGGTCGGTCAACCGGAGTTCTTCGATGCCGAGGCTGCCGCGGCCTTTGCCGCCAGTGGACTGGCGCGCGACTTCGGCATCGGCGAAGTCGACGAACGGCAGGTCACGGGCGAGACGTCGCTGCTCGACCAGCGGAACTGGCCCACCGACGCTGGAGACTTGCTGGTGGCGATGCGGTCGTGGGTGTCAAACGAAGGCAACGCCGTGTCCGAGACTGCGGCAATCGTGGAGTTGGCGGCTGACCTGCTCAGGGAAACCGGCGCCGATCCTGAGCTTCGATCGGCCGTCTTGAGGGCGCTCGACGAGCTTGGCCTGGAGACCGCGGTCGACGAGGGCAACGGCCGCACCAGCGTCGGCATCCAGTACGTCGACACGGAGGTCGTACGCCTGGAGCTGCAGTTCGACGCAGACGCAAACCTCGTCGCCGAGCGCAGGATCTGGGTGTTCGACGTGCCGGATCTCGGAGTGAGCGCCGGGACGGTCATCGACCAGGCTGAGTACTCGCCGGTGCGCACGGTGCGGTCGATCGGCGCAGGCTGACGTAATCCGCCGATTGCGGCGGGCCGGCTTTACACCTCAGCGACGAAGGTCCGCACGCGCTCGGTGATGGCGTCAGCACTCAGGCCGAGTTCCTCGAGGATGCGGCTTTGATTGCCGAAGCGGAGGAACCGGTCAGGCACCGCGATCGTCCGCACGCGTCCGGCGAGACCGTGCGGTGCAAGTTGCTCCAGCACGCCCGCCCCGAATCCGCCGATACCGACGTTGTCTTCGACGGTGACGACGAGCTGGTGGGCAGCCGCCCATTCGGCGAGGCGAGCGTCCATCGGCTTCACCCAGCGAGCGTTGACCACGGTGCACGACACGCCGGTCTCGGAGAGGGCGGCGGCGGCCTTCGCAACCGCCTCTACGGGTTTGCCGGCGGCGAGCAGCAGCACGTCATCTCCGTGGTCCAGTACCTCCCATTCGCCAAACGGAACGTCGGGACCAGGGAGCGGCGGAACCGAAGCAACCGTGCCTTTCGGGAATCGAATGGCCACCGGCCCCTCGTGTTCGAGTGCAGCGTTCACCAGCCCGCACAACTCGGTCTCGTTCGATGGTGCGGCCACAGCCAGACCCGGGATCATGCGAAGGTAGGACAGATCGAACACTCCGTGATGCGAGGCGCCGTCTGGGCCGGTGACGCCGGCACGGTCGAGCACGAACGTCACGTTGAGGCCGTGCATGGCAACGTCGAGCATGACTTGGTCAAAGGCCCGCTGCAGGAAGCTCGAGTAGATGCAGACGACTGGCCGGCGGCCACCCATTGCCAGCCCTGCAGCGAAGGTGACGGCATGTTGTTCTGAGATTCCCACGTCGAACACCCGATCGGGGTGGCGTGCGGCAAGGACCCCGAGGCCGGTGGAGGATTCCATCGCGGCAGTCACGGCCACGACGTCGTCGTTGCGCTCGGCCGCCTCGGCGAGCGCTTCGCCGAAGACGTCCGTGTATTGAACCTGACGCAGCGTCGGCGCCCCGGTGGCGATGTCGAACTTGCCGACTCCGTGGAGCTTGTCGCGCAGATCTTCGACTGCGGGGGCATAGCCGCGACCCTTGTCGGTGACGACATGGATGACGACGGGCTCCCGAATGCCTTTTGCCCGCTCGAATGTGTCCTCGAGAAGGGCGATGTCGTGTCCGTCGATGGGCCCGGCGTACTTGAGATCGAGCACGTCGAAGAAGGTGGACGGCTGCAACATCTGTTTGAGGCTCTCTTTGACCCGTCGAGCGGTCTCGTCGGCCTGTTCGCCGACGAAGGGAATGTGGCGGAGGCCGGATCCGATCGCCTTCTTGGTCGACTCGTAATGGCGGTCCAGTCGCAGCCGGGAGAGATGGGCTGCCAGACCGCCGACGGTCGGCGCATAGGAGCGGCCGTTGTCGTTCAGCACGATGATGAGTCTCTCGGGCCTCACTTGGGCGATGTGATTCAGCGCTTCATACGCCATTCCGCCGGTGAGTGCGCCATCGCCGATGACGGCCACGGTGTAGCCGTCACGTTCGCTGAGTGCCATGCCGAGGGCGTAGCTGAGCGAGGTCGAAGCATGGCTGTTCTCCACCCAGTCGTGTGGGCTCTCGTCACGGCTCGGATACCCCGAGAGTCCGAAGTCGCGGCGCAACTGGGGGAACCTGTCGGCACGCCCTGTCAGGATCTTGTGCACGTAGGCCTGATGGCCGACGTCCCAGATGATGGCATCGGTCGGGCTCTCGAACGTCCGGTGGAGCGCAAGCGACAGCTCGACGACGCCGAGGTTGGGCGAGAGGTGGCCGCCCGTCTCGGACATCACCGTGACCAGGTAGTCGCGGATGTCGGCGCTGAGGGCTTCCAGCTCTTCCGGGCCCATGTCGGCGAGGGCGCGCGGGAGGTCGAGACCCGCCAGGCGTGCAGGCAGGTGATGGTCGGTGGACGGCACGTCGCAGCTCCTGGGATACGTTCGTGGAGGGCCTCAGGATGCCACAGGCGCCGCCGTTAGGTCGAGTCGACACCGCACAGGGGAGCACCTCGTGGTGCTCCCCTCTGCGTGCCTTGGGTTCTGTGCCCGTCGTCAGGCGTTGGTGGTCGCGCTCTCCACTGCGTTGGCCCCCGGTCCGAAGCCGCCGCCGCGGTGACCGCCGCTGCGGCGGCCGAAGCCCTGCTCGCCGAGAGGCTCGTCGCCGTTGACCATCGCCTCGATGCGCTCGGTGATTCTGGTCAGGCGCTCATCGGCCTCGTACTGAGTGAGTTCGCCCCCTTCGACGTGATCGGCCAGATGCTCTGCTGCGGGTGCGACCATCGCAGCCGTCAACTCGTTCACCGACACCCCTTGCTGCTCGGCGAGGTCGGCCAAGGTGGCGCCATCCTGGAGCTGCGCCGTGATTTCGGAGCTGTCGAGGCCCAGAAGATTCGTCGCTGCTTCGAGCCCTGGGCCGAATCCACGCGAGCCGCCAAAGCCACCTCGGCCGAGTTGGATCTCTCCGTTCACGAATCCGGTGATCCGTTCTTCGATTTCGACGAGGCGCTCATCTGCTTCATCCTGCATGAGGCGTTCGTCGTCGACTGCGTCAGCGAGCCGTTCCTGGGCGTCGCCCATGAGTGCGGCGATCACGTCGTCAACGGTCACGCCTTGGGCAGAGGCGATGTCGGCAATCGTCTCGTCGCTCTCGAGGCGGTCCCGCAGCTCATCGAGATCGATACCGAGCACCTCGGCGATCGCAGTGAACTTCGCCCCACCTCGATGATGGTGGCGCTCCTCGACCGTCGTGTCCTCGGTGACGCCGTCGTCGGCGTCGTCTTGGGCGATGGCCGGCACGGCGACAAGCACCGATCCGGCCAGGACCGCGGCGGCGGCGCCGACTCCTGCAATGGTGTTCCTCAGCTTCATCCGTAGCTCCTTTCGTGGTTTCAAGCCGGTGGCTGATGGGACCACCGTCTCGAACCGCGATGAGCCGAACCTGAGGCGAACCTGAACGTTCCCCGAGACATCATGAGATGGTTCTCAGGATGACGCGGGTCTACCCCAGCACGAAGATCTTGCGCTCGGCGCACAGGTCTTTGAGGACCTGAGGCCACACGGTGACCGAGACCTCGCCGAGGTGCGCTTTGCGCAGCAGGTACATGTACGTCCGTGACTGGCCGATGCCGCCGCCGACAGAGAGCGGCACCTCGTCATTCATGATCGCCTGGTGGTAGGGGAGCTCGAGCGAGTCGAGCTGGCCCGCCATCTCGAGCTGGGTGACCAAGGTCTCCTTCGTCACGCGGATACCCATCGACGTGAGCTCGTGCCTGCGGCGAGTGACCGGATTCCAGACGAGGATGTCGCCGTTGAGACCGTGCATCTGTACGCCGCTCTTGCCGACGGAATCGGTCACCCAGTCGTCGTAGTCGGCCGCACGCAACTCGTGCGGGTACCCGTCGGCCAGGGGCCAGCCTATGCCGTAGATGAAGACCGCGGGGTACTCCTGTAGCAGCGCCGTCTCTCGCTGTTTTCTCGGCAACTCCGGGTACATGTCGAGGATCTCCTCGGCGTGCACGAAGGTCAGCTCCTCGGGGATCGGGGGGTAACGCGGGTCGGCCAGCTCCGGGAACTCGTCCTGCAGATACACGCTCGCACCGTGGATGACCTTCCAGATGCGTCGCACGATCCCAGTGAGGAATTCGAGGTTGCGATCCTCGACCGTCATCACGCGCTCCCAATCCCACTGGTCGACGTAGGCGCTGTGGTCATGGTCGAGGAAGTAGTCCTTGCGAACCGCCTTCATGTCGGTGCAGATACCCTCACCGACGCCGCAAGCGAACTGGCGCAACGCAAGTCGCTTCCACTTCGTGGCGGCCTGGACGACCTGAGCATCGATGGTGTGGATGCCGTCGTTGCTGATGTGGAACTGGACCGGGGTGCGGGAACCGTCGCGATCGAGCATGTCGTTGACGCCGCTCTTGACGTCCACGATCAGCGGGACCTGCACCATGAAGAGATTGAGCTCCTTGCAGAGCTGTTCCTCGATGTAGCTCTTGGCGGTGAAGAGCGCCTCCATCGTTCGGCGCGGGGTCAGCAGCGGGTCGTAGTCAGCGGGGAGGATCTTGGCCAGGTCGTCGTAGTTGCCGATGCCCGGGCCGGCGAGGTCGGCGGCCTTGTCACTCATAGCGGCTCCTCGAAGCGGGATGCGTGGTCGTCGGTACCGTAGGTGAGCATCCGGACGAGGCCCAGGGGCGGAAGCCACGACATCCCGAGTCGGCCGTCGGCCCGACCGGATCGGCGGCACCGAGTCCCTCCCGCATGCCATGCCGGCCAGGTGGCCGGCGCAAAGGAGCGACGACATGCGAAGCGACGCCAAGACCTTTGAGGAGTACCTCGACTCGCTGCCGAATGAACGCCGGCAGGCGATCGAGCAGGTGCGCGAGGTGATCTCGCGGAATCTCCCAGAGGGGTACGAAGAGGCGATGGACTGGGGGATGATCGCCTACCGGGTACCGCTCGAGACGCACACGAACACGTACAACAAGCGTCCCTTGATGTACGCCGCGCTGGCGTCCCACAAGAACCACATGGCGGTCTACCTCACGTCGGACTGGTCTGCCCCCGGCGAGACCGATCGGTTTCGCGAGGCGTACCTGGCGACAGGAAAGAAGCTCGATATGGGGAAATCCTGTGTCCGATTCACGCATCTCGACGATCTCCCCTCGACCTCATTGGAGAGACCATCGCTGCACCGAGGTCGACGACTTCATCGCCGTCGCCGAAGCGGCCCACTGAAGCGCTGAGGGAGGGGTGCCGTGTCTGGGGTGGTGGTCATTGAGTCACCCCCTACCCCCGGCCTGCGGCGGCGGTACCTTCCCCCACTTCGTGGGGGACTATTCCCCCGCGCTCGGTCCGTTGTGCCTTCCCTCACTTGGTGGGGGATTGTTGCTGGTGCTGAGTCGTGGTGTGTGTTTCATCGTTTTTGGGGATGACGGGGTGAGGGG
>DATHZQ010000014.1:0-71255 GCA_035458525.1 Acidimicrobiia bacterium
GGGTGGCCAGCGTGAAGATGGCGTAGCCAAGGCGCACGGTCACCTCGACGATGACGACGCCGGTCACGTTCGGGAAGATCTCCCGGGCGATGATGAAGAGGCTTCGCTCCCCGCGCATGCGGGCGGCGGTGACGTAATCGAGCTGCGCTTCGGCCAGCGTGGCGGCGCGTACGGTTCTGGCGATCGGCGGGATGAACAGGAAGGCGATCGCTCCGATGATGACCGGGTTGGTGGCTCCGAACGTGAACACGATCACGATCGCCAGCAGGATCGCCGGGATCGAGAGAATCGCTTCGAGGAGCCGGCTGATGAACTCGTCGACCCAGCCCTTGAAGTAGCCGGTGAGCAGCCCGAGCAGGGTGCCGATGAACGCTGCGATCAACGTGGCAGCCGGCGCCGCGATCATGATCGGCCGCGATCCGTGGATGACCCGTGAATAGACGTCGCGTCCGAGTCGGTCGGTACCGAACCACGCGGTCGAGTTCGGCGGCGTGCGCGTCAACGTCTGGCCGTCTGCGTTCGTCACAGGAGCCTTGGGATCGAAGTTCGAGAGCACGTCGGGGAAGAAGGAGGAGAAGATCCACAAGAACATGATGAACATGCCGATGAGGAACCCCGGACTCCGGTACAGCAGGCGCCACTGCTCCTTCCGTACCTGCCGTCGCGTCGTGCTGCTTCCAGCGAGGTCGTCGATCGCGGCGTCGTGAGGTCCTTCTGATCCGGCATCCGGGAACTCTTGGGCGGACCGCTCCATTCCGTCGGGTGTCATCGTCATCTAGGCCTCACTCAGGCTCAATCTGGCACGCGGGTTCATCCACGCAATGACCAGGTCGGCGGTCAGCGTGGCCAGCATGTAGATGATGGCCACGGTGATGACTCCGCCCCGCAGTACGGGGTAGTCGGCGGCATCGACGGCATCGAAAATCAGACGTCCGAGACCCGGGTAGTTGTAGATGAGCTCGAGACCCACCATGCCTCCGAAGAGGTAGCCGAGCTGTGTGCCGACGACTGCGACGGTGGGCACCAAAGAGTTGCGCAGGACGTGCCTGCGGAAGACCTCGCGCGTGCTCAGCCCCCGCATGAACGCGGTGCGCGTGTAGTCGGCATCCAGCGATGTGATCGTGCTGGCCCGGGTGATGCGGGCGATGTACCCGAAGTAGACGGTCAGCACCGTCAGCGCCGGAAGCAGCAAGAACTGCATTTGGACCAGGACTCCCGCATCGTCGGGCGGATCTGCGATGACTTTGAAAAAGGTGAACGGAACGGCGAGCAGCGCCAGGAACAGCACGCCGACCACGAACTCAGGGAGCGACGACAGGGCGACTCCGGTGTTGACGATGACGCGGTCCAGCCACGTGTCTCGCCGATAGGCGGCGATCAGGCCGCCCGCTATCGAGATCGGCAGAACCAACGCCAGGGAGAACACGACGAGCTTCGTCGAGTTCCACAACGACGTCGTCACGAGGCTCGCCACGCTCGTGCCCGGCCGGGTGAACGAGTCTCCGAAATCGAACCTCACCGTGCTGCTGACGACGTCGCCGAGCTGTTCGGTGACCGACTTGTCGAGACCGAGGGACTCCGTGACGGCCTGAAGCCGCTCAGGAGATGCCGTGCCTCCTGCGATCTTTCGGGCCGGATCCCCGGGAGCCAGGTTGGGGATCAAGGTGATGATGACGATGATGATGGCGAGGGTGAGCAGCGAAAGCAGCAGGCGGCGGAAGATGAACCGCCTCATGTGCCGTCCTCAACCAAATTCACGTGTCAACCTCATCTCCGGGCCGCATCGGCGGCCTGTACTCCACTACCGACTCCAGGTCATGATGACAGGGCCAGATCGGCCCTGCCATCACGCCTGGTTCGCTCACTGAGCGATCGTCGCCTTCTCGAGCTTCATGTGACCGAGGGCGGTCACCTGGACTCCCGATACCGACTCGTCATGTCCCGACAGATAGTCGAAGAAGAACGGGTACAGCGCGGGTGCCTCGTCGTGGAGGTGCTGCTGGATCTGACCAACAGCGGCCTTCTGCCCATCGACGTCGATGGCGGCCTGGTACTCGGCGAACAAACGGTCGAACTCCGGCGATGCGTAGTTCGATGAGTTCCAGTCGCCATCGGTCTCCAGCGCACGCCCGAAGTAGACGTCCGGAGTGGGCCGGTGCCCGTAATCCACGATGCCGATCGGGGCCGATGCTCCGCACGGCCGACCAGGGCCGCCGGTTTCCGGCTGGTTGCCCCAGGGGGCGCCCGTGCACCAATACTCGCCGTAGAAGTCCGAGTTTGCGGTGACGTTCACCGTGAGATCGACACCGGCTTCGAGTGCGTTCTGCTGCACGATGGCGCCCATGTCCGGGCTGACCAGGATGTCCCCGGCTTCGATCGTTGCGCTCAGTCCCTCGTAGCCGGCGTCCGCAAGGAGCTGCTTGGCCATCTCGACGTCGCGCGGCCGCTGCGGCGTTGCGTCGGGATCGAAGAACGGCAGCGTCGGGTGGACCGGGTGGTCGTTACCGACAATGGCGAAGCCTTCGAAGAGGACGTCGACCATCTGCTGACGATCGAGCATGAAGCCGAAGGCACGCCGCACCCGCTTGTCCGTGAACGGTCCGCCCTCGGGAAGCTGGGTGTTGAACCACAGCTGGCGGTGGTTGGCCGATGGCGGCTTGAGCACCGTGAAGCTGTCGTCGTTGAGCAAACTCCGGCCGTCGACGACGCCGAATTGCTGGATCATGTCCAACTCGCGGGCCTGCATGGCAGACACCCGGGCGCCCTCAGAACCGAAGCCGATGAGGGTGACCTCATCGAGGAACGGACGACCGCCCCAGTAGCTGTCGTTGGCCTTGAAGACCGTCGTGAACGTCGTCGGATCGTGGCTATCGAAGATCCACGGACCGGTGCCCGCCTGGCGGGCATCGAGCGTCGTGCCGTCGTCGTAGTCCACAGGCGTGATCAGCGACTGTGGGTTGTAGATCGAGATCAGCACCGGCAGGTTGCCGTTCGCCTTGTCGAGATTGACCACTGCCGTGAGTTCGTCGGGGGTCTCGACGGCGCCTTCGCTCACCACGCCGGCGAGACCGGCGCCGGCCACGACCATTCGGTCGACGGTTGCAGCCACATCAGCCGACGTGAATGGCGTTCCGTCGTGCCACGTCACCCCTTCGCGCAGCTTGAACGTCCAGGCGGTTCCGTCAGCGTTCGGCGACCATTCCGTGGCCAAGCCGGTGCTCCCGATGTTGCCGTCCGGTCCGAGACCGACGAGGTACTCGAAGCTCTGCGACAGCACGCTGTATGTGCCGAGGTCGAGCATGTTCAGCGGGTCGAGGCCGGAGTTGGCGTCGCCCTGCTGGATGCCGATCCGCATGCTTCCACCCTGGGTGGGTGCAGCGCTGGTGCCGCCTGCAGCGGTCGTGTCGGTAGCGGCTTCCGTCGAGGCGGTATCGTCGTCGCCTCCACATGCGGCGATGACGGTGGCCATGAACGGGGCGGAAAGGCCCAGGATTGCTCCCCGCTTGAGGAAATCTCGACGCGAGATGTTCGACCGGGCGTAGTTCTCTACGAGGTCACGCTCGATCGGTCCCACGTTGCGCCGCAGCGCATCGAATATCTTCCAGTTCATATTGTCTCCCTGTGTATGCCTTCGGCCCCTGACCATACGCGCCTGCGGAACCGATGTGCAGCATGGCGAGCGTACCAGTCGAGCCCGTCGGTTTCCTGTGAGACTGAAAACGCTTGCAGGCGAACGACACCCGGCGGGTGCGGCAGAGCGAAGGTTGCGGCACCATCGTCGGGCGCCGGGGCACTACAACTAGACCCGGCGCGGGTGTACGTCCAGGTGCAGTGACGATCCCTCATACGGGTGGGCGCGGGCGACCGATTCGTCGAGCTCGACGCCCAATCCGGGTGTGGTTGGAGGGATCAGATAGCCGTCTTCCCACGTTGGCGGCGAATGGAGCAGCTCGGCGTGGAAGCCGTCCCATCGCCGGATACCCTCCTGGATCAGGAAATTGGGGCTGCACGTGTCGAGTTGGACACATGCCGCCGCTTCGATCGGGCCGGCGTACATGTGGGGGGCGACATGGGCGTAATGGGCTTCCGCCATCGCCGCGATCTTCTTCGCTTCGAGGATGCCGCCAACCCGTCCCAGATTCGGCTGGAGGATCTGGGCTGCTTGCCGGGTGAGGATCTCCCGGAACTCGTACTTGGTCGCCAGCCGCTCACCGGTCGCCACCGGGATGCTCGTTCCGTGCGCCACGGTGGCCATGGCGTCGACGTTCTCGGGCGGCACCGGCTCCTCGAACCAAAGCGGGTCGTACGGCTCGATGCGCCGGGCCACCCGGAGCGCACCAGACGGACTGAACTGACCATGTGTTCCGAAGAGGAGGTCGCAGCGGGTGCCGACTGCCTCCCTGATCTGGCGGACGAACCGTTCGATGCGGTCGAGCGACTCGAGGCTCGGCTGGCTGGGATCGAACGCCGTGTAGCGATCTGCCGGGTCGAATTTGATCGCGGTGAAGCCCAGGTCTGCGTACTGGGCGGCTCGCTGTGCAGCCAGGTCGGGGTCTGCGTACACGTCGGTGCGGTCGCCGTCTTCCGGGTAGAGATACGTGTAGGTGCGGAGGCGATCGTGGACCCGGCCACCCAGCAGCTCGTAGACCGGTCTGCCGGCTTCCTTTCCGATGATGTCCCAGCACGCCATCTCCAGCCCGCTGAGGATCGCCATCATGCTGAGATCGGACCGCAGCGTATAGCCAGTGGCATACACGGCTCGCCAAAGACGTTCGATCGCGGTTGGGTCGTGATCGAGCAAGTGGCGTGCGAACACGTCTGCGATCATCGACTCGACGACACCGGGGCTGAAGGGAACGGAGTAGACCTCGCCGATGCCGGTGACGCCGCCGTCCGTCGTCAGCTTGACGAACACGAAGTACCGGCCCCCGTACGACGGTGGCGGGTTGGCGACGACGAACGTTTCGAGGTCGACGATCTTCATGAGCTCACTCCTTCGAAAACGATCACGTTGCGCATGGCGTCCCCTTGCCGGGTCGAAGCGATCGCTTCGTTGATGTTGTCGACGGCGAAGCGCCCGGAGATGAGTTCGTCGAGCAGCAGTTCCCCTCCCATGTAGCGCTCGGCCAGCAGCGGCGTGTCCCTGGCCAGGTTGCTGGAGCCCATCCGCGAACCCACGACGCGTCGTGCCGTGTAGGCGAAGTAGCCCATATCGAATCCTGCGCGCGCTCCGGTTTCGCTCATGCCGACGACGACCAGGGTGCCACCCGGTCGCGCCAGCTCGAAGGCTGCTTCGATTGCTTTTGGACTCCCGACCGCGACGAACACGAAGTCGGCGCCCCGCCCAGCCGTCACGGCGGCGACGTCGCCTGTCAGGCCCGGTCCTGCCGCAATGGTGTGGGTCGCGCCGAAGCGTGGCGCGGCCACGAGCTTCGTCGCATTGGTGTCGATTGCGATGACGGGTTTGGCACCGGCAGCTCTTGCCCCTTGGAGGCAGTTCACCCCGACGCCGCCGACCCCGACCACGGCAACAGAAGCTCCCGCCGGGACGCGTGCGGTGTTGGTCACGGCGCCGTATCCCGTGGGGACTCCGCACGCGAGCAGCGACGCAGCGTCGAAGGGAATCGACCGAGGAATCGGTGCGAGCTGCGACTCGTGCACCACGACCTCTTCGGCGAAGGCCCCGACTCCAATGCCTTGCCCAACGGGCCGGCCCTCCGAGTCTCGGAGCCGCGACTCGTTGTCGAGAGGGAAACTCGTTTCGCAGTGGATCGTCTCGCCGCTCACGCAATAGAAGCAGTGGCCGCAGGTGCGGAGGAGCGAGACGACGACGTGGTCCCCGGCAGCGACGCTTGTAACGTTCGATCCGAGCTTCGTCACGATGCCCGCCGCCTCGTGACCGTAGACAACCGGGAGCTCGCCGCCCCACGCACCGTCTGCGGCGTGGATGTCGGATCCGCAGATCGCCACTGCTGCGATGCGGACCCGCACTTCGTGATCGTCCGGTGCGGCGAGGGTCAGGTCTTCGATGACGAGGGGTTGGCCAAACTGTCTGGTGACGGCTGCTCTCACGGGGCGAAACGCTACCAGTGGGCGACCTCGCCGCCCGTCGATTCTCGGTAATCTCGCCAGCGCCAAGATGGCCCTGCTCGGAGGTACGGAGTGACGAAGATTGGATTCATCGGCCTCGGCAATGTGGGCGGCAAGCTCTCCATGAGTCTCGTTCGCAACGGCTTCGACGTCGTCGTGCTCGACCTGGACCCGGCGGCGATGCAGCCGCTGCTCGGTGCCGGAGCTGCGGCGGGAGCCTCACCCGCGGGGATCGCCGCGTCGTGCGACATCGTCATCACGTGCCTGCCGAGCCCCGAGATCTCGGCGCAGGTGCTCGAAGCTCCGGACGGGGTGTTGGCCGGGCTCGGTCCGGGGAAGATCTGGGCCGAGATGAGCACGACCGACGAAGACGAGGTACGCCGGCTCGGGGCGCTCGTCGCCGCCACCGGCGCTGCGGCCATCGATTGCCCCGTGTCGGGCGGTTGCCATCGGGCCGCCACCGGCAACATCGCCATCTTCGGCGGTGCCGATCGTGAGACGTTCGAGCGCATGCTGCCGGTGCTGACCGCCATGGGGAGAGAGATCCTTCACACCGGGCCGCTCGGCTCGGCGTCGATCCTCAAGGTCGTGACCAACTACTTGGCGTCGGCGAACCTGGTGTCGCTCGCCGAGGCGCTCGTGGTGTCGAAGCAAGCCGGCATGGACCTCAACACGACGTACGAGGCGATCCGGATCTCCTCGGGGAACTCCTTCGTGCACGAGACCGAGAGTCAGGTGATCCTCAACGGCAGCCGCAACATCAATTTCACGATGGATCTCGTGGTGAAGGACATGTCGCTGTTCTCCCGAGTCGCCGATCGCGCCGGCGTCGAGCTCGAGCTCGCACCGATGCTGCTCGACATCTTCCGGGACGGACAGTCCCGATACGGAGACCGCGAATGGTCGTCAAACATCATCCGTCGTCTCGAAGACCGCGTGGGCATCGAGGTGCTGGCGCCCGGCTTCCCGCCGGAGATGATCGACGACGAGCCGGAGCAGCCTGGTTTCGAGGTCGGCGTCGGGTCAGGCACGTGACGGCACGTGGCCGCTGTCTGTGCGGTGCCGTGCGGTACGAAGTGGAAGGGCCGCTGCGGGACGTGATCGACTGCCACTGTGAGCGCTGCCGGCGGCACACGGGACACTTCATGGCTGCCACGGCGACTGCGGCTGCGGCCGTTGCAATCAGCGGGAAGGGCCTCCGCTGGTACAACCCGACCGAGCGTGTCCAGTACGGCTTCTGTGGCGAGTGCGGATCGACCCTGTTCTGGCGGGCCTCCGACAGACCGGACACCATCTCGATCGCGGCCGGTACCCTCGACCCACCAACCGGGCTCACGACCACGACGGCGCTGTTCACGGCCGTTGCGAGTGACTATCACCGCCTGGACGACTCGATCCACCAGTACGACTACGACCACTGAGAGGTTTCCGAATGCTGGACCTGGGACTGTTCATCGACGGCGAGCGGGTCGACGCCACTTCCGGCGAGACGTTCGACTCGGTCAACCCGGCGACCGGCGAGGTGCTGGCACGGGTGGGGCAGGCGTCGCAGGAGGACGTCGATCGGGCGGTGGCGTCTGCGGCTGCCGCATTCGTCCGGTGGTCGGCGATGCCTGCGGCACAACGAGCCCGCATCCTGCATCGAGCTGCAGGGATATTGCGGGAACGCAACGACGAGATTGCCCGCATGGAGGTGCTCGACACCGGCAAGCCGATCAGCGAGGCGATCGGCTACGACGTCGACAATGCCGCAGACACGCTGGAGTTCCTCGCAGGAGTGGCGCGGACGATTCACGGCGAGCACATGGACTTCGGCGGCTCGTTCTCGTATACGCGGCGGGAGCCGCTCGGGGTTTGTGCGGGCATCGGGGCGTGGAACTACCCGTTCCAGATCGCCACGTGGAAGTCGGCCCCTGCGCTGGCGTGTGGCAACACGATGATCTTCAAGCCGGCGGAGCTGACACCGGTCTCTGCGCTGTTGCTGGCCGATGTCTATGCCGAGGCGGGAGTGCCGCCTGGCGTCTTCAACGTGGTGCAGGGCGATCACCGGGTGGGGGAGATGCTCACCCGTCATCCCGGCATCGCCAAAGTGTCGCTCACCGGTGAGGTCGGCACCGGCAAGAAGGTGATGGCCGCGGCGGCGACCACGCTGAAGGAGGTCACCCTCGAGTTGGGCGGAAAATCGCCGCTCATCGTGTTCGCCGATGCCGATCTCGACGATGCCGTGTCGGCAGCGCTGCTCGCCAACTTCTACACCCAGGGCGAGGTGTGCTCCAACGGCACCCGGGTGTTCGTGGAGCGGGCTATCCACGACGAGTTCATGTCGCAGTTGCGCAGCCGGACCGAGAAGATGGTCATCGGCGATCCGCTCGACCCGGCGACCCACGTCGGCGCCCTCATCTCGCAGGACCATATGGAGAAGGTGCTCGGCTACGTCCAGCTCGGGGTCGAGAGCGGCGCCAACCTCGTCATCGGCGGGCGACGCGCGGCCGGGGACGGCCTCGACGACGGCTTCTTCGTGGAGCCAGCAGTGTTCGACGGGTGCACCGACGACATGCGGATCGTGCAAGAGGAGATCTTCGGCCCCGTGATGGCCGTGCTGACATTCGACACCGAGGACGAAGTGGTCACCCGTGCCAACGACACCCACTACGGGTTGGCGGCTGGGCTGTTCACGAAGGATCTGGCTCGGGCGCATCGCGTGGCTGCGGCCCTCGAAGCGGGCAACGTGTGGATCAACACGTACAACATCACGCCGCCCGAGGTGCCCTTCGGCGGGTACAAGCAGTCCGGCATCGGCAGGGAGAACAGCGCCGCCGTTGTCGATCACTACACCCAGCGCAAGACCGTCTACGTGGGCATGGAGGGCATCGAAAGCCCGTATTGAGCAGTAGTCGAGAGTCCGGCCTCAACCTCGAGTCAAGGTTGAGGCGTCGGGCATCGGCGCCTGCTGTTCGTCGAGCCGGCTCTGGATGCCGGTCACGAACTGGTCGAGATCGCCCCAGAAGACTTCGATGCTCTTCTCACACATGTATTCGGCGAGATAGCCCCGCTGGTTCCGGTCGCTCACCGGAAGCTGAACCGAGACGCTGCGTCCGCGCAGCGACGCTTCCATGGCGATGACGAGCGCTTGGAAGATGACCTTGAAATCCCAATCCTTCAAGCCGTAGCCCATGAACATCAACGACGTCCCGGTCAGGGCTTGTTGGATCATGTCGGGAAGCAGCTGTTTGCGATGCCACGACAGCTCGACGATGAAGGTCAGGTAGTCGTCCTCGGTGATCACGATCGACTCTGGCCGATCCTGGATACCGTGGAGGTGGTAGACCAGCGGCTCTTCCACGGTGGGCTGGTAGTCAGGGTCATCGAAACACGAAGGCTCGGCCAGCGCTCTCACCTTGGGGTTCCACCGGCAGTACTCACGATGCGGGCGCTTGCCCTTCGCCTCGAGCGCCTTGGTCATGAAGTCGTCGTAGTTGGTCGTGAGATAGATCGGGAGATCCAAAGTGGCCAGCAATCCATGCGCCTCGTTGGGCGCGTCGAAGTTGGGAGGTGCGACACCGGAGAATCCCTTTGCGATCAACTCTTTCGGGCACTCGGGTCCGTGGCGGATCGAGAGGAACTGGGCGACATCGATGAGATCGAGCTGCTCGTCCTCTCTGTGGTCGTGGGGGAAGTCGTACTCTTGCGCCCAGCTCCTGGCGAGCTGGCCGCCCGAGGGGAGTGCGCTGGCGATCGACGCGGCGGCCGCACCGATGAACGGTGTGACCTTGCCGTTGTGGAGACGGTGCATGAGGTAATCCCATGCAACCTCCGCCATGTCCAATTCAGGAGTTGTCATCTCGCCGCCTACCCTACGCACTCGGCTGCATCGGTGTGGCCCTGCAAGCAGCGGTCTGGATGCGTAGGGTGGGCTGGAAGAATCTCGGATGCCGGCGGGCCCCATTCCTACTCCCGCTCACGACCCTGAACCAACCCCCGGAGACAGCATGCGCCGGTTGGAGCGAGCGCCCTCGCGGGCGGCCAGGATTGGCCTGGCTGGTCCGCGTCCGTCACGCTCCTCGTCAGCCCGCAGGTTCCTCGCAGCCTGCGGTGTCGGGGCGCTCCTGGTTGCCACCATGCCCCTCACTCCGGCGCTGGCGGACGAAGACTTGTGCAGCGGCGAGTACGTCGCATCCTTCGGGGATCACCTCACTCGGGGGGTCGGCAGAACAGGCGATGTCGTCGAGCTGGCGGTGGCCATCCCCCCGGGCGTCTATGACGTGACGCTGGTCTCCTCGGACAACAACCATCCGGAGGCGGACCAGCCGAACGAGTCGTGGGGTGCGTTGCTGTATGCCGACGGCGAGCTGATTGCCGCAACAGGTTTCTCCGATGACTTGGACGCCGATGACGACATCGCCAGCTTCGATCTCGCTGAGGACGTCGAAGTGCTGTCGACTGTCACCGCCGCACAGGCGACGCTTGCGCTCGGGGGCTACTCGATCACCGCCGAGTGCGCCGTCTTCGAAGTCATCACCCAATACCGACCGCCCATCACGGAGCCGGACGAGGTCACCACCAACGAGGACGAGCCGGTCGCCCACGACGTGCTCGCCAACGACAGCGACCCGGATGAGGAGCTACTCACGGCGCAGATCGTCGAGCAACCGGCCAACGGCACGGCGTGGGTGGATGACGGCACCGGTGAAGTCGTCTACCAGCCGAACGACGACTTCAACGGTGGTGACTCGCTGCTGTACGAGGCGTGCGATCCCATTCCCATCTGCACGGGTCCCGAGCGGCTCGACATCACCGTCTTGCCCGTCCCCGATCCACCCGTTGCGTTCGACGACGATGGGGTGACGGCGGAGGACGTCGCCGTGACCATCGACGTCGCGGCCAATGACGTAGACGTCGACGGCGACCTGGACCGCACCAGCGTGAGTCCATCCGATGGCGTCAATGGCCAGACGACGGTGGACGGCGACGGCATCGTCACCTATGTGCCGGACCCGGGGTTCGTCGGCGACGACGGCTTCGTGTATCAGATCTGCGACCTGGCAGGAGAGTGCGACTCGGCCGACGTCGCGGTGACTGTCATCAGCAACGCCCCGCCCGTTGCCGGAGACGACTCCGCCACCGTGATCGAAGATGGCTTGGTCGTGATCGACGTCGTGGCCAACGATGCCGATCCGGACGGGAACCTGGACCCATCGACCGTCACGCTCGTTGCAGGGCCGGCCGCCGGCACGGTGAGCATCGACGCAGTGTCCGGGGCGCTCACCCTCGAGCCCGAATCCGATTCGGTCGAGACCCAGACCATGCAGTACTCGGTGTGCGACACGTTCGGTGCGTGCAGCGATCCGGCGACCGTTGTGGTGACGGTCACCCCCGTCAACGATGCACCCTCGTTCGTTGCAGACGCCCCTCCGTTGGTTGCGATCAACGCCGGGCCGGTTGTCGTCACCGATTGGGCCACGTTCGATCCAGGTCCTATGGACGAGGACTGGCAGCGCGCCACGTACGTCGTCGACGTCGCCGACCCCGGGTTGTTCGCCGCAAGCCCGACCGTCGACGCCAACGGCACCCTGCGTTTCACACCCGGCGGCGTCGAGGGCAGCACCGAGATGACGGTCCTTGTCAGCGACGACGGCGGGACGGATGACAACGGCGTCGATACCTCGCCTCCGAGCACCTTCACGATCTTCATCGGCAACGGTCTTCCGAATGCCGTCAACGATGCGTTCGTCACCGACGAGGACGTACCGGTGACGATCAATGTCGCCGCCAATGACGGCGATCCGGACGGGGATGTGTTGCAGTTCTCCCTCGTCAGCGCTCCCAGCCTCGCCAAAGCGTTCGATCTGGCGGCCGACGGCCTACTGGTCTACGAGCCGCTCGACAACGAGTTCGGCACCGACACGCTGATCTACGAGGCGTGCGACCCGGGTGGCCTCTGCGACGAGGCGGAGGTCACCATCTCGATCGTCGAGGTGAACGATCGGCCGGTGGCGCAATCCGACAAGCGAGACGACGTGCTCGAAGACGGCGCGGTCGAGATCGCAGTGCTGGACAACGACTCCGATGTCGATGGTGAGGAGCTCCGGGCGGTGCTCGGGCTGGAGATGGCCAACCTTCCTCAGGGCGAAGACCATGGATTCGATCCCGCCGACCTCGGGTCGGTCCGTGTCACCGATGCCGGGACCATCGCGTACGTCCCGCCCCCCGACTCGTACGGCACGCAGACCTTCACCTACCACGCATGCGATCCGCGCGGCCTGTGCGATCCGGCGACCGTCACGGTTGACGTCGCCCCGGTCAACGATGCCCCCAGCTTCAGCGCCTCGAACCCGCCGGCAATCAGCCCGGATGCAGGTAGGCAGACGATCGCCGGTTGGGCGTCGTTCACCCGAGGCCCTTCGAACGAGCAGGACCAGTCGGTGTCGTTCGTCGTGACGAACGTGAGTGATCCACGACTGTTCGACGCATTGCCGGCTGTCACCGCCGCCGGCGAACTCAGCTATACGCCTTCGGGAGTTGCCGGGTCCTCCACCTTCACCGTGGTGGCACGAGACGACGGTGGAACGGCGAACGGCGGTCGGGACCGTAGCTCGCCGGGCACATTCGAGATCAGCGTCCGTGAGCGGCCCGACAATTCGCCGCCGACCGTGCGCAGCGACGTCGCAAGGACAGAGATCGGTGGGACGGTCGCCGTCGATGTACTGCAGAACGACGACGATCCGGATGGCGACCGCATCTTCGTGGACGCCGCCTTTGCCGCTGAGCATGGCTCGGTGGAGGTTCTCGCCAACGGCTTCGTCGGCTATACGCCGGCTGCGGGGTACTACGGCGCAGACTCGTTCTCGTACCGTGTGTGCGACGACGGGAATCCGGTCCGATGCGCCGTTGGCATCGTCCGCGTGACGGTCGAGGCGGACCCCGCCGACCTCGTCGATGTCGCCCTGAATCTCGCCGGACCGGATCCGCAGGCGATCCAGGTCGGCCACTTCGCCCGGCTGGTCCTGGTCGTATCGAACGAAGGTCCCGCCATCGCCTCCGGTGTTGTGGTTGAGATCGGGCTGCCCGACGGAGCCGCCGTTCTCGCCGGCAACGCCCAGTGGTCGGTGCCCGCCCTGGAACCGGGCGATGAGGCGACGAAAGTCCTGCTCGTCAGGGGAGAAGTGCCGGCGCTGGTCGGCGTCGTGGCAGAGGTCGTCGAGTCTGACTTGCCCGATGCCGACTCGTCCCCGGCCGACGGTGGCGGGGACGACTACGCAACTGCTTCCATCCTGGTGAACGCAGTTCCGCTGGACGCAGTCGGCGCGGTTTTCGTCGTCGACGAGAACCGGAACTCGATGCCCGATGCCTGGGAGGTCCCACCGGCCGACGAGTCAGGCTTCGTCGTGACGGTGACCCGTGACGTCCCCGCCGAGTCCGCCGAACCGTTCGCGGTAGCACGTGGCGCCGGTCCGGGCGGGGGCCAACCGGGTCTCGGGCTTGGACCGGTGCTCGCGCCCTCGCTGTCTCTGATGTTCCAAGACCGAGATTGCGCTCCCGGCAGCGACGGCGCTTGGGTGTGCCGAGGAGGAGCCTTTGTGCTCGGCGCCGGCGCCGGCTGGTACACGATGACGGTATCCGACCCTGCGGACCTGGGGTACAGGCTCGTGAGCCCCGCCGGGCCCGGCCAGCCGTACCGCGTCCGCGCCGGGGGCACGGTGGTCTTCCTGCTAGCGCCGCTGAGCCAAGATCCGGGACCACTCCCGCAAGGCATCGAGGGCACGGTGCGGCAGCTGACGACCAACGGTGAGTCCGTCGCAGTCGAGGGCCGCCGCGTGATTGCGAGGGAGCAGTCGACCGGCAGGATGGGCGACGATGACGTCACGGATCGGCAGGGCACATACCGGCTCGACCTTCCGCCCGGGACGTGGGAGGTCTCCATTCCGGGCGAAGACGTGGTCGAACCCGCCGCCGAGGCCTGGGTGGTGGAGCTGCCCCCCAACGAGACGGCAAAGGGGATCGATTTCGGCTTGGCAGTCGAAAGGGCAACCAACCCAGTTCCCGGTTCGCTCACCGTGATCGTGTGGAAACGCAGTGCTGATGACTCGAGTGCGAGTGTGAGCCCCGAGTGCGGCGGAGATTTCGATGTCCTCGAAGGTGTCCAGGTGCAGGTGCTTGCGCCCGACGGCACACTCCTGGCAAGGAGGACGGACGGCACTGGTTGCGCCATCTTCTCGAACCTCGGTCCCGGCACCTACACGGTTGCGCTGACTGATGAGGGCGTGGGCGCAGCGCTGCTGCCGGCCGATCGGGAACCCGAAGAGGTCGAGATCCTGCCGGACTCCAATACGAAACACGACATCCCGCTCCAAGCGGGAGAGACGGGCATCTTCGATCCAGAACCGCCAATCGAGGAGAACTCACCGTTCCCATGGTGGATCCTGCTCTTGATTGTTGCCGCAGTCGGCCTTCTCTGGTGGTGGGGCTCGCGCAGTCCGCCAGGGGCGAAGCCCTTCCCGCCCCCGCCGGTCGGACACGAGAAAGCGCCCTATCCCGGCCCGCAGTCGTTCACCACGGCCGACCCGCGGTTCTTCGGTCGTGACAACGAGGTTCGGCGCCTCGTCGCCATGACCTACGCCAACAGGGTGACCGTGTTGTTCGGCCCGTCCGGGGCGGGCAAGACGTCGCTGCTCCTCGCCGGCTATTTCCCCGCACTCGACGTCGATGACTTCGACGTGTATGACATCGTCCGCTTCCGCGCCGACGAGCCGCGCCGCGGCGGCGGTGCCGGCAACCCTTTCATCCGAACGGCGCTGGCCACGTGGGCGGGCGAGGAGGGGGTTCCCGACGGGATGACGTTCCGGGATTGGTTCGCAACTCGGGAGCGCAGGTACGACGAGCTCGGCGATCCCCTTGCACGGGTCCTCGTCTTCGACCAGTTCGAGCAGATGTTCACGCCCTATCCGGAGCGGTGGGAGCAACGGCAGGAGTTCTTCCGGGAACTCGAGGCGTACTTGGCGCAGGACGATCTCGACCGGATTGTGATCTCGATCCAGGAAGCGCAGCTCGGCGAGCTGGAACCGCTGCTCGATCTCCTCGATCTGCACTCCCGGACGCAATTCCGGCTCAATCCGCTCGAGGCGGATGAGGCGGTTGCGGCGCTCGTGCGTCCGCTCGCCAACACAGGGGTCCGATTCGCGGAAGGCCTGCCGGAGCGGATTGCGACCGACCTCAGGAGAGTTCCGGTCGAGGACGCCGGTCTCGGACCGCAGCCATTGGGGCAGTTCGTCGATCCCCTACGACTGCAGTTGGTTGCGCTCGCCGCTTGGCGTCGCCGGGGGCGGGCCCGAATGATCGAGACCCAGGAAGTACGCACCTGGACCGGTACAGAGCAAGCCCTCACCGACTTCTACGACGAAGCCGTGCTTCGAGCCGCTGGAGAAGGTATCGACGAGGGCGAGCTCCGCCGGTGGATCGAGGTCCATCTGATCACGTCGGTGGGTGCTCGGTCGCGGGCGTCGTCAGAAGACCTCGCCGGCCTGCCAGAGGCTGCGATCAGGGAGCTCGAACAGAGCGGTCTGATTGTCAGAGCGCACGGACCAGGAGGTGAGAGCTTCCTCCTCGCGCACGACAGGTTCATCGCTCCGATTCTCGTGGGTAACGAGGCGCATCGCGACAAGCGGCTGGTGGATCTGTCCACGAGCCTCCTCACCAGAGCGGCGGCGACGTGGGTGCGCAGCGGGCGCTCCCACGAGTTCCTGCTCAGTGGCGACGAACTCGAGGATGCGAAGAGTCTGGCGCGGGACCATCCGGAACTCATCCGCGGCACGCAGCGGGCGTTCCTCGAAGAGAGCGAGGCTGCGGCCGCAGCGGGCTCTACGGCGAGCTGACGGGCCCCGCACTCTTCGGCCCGGCTGCGTCGCTGCGTAGTATGCCGCTCATGGACACCCCAGAGCGTCGGGTCGTCGTCGACAGCAAGAAGCGCATCTTCAAGGACTTCTTCTGGATCGAAGAGGCGTTCGTCCGCTACGAACGATTCGACGGCCAGATGTCCGAATCCGTGAGGCGGCTCAGCTTCGAGCGGGGCGACGCCGCCGCCGCCGTCATCGAGGAGCGGGAGACCGGCGACGTCCTCCTGGTCGAGCAGTTTCGTTACCCGACGTTCGGGAAGGGCCCCGGCTGGCTGGTCGAGACCGTTGCCGGCATCGTCGAGGACGGCGAGGACCCCGAGGTGACGGTCCGCCGTGAGGTCCTCGAGGAGACAGGATTTCAGGTGCGCGACGTCGAGCTGATCGCCACCTTCTACCCGTCCCCGGGCGGGTCTTCGGAGCGCATCTTTCTCTATCACGTCGAAGTGAGTGCCTCCGACCGTGTTGCCGAGGGGGGCGGCGTCGGCGACGAGCACGAGGACATCCGCCTGGTGCGGATAGCCCGGAACGATCTCGCTGAGGCAATCACGTCGCAGCGCTTCTCGGACGCCAAGACGATCATCGGCCTGCAGTGGCTGCTGAGCAGGCCGCCGAGCGGCAGCTCGTACTGGTGACTGCCGGGGACCCCCACCGAGCGGAGTGAGAGAACGATGGCGAGCCCTAAGCAGCGGTCATGTTTCGTCGTGATGCCCTTCGGCACCAAGCGCATCCATGCGGCGGCTTCGACCGGCGGCAAGAAGAGGTCGAGCACGAAGAAAGGCAAAGGAGCGCAACGCTCGGGCAGGACCGCGGCGGGTCAAGATGCGAGCCCGCTGTGGCGGCTCATCGTGCCCGAAGGCGAGGACCGGGAGCAGTACGAGATCGACTTCGACCGCCTGTACGAGGAAGTCATCAAACCGGCGGTCACGAGCGTTCCGGGCTACGAGATCGATTGCCGCCGCTGCGACGAGATCCCGTACACCGGTTGGATCCACGAGAAGATGATCGAGGCAATCGCAGGTGACGACATCGCCGTCGTCGAACTGACCACCCTCAACCCCAATGTCTTCTACGAGCTCGGCGTGCGCCACGCACTCAATCGGGGCGTCACGGTGCTGATCCAGCAGAAAGGCCTCGGCGAGAGCATCCCCTTCAACCTCGGCGGCATGTCGGTCGTCCAGTACGACCCCGACGATCCGGCGGCCGCCATGGATGAGATTCGCCAGACGATCAGCTCCAGCCTCGCCAGACGAGGCCACGTCGACAGCCTCGTGTTTCGCACACTGGACGATCTCGAAGTTGCGGTGAACCGACCCAAGCCCCTTCATGAGACCGAGACGTTCCGCTACCGACTCGCCGCGGCGCCGGACCGCACGATCGGTGTCATGACAGGGGACATCGCCAACGTTCACGGTGTCGACGTGTGGGTGAGCTCCGAGAACACCGAGATGATGATGGCCCGTTACCACGAGCGCGCCATCTCGGCCACGATCCGATACATGGGAGCCGGCAAGAGTTCTGCGAACGCCATCCTGGAGGACACGATCGCCGACGAACTCCTGGTGGCTCTCGGAAAAGCAAGCAGCGTCCCGGCCGGCACGGTCGTCGTCACCGGTTCCGGCGAGCTGGCGAACACGAACGGTGTCAAGTGGATCTTCCACGCCGCCTCTGTCGTCGGTCAGATCGGCAGCGGCTACTCCTCGATCGCCAACCCTTCGGCGTGTGTGGTGAACGCCCTGAAGATGACCGACACCGCTGCGTTCAAGGAGCGCCACGCCGAGAAGTATGGCGAGTTGCCGGTCCGCTCGATGATCTTTCCCCTGATCGGAACGGGGCAGGCCGGCGGCGACCCCGAGGATGCGTTTGCCGGGCTGGTTCAGGTGGCGATGGAGTACCTCAAACGCACACCGGACACGACGATCGAGTGCGTCTACTTCCTGGCGTTCACCGACGCCGACCGCGACGTCTGCAAGCGTGTGCTCGAGTTCTTTCCGAGCCTCGAGCCAGTCGAGGACGAGGAGCCGGGCGGCGGGACAGAGACGGGAGCTCCGGCGGCACCGATGTCCTAGACGGCAGAGTCTCGGCCGGCAGCGGCGTGTCCTACTGCGAGTATCTCGACTCCCCGAGCACCCGCCTGACCATCGGTTCGAAGAACTCGAGGGGCTCGCTGTCGTAGTCGGGGTCGAAGGAGACTTGGTCGTAGTCGGCGCAGAAGCGGGCGGTGTCGTCATACCACTCGTGACCGAGGAAGCGGTCCCGGGCGTTGCGGTCTCCCCCGAGGTGGTGGCTGTAGTAGTAGCCCTGGAACACACCGTGGTGCTTGATGATCCAGTAGACCCGCTCGCTCACGTAGGGACGGAGCACGGCAGCGGCGACTTCGCTGTGATTCGCCGGGCCGAGGACGTCGCCGACATCGTGCAGCAGTGCCGCAACCACCATCTCCTCGTCCTCGCCGGCGCGGACCGCACGGGTCGCCGACTGCAGCGAGTGCTCGTACCGGGTTACGGCATAGGGGCTCGGCGCATCCATCTCGCGCAGCCAGCCGAGGATGCGATCGGGAAAGGCGGCAATCTCCGCCGCCTCGTCCGCGGCGAGAAGCTCGTAGTCCTCTTTGGTGCCCTCGTCCATCCGGGTGAAGCTCACCTGCTGCATTGCAATCCTCCGGGTTGCTACCTCGCGACGATGGTGCCGTTCCCTGTGCACGATCGCAACCGACATACCCCGACGCGGCACGCCCACCGAACGTATACTCCCCTCCGTTCCGCTGAGTGAATCGTTCCACTCTGCGGAACGGTCGTCCTGGATCCGTCGGGGAGGAGCGAGCGTGCGAGAAGAGGCGCGGTGCGTCATCGTCGGCGGTGGCGCCATGGGGGTGGGGCTGCTCTACCACCTGGCCCACGAGGGCTGGACCGACACGATCCTGGTCGAGAAGGACGAATTGACCTCAGGGTCCACGTGGCACGCCGCAGGTCTGGTGCCGCACTTCATCGGCAGCCTCAACACCGCCAAGGTTCACGCGTACGCGTCGGAGCTCTACGAGAAGCTCGAAGCCGAGACCGGCCTGCACACCGGCTGGCACGGCTGCGGCGCGGTGCGCCTCGCAAGAACGCCCGACGAAGTCGACTGGTTTCGCTACGTCCACGGCATCCTGCAACTCGTCGGCGTCGAATCGCACCTCGTCGGTCACGGCGAGATCAACGAGCTGCACCCGTTGCTCGACCTGGACGGCGTCGCCATGGGGCTTCACACCCCCGGTGACGGATGGACCGACCCGACGGCCGCGACGAACGCGATGGCCGCCGGAGCCCGCCAGCTCGGCGCCGAGGTCTCGCGCCACAATCGCGTGCTCGACATGAACCAGTTGCCGGACAAGCGCTGGGAGGTCATCACGGAGAAGGGCCGCATCGTCGCCGAGCACGTCGTCAACGCCGCCGGCAGCTACGGCCCGCAGCTCGGCGCCATGGTCGGGCTGGACGTGCCGATCGCCAACGTGATCCATCAGTACATCGTCACCGAGGCGATCCCCGAGGTGGCGGCGCTCTCGACCGAGCTTCCCGTCGTGCGGGATCCGCGGGCGTCGTGTTACTACCGCCAGGAGCACGACGGCCTCATCATCGGGCCGTACGAGACCGAGGGCTCGAAGCCGTACGCTCTCGACGGCATCGACTGGGATCTCACCTTTCACCTCACCCCGCCCGAGATCGAGCGACTGCTGCCCTGGCTCGAGCTCGCCGGTCAGCGCATACCCGCGTTCCAGGAGGCCGGGATCAAGAAGGTCGTGAGCGGGCCGATCACCCACACGCCGGACGCCGGCTACCTCATGGGTCCGGCGCCCGGGCTGCAGAACTACTGGATGTGTGTCGGTGCTTCCATCGGCGTCACTCAGGGCCCCGGGGCCGGGAAGTACCTCGCTCAGTGGATGGTGCACGGCCAAACCGAGATCAACGTCCACGAGATGGACCCGCGCCGCTTCGGTGACTACGCCCCGGGCGACTACACGCTCGCCAAGTCGCTGGACGAATACCACGAGATGTACCAGGTGCGGATGCCGGGGGAGTACCGCGCCGCAGGGCGTCCGCTGCGGCAGACGCCGCTGTACGACACGCTCGATGCCAAGGGTGCCCAGTGGCAGGAGGTCTACGGCTGGGAGCGGGTGCAGTACTTCTCGCCAGACGGGTCGCCGGAGGTGTACTCATTCCGCCGCGGTTCGGCCTTCGAGCCAGTCGGCGAGGAAGTACGGGCCGTGCGCGACCGGGTCGGTGTCGCCGACCTGACGGCGTTCTCCAAGTACCAGGTGACGGGTGCGGGGGCGGCGGCGTTGCTCGACCGGCTCGCCGCCAACCGGCTTCCGGCCCGGGACGGTGGCATCCGGCTCGTGCACATGCTGACGGAGAAGGGTGGCATCGAGTCGGAGCTGACCATCACCCGCCTCGGTGCGGACCGGTTCTACTTGAACAGCGCCATCGTGGCCGAGCAGCACGATCTCGACTGGATGCAGTTCGCCGGTGGCGCCGACGTGAAGATCGACGACGTCACCAACGAGATGGGCATCCTCGCCGTGACGGGTCCGCGAGCTCGCGACGTCCTCGCCGGTCTCGCCGATGCCGACCTGTCCAACGAGGCGTTTCGCTGGCTGACGGGGCAGGAGATCACGGTGGCCGGTGTGCCCTGCATCGCACTGCGCGTGTCCTACGTGGGGGAGCTGGGGTGGGAGCTCCACCATCCGCTCGACCGCATGCTCGGTCTCTATACCGCGATCCAGGAGGCGGGTGAGCCCCACGGCCTCGTCGACTTCGGCAGCCGGGCGATGAACGTCATGCGCATCGAGAAGGGGTACAAGGCCTGGGGCAACGAGCTCACCACCGAGATCACCCCGGTCGAGGCGGGCATCGAGCGCTTCGTCGACTACGGCAAGGACTTCGTGGGCAAGGCAGCAACTCTGGACCGCAAGGGCGAGCCGCTGCAGTGGATGTGCGTCTACGGCGAGCTCGATGCGGCCGACGCCGACTGCCGTGGCAACGAGCCGGTGTACGCCGGTGACACGCTGATGGGGATCACGACCAGCGGCGCCTACGGCCACTCCGTCGGCAAGAGCCTCTTCTTCGCATACGTAGCGCCCGAGCACGCCACCCCCGGCTCCACGTTCGCGATCCGCGTGATGGACGAAGCCCGCACCGGCACCGTCCTCGCCGAAGCGGCATGGGATCCGCGCAACGAGAGGCTCCGGGTCTGATGGCGGCTCCGGAGCGGCGGCGGAGCGGAGGAAGATCCGCTCGGATCGCAGCTCGCAGCGCAGGGGTGCCCGATGAGGAGCGGGCGGTGCGGCCGGGGCAGCTCGGTGGCGCCTACCAGCCGCTCACCGACGCCGACTGTGTCCGGGTCTACGAGACGGCGTTGACGCTGCTCGAAGAGCTCGGCATGGGCGACCCGATCCCTGAGTTCATCGAAGCCGTAACGTCCGCCGGCGGCTTCCTCGACGAGAACGATCGGCTGCGCTACCCACGCCACGTCGTCGAGCAGGCCATCGAGACCGCGGCGAAGTCGTGGGTGTGGCACGGCATCGACGAGGACCGGAGCATCGAGCTGTCCGACCGTAAGGTGCATTTCGGCACGGCCGGCGCCGCCGTGCTGATGCTCGACCACGAGACCCAGCGCTTCCGCCGTTCGACCACCGCAGACCTGTTCGATCTGGCCCGCCTCGCCGATACCCTCGACAACATTCATTTCTTCGCAAGGCCGGTGGTGACCGGCGACGCCGAGACTTCGCGCGAGCTCGACGCCAACACGGCCTACGCCACGATGGCGGGCACGACGAAGCCGATCGGCACGTCGTACTTCCGGCCCGAACACGTCTACGAGTCCGTCGAGATGTTCGACCTCGTGCTCGGTGGCGAAGGCGAATTCAGACGGCGACCGATCGTGTGCGCCAACAACACCTTCGTGGTGCCGCCGCTGCGTTTCTCCATCGACTCGGCGGAATGCATGGTCGCCCAGGTGCGGACCGGTATGCCGATCAACCTGCTCTCGGCCGGGCAGGCCGGGGCGACCTCCCCGGCGGCGCTGGCCGGATCGCTGGCGCAATCGCTCGCCGAGTGTCTTGCTGCGTTGACTTCGGTGAACTTGCTGTCGCCGGGGCATCCCTGCGTCATGGGTTTGTGGCCGTTCGTGTCCGATCTGCGTACCGGGGCGATGAGCGGCGGCAGCGGGGAAGAAGCAGTGCTCGCAGCTGGTGCAGCGCAGGTCGCCAACTGGCTTGGTCTGCCGTCCGGGGTGCCCGCGGGCATGGCCGACTCCAAGGTCGCCGATGCCCAGGCGGGTCACGAGAAGGGCCTGACGGTGGCGCTGGCGGCCAACGCCGGCGCCAACCTCGTCTACGAATCCGCAGGGATGCTGGCGTCGTTGCTTGCCTGTTCGCTCGAGATGATGGTGATCGACAACGACTTGCTCGGTGCGGTGAACCGCACCGTCCGTGGCATCGACGTCACGGACGACTCGCTCGCTGCCGAAGTGATTGCCGACGTCGTGGCTGGTGCCGGTCACTTCCTCGGGCATGAGCAGACCCTCAATCTGATGCAGCGTGAATACCTCTATCCGGAGGTCGGGGATCGCCTCAGCCCTGACGATTGGGTCGATGCGGGAGCGACGACGGTGGCCGAAAGGGCGCGGCATCGCGTCGAGACCACGCTCGCCAGTCACTACCCGCGCCACCTCAGCCCTGCGGTCGACGCCAGGATCCGCGAGCGGCTGCCGATACTGCTCGACCCGGAAGCCCTCACGGGAGCAGACCGACGATGGTGACGCAGTTGCCGGAGAGGGCAGAAGTGGTCGTCGTCGGCGGCGGCATCGTGGGCTGCAGCATTGCCTACCACCTCGCCAGACGCGACGTGACCGACGTGCTGCTCCTCGAACAGGGTCAGCTCACTGGCGGCACCACATGGCATGCCGCCGGACTGGTGAGCCAGCTCAAGTCGTCTCACTCGCTCACTCGCCTCGCCACCTACTCGGCTCGTCTGTTCGAGTCGCTGGAAGAAGAGACGGGTCAGGCCACCGGCTACCGAACCCCGGGGTCGATCTCCGTTGCCAGCGATCTGGAGCGGTGGGAAGAGATCATGCGCGGCCTGTCGATGGCTCGCACCGTCGGGGTCGACATGTGGGAGATCTCGCTCGACGAGGCCAAGGAGCGCTTCCCGCTACTCAACACGGACGATCTCGTCGGAGCCGCCTACATCCCGCGCGACGGCCAGACCAGCCCGGTCGACACCACGATGGCGCTCGCCAAGGGCGCCAAGGATCGTGGCGTGCGCATCGTCGAAGGCGTGGCGGTCACCGAGCTCCGCACCGTCGACGGCCGCATCGTGGGTGTCGAGACCGAGGCTGGCTATGTCGAGGCGGAGACTGTCGTACTCGCCGCCGGGATGTGGACCCGGCAGCTCGCAGCGACGGCCGGTGTCAACGTGCCATTGCAGGCCTGCGAGCACTTCTACATCGTCACCGAGCCGATCGACGGCATCGAGCTCGGACTGCCCACGGTCCGCGACCCGACGAACTACACCTACTTCAAGGAGGAGACCGGCAAGGTCATGGCCGGGTTCTTCGAACCCCGCGGCAAGGTGTGGAAGCTCGACGGCATCCCCCGCGACTTCACATTCGGGACGCTGCCCGAGGACTGGGATCACGTCGGCCCGATCTTCGAGCGCGCCATCCATCGGGTGCCGGCGCTGGCGGACGCCGGGATTCAGCTGTTCTTCAACGGGCCGGAGGCCTTTACGCCTGACGGGGTCTACTACCTCGGCGAGTCGCCGGAGGTGGATCGTTGCTTCATCGCCGCCGGGTTCAACTCCGTCGGCATCCAGTCGGCAGGGGGAGTCGGCTGGGTTCTCGCCGACTGGGTCATCGACGGTCATCCGCCCATGGATCTCTGGCCGGTCGACATCCGCCGCACCTTCCCGTTCCAGAGCGATCCGGACTATCTGGAAGCGCGCATCTCCGAGAGCCTCGGGCTGCTGTATGCCATGCACTGGCCGTTCCACCAATACGAAACGGCGCGCAATGTGCGCAGGTCACCGCTGCACGATCGACTCGAGGCGGCTGGTGCGGTCTTCGGTGAGACGGCCGGCTGGGAGCGGCCCAACTGGTTCGCCGAACCCGGCCAGGAGCGCCGCTATGAGTACTCCTATGGGAAGCAGAACTGGTTCGAAGCGTCCGGCCGTGAGTGCGACGCCGTGCGGCACCACGTCGGGCTCTTCGATCAAGCCAGCTTCGCCAAGTTCGACGTGCGAGGCCCCGATGCGATGGCGGCGCTCAACCGGATGTGTGGCAACGACATCGACACCGAGATCGGCAAAGTCGTCTACACCCAATGGCTCAACGAGCGGGGCGGCATCGAGGCCGACCTGACCGTGACCCGCCGTGCCGAGGACCGCTTCCTCGTCGTCACCAGCGCTGCTACGGCGACGCGCGACTGGGCGTGGTTGCGGCGCCATGTGCGCGATCGGAGTGTGGCGATCGAGGACGTCACGGATGCGATGCCGACCATTGGGGTGATGGGGCCGCGATCTCGAGAGTTGCTGGCCGGGCTGACGGACACCGATCTCAGCAACGAGGCCTTTGCGTTCGGCACTGCCCGGGAGCTCGAGATCGCAGGCAGGCGTGTGCTGGCGCTCCGGGTCAGCTACGTCGGCGAGCTGGGCTGGGAGCTGAACGTCGCTCCCGAAGATGCGGTCGCGCTCTACGACGCCATCGTTGCGGCCGGCGACGAACATGGGCTGCGCCACGCCGGGTATCACGCCATGAACACCCTGCGGCTCGAGTCTGGATATCGGCATTTCGGCCACGACATCACCGATGAGGACACGCCTCTCGAGGGAGGACTGTCGTTTGCGGTGGCGTGGGCCAAGCCGGGGGGCTTCATCGGGCGGGAGGCATTGCTGGCACAGCGAGACCTGCCACGGACAAAGCGTCTCGTCCAGTTCCGCCTCGACGACACGGACCGGCTGCTGTACCACGACGAACCCATCTATGCCGACGGCGAGCTCGTAGGTCGAACGTCTTCGGGTATGTGGAGCTACGTCGAGAGACGCCCGCTGGCGATGGGATACCTCAGTCGCACCGAGGGTGTCACCAAGGAATGGGTCGCCGACGCGTCCTTCGAAATCGAGGTAGCCGGAGAGCGGATCCCGGCGGCGGCGCAATTGGGTTCGTTCCACCCTGCGCGTGCCCGAACGCACATGTGACAACGCTTCGAGTGGTGCGCCCGGGTCGGCATCCAGACCGGGCTGCTGAGGGCGAAGTAGCGGGCGTGAGGCATGCCATGCAGGTCGATCCGGAGCGTCAGGTGTCGAGCCCCGATCTCCTTCCGGTTCGCGTCTTCGCCTGGGATACCTCTACGCGTCGACGAGATCTGCTGGGCTGGGGTTCGATTTGATGCGCTCGATCCGGTAGTGGGAGTCCGGCTGGTCGAGGTAGGAAGGACGAAATGGGGGCGGCTCGAGCACTTGCCGACGCTGCAGCTCTTCGATCACCGACGTATGCACTGTGGCGATCTTGCCCACGAAGAGGGTGTCGAGACGGCCTCCTCTGGCCAAATAGTCGATCACCGCCTGGAGGCCCCGAAGGTATACGGCATCCTTTGTCAGACCCCCGCCGCGGAACACTCGCATCGTGATCAAGAAGGCCATTCGCTCCGAGATGCCAAAACCATCCTTGAGGAGCCGAAACGTTTCGACGAATGTGGCACCGTCGACTAACGCGCCAACAGCCTCGACCCTTGCTGCAAGAGTCCGCAGTCTGCCCGCCGTGAGCCCTCCAACCAGGTACTCCACGAACACCGCGAGACCTTCTTGCAGCTCATCGTGGCCGGCGAGGCCGGTTGCCAGAAGCTTGAACGGCTGGGCCCTCCCGTTCCAGTACGTCACCACATGCGTGCCGATCTCGTGCTGAATCAGGGGCTCCACGCGATTGAGCTGGAAAGACATGTTGGCGCCGATGATCAGATTGCCTGATGAGACCATCAACGACGAGATGTCCTTGTCGACGATGATTCGTCCGTTCATCTCTGCCGATGGGTGACGCAGTCGCTCGAACTCCTCCTGTGCACGAGCGATGAATTCTCCGACGCTCACGGTTCGTTGAGTTCTGCCACCGATCCCCGTCGGCACCTTCTCGAGAATGTCGAGCGCCGCCGCCCTCAGGTCGCCGCTGAGGCGACCGTAGAGCCCCATGCTCGTGTGAAGGAAGCGTTCGCGTTCACGTTCTGCCAGGAGGCTGAGCTTCAAGTCGAGTTCTCGTCGCTTGTCGCGGAATAGCTGATCGAGGACAGGGTCCTCAACGCGTTCGATCTTGATGTCCCACAGCCTGCGCTTCGCCAGCTCCGGATCGACAACCAACGGGCGATAGTGGAATCGGGGTGCTTTTTCGAACTTCGATCGTCGGAACGTCCGGTATGCGGCCTCGGCGTTCACCGGTGTGACCGCCATGAGGAGATCGAAGGACTCGGCGACAGCGGTCAGCTGTTGGTCGACTCGCTTTGCGTCCGCTACGAAGGTGCGGCGACCGAGCGCGTGGTAGTGCAGCGAGCGATCGTTGGTCTTGGTTTGGGCAAATTGAAATGCGCCCCGTTGCATAGAGCGGGCAGTCAGTCGCGCCAGGGTGCGCGCAACCAGGGGCAGCACGTCACCGGTGTCGGGGTCGATGTAGATCGGATTGACGTCGATTCCGACCACGGTGGTGTCGAGATCCTCTCTCGCCTTTTGGGGAAGCAGCTGAGGGAGGCCTGGTCGGCCGATCTTGGTTGCGGGTACCTGCTCGACGACGGCTCGCTGTTTCATGATCGATATACGTTCCAGCGATGATGCGAGCCTTGTGACGGTGGCGGAGTTTCGATCCGCCTTTTCGTGGTGCAGCATGAACCTGGGCTTGGCCGCGGCCGCTGCCGAGTTGCCGTCCCTATCGACTTCGGCGCTCGGCCAGAGCTCGATGATGAGGAACGCACCGAATCCCTTCGACAGCTCCCGTGCGATAGCGGCGACCAGTCGGCTCGTCCATGCTCTCGACGCCTTCGGAGTCGGGGCGATCAGATACGAGGCCCCCCCGGTGAGGATCGCGGAGAACCGAGAGCTCGCCTCTTCCGGCGAAGGCCGATACACCAGCAGGAACGGAAGTCGCCGATCGATGTTCAACAAGCCGTCGCCTGGCAACGTGTCACGAATCGGTCGATCGCGACGCAGACGATCGATGACCGAGTTGATGAGTTCCTGGTCCAAGCTCAGAGTCGTTGGACTCGCCATGCACTCTCCCGTGGGCCGGTGAATCAGGGGAGGCCGCACAGACTTCTTCGCCCTCGAGGTAAAGGGCGTCCCTCGGCGCCGTCGTGTAGACACTATCCGACCCGGGGCCAATGTCCGCGTACCTCGCGGGAAAGTAGGCTACTTCGCATGGGCTCGGGCGGGTCTTGGACCGGGGCCCCGGCACCCGCGATCGGCAGGAAGCAGGGAGAAAGTATGCGTGTCGGCTTCGTTGTCAACGACATCAAGACCGAGGAGACCGGGTACACGACAACCCGCCTCGGCGTCGCCTTGACGAACCGCGGCCACGAAGCGTGGGTGATCAGCGTGGGCGATCTCGCCTACGACCCTGATGAACACGTGCGTGCCAACGCCGCGCGGGTACCGAAGCCCCGGTACAAGGACGGCGTCGGGTACATGCGAGACCTCCTCGGCAAGTCGGCGATCAAGGAGCGAATCACCGTCGACGACTTGGACGTCCTCTTTCTCCGGAACGTACCGTCTGACGAGAAGGGAAGGCGCGAGTGGGCCAAGACCGCGGCACTGGATTTTGGCCGCGTTGCGATGCGTCATGGGGTCATCGTGCTCAACGATCCCAATGGACTGGCGAAGGCCCACGACAAGATGTACTTCCAGCTCTTCCCCGAAGAGGTCCGGCCGACAACCTTGATCAGCAGGGACCATGCACTGATTCGGGAATTCGTCAAGGACCAGGGTCGAGCAGTGTTGAAGCCGCTGCACGGATCCGGTGGCGAGAGCGTCTTCCTCGTGCGAGCGGATGATCCAGCCAATCTGAACCAGATGATCGATGCTGTGGCCCGGGACGGCTACATCATTGCCCAGGAGTACCTGCCGCACGCCGAAGAGGGCGATACTCGACTGTTCTTGATGAATGGCGAGCCGCTCCGCCACAAGGGACGCTATGCGGCGTTTCGCCGCATCCGCTCCGGCGGCGACATGCGCTCCAACCTCCACGCCGGAGGGAGGCTCGCCAAGGCGACATTGACTGACGTCGATTTCACGCTGGCCGAGATCGTTCGACCGAAGTTGGTCCAGGACGGGATGTTTCTCGTGGGCATTGACATCGTTGGCGACAAGCTGATGGAGATCAACGTGTTCAGCCCGGGAGGGCTGGGCTCGTCGCAGAAGCTCGAAGGTGTCAACTTCAATGACGCCGTCGTCGATAGCTTGGAACGAAAAGTCGGCTACATGGGGTACTACAAGCGCAACTTCAACAACGTCGAAATGGCCACGCTGTGACCTCGCAGCCATGGAGCATTGCGATCGGCGATGACCCGATCGTCGCAACGGCCATCCATGCCGGCCACGGCTTGAGACCCGAGGTTGCAGCACTCACCAAGTTGTCTGAGGCGCACCGCCTCAGAGAGGAGGATCCGTTCACGGATCGATGGATCGGTGTGGCAGGGAACTCGATAGCCGTAACCGTCTCCCGCTTCGAGGTCGATCTCAACCGACCGCGCGAGAAGGCCGTCTATGTCAGGCCCGAGGATGCTTGGGGGCTCGATCTCTGGAACTCCGAGCCGAGCGCTGACTTCGTGGGGCGTTCACTCGAGATCTACGACAAGTTCTATGCGGAACTCGGACAGCTCTGCGACCGGGTGGTCGAGGCCCACGGCCATGTCGTGGTGCTCGACCTCCACTCATACAACCACCGACGCAATGGTGCCGATGCACCGGTGGATGACCCCGACTTGAATCCCGAAATCAATCTCGGTACCGAGTCGATTGCGACGAGTTGGGAACCGGTTGTCTCGGCCTTCGCAAAGACCGTGAGCGAACTCCCGTTCTACGACGGCACGCTGGACGTGCGGACGAACGTGAGGTTCAGGGGAGGCAACATGCCCCGGTGGATCAACGCCCGATACAAGGACTCCGGGTGTTCGATCGCCATCGAGGTGAAGAAGATCTTCATGGACGAGTGGAGCGGCGCCCTCGACGAGGGAATTGCTGCATCGATCGGCAGCATCCTCCAGGCCGCAGCGGAATCGGTCGGGCAAGAGCTTCGAACCCGCTAGCAGTTGCACCAGGCGTTGGATTGGGAACTGGTCGCGGCGGACGCTCGCCTCGCTACTGCCCAGGGACCACGATGCAAGATTGGATCGTCCGATCCCGAGCACGCCGATTCGCAATCCTGTCGCGATGACGCACATTCCGTACCGTCCGCGATCGGCACGTCGAGGATCGGTTCGGTCAGCTCGTATCGAGCAGCTCGGCGGCCCGTGATGCGGCTGCGAGGCGTGCATCGGTAGTCACGATGGGGACGCCGAGTCGGTTGGCGAGCTCGACGTAGAGGGCGTCCACCAGTCTCAGGTTGTGACGGAGCTTCCAAGCGCCGTTGAGCAAGGGGGCGAGAAGGTGACGCTGAAGCGGGGCAGCGGATAGACGTTGGACTCGGGGGGTCGCCTGGCGGACAGTCAGCTCTCCGGCGCGCTGCAGGCGGCCTAGGGCGGCCAGGACTTCCGCATCGAAGTGTGCGGGAACGTGAAGCTCGTGACCGCGGAGTCGACGCCGCACTGCGGCCGCCACCGGTGACCCGACGAGCAGATCGACCATTGCGGAGGCGTCGATGATCGCCGACTCAGGCACGTTCGAAGTCGTCCTTTGCGGCGGCCACGGCGTCGACGACGGAGCGGTGGCCAATACCGAGTGGGCGTATGGCCGCCACGTCGTCGAGCCACTCATCGACTCGACTGGCAGCGAGCGCGCTCCGCAACGCTTCTTGGGTCAGGTTGGAAACATTCAACCCTGCGGCCTTGGCTTCGGCAGCAAGATCGTCGGGAAGGTAGACGTTCACTCGTGCCATGCGCATAGGATACACACACAAGCCCAGATCAATGGGTACGCATGCATCCATCGCTCACAGGCCCACACAGCCGAGCGGCATCACGTGTCCGACGGCGGCGGCCTTCGGTGAAGACGGTCCGTGGCGACATCGCCTTCGCAGCGCTCAGTCGGCGCGAGGAGCGTCGTAGGCGCTCCCGCGTCCGCCCGGCTCTCCGCGGATCGTCGGGCACGAACGCCACGCCGCGGGAGGTGCGGCTAGCGGCCCTGCCAGTTGGGCTTGCGGCCTTCGGCGAAGGCCTTGGGCCCCTCGAGGGCGTCCTCGCTGGCGAGCATTTCGTCGTAGGCCGCGACGTAGCCGCCCCGGAGCGCGACGAAGGCCTCCGGGATGGCCATGTCCGCCGTCCTCCGCATGGCCTGCAGTGCCGCGGCGACGGCGAGCGGTGCCGCGGCCGCGATCTCGTGCGCCAGCCCACGCGCCGTCGCCATCAGGTCATCCGCCGCAACCACCCGGTTGACGAGCCCGAGCTGCGCCGCTTCCGCTGCGCCCACTCTCCGACCCGTCAGGATCAGCTCCTTGGCGACGGCAGGCGGGACGATCCGGGGCAACCGGATGACGCCGGCGTCCGGGATCACGCCCACGAAGACCTCGCCGAAGAACATCTCAGCGTGGTCGGCTGCGACCACGAGGTCGGCGGCGAGGACGAGCTCGAAACCACCGCCCACGGCCATGCCGTTGACAGCAGCGATCACCGGCTTGTCGAGGTGGGGCAACTCGGGGAAGCCGCCGAACCCGCCGACGCCGTAGTCCGACTCGTAGTCTTCGCCCTCGGCGGCTGCCTTGAGGTCCCAGCCGGCGCTGAAGAAGCGCTCGCCGGCACCCGTCACAATGGCGACCCGGAGTGCGGCGTCGTCGCGGAACTCGGCGAACACCTCGCCCATCGCCCGGCTCGTTGCGGCGTTGATGGCGTTGGCTTTCGGAACGTCGAGCACCACCTCCAGCAACGGCGGCTGCTTCGTCACGTGGAGCGGGCTCATGCGAGGGTCACCATGGCGTCGACGGCTACTGCCCGGCTGGGTGTCACGATCAGCGGATTGATCTCGGCCTCGAGCACGGGTCCATCGTCGCACATCGCCTGCAGCTCGAACACTGCATCGACGGCCGCTTCCAGATCGGGTGGCTCGGGAGCGCGGCAGCGGGCCACAACGCGCAGCTGCCGCAGAGCGACGTCGATGGCGCTGCGGCCCGCCGGTGCCAGCAAGTGGGTTCGGTCCTCCATGACCTCGACGAGCCGTCCGCCGGCTCCGAGGGTGATCAGCCAGCCCATGTGATCGACAGCACGCACGCTCACGAGCAGTTCGAGCACGCCATCCTCGATCGTCTCCTCAACCAGGTAGCGCTCGCCCACCGGCATGGCGGCAATCGTCCGCACGAGTTGCTCGGCATCGTGAATCCCAACCGCCACGGCACCGACGTCCGTCTTGTGATCGATGCCGAGCACCTTGACCGTGAGCGGAAACGGCAGTGCGGTGGCCGTGGGATCCGACAGCGTCTCGCTGCGGGGAACCGGAATCCCCGCCGATGCGAGGAGCCGCTTGCTGGCAGCCTCGTCGAGCGTGGCCGCCTCTCTGCCCCGTGTTGCTGGTACCCCGTGGACGCCAACGTCAGCGTTCTCGACGGCGCCGAGTGCTGCGAGAGCCTCGATCGCCTCTCCGATACCCAGCATCGGCACCAACCCGAAGTCCCGCAGCCGTTCCTGTGCGGCGACCGGCATCGTCTCCGGTAGCGAAGCGACCACGAGCCCTGGAATCAACTCGCCGCAGGCGGCGGCGAACGCCCGGCAGGCCGCCCACCATGCATCCGGCACCTCGGTCGCCGGGAAGTCGAGTACCAGCATGGATACATCGAACCGACCATTCACGACTGCAGTGAACGTCTGCCGCATGCGATCCTCGTCACCCCACGAGAACGTGTGATAGTCCATCGGATTCGACACGGCGACGAGCGGCCCGACCGTCTCGGCAATCGCCGCTGCGTGACTCGGCTCGAGCGCGGGCAGGTCGATCCCGGCGTCGTGGCCGAGGTCGGCCACGTGTGCCGCTTCACCACCCGAGGCGCTGAGCGAGACAATCCGGGGCCGATGGGGAATGCGGCCGGCGAGCTTCAGTGTCTCCAGGAACGCCGGCATCGTGCGAACTCGCGCCACTCCGTAGCGGGCGAAGAGTGCCCCGTAGGCCGCGTCGTCGCCCACCAGTGCTCCGGTATGCGAGGCCGTCGCGAGGCTGCCCTTCTCGGAGGTGCCCATTCGCAAGGCAACGACGGGGATTCCCATCTCCCTCGCACGCAACACCGCATGGCCGAAAGCTCGCGAGTCGGTGATCGACTCGAGTTGCACGCCAATGGCGGTGATGCGCGGATCGTCGAGCATCGCCTCCATGAGGGCCGGGAGATCGATCTTGGCTTGATTACCCGCCGTGATCAGGAGGCCGATGTCGAGGCTGCGCCGAGCCATCGTGAGGTTGATGCCGATATTGCCGCTCTGGGTGATGATCGCAACGCCCCGGTCGACCGGCCGCAGGCCGTGGACGTCGGGCCAGATCGCCGTCCGGTCGAGAGCGTTGACGTAGCCGTAGCAATTCGGCCCGAGCAGCGGCATGGCACCTGCCGCCACGACCAGCTGATCTTGCAACTCGCGGGCGCCCGACTCGGCGAATCCCGATGTGTAGACCACGGCGCTGCCGGTGCCGCGGTCCGCCAGGGCGGTGACGACGTCCGGCGTCGCATCACGAGGGACGGCCACGAAGGCAACGTCGGGCGCCGCAGGCAAGTCATCGGTTGATGCCACGCACCTACGTCCCAGCATCTCGGGCCGGGTTGGATGCACGGGCCACACCTCGCCGGTGTAGCCGAGGAGGTCGAGCTGTTCGATCACTCGCCCGGCCTCGGTGCCGCCGACGACGGCGACGGACTTCGGCCTGAGGAGCCGATCCAGATTCACGTCAGCCGCCGCGGGGCCGCAGCATGGCGCGCGAGATGATGTGACGCTGGATCTCGCTCGTGCCGTCCCAGATGCGGTCGACACGGGTGTCACGCCACATGCGTTCCAGCGGCAGCTCGGTCATCAGACCCATGCCCCCGAAGATCTGAACCGCCTCGTCGGTCACGAACGTGCACATCTCGGTGGCGAACACCTTGGCCATGGCGGCGTCGCTGTCGGTCATGGTGCCCTGGTCGTCCTTCCACGCCGCCCGCAGCGTCAGCAGTTCCGCAGCGTCGTACTGGGTTTGCATATCGGCGAGCTTGAACGACACACCTTGGAACTTGCCGATCTGTTGTCCGAACTGCTCCCGGTTGGCTGCCCAGTCGGTGGCGAGATCGATGGCGCGACGGGCCCGTCCGAGGCAGATCGCGGCTACCTGGAGTCTGGTGGATCCCAGCCATTCGTTGGCGACATCGAAGCCGCGGTGCACCTCGCCGAGCACGGCGGACTCCGCCACGCGGCAGTTCTCGAACGTGAGAATGGCGTTGTGGTAGCCGCGGTTGCTCACGGCGTCGTAGCCTTTCGTCACGGTGAGTCCTGGCGTGTCGAAGTCGACGAGAAATGCAGTGATCCGCTTCCGCATCCCGCGGCTGGTCTCCTCTTCCCCGGTTGCCGCGAACACGATGACGTAGTCGGCGAGGTCGGCGTGGCTGATGAAGTGTTTGGTCCCGTTGATGACGAAGTTGCGGCCGTCGGCGTCGGCGCGGCACTTCATCCCCCGGACGTCCGATCCTGCATCCGGTTCGCTCATCGCCAGGCAGTCGACCCGCTCGCCGCGAATCGTCGGCAGCAGGTAGCGCTCTACCTGTTCCCCGGTACAGGCGTTAAGAATGTTCGACGGTCGGGCCACGATGTAGTGCAAGGCATAGGACGTGGCGCCGAACTCGCGGTCCACCAGAGTCATGGTCAGCGAATCGAGACCGCCGCCGCCCAGCTCTGCGGGCATGTTGGCGGCGTAGATGCCGGCCTGCAGCGCCCGGGTGCGGATCTGCTCTACGAGCTCTGGCCGTACCTCGTCGGTGCGCTCGACCTCTTCCTCGTACGGCATCAGCTCCTGCTCGGTGAAACGCCGCGCCGTGTCGACGATGAGCTTCTGTTCATCGGTCAGGGCAAAGTCCATCAGCGAAATCCCATCGTTGGCGTGGCGGGCGATTCGAGTCGGGCGTGGGCGGCAACGACCGCCTGCACGGCCTGGCGGACGGCCGGCGGCACCGGCGCCGACCTGCCGGCGGTGGTGTCGACATGAAGGAGCATCTGCTCGACCGTCGCAAGCCGGCGTTGATCGGCGGCGTGGGTGATCTCGTGGACGAAATGCAGCCGCTTGGCGTCGGCCCCGAGGACGGTCGTGACGAGGTCGAGCGGGTCATCGACCGAGGCTTCTCCGAGGAACCCGATGTGGGTCTCGACGGTGTAGTACGAGTGCCCGGCGGCCCGGTAGTCCTCGTCGATGCCGAGGTAGCGGAACAGCTTGTCCGAGGCCCAGCCCGCCGCGAGCAGGTAGGCGCTCTCGGTCATGTGGCCGTTGTAGTCGACCCATTCGGGCTCGACGACGCAGGAATAGAGCCGCAACGGAGCTGCGACGCTCGCACCCTCGGCCCACACCGCCGGATCGGCGCCGTGCACTCGGGCTTCGTGGCGGGCCATGACGCGGCCGGCGCCGATGTCGTGGGCACGTAGCGCCCGCATCACCGAAACGAGGTAGTCGTCGCGGAGGCGCTCCAGCTCCACGATGGAGCGGCCCGCAGCCTGGGTCTCCGCCCCGGTCGCCATCCGATCGATGAGCTCGGGGGTCAATGGCGGGGCCTCGAGCTTGGTCCACGGCAGCTCCAGCGCCGGCCCGAAGTGCTCGAGCATGTAGCGCATGCCGCCGTCCCCGCCGGCCAGGTGGAAGGTGAGGTTGGTGCCCATGCCGGCCCAACGCAGCCCCGGTCCATAGGTGACGGCGGCGTCCAGCTCCTCGGTGGTGGCGATGCCGTCGTTGACGAGATGGAGGATCTCCCGCCACATCGCTTCTTGGAGCCGGTCCGACAGATAGCCCTCGATCTCGTTGCGGACGACGAGGGGTTCCATGCCGAGGTCGGCGTAGAAGTCCCGAGCTCGCTGGACGGTGCCGGCCGAGGTGTCCCCGCCGGGCACCACTTCGACGAGGGGCAAGAGGTATACCGGGTTGAACGGATGGCCGACGACGAATCGCTCCGGGCGCTGCAGAGCCGCTTGCATGTCGGACGGGAGTAAACCGGACGAGCTCGAGGCGATGATGACCTCTGGTCGGGCGGCCGCATCGAGCTGGCGGTGCACCGGCGCCTTGATGTCCGGGTTCTCCGGCACGTTCTCCTGGATGAAGTCGCTGGCGGCGGCGACCGCTGCGGGGGATTCGGCCCACCCGACACGGGTCGGGTCGGCTCCGGGCAACAGGCCGAGCTTGCGTGCAGCCGGCCAGGCCCGTGCGATGCCGGCCCGGAACCGTGCCTCGGCTCCTTCGGCGACGTCGCTGGCGATGACGGTATGTCCGCGGGCCAGCGCCCGCACCGCCCAGCCGGTGCCGATGACCCCGGTGCCGATCAGCCCGACGGTCGTCATGCAGGCACCAGCGGCACGTCGAAGAGCAGTCCCCACTCCTGGCGGGCCCACAACCCCACGGTGGCGTGGATCGAGCCCTGCTTGTTCTCGAACGTGGCTCGGTCGGCGAGGGGTAGCGGCGCCGTGTGCCACACGCCGGGATGCATGTTCACGCCGAACGCACCGTCGGAGTACAAGGCCACGAAGTCTTCGGGGGCGACGTCGTCGCCGGGCGGGGCGAGCAGGAACACGGTGGGTACTCCGGGGGCGAAGAAGGCCTGGCCGCCGTCGTCGTGGTAGTTGACCTCGTCCACGAGGAGCCGGCTGTGGTCGATCGCGGTCCGTGTTTCGCTTGCCTCGGTTGGATCGACCCGCCAGCCGAGTAGGTCGCTGCGCCCCACGGCGTTGTTCCGGGAGAACATCATCTCGCCGCGCCAGAAGATGTCGAACGGCCCTTCGACCGTGTGCCCGTAGCCGCCGCTCGTGACGGGCCGCCGCCCTGACGGCCGCCACTGCACCTGCTCGATCTCGACCTCGTCGATCGAGCGGAACAGTGTGCCGAGGCCGACCGCCGTCTCCTCGTTCAGCGGTAGCAGCGGGACCGGGTGGAGGTCAGAAGGCGACATTCTCGAGGCCCTTGAGGTCGAGGATCTCGCGGGCCTCCTCGGACGTTGCGACTTCGCGCGACAGTTCGTCGAGGATGCGGACCATCTTCGCCACCTGCTCCTCGTTGGAGTCGGCGAGCCGGCCCTTGCGCAGGTAGATGCCGTCCTCGAGGCCGACCCTGACGTGGCCGCCGAGCACCGCACCCGCCGTGACCAGATCGAACTGATGGCGGCCGCTGCCGAGGATGGACCACTGGATGTCGTCGCCGAAGAGGCGGTCGGCCACCGTCTTCATCGCCACGACGTTTTCGACGTCCGGTCCGATGCCGCCGAGCGTCCCCATGACGAACTGCATGAAGATCGGCGGCTTGACCAGGCCTTGGTCTGCGTAGAACGCAAGGGTGTAGAGATGCCCGATGTCGTATGCCTCGAACTCGAATCGGCATCCCGTTTCCTCGGTCAGCTCGGTCAGCATGTACTCGATGTCGGAGAAGCGGTTGACGAACGGTTCGGTGCGGGTGCTCTCGAGGAACGGCTCCTCCCAGTCGTACTTCCAGCGGCCTTCGTACTTGGGGATCATCTGGAACAGTCCGTAGTTCATCGTGCCGAGGTTGCAGGTGGCAAGCTCGGGCTTGAGCTGCCTGATGACGTTGAGCCGTTCCTCGATCGTCTGGCCGGTGGCGCCACCGGTCGTGATCGAGATGACGGCGTCGCACTGATCTTTGATGCCTGCGCAGTACTCGCGGAACAGTCCGACATCTGCGGTGGGGCGGCCGTCGAGCGGATCCCTGGCGTGGATGTGGATGATGGCGGCGCCCGCCGTGTGAGCCGCCACCGACTGCTCGACGTGATCCTCGACCGTCATCGGGATCTGGTTGTTCATGGTGGGGGTGTGCGACGCCCCGGTTACCGCGCAGGTGAGGATGACGTTGCTCATGAGAGGCGGAACTCCCCGCCCTTGCGCTCGAGCACGCGCAGCCGGCTCATGAAGTCGTCTCGCTCCACGTAGGTTCCCTGGAGGTGGCGAGGGCCGGTGTTGGGGTCGAACTCGTTGCGAGCGTGGAGCACGCGACGGTTGTCGAACACCTGGCAATCGCCCGGCTCCATCTTGAAGACGTACTCGAGCTCCGGGTCACGCAGGATCATCCCCAACGTGCGCCAAGCCGCATAGAAGGGCTCGATGAGCTCCGGGTCGAGGTCGATCGCACCCAGCAGGGCACTGTGGAAGCGCACCTCGACGTGCTCGCCGTCGCCGTCGACGACGATCACTCGCTGATGGTTGCGGACGTCGTGCCCGTCGTCCACGAAAACGTACGGCACTTCGACCGTGGCCAGCAGCTCATGCATCTCGGGATGCTGCGTGCGCAAGCGGCGGGCGGCTTCGAAACCGTCGACGAGGATGCTCTCGCCGCCCTCGGCCTCGAACTCGATGCAGTGCAGGAACTGCAGACCGGGCAGGTTGCGCCGGTTGGGGACGTCGGTGTGCGCGTTGAGCTTCACCGACGTGTAGGCCAGGTTCTCCGGGTCTGGCTTCGAGATGACCTGGAACTCACGCCCGAAGTGGGTTTCCTGGATGAAGGCAATGCGGTTGGCCAGCTCGACGACGGCACCGACACGAGTCGGCACGTCTTTCACGATGGCGAAGCCGTAGTCGCGAATCATGGTCAACCACCGGCGCAGCCCGTCGTCGCCGCTATCGATCTCGTCGAGCGAGATCGTCGGCGGCGAGTTGGCGATGTCGGCGATCCACAGGTTGGGGGACTCTCGCCGCTCCGCCCGCCCCACGGGGCCGTAGCGGTTGGCGCGCAGCCAGCCGGTGCTGAGCGAGGTGCGGTGGCCATCCGGCCAGGTCGCCTCGAGGCGCTCGCCGAGCGTGATCTCCGCGGGCCGCACGTCCGGGTCGAGCCGGACGTTGTCGAGCAGCCGTTCCCAGGCGTCGGGATGCTTGCAGTCGGCGCATGCACAGTTGTCGCGCAGCCAGACGTAGTGGAAATCGTCGGCAGCTCCGTCTTCCCACGCAACGGTCACCGTCCGCTCGCCTACGTTGGTGATCCTCGCCACGCGTCCTCCCTGTTCTGCTGTGCGGAACGTGCTGTTCTACGGAACGCGGGCTACCGTACACATCGCATGACGAGCCAGTCAATCAATTCTGGGCCTCAGACCGTTGTCGCCGTCGAGCGAGCGTTCTCGATCCTGCAGACGATCGCTGCGGAGCAGCAGAGCATGGGCATCAGTGCCATTGCCCGCTCTACAGGACTGGCCAAGAGCACGGTGTCGCGCCTGCTGACCACGCTCGACCAGCTGGGCATGGTCGAGCGGATCGGCGTTGACGGTCGCTACCAGCTGGGACCCGGTCTGACCGTGCTGACGCCACGCTCGACGTCATCCCTCGTTGATCTCGCACGGCCTCACCTGCGGGCGCTCGTGGACGAAGTGGGTGAAGACGCCGGTCTCGCCGTGAGCGACGGCGTCGACGTGCTGTACGTCGACCAAGTGCAAGGTCCGGGTGCCGTGCAGGTACAGGATTGGACCGGGCACCGGCTGCCGGCCCATGCCGTTGCCGCCGGGTACGTGCTGATGCGCAGCTGGTCGGTGGAGAAGCTGGATGTCTTCCTGGCGGGCACGCTCGAGCCGCTGGCGCTGCGCACGGTGGTCGACCCGGACGAGATCCGCCGGCGGGTGGCCACGTGGTCCGGCTACGTGTGGACCCGTCTCGAGTACGCCGACGATGTCAACGGTGCAGCAGCGCCGATCTACGGGGCCGACGGGAGCATCTTGGCTGCGGTCAACCTGTACGGTCCCTCGTACCGCTTCCCTGGTGAGCGGTCCGAGACTGCGATCGGTGCCCTCCTCGCAGAAGCCGGCCGCAAGATCTCCCAGCATCTGGTGACACTCTCGACGGAGGGTTGAGCCGACGATCCGCGGCCTTCGACGCGGAGCCGTGTAGGCGTCGACCCTTGTGCGAGTGATTCGTGTATCAGACGCGCGGTTCGGTCGTCCCTTTCACGACCGCCCGCCGCGAAGGGATCTGTCATGACGATCCGGTACCGACGCAACATCGACTGTCTTTCTCAGAATCAGCTACACGATCTACGCGAGGCGTATCAGGGGCTCTACGACATGCCGGAGGTGGCAGCCGACAGCTTCGCCACGTTGGGCGGTATCCATGGACTTCCGAGCCCGACTTGGTGCGACCACGGGGATCCGGGATTCCTGACGTGGCATCGGGCGTACATGCGTGCGTTCGAGAAGGCGCTGCAGTGCGTCGACTCAGATGTGATGTTGCCGTTCTGGGATTGGTCGAGCGGGCCTTCCACAGGGTTCCGGTGGCGTGCTCCGCCCTACCTATGTCAATCGGAACGGCAACGAAGTGCCCAAACCGCTCCATAGCGGCCCGATCGCTGCTGGAGCCGGAGGGGGAGCGACGGCTCGGCGGCCCGACATCGCGACGACTTCGTTCGCGGGCCTGGCGGCCTCGGCCCAGTCTGCACTGGCGGCCTCTGACCTTGCGACCTTCCAGACAGACATCAACGGACCGCATGGTTGGGTGCATGGCCTCGTTGGAGGGCAAATGGGGTCTGTTGCGTATGCGGGGTTCGATCCGATCTTCTTCCTTCACCATTGCAACGTCGACCGTCTCTGGTGGAATTGGCAGCGCGCAAATCCCGGCGCATCGCTTCCGGCCAACGAGGCGGTCCACCAGCTGGCTCCGTTCAATCGACCATTCAGCACCGACTGGTACGTCGGAGCCGACGTGGAATCCACCGATGACCTCGGCTACCGCTATCTCAACTGGTGCCTCTTCATCCCGCCCATCCTGATCTGGGAAGTTCTCGTGGTGAAGCTTCCCCCCGTGATGCGCCACAGTCTGCGCAGTGCCCGGCTCGTGCCGCATTCCCCGCACATGCCGAGAGACTCGGTTGAGTTCCGCGTCTTCGCCAACCAACCTCGGGCCTCACATCGTTCGAAGATCGAGGGCAATCCCTCCTTCGTCGGTTCGATCGGCACCTTCGGCATGGATCCGGTCAAGATGGAGTCCCGCTCGACGAGTACGACGTTCGACCTCGGCATCAATCTCACCGAGCATGTGATGGCAGCGCTCGCCGATGAGGCCGACGAGCTGAAGCTGAAGATCGTGGCGGTCAATCCCGACGGTGAACCAATCGACGCCGAGCGGCTTGACGTCGACGAGATCGAGCTGATCTTCGAGTAGGGGAGGCGAGGCTCCGCAGTTCGCCGGGCGACCGGCGATCGGCTCCGGGTAGCCGCCTGCTCACACCACGATCGGACATGCGCCACACTCGACGTCGGATCGGAGCCCAGGAAGAGATGTCGCGTGAGGCGCTCGTTCCGGATCGCGGCGCCTGATCCGATCTCGCTGTGCTGAACTTGGGGTTCGGCGGCGGCGCACAGGTGAAGCTGATGAGGAGAGATGTGAAGTGGGCGAGCTGAATATCCCCCTCGACGGTGAGGTTTGGACGGTCCGCCTGCTCCGAACAGCAGGGGCCGAGAAGCGGCGATCGGGGAAGGTACGCGGCGTGCCTGCGTGGGAAAGGGGAGAGGGAGACCATTCGGTGTGGTGGCGGAGCGTCTGGCGGACGTTGTTCGAGGGTCAGCGGCTTGCGAGCAACGGCGCGGCGTTGTTGGTGTCGGCACGCTCCGAGCGGGTTGGGCCAGAGGCCGGACAGTGAGTGGCCCCTTCGGCGACTCGCTGATCACTGGGAGACACCGCGCCAAGATCGGAGCGCATCAGCGGGCGTCCGAGGAGACTCTGGCGGCGGCTCGGCTCAACCTCCACATGCTCGGACCCGGCGAGCCGGCGCTCTCGGAGTGGGCGGCGGCCGGTTTGTCGACGCCTGATCTCGATGCGATCCGCTCATACCGGTTGGAGCGAGTCCGCCGCCAACTCGTCGGGATGGACTACGCCGGCGTGCTGCTCTACGACCCCGTCAACATTCGCTACGCAACCGACAGCACGAACATGCAGTTGTGGGTGGCGCACAACCCGACTCGGTACGCCCTGGTGCTCGCAGATGGACCGGTGATCGTTTGGGATTACATGACCTCGGAGCACCTGTCGGCGCACCTCGACCTGGTCGACGAGATGCGGACCGCTGTCCAGTGGATGTATCAGTTTGCCGGTGCCGAGACCGAGCGCAATCTTGCCCGCTGGGCGGCGGAGATCGCCGACATCGTCGACACCTACGGCGGCGGCAACCGCCGGCTGGCCATCGACCGGGCCAACCCCGTTGCGATCCTCGCGCTCGATCGGCTCGGCATCGACGTACGCAACGGTGAGGAGGTGATGGAGCTGGCCCGTGCCGTGAAGTCAGCGGACGAGATCGTGGCGATGCGCTGCGCCATCCACGCCTGCGAGACTGCGATGGACAAGATGTACGAGGCCCTGGCCCCGGGGATGACCGAGAACGAGGTGTGGGCGGTCCTCCATGCCGAGAACATCATCCGTTTCGGAGAGTGGATCGAGACCCGGCTGCTGTCCAGCGGACCGCGAACCAATCCCTGGTTCCAGGAGAGCTCGAGCCGCGTGATCGAGGCGGGCGACATCGTCGCCTTCGACACGGATCTCATCGGTGCGTACGGCTATTGCGTCGACATCTCCCGGACGTGGATCGCCGGCAGAATGGCGCCCACGCCGCACCAGCGAGACGCTTGGGAGCGAGCCGCAGAGCAGATCCGGCACAACACGGACCTTCTCGGGCCCGGCGTGACGTTGAAGGAGCTCACGTTCGGAGCGATGGAGCAGGATACGGACCAGTTTCGCCGCTACTCGGTGCAGTACCACGGCGTCGGCTTGGCGGACGAGTGGCCGAGCGTGTACTTCCGTGACTCATGGGACGAGGTCGGCGTCGACGGCGTCTTGCAGCCCGGCCAGGTGATCTGCGTCGAGGCCTACGTCGGCCGTCGCGACAGGCCCGAGGGTGCCAAACTCGAGGAGCAGGTGCTCATCACCGAGACCGGCCGGCAGGTGCTCTCGACGTATCCGCTGGAGCTTGGCTAGCGCAACGTTGGTCCCTCGGTCGCGTTCGCACGCTCGAGACCAGCGATGCGTCCCCTGAGACCGAGCCTCTCGAAGTGAATCCCCTTCTCGGTGCAGTCAGCGCTGCGCCAGGAGGCCGTTGCGCCCGTGAGAAGTTCATACGCAGCAAGGAGCTGGTCGCAGCTGGTATCTGAGACACGGGGCGTGACGAGCTGATCCATGAGCGCCCAAGCTATGATTTCGGCGGCGTACTCGCTTCCATTCTCATGGCGCAGTTCCGCACTGCTCCACCGTTCGAGCTGGAACTCGGCGATGAAGGCTCGTTCGGCCGAGTCGGTGACGTGCTCCAACATCCAGGCGTGGGCGAGTTCATGAAGAATCACGTTCCGCACTGTTGCGGGACGTTCCTCCGTTTGCTCGGCGGTGAAGCAGATTTCGATGTCGACAACACCCTGGCGACTGAGAGTCTTGCCCGCAAAGGCATGTTGGCACGAGGTCGGAGAGGGGAAGGTGATGCTCGAGAAATCTGGTCGTTCCAGTCCCGACTCCTCGAACCGGCCGATCGACCACGCAACCATGGCTTGTTGTGTGGGATCGGCGTGATGAATCACCGCCGTGCCGTCCGCAATACTCGCAAAGGGGCTGTCACGCGAGCGTCGATGGCCCCGAATGCCTTCATGGGGCTGTGCGTCTTCGCGGGCCTCGAATACGGAAGGGGGGCGCTCGGCCGTGGCCGACCGCTCGGTGGATTCGGTGCCGCACGAAGAAACCAAGAGCAGGCAACCCATCGAAATGGAGAGCGCCCGTCGAGCGTGCACAAGAGCACCTCTTCACCTCCGTTCTGGGAGCGACCGCGCCGTCCTCGCCCGGCGCGATCGTCCCCTGCGTCGGCCTACGAGAGCGTTGATTCTGCGTTTCGTCCGACCAGGTAGCGTTGCCGAATGTCTGACAAACCTTCGGCAACCGTGATGTTGGATGTCGAGAGCGAGGTCGAGGTCCCGGCCGACGGCACGCTCAGCCGGGTGCTGTACCGGGACGAGACCATTCGTGTTGTGGCGTTCGCCTTCGACGAGGGTCAAGAGCTCACCGACCATACGGCGGCGAGGCCCGCCATCGTGCAGGTCGTGTCAGGTCGGATCCGGCTCGACCTCGACGGCGACCCGGTCGAGCTCGAGCCCGGATCGTGGGTTCGGATGGCTGCCGGTCTGACCCACGCGGTCCTGGCTCTTGAACCGAGCGTGATGCTCCTCACGTTGGTAGGAACCCCAGTGGCGAGCTGAGCGCTGACCCCATCGATCCCCAGAGGTGTCGCGCCCGTCCCCACGCATCTTGGATCAGGGTCGAGATGTCAGGTCGATCGTGAGCGACGACTGCCCCGGATCTCGCCATCGCGCCTGCATACCTTGCTCCTCTGCTGCGGCGATCGCGGCGTCCCGCTGCAGGCGGTAGCGCTCGTTCCGATGCTCCCGCCGAGTGAAGTACGCCTCGTACCCGTCGTCATCACGGGCCTCGGCTAGCTGCTCGATGACGTTGGGTGACGGCAGCATGTGGCGGTCGTTGCACTGGAAGAGGTAGCGGTTCGCCTTCATCGCCTCGAAGAAGCTGGTGTCGACGTTGTGCTTGCTGCCGTAATGCGGCACCGTGAGCAGATCGAGTGGTGATCCATCGAGACGATCCAACAAGCCGGCCTGGGCGGCGGCAGGGATGAGATCTTCGCCGGCGGCGTCGGACGTCAGCAGCGCCTTCCGGCTCGAATATTCCAGGAGCACCACGATGCTTGCCCGGTTTCGGTGGCTTGCTTCGATGCTCGCGCCGGGATCGAGGTCCGGGACTCGGACAGGTTGGGGGAGGAGGTAGATCTCGCGGCTCGACACGGTCTCGATGGCGTCTGCGGCAATGGGGACGTCGGGCAGCTCCCGCCCGTTGCGCTCCATGGCCTTGGCCACCTCACGGATCCAGTAATCGGCGAATGCACCTCGCGGCCCGAGGACAGTGAGAACGAGGCCTCCCTCGAGTTCAACCTGAGGAGCGCCGACTCGAGGCTGGCTCACAAAGCGATCGAATGGCTCGTTGACCGGGAGACCCAGCCGGCGGGCGAGGTGGGGGACCTGCAATGCGCTCATCACCGGTTGGGCGTCGGGATCGTAGGTATCGAAAGGGTCGAAGGTGTTGGTCCAGAAGCGGCGGATGTCAATATGGGGGCCGTCACCCTCGAGCATCTCGCCCAGCAGCCGCTGGATCCCCCCGGATTCTCCTTCGTCGGCTTGAGTAGAGATGATCGCCGCCAGTTCGAGGCGTCCGTCGGAGCCGTGCTCGGCTGCCAGCTCAGTCAGCCGCGGCCGCAGGCGCCTGGCGTACGTCGCCCGCGGTCCACCATCGATCAGGATGAATCGGCGTTCGGCCGCCGTGCCGTAATGCACCAGCAAGGAGCTCCCGTACGGCAGGTCCAGCGCTTCGATCGCAAAGACTGGCTGCCGAGTGCGTGCTCCGGCAACTGCCGGTTCCGGCCGCTGAGGACCGCGATTCCGCAGTGCGGTGGTGCGATCCGCCAAGTCGGTCATCTGGGCGCGATACTTGCGCACCAGCATCGCGATCTCCGGGTCGTCACCGCGTTCCACTTCCAGCCGCAACGCCTCGGCTTTGTTGAGCGCAGCGAGCGCGTCGAGCCGGGCTACCTCCGCATCGTGCAGCAGCGCCATGGTGCGCTCGAGCTCCAGATACCGCACGCTGGTTTCTGCCAGTGCGACCCCTGCGGTGATTCGGGCGATGGCGCGCTCGCGCTCGACGGGGTCTTGAGACCAGTTGACCCACTGTGCATTGGGCCAGCGATCACCGACCGGCTCCGGCAGCGGCGCCTTGGCAGGGTCGCCGGCGTTGATGATGATCGGTGCGATGTCCGGCCGGTAGGAGAGCCACCACTCGATCTCGTCGAAGAGAAAGTCGACTCCATCTCGTCGTGATGCTGTGCCCGGCGAGCACACCAGGATGAAAGCGCGTGCCGTCCTCAGCTCGCCATCCCAAATCTGTTGCCAATCTCCGACTGCCGCTGCCGCTTGATCCCAGTATGTGGTGAGCGTGGCTTCCTGTCCGTCCAGTGCCATTGGTCGGCCGTCGAGGTTCTCGAAGAGCCACTCTGCGCACTCGCTACCTTCGGGGCCTTTGTCGTTCCCCTGGCGATAGGCGATGAAGATTGCGACCTCTTGATCGTCGGTTTGTGTCGAATCAGCCGTCGCAGACTCCTCCGTACTTGGTGTCAGGCTAGGTCGAGGAGAACGCCGCAGGGCCGGTGACGCGCCGGCCCTGGCCTGCCACCGGCAGGCAACTGGCGCTCAGGTGTCCGCACACCCCGGCACGCCCAGCAATAGTGGGTCGTCGAGGGGCTCGCACGCCAGGCTTCATCCACACCGCCAGCCTCTGGTCCCGGACCTCAGCGGTCTGCGGTTCGAGCTCGCAGATCGTGGGCGTCGTTCGTCCAGCATCTCGATGCTCGGCGTCGCGCGGAACGATCATCCGCAGCTCGCTCAACCAACCCAGAGAGGACTCGATACGATGACACGGGTATGGAGTGCAGGATCCTGGGCGAGCTCGAAATCCTCCTCGACGGCGATCGAGTCGAACTCGGTTCCCCCCGTCAGAGGGCTCTCGTCGCCCGCCTCCTGGTCAACGCATCTGAACCCGTATCGACCGACCGACTCATCGAAGACCTGTGGCGAGGCGAGCCGACCGATACGGCACGGCACGCGCTCCACGTGTATGTGTCGCGCCTGCGGAAGGCACTGGGGCCTTGCCGGGACCGGCTCCTGCGAAATCGATCCGGCTATCGGCTCGTAGTGGAAGGCGACGAGCTCGATGCCGCGAAGTTCGAGCGCCTGGCGCGCGAGGGCCGGGCTGCTCGCAGCCGCCATGACGCCGCGATGGCGAGCTCGAAGTTGGAGGAAGCGCTGCGTATGTGGCGTGGAGCGCCGTTTGCGGAATTCGCCGGGGAGGCGTTCGTCCGGGACGAAGCGGTGAGACTCGAGGAGCTGAGGCTGGCGTCGTTGGAGCAGCGAATCTGGGCGGACCTCGAGCTTGGTCGGCATGAAGACATTGTCGAGGAGCTCCAGGAACTTACCGCCCAGCACCCGTTCCGGGAATGCTTCTGGGAGCAGCTCATGCTCACCCTCTATCGCGGAGGGAGGCAGGCAGAGGCCCTGCGTACCTACCAGAAGGTGCGACTGTTTCTCGCCGACGAGCTCGGTATCGACCCGGGACCCGCCCTCGCTCGCATGGAACAGCGCGTTCTGGCCCAAGACCCGGAGCTCGAGCGGCGGCCGGGGTCAACGGCACGCGCCTCACCGGGTGCGCTGCCGCCGCAGCGCACCAGCTTCGTGGGGAGAAGACGCGAACTCGAGAAGGTGGCGAGGTTGCTTTCCGCGTCCCGATTGTTGACCCTCACCGGACCTCCCGGCTCAGGCAAGACTCGCCTTGCGCTCGAACTGGCGGCAGAACAGATGAGCCGCTTTGCGCACGGCGCATTCTTCGTCGCGCTTGCCGCGGTCAGCGACCCCCGCCTGATGAGCAACACGATCGCCGGCGTTCTCGACCTGCACGACCGTCCCGGTGAGACGGCCTTGGAAGGTATTACGTCGTTCCTGCGCGACCGCCAGGCGCTGCTCGTGCTCGACAATTTCGAACAGATCCTCCCTGCAGCACCGCAGGTGGGAGAGCTACTCGATGCTGCGCCGAGTCTCACGATCATGGTCACCAGTCGAGCATCGCTCGGTATTGCAGGGGAGCAAGAATATGCGGTGCCACCTCTGCAGCTACCGGTCGACGATGGATTCGCGGATCCGGAGGCAATCGCCGACTATGACGCCGTTGCGCTCTTCGTCACCCGGGTGTGCGCCGTCGACCCTGACTTCAAGCTCGACGCTGGGAACGCCTCGGACGTTGCTCAGCTCACCGCTCGGCTGGATGGGCTGCCGCTTGCGATCGAGCTTGCCGCCGCTCGGATCAAGATGTTGACCCCCGGGGCGATGCTCGGCCGGCTCGAGCAGCGTCTCACCCTCCTCACGGCGGCGCCTGCAGACTCGACCGACCGCCATCGCACGATGCGAGATGCCATTGGGTGGAGCTACGACCTGCTCGAACCTTCGGAACGGGCGCTGTTCAGGCGTCTCGGGGTCTTTCGGGGAGGCTTCACGCTGGAGGCGGCGACGGCAGTGGCTGATCCTTCGGGCTCGGACATCTTCGGCAGTGTCGAGGCGCTGCTCACCCGGAGTCTCCTCTACCGCCCGGCTGCGACCGGCCCGGCTCGCTATGCGATGCTCGAGACGATCAGGGAATTCGCTCAGGATCAGCTGGCTGCGGCCGGTGAGCAACAGGAGGTCGGAAGCCGGCACGCCAACTACTTCCGCCGACTGGCAGAGGACACCGAGCCGCACCTCACGTTGGAGCCAGCAGGAGGCGGATCGCAGCAACTGAGCGCAGAAGTGGACAACATCCGTGGTGCCCTCCGGTACGCCCTCGATGCCGGCCAACCTGACCTCGGCCTGAGGCTGGCGAGCTGCATCTGGAGGCATTGGCAGAGTTCCGAACAACTGGCCGAGGGGAGGGATTGGCTCGAGGAGCTGCTCGCCCACCCCAGAGCGTCGGCTGCGGCACGGGCTGCCGGCCTGACTGCGCTGGCAGGCCTGGCTTATTGGCAAGCCGACTACGACGAATCCTGGGTCAGATATGAGGAGGCGCTCGACGTGTTCCGCTTCCTCGGCGATCGGCTCAACGAAGCAGACACCCTCTTCTCCATGAGCGTGACGGCGAACTGGCGTGGCGAGGTCGAGGTCGGGGAGCGCCTTGCCGAGACAGCACGATCGCAGTTCGAGGAGCTGGGATCTCGCGAAGGCGTCGGCAGGGCTCTGATGGCTCAGGGCTTCTCCCGGTTCAGGCGCAAGGAGTTCGCATCGGCCCAGGAGCTGTATGAGGAGTCTCTGGTCATCGCCCGCACCTCTGGCGATCAACCGCTTGCCGCAACGCTTCTGCTCGGCATCGCCGCCTTCGTGTTCCACCAAGGCGACCTGAAGCGTGCGTTGTCGATGCTCCTCGAAGCAGTTGGGGAGGCAACCGAGCTGCACAACGCCCACCTGACCGTGTGGATGCTCGACTTCGTCGCAGCGTTCGCCGCGTCCACCGCTCCCGAGGAGGCGGTGCGTCTTGCCGGTGCGGTGCACTCGCTCCGTGAAGCCGCAGGCGGGGGGATGCGGCCCGAGGCGCTCGACGTCGAGAATGCCCGGTCGGCCGCGGCGCGGGTGCTTGCGCCGGCGCAACTGAACCAGGCCTGGGCACAGGGGCGTGAGCTGAGCCTGGCAGAAGCGGTGAGCCAGGCCCACCTCCTCAACGACCTTGTCACGGGTATGGCATGCCGAGGAGATGCATGACGAGGCGGATGGCACCTAGCGATGGCGCTCGTTCTGGCGGAAGCTAGAGGCTGATGCGTCTCGACGAGCGCCACCAGGGAGGCCCGGTCATGTCGTGTGATTCCTCGTCCGAGCATTCGAACACCGAGGTGCTGCGAACCCTGCTTGCACAGCTGGGAACGGCTCTCGATCCCTACTACGGCAAGAGCGATCCGTCGACCTATGTGGCGATGTACGCCGACGCGGTGACCGCCTTCGATCCGTGGTCCAACGGCAAGCTGGAGGACGCGGCGGTCGAGGATCACGTGATGGGATTCGCCGGGCGAATCCCATCTGTTGCCTACGAGATCGTCGATCCACGGGTCGACCTCTACGGCGATACCGCAGTCTTCGCCTTCAACGTCGATCTGACCGACCCGACGGGAGCCACTGTCGCCGTTTGGAACACCACCCAGGTCCACCATCGCATGGGCGATGTCTGGGAGCTGGTCCATTCCCACTGGTCGTTCGCAACGCCGCCGGCGGAAGAGCTGGGTGTCTGAACCGGATGAGATCGTCACGAGCGGCGGCCGCCGTCGGTACCGAACGACTTTGCACCCCGGCGATGGTCTTCGAAGCCTTGGCTGTGAGCGGTCGTTGAGCGCAGATTGACCCGCTCGGCGCACAGTGAGTCAAGGCGCCGGCCAGGCGTCTCCGGCAAACACCCGAGGAGGTGGATGGAATGAAGAGATTGATGGTCATGCTGCTGGCACTCACGGTTGCGCTGACGCTGGGGGCATTCCCCGTCCTCGCTTCAGCAGAACCAAATGCGTCCGGGACGTGGGATTACACACTCACGGCGCCCCCGGAGATCGAAGTCGCCGGCCCCAATGTGTTCTTCTACGGACAAGATCGTGGCGAATGGGGAGGCACGTTCGAGGGATACTCGCAAGAAGAGTTCGTTCTGGTTTGCCATCCCACCGCAGGCTTCAGCTTCTACAAGGGTGAGATGACCTTCTACGGCACGGTGTTCGACGAAGCAGGCGCTCCGCATGAAGGCACCATGGTCCTCAAGACCAACGGCAAGCAATACTCGGACGCCTGCGAGCCGAGTTCTGCCTTGTGGGAAGGCCACTGGGTGATCATCAGTGGCACCGAGGGCCTTGCGAACGTCCACGGGCATGGAACGTTCGACGGTCCGAGCTTCCATCTCCGCTACGCGGGGTACATCGACTTCAGCTCGTGAGAGGAATCGAGCCGGCTCGGCGTGGTCGGCGGGGTCTCGAGACGGACCCCGTCGACCCTTCGCGCGACCTGCGGTACTGATTCGCCCAACACGGCCGGTGTGACGAGTGCGGTGTGCGCAGTGCGGGCACGTGCGCTTCGGTCAGTACGCCGCCAGTTCCCGGGCTGCTTTGGCGATCTTGGCGGCCGTCGGCCGGTGCGCCTGCTCGAGGGGCGGGCTGAACGGAACGGGCGTGTCGAGGGCGCCGAGCCTCACCGGTGGTGCATCCAGGAGATCAAATGCCTGCTCCGAGATCTCGGCGGCGATCTCCGCTCCGACACCCAGGAGACGATTGGCCGAGTGGACGATGAGTGCCTTCCCGGTGCGTTCGACGGCGCTGAAGATGCTGTCCCAGTCGAGCGGCTTGAGCGTGCGCAGGTCGAGAACCTCGATATCGATCCCGTCCGCGGCCAGCAACTCGGCGGCACGCAGCGACTCGACGACCTGCGCACCGTACGTGAAGACGGTCAGGTCGCTTCCCTTGCGGGCGACGGCAGCCGAACCGATCGGAACCGTGTGATCACCCATCGGCACGGGACCCTTCAGCGAGCGGTACAGCGGCTTGGGCTCGAAGTAGATGACCGGGTTGTCGTCACGGATCGCCGCAATCAGCAGACCCTTGGCGTCGGCCGGATTCGATGGACTCACCACCTTGAGTCCGGGCGCGTGGACGAACCACGCTTCCGGGTTCTGACTGTGAAACGGACCCGACGAGATGCCGCCGTCACTCGGGGCCCGAATCACCCACGGCACTGGAGCGCCCCACCGGTAGAAGTTCGTGGCGGCGAACTGCACGATGCTGTCGAACGCCGAGCTGATGAAGTCGGCGAATTGCATCTCGATGACCGGGCGCAGGCCCATCAGCGCCATGCCGGTGCCCATCCCCACGAAGCTGAGCTCGCTGAGCGGGGTGTTGCGGACCCGGGCGTCGCCGAACTCGGCGGCGAGGCCTTGCGTCACCTTGAAAGCGCCCCCGAACTCACCACCGACGTCCTCGCCGAGGATGCACACGTTCTCGTCCCGGGCGAGCTCGAATCTCAGCGCGTCGCGGATGGCCTCGATGAACGACATCTCGATGGTCTGGTGCTGTGTCTCCGGTGCAACGGTGGACTGGTCGGTCACGGTGCATACACCCCGGCGGCGACGGTATTCGGATCCGGGGTCGGGGCCGCTTCGGCTTCGGCAACCGCGGCGCTGATCTCGTCCTCCGTGGTGCGGTCGATGGATTCGAGAACGGCCGCATCGATGCCATCCGCCAGTAGTCGCGCTTTGTAGCGCCGTACCGGATCGCGCGCATGCCACTCTTCGAGCAGGGTGTCCGGCACGTACTCGGCCCCATCGTGGATGGCATGTCCGAGCATTCGCATCGTCTTTGCCTCGACGAGGGTGGGTCCGCCCCCGTTGCGCGCCCGCTCGAGCGCCTTGGCGACCACGCGGGACACCTCGTCGACGTCGTTCCCGTCGACGATCTTGCCCTTCATGCCGTAACCGGCGGCGCGGTCGGCGATGTCGCTCACCACCATCTGCTCATCGAGCGGCGTCGAGTACGCGTATTGGTTGTTCTCCACGATCAGCACGAACGGGGCGCGATACACCGCCGCCATGTTGAGCGTCTCGTGCCACCCGCCTGTGCTGCTGCCGCCATCTCCGATGAAGGTCAGGGCCGCCCGCTCCTCGCCACGCATCTGGAACGCCATCGCCGCTCCGAGAGCCACGGGCATCGACATCGGCAGGTGTGAGACGTAGCCGATGATCCCGAGGGACAGGTCGCCCATGCCATGCAGGTTGGCGTCGCGGCCGCCGGAGGGCCCCGTCGTCCTGCCCAGGAGGTTTCCGAAGACACGGGCCGGCGTCATGCCGCGCACCAGGTAACACCCGAGATCGCGATGCATCGGGGCAACCACATCGTGCCTTCCGAGGGCGAGGCCCGCACCGACGCCGATCGCTTCGTGCCCGCGCTGCGAGAACGTGCCGCCGAGCCCGCGTCCCTGCTTCCACATCGACACCATCCGATCGTCGAACGTCCGGGTCAGTCGCATCCAGTAGTAGGTGCGGAGCCGGTCGTCCTCGAACGAATCCGGGCCGTCTGACGTTTGGCGCAGGGTCACCCCCGAGACACTACCGGCGCGATGACTGTGGCTGCTGCGGCTCGGCTCGGTAGTGCGCCGTGCCTCCGCCCGGGGCTTCGTCCCGGATCTCCTCCAGCGCGTGGACGATGAAGTGCCCAGCCAATGCCACCATCGCGAGCCACTCGGCCCAGAACAGGGAGATAACGCCGAGCGGTTTCCACATCAACAACACCAACACGGCAAGCGCCAGCAACGGTCGCTTGATCTTGCTCGCCCAAGGGCCTTCCGAGTACTTCACGATCGCGAGGACTCCACCACCAAAGAAGACAGCGGCGAGTATGCCGTGCCACGGTTGCCAGTCCTGTTCGTTGAACAGGACGACACCGCTGAGTGCAAGCCCCAGAACTGCGCTGTACCAGTGCCGCTCGGCTCGGGCGCCTCGGACGATGAACATCATGGCGGCCACGGTAAGGGAGTAGTAGAAGACTTGGTTCTGCGACATGTCCCAGTAGGCGCTGATGCTGCCCCGGACGTTCCACGTATCGAACGCGATCAAGAACGCTGGCACAGTCAGGCAAACCGTGGCCAACGCCACCTCGAATCGTGCAAGCCTCCGTGGCTGCTGCCGGACAATGCCCCACAGCTGCTGGGTGGTGGAGTCACTCGTCATCAGGTCCTCCTTGGATCCTGTGAATAGGAGGCGCGAGCGCACGTCCTGATACAGGGCGTCCGCCAGTCTGCTGGCCGATGTTCGGCGCGCCGCCGCACGGTCTGCAGAAACCGCTGGCGCCAGTGCTGGTGCGCCAGTACACTCGTTTGCAGAGAGTGCATCGCAATTGCACTCTGTGCAACAGGTAGAGGAGGGGGAACGTGGCCACGCACCAGTCGCTGCATCGGGCGGTGGCCATCCTGCGCGAGTTTTCCGAGATGGAGCCGGCGCTGACCGTCGGGGAGCTCAGCGAACGGGTCGGCCTGCACAAGAGCACGGTCTCGCGCATCTTGAGTGCGCTGCTCGAGGACGGGATGGTGTGGCACAACACCGAGACCGGCCGCTACTCGCTGGGTATGGCCGTCGTCGAGATGGCAGGTGTCGCCCTCGGCCAGATCGACGTGCGCGCTGCCGCATTGCCGCACATCGAGTCGCTGGCCGCTGACTCCAACGAAACGGTCTCGGTATTGGTTCCGCGGGGCCGCGAAGTGATGACCGTCGCCCACCGGCCGAGCAGCCAGCCGATTCGTCACGTGGTCTGGATCGGACGCCGCATCCCGCTCAGAACGACCGCGTCCGGAAAGGTCATCCTCGCCTCGATGCATGCGGCGGGGGACGACTGGCGAAGCACGCTCGGCGTGCTTCCCGAGGACCGGACCGCAAGCTGGGAAGCTCGGCTGCGGAAGGACCTCGAGGCAATCACACGCCTCGGATTCGCCGAAGAGGTCGACGAGTTCGAGCAGGGCACGTCTGCGGTCGCGGTGCCCGTGCTGGACGGCGACGGTCGGGCGCTTGCCGCCATCTCCGTCAGTGGCCCCAGCGATCGGTTCAACGGTGCGAAGCGCAAGCAGATTCGGCCCAGGCTCCTCGAAGCGGCGGGACGCGTCGCAACGACGCTCGGGGCGCAACGGCCTGTGGGGACGAGCACATGATCCCGACTGTTGCGCCCGCCGACCTCCTCGGTCCCGACGATGTTGTGGACCAGAGATCATTCACGCATCCCGATCACGTTGCGGCCGATCGCGCCGTGCTGTGCATGCTGATTCGAGACTTCAGTCGTCATCTCGCCTCGGCACCGCGTGGGCAGGAGACCGTTCGCTTCCTTCCGGATCCCGTTCAGTGGCATCGCCGCGTCGTGATCCCGGCACCCGAGCGGCTCGATGCCCATCAGGTCATCTCGGTCGTGGGCTTCTTTGGCAGGGTTGCCGATACCGTCGAACCCGAGGTCGCTGCACGCATCAAGACGCTCGGTGAGCGTCTCGTCGATGCGGTGCTGTCCACCCCGGGGGTGCTCGGCTACACAACGCACCTGCTGGCGGACGAGCGCAACTACGCCAATCTCGTGCTGGTCAGCTCTCCGGACGTCATCGAGCGCTGGCGACTGACCGCCCCGCATCCGAAAGCCGCCGAGGAATGGTCGCCGCGCTACTACCAGCACGTCCGTATCTACCGAGGTGCGGTCGATCGGGCGGAGATGGATTGCGAGCAAGCCCTGCGGTTGGACTCGGTCAAGTATTGGGACTACCGCTGTGACCCCGTGTGGCACGCGATCCGCACGCTGCATTGAATCTCGCGGTGTCATTGCCGGGGGTCTCCACGAAGTGGGGGAATGGCTCCCTTGTCGGCCGCGCCGGGGGTGCCGGCTCGATCCGATGCCCCATGAGCCACCTGTCGCTGGCCGCAGCCGCCCCCTTCGAGCCGAGCCTCCGGCTGGCTCGCGTGCCCCGGCTCCGCTGAGCGACAACCAGCATGACGCATTCCCTGATTGACACGGGCACCTTCACGTCGCACATGGCGGAGGCTGCCGATCCATTGGTTGCCGCCGTTGCGGCTCGGCTCGGGATGGGCTGGGTCGGTGGTACGTGGCACGACCGGCTGACCCGCTTGCGAAATGGCTCGATCGACGCCGGGTGGATCTGCGGGCTTCTCTATGCCGAGCTCCACCGCCGCGACGAGTTGGACCTCGTGCCGGTCGCCGCACCCGTGATGGCGGCGCCCCGCTACGGCGATCGGCCGATCTATTTCGGCGACCTCATCGTCCACGTCGACTCCGATATCGCCACCATCGACGACGTCGGCGGGCGGCGCCTTGCGTTCAACGAGCCGTCCTCGCTGTCCGGCTACCGGATGTTGCTCGATCGGTTCGACTCGCTCAACACGTTCTCGGAAACCGTCGCATCCGGCTCGCACGGTGCCTCGATGAGAATGGTGATCGAAGGCGCCGCCGACGTTGCGTGCATCGACTCGACCCTGCTCGACATGCTGGCGGTGCGAGATCCGGCAGCGCTGGAACCGTTGCGTGTGGTCGCCGGCCTGGGGCCCTACCCGGCGCCGCCCATCGTGGCGCTGGTGCGCGTCGCCGGCGAACTGCAGGAGCGATTGACGGCGATGCACAATGCACCCGGCGGGCGGAGTCTGCTCGCCTCCTGGGGAGTCCACCGCTTCGCGACCGTAGAGAGCGACGACTACGCAACGCTGGCCGCCCAAAGATGACGAGAGCCCCCGATCCCTCGGGGGCTCTCGTTGTGGTTGGGGCAGATTCACGTGTGAAAGGCGCCGGGCTCCGCGAGGGTCCGGCGCTTTCTATGCTCCCGGCCCATGAATCTGACCATGAGCCCTCGGATCCGCCACTCGCCGTTCTACGACGCAACGGTGCGGGACGGGGTCACCCATTTCACCGTCTACAACAAGATGCTGCTCCCGCTGTCGTTCGGCGATCTCGAAGCCGAATACGACATGCTCATGAACGGTGTGGCCCTGTGGGACGTGGCCGCCGAGCGGCAGGTGCAAGTCAGTGGCCCGGATGCGCATTCGCTGGCGCAATACCTCTCCGCTCGGGATCTCACCAAGATGAAGGAAGGTCAGGGCAAGTACGTTGCGATGTGCGATCACGACGGTCGCCTGCTCAACGATCCCGTGCTCCTGAAGCTCAGCGGCGATCGCTATTGGTTCTCCCTGGCCGATCACGACATGCTCCTGTGGTGCAAGGCCGTGGCCGCCGAGGGCGGGTTCGATGTCGAAGTCGTCGAGCCGGACGTCTCGCCCCTCGGTGTGCAAGGTCCGCTCGCTGAGGACGTCGTGGCCGATCTCTTTGGCGACTGGGTCCGGGACGTCAAGTTCTTCTGGTTCCGCGAGACCCACCTGGACGATATCCCGCTCGTGCTGTGCCGCTCGGGCTGGTCGAAGCAGGGCGGGTTCGAGCTGTTCCTCCAGGATGGCAGCCGCGGCATCGAGCTGTACGACAGGGTGATGGAGGCGGGCGCACCGTACGGGATCGGGCCTGGAGCGCCGAACCACGTCGAACGGGTCGAAGGCGGACTGCTCTCGTTCGGTGGTGACAACACGCCTGACAGCAATCCGTTCGAAGCCGGGATGGGTCGCTACGTCGACGTGGATCTCGAGCCCGAGTACATCGGCAAGGCGGCGTTGCAGCGAGTGGCCGCCGAGGGGCCGGAGCGGCTGTTCACAGGTTTGATGCTCGAGGGTGCGGCGCCGTCGGCCTGGCCCCTCGAGGCGACCGTGCCTGTGACCTTCGGTGGCGACCAGGTCGGCACCATGTCGGCCATCGTGCATTCGCCCCGTCTCGGCCGGACGATCGCGCTTGCGCAGATCCGTCGGGACCTCGTCGAAACAGGCGCAACCGTCGAGGTCATGTCACCCAACGGCGTGTTGCACGCTGAGGTGCGTTCGCTCCCGTTCATCTAGTTCCGGTTCTACGCACACACCGGGTGGTCGCGATTGGCGAGCCAGCGGTTCTGCTCGTAGAGCGATCCCTCGTGAGCGCCGGAGAGGACCCGCTGCCTGGTCTCCTCCCATCGTCGGGCGTAGACCGCCGGGTCGTGCACCTCGTGCGACGGATCGCTGCGGCTGCGGAGGACGAAGGAGGGGAACGCCGGGCGACCCGTGGGTTGCCCGCTGGGCTGATAGCGGAGATCGAAGCTCCATCGCAGCCGATCCGAGGTGTTGAGGAGCGCCCCATGTTCGGTGAAGCGTGTCAGGAGGATCAGGGAACCCTGCGTGCAGGGCAAGGTCACCGGCTCGGTCCCGTGGCGATCGAGCAGCGCCTGCGGGATGTAGTTCTCCGCGGTGTTGAGCCGGCCCGGACAATGCAACGTCAACCCCCGTGAGCGGTGAGAGCCCGGTATCGCAACCAGGCAACCCATCTCCTCGGTGACGTCGGTCATGGCCACCCAGATGGTGAGCAGCTCGGTGTCGGCGGCTTCGTCCATCACGGCACCGAAGTCCTGATGCCATGTGGTGGCGCCGACATTGGAGTACTCCGCCATGGCTCCGCTCAGCAAGCGCTGCGGAGGCTTGAGGCGCACCTGCTGCACCGGGTTGAGGGTGATCTCCCCGCCGAGTATCGACTCGGCGACGTCGAGCACCTTTGGGTTCGACAACAGCCCGAACAGGGCCGGTCCGGTGTGTGCTCGTACCAGGTCCGGATCCAGTCCCTCGTAGTCGAGGGGGAGCGATATGCCGAGGTAGTAGAAGAGGTCGGGGTTCTCGGTGAGGATCGCCGTGTAGCGCTCGGCGAAAGGCAGTTCCTCGTGCACGTCCGAGATCGCACCACGGGCGAAGAGGTCCGCTACAGCTGCGTCCAGGGCGGTGGCGTACTCGTCTGCGACCGGGTCGAGGTCACCGGATTCGAGCACGTCGGGGACAACGAGGAAGCCCTGCTCGTGAAACAGTTCCACCTGCTCCTGCGTCAGCATGGCCAGATGGTACGCGCTACGGACGCCGGATCGCCACGTTCTTCCATTGATGGTACGAACCCATTGCCGCTCGGCCCTTCTCCCGGCCGAATCCGGACTTCTTGAACCCGCCGAACGGTGCTTCGATGCTCGGCTGGAACCACTCGTTGACGAACACCTGCCCTGCCTCGAGGCGATCCGCCAGATAGGTGGCCTGCTCCAGATCGTTGCCGAACACGCCGGCTACCAGCCCGTATTCGGAGTCGTTGGCGATGGCGAGCGCATCCTCCGTGTCCGAGTAGCGGATGATGGAGAGCACCGGACCGAAGACCTCCTCGCGGGCGATCGTCATGTCGTTGGTGACGTTCACGAACACGGTGGGCTCGTAGAAATGGCCGGGCGTGTCCGGCACCGGGCTCCCCCCGGCCGCAGCGACCGCTCCGTCCTCACCGGCGATCTTCACGTAGCGGTCCACCCGCTCCAGTTGGGGCCGTGAGATGAGCGGACCCATGTCACTCTCCGACGCGCCCGGGCCGACGTCGAGCGCCTCGGCGACCGCTATCACCCGATCGACGATCTCGTCGTGCAGCCCATCGGGAACCACCAAGCGGGACAGCGCCGAGCACACCTGGCCCGAGTTGGAGAAGATGCCCCAGCGGGTCTGCTCCGTCACGTTGTCGAGGTCGGCGTCGGGCAGCACGATGCCCGCCGACTTGCCTCCCAGCTCGACGACCGCCGGTATGACCGACTCGGCTGCCGCGTGCAGCACCTTCTGCCCCGTGGCGACGGAGCCCGTGAAGGTGATCTGGTTGACGCCGGCATGCTGGGCCAGGGCGTCACCGGCGTCGTGGCCGTATCCGCAGACGACGTTGACTGCCCCCGGCGGCATGCCAACGGCTTCTGCGGCATGAGCGATGTAGGTGACGGTCGCCGGATCGAGCTCAGGCGATTTCACGACGACGGCGTTGCCGGCGGCGAGGGCGGGGGCGATGCCGCGACCCGTGATCTCCAGGGGATAGTTCCACGGGATGATGTGCGCCGATACCCCGTATGGCACGGGCATCACGTAGTCGGTGTACCCGGCGCCGAGCGGGATGTAGCTCCCCTCGAGCTTGTCGGTGAGGCCCCCGTAGTACTCGAGGAAATTGGCCGTCCCGGCGAGCTCCCACCCTGACTCCTGCAGCGTCTTGCCCGAGTCCCGAGTGAGGAGTGCCGTGATCTCGTCCTCCCGCTCCCGGAGCCAGCGAGCCATGTCGACCAGCATCCGGCCGCGCTGTGACGGGCGCATGTCGGTGAGGCTCCGCTCGGCGACGCAGGCGCGGGCGGCGGCCACCGCTGCGTCCACGTCCTCTGGTGTCGCACGGGCTGCCTCGGCAAACGGTTCGGCGGTCGCCGGGTCCTCGAGCACGATCCGCTCGCCGTTGCTGCCGTCGACCCATTGGCCGTTGATGTAGTTGCGGAAGTAGTCGCTCATGGTCGCCCGCAGCGTACCGACACGGCTGGTATGCCGTCGGTACGATGCCCCCGATGCGAGTGCCCACACCTGCGGACCGACTCAACCTCATCTCGCAGCAGGGTCTCTGCATCGGGTGCGGGCTGTGCGAGGCGATCGCCGGCCCGGAGCGGATCCGGTGCACCATCGCCCCCAACGGATACGAGCGGCCCGTCATCGTGGGCGATCTCGATCACGCCACCGTCGATGCGGTTTGTCGCGCCTGCCCGGGGGTGGTAGTCACCGGGCTCCCCGAGGACGCTGCGGCGGGAGCGACGCTCGACTCGGTGTGGGGCCCGTGGCGGCGGATCGTGATGGCGTGGGCGGGCGATCCTGCTGTCCGCTACGCCGGATCGACCGGCGGGGTGCTGACTGCGCTCGGTATGTACCTGCTGGACTCCGGCGAGGTCGATGCGGTGCTCCACGCGGGTCCATCGATCGAGCACCCGAGCTTCGGCGAGTCGCGTATCTCCCGGACATCTGCAGAGGTGCTGGAGGCGGTCGGCTCCCGCTACGGACCGACAGCGGTGCTGACCCGGCTGGAGGAGGCGCTGGGCTCAGCCGACCGCATCGCCGTCATCGCCAAGCCCTGCGATCTGTCGGCGCTGCGGTTGCGGGCTCGCGACGAAGCCCGCATCGAAGCGCAGGTGCAGTATTTGCTCGCCATGGTGTGCGGAGGGTTCATGGCGCCCGAGGGCATGGCGGAGCGTATGACATGGTTCGGCGTCGCCGAGGAGGAGGTGACCGGGGTGCGGTATCGCGGCAACGGCTGCCCGGGGCCGACGGTGTTCGAGCGCGGCGACCGGGAGCCGGTGTCGGTCAGCTATCTCGACTTCTGGGGAGACGACGAGAGCAGGTGGACCCTGCCGTATCGCTGCAAGATCTGTCCCGACGGCACCGGCGAGGCGGCCGACCTCGTCGCCGCCGACACGTGGCCGGGGGCGGCGCCCACTGCGGAGTGGGTCGAGAGCGATCCCGGGAGCAACGCCGTCATTGCTCGAACTGCATCGGGGGAGCAACTGCTCGCTCGCGCAGCCGCTGCCGGCCATATCGCCCTGGGTGAGCTCGTCACCGTCGCCGACCTCGACCTGTGGCAGCCCCATCAAGTGCGCAAGAAGGAGGTGAGCTGGGCCCGGCAGGCGGGACGGCGCGTCGCCGGCGCCGTACCGATCGAGATCGAGGGCCTGCGGAGCGATCAGCTGGCGCGAACTCAGCCGGTCGGGACGCTCCTCGAGGAGGGGCGGGGGAGCATCGCTCGAGTGCGGGACGGCCGGGCCGATGAGCCGGTGCCGGTCGCTGCAAGCGACCTGGGGGCCGCGACCTGATCCGGAGTCAGGATGTGCTGGCCACGGAGATGATCCGCCGGTACTGCGCCGGCACCTGGAACGGCTCCCACGTGGCTTCGGGCAGCGCCAGACGATCCGCCACGATGTAGGCAACGGCCGGGTTGTAGCCGAGACCGGTGTGGCTGCCCCGCACTCGCAGGTTCTCGGTCCGCGGCGCCTCCTGCACGAGGCACGTCTCCCAATGAACGATGCCGTCGCTGCGGGTGTGGACCGCGGTGACGGGGACGTCGAGGGGCTCGCCGTCATCCAACAGTGGTCGCGCCGGGACGTGGAACGCTTGGAGGGCGTTGTAGAGAGGGGCGGCGTTGCTGGCCGTCTGTACCTCCGAGCGCACCGGCGTGCCCAGCGTGACCAGCGACCGCACCGACTCCGGGTCCCTTGCAGCGAGCTGCCGTGCGTAGATCCCGCCGAGGGACCAGCCGATCAGCGACACGGTGCGGCCGGTCTCTCCGGCGATCCGGTCCAACAGCGACGGCAGTTCGTTGATCACCCTTTGGGTGGGCCCCATGTTGCGGCCGAGGCCCCAAGGGTGCGATTGGTAGCCCAGAGAGTCGAGCAGCCGTCGAATCGTGCCGCTGGACCGATCCGAGGCACCGAACCCTGGCAGCACCAGGACGGGCTGACCGTCACCGTGCGGGAGAAGCCGCCGGAATGGCAGCAAGCCGATCGAGGTGGCGTACTCGCCCGACGCTCGCACCGGTTCGGCCATGGCTCGCAGAATCGAGGGCCGCTTCACGTGAGCGCCTTCTCCAGCTCGGCCACCTCGTCCTGGATCATGTCGATCAGATCCCACAAGTCGGGCAGGAGTTCGCGGTCGCCAACCAGGCCGAAGCACAGCCGGTCGAGGTACCGGTAGAGCGTGATGTTGAGTGCGGCCCCGTCCGTGATCGTCGACACGGGATAGTGGCCCTCCAGCGGTGCCCCCGCCAGATAGAGCGGGAAATGCGGCCCGGGCACGTTGGAGATCACGAGGTTGAATGGTGTCCAGCGCCCGCCCCGCCCGTTCCGGTACGCGACCTGCGCAGCCCGCGCCGCAAGCACGGGAGGTGCGAACTGGGCGAAGTCCTGGAGCAGGGTTGCCGGCGTGGCGCGGTGCGTCTCCTTGGCGATGCCCATCGTGCGATGCACGAACTCGAGGCGTTGCACCGGGTCCTCCAGGTGCGTGCCGATGGGGGCGATCATGGCCGACACTTGATTGCCGATCTCGCCGGTCTCCTCGCCGGTGCGGATCGAGATCGGGATGAGGGCCTGGAGCGAGCGTTTCGGCACGCCCTCGTGGCGCGAAAGCCACCGGCGCACTGCTCCGGCAGATGCGGCGATCACGACGTCGTTCACCGTGGTGCCGGCGGCGTCCTTGATGCGCTTGACCGCGCTGAGGGACACGTCGCCGAAGGCCCAGCGCCGGTGCGGGGATATCTGCCGGTTGAGCCGCGACTGCGGTGCCACCAAGGCCGGGCGCGAGAGGATCTCGTCATCCGTGTGCATTCCGACGAGGGCCGGCAAGGCCTTCAACGGGTGCAGTCCGGGCAGACCTCGGACGAGCTCGTACCCCACCCGAGAGGCCCGGACCGGGCTGAGAGCGAGGCGCCGCAAGCTGCGCGCCAGCAGCGAGACTGGAGAAGGGATTTCGCCGGACTTCCACGGCGTTGCCGGGGCCGGGACAGTGCGTCCCTCTGGTTCGGTGTCGAGCAGGCTGGTGAGGATGTCGGCGCCGCCCATACCGTCGACGGCGGCATGGTGGAGCTTGGTGTACGTGGCGACGCGCCCATCGGCGAGCCCTTCGATCAGGTACATCTCCCAGAGCGGCCGGGTGCGGTCGAGGGGTCGCTGGTGGATCCGGGCGACCAACTCCGACAACTCGAGTGCGCCGCCCGGCGGCGGAACTGCAACATGGCGCAGATGGAAGCTGAGGTCGAAGTGGGGATCGTTGATCCAGTACGGGTTGTCGACGCCCAGCGGCACGGTGAGCAGCCGCTTGCGGAACGGTGGCAGCAAATGGATGCGCTCCTCGATGAGGTCGCGCAGGCCGTCGAATCCCCACTCTTCGGGCGCATGGGAGCGATCGAGCACGACGACACCACCGACATGCCCTTGCTGGAACGGGGTCTCGAGGTTGAGAAACCCCGTATCGACGCCACTCAGTTGCTCCACCTGCCAAGCCTAACCCTACCGGAGCGGTCACCGATGCTCGCAGCGACCAGACTGCACTCCGCACGAACCGAACCAGCTCTCGAGGCCGATGCGCGATCATTTCGTCGTTGACGGATGGCTCATGTTGAGCGGCTTCAGGTTCGGCGCTTCGCACGTCCGGACGACGGGATGCTGCCGCATCCTCACTGGGTCTTGCTTCTACGCGAAGTGTTCCTCCATCCAGGCGACGCCGTACGCGATCAGATCGGAGGCGTCGATCAGCTCGCTCTCTGCGCTTCCGACGAGGCCGGTCCGGGCTCGACCTTCGGCCAGGTAGGACTTCGTGATGACGGCGAAGTGGTCTGCGCCGTGCCAGTCGACGATGCCGTTCGAGTCGTCGAGGCATTCGATCGCGACGATCGTCGGCCGCGCCGATGCGACGGTGACGCCGCACACGGCGCTTGTTCGGGATCTTGGCCAAATACTCGGCATGGTGACGTCACCGTGTCGAGGTCGGCACCGAGTCTGAGCACCTTCCCCCGTGCGTCGAGCATGCGCGCCAAGGGTGAACCCGAGCCGTAGTAGTCGTTCCACGGGACGTTCGAGGTCAGATCGGCGGTGAGCTCGCCCCGCGCCGCAAACCGTCCCTCGGGGTGATCTGAGACGACCGTTCCCGGGTGTGTACGGAACACCTCGGCGAGGGCGCCGACGTCGGGGTCGGCCGGGGTCGTTACCGCGTCGAACGGCTCGGCCTCTGCGAGGGCGGCGGGCCGCTCCGCCTCCGGCAGGTCGTGGACCCAGGCCCATCCGTCGTCGGCGCCGAGCACCATCAAGAGGGTGTCGCCGGGCTCCACCGCGTGGTCGAGGGCTGCGATGACGCCCGCTGCGCCGTGCTCGTGGGCCCGACTGCCCTCAGGGAGGCGTGAACCATCAGCACGTCACCGGGTACGACCCCCAGGGTACGAAGGGTCTGTTTGCAGCCGATCGATGCCGTGGGGCGGAAGCATGAATGCAGTCTGCCAGCCACGATCGGCGGCGGGCCAGCATCAAGGCATCCCATGGGCCGACCGGTGGTGACGGTCGGCCTCCCAGCGGCCATCTCGGGAAACGGAGCGTTAGCCGCCGGCGACGTAGCGCATCTCGCGGCGGTACTTCTTCCAGTCGGACGCCTTCGTCGACCATGCCACGTCGGTGACGATCTGGCCGACTCCGATGACGATCAGCAGCGCTGTCGTCCACCAAGGAACTTCCATGACGAGCGCTGGTCCCAGGGCGAAGAACGGGATGAGTTTGGTGGCAACGGCGCCCGAGGCATGCATCCACGCTCGGTGCTTCGGGACGGTTCGTAGGTACGTCGCGTAGTCGGTCTTCACCCCGGGCTGGGGCCGCTGCACCGTGCCGATGAACCAGTGACTGAATCGAATGCCGAAGACGCGACCGACGACGAGATGTGCGAGCCCGTGGGTCGTGACGAGGGTGATACCGGTGCCGATGAGCAACGCAATGCCGTTGGCGGGCCGATCGAGTGAGTACGCCCACCACACGATGCCGAGTCCAACCAGCGTGCCGATGACCATGAGCGCAGTTCCGACGGGAGCGGGAACGGTGAGCAGCGCCCACGATTCGAATGCCCGCCGGTCGATCGCCGCGATGCGGTCGGCGAATTCATCGGTGAGGGCCGGGTCTCGCTTCACTGCACCGACAGCCTTCCAGAACCCCGTTGTTCCCAACGCGGTCTGCCCTCCGTCGACGGCTTGCTCGGCCTTCGTCAAGGCTTCTTCTATTGCGGTGCGATCCACGTTGGTCTCCTCGATCGAGGTCGAAGCGTAGGGCCGGCAGGAATCGGCAACCAATGCGGCAACCGTCAGAATTCACACACAGCGCCCCTCGCTGACTCCTCGTTGACACATCCGCGTCGCCTCCACCGCCATGAGCGAGAAGGCCTCGCCCGAGTCGGTGGGTTGGCCGAAGACGTGGAGCCGGATTCCGCCCTCGCTGTCGTCACCGAGCCCGGTGACGTCGTAGGTGACCTCGCCGAGATCGCCGACGGTCGGCGCAACGGACACGACGACCTCGGAGCCGACGTCCACGTCGGCGAATACTTCCGCAACCTGCAACCCGAGCTCGAGCATGGTCTCGGCCGTCGGAATCTGCCCCATCTGCGCAACCACGAAACTCGTGATGTCGTCGACGTCGCTGAGCCGCGACATGAACTGCTGGTTGATCCAGCCTTCGACACCACCGGCATCGATTTGCCACCACACAGCACCAGACGGAAGCTGCCAGCCCTCGCCGGTTCCGGAGATGCCGGTCTGCGTCGGGTCCAAGGTCGTCACTACATCGAAGGAGACATTGGGACCCGAGCGCACGTTCAACACATCGTCGAACTGGACGCCGACGACACCGAGGATCGGACCTTCTTCGGGAACGGGGACCCAGAAGTCGTACGGTTCGCCTTCGACCCCCGCCCACGTGGTGGTGGTCGCCTCGGTCGTCGTGGTCGTAGCTGCCGTGGTTGTCGGCGCAGCAGTCGATGTCGTCGTGGCAGAGCTCGTCGAGGTCGCTGCGGGGGGCTCGGACTCGGTCGTCGATGACGCATCGTCGCCACCGCACCCCGCGAGCACGAGCACGACCAGCAGCAGGGCTGCAAGTGAGTATCGCATGTGGTCTCCTGACGTCCTTGAAGTCATCGTCGAACGTACGTACCGACCGGGCCAGGGCCTTCCGGCACCGCAACCGAGGAGATCTTCACGCACCGACCCCGATGACGAAGGCGCCGACATGTCGTTTCTCGACGAACGCCTCCTGGGCGGCCGGAAGCTCGGACAGCGGGAACGTGCGAGCCACCACGGGTCTTATCTCGCTTCGTTCGATGTAGCCGACCAAATTGGCGAACACCTCGGGAGGGAGCACGGTGCATCCGTGCATGGTCAAGTCGTGGAGGTAGAGCGTCCGCAGGTCGAGCCGGACGATGGGCCCGGCTATCGCCCCCGCCGCGGTGTAATGCCCGCCCCGACGCACCGTCTCGAGGAGCGAGGCGAAACCGTTCCCGCCCACGACGTCGGCGAAGACGTCGACGCCGCCGGTGGCGTCGAGCACGGCGGCAGCCACGTCGGGCCGCGAGCGATCGAGAACCACTTCGGCGCCGATCGCGCTGACCTCACCGATCTTTGCGGCGCTCGTCAGCGCCACGACCCGGGCGCCACGGCGTCTCGCCAGCTGGATCAGCCCGCCTCCGACGCCACCCGATGCGCCGGTCACGAGTACCCACTGTCCCTCGCGCACGCCGGCCCGGTGCAGCATGTGTTCGGCTGTCGCATACGAGCAGGGGAAGCTGGCGAGTTCCACGTCGGACAAGTCCGTGGTGATCGGGTGCGCGTTCGCTGCCGGGACCACGACGAACTCGGCGTAGCCGCCGTCGATCTCCGAGCCGAGGTAGCGGGCGTTCTCGAGGATGCCGCTGGGGTCACGGAGCCAGGCGTCGACGAGAACCCGCTGCCCGAGGCGCGCGGGGTCGACGTTGGTGCCGACGGCGGCGATCCGGCCGGCGGGGTCTGCCCCCTGGATCCGCGGGAAGGTCAATCCTCCTCCCCACGATCCGTCGACGTCGCCGTCGGTTGCCTCCGCACCGGTGGCGGTCGTGACCGTCTTGGCGTACCAGCCGGTGCGGGTGTTGATGTCGGTGTTGTTCATCCCGCAGGCGGCCACCTCGATGACGACCTCGTCAGGACCCGGTGATCGCACCGGCACGTCGTCCCGATACTGCAGCTTGTCCAGTCCGCCGTGACCAGTCAGCAGCACCGCTCGCATTGTTCGGGGAAGCCCTTCTGGCATCAGACCGACTCTAGGTCGTTGTTTCGTGGCTGCCGCATCACGTCTGATGTGATGTATCGCGGCGGCTTCGCTCCGGAGTCGCAAACAGATGTCTGGTAGATGCGAATGATCCGAACGTCCGTACCGGCCGATTCGAAGCTACAGGATCACCTGGCCGAACCATCCCATCGCCAGGGCTCCAGCGAACAGCAACGCGACCACCAATCCGACGACGCGGACACGGGCGATCACGAACAATCCCGAGATCGAGCCGATGCTGGCGCCGGCGCCGGTGACGAGGAACGCCAAGGCCGGTCCAGGCCCCATCCCGCCATCCATGAGTGTTGCCACGAGCGGCAGCGACGCTTCCGTGTTGATGTAGGCGGGTATTCCGAGGAGGGCCGCAAGCGGCACGGCGAGCATCGAGTCGCCGCCGAGATAGTCCGTGAGCCAAGCCGTCGGAATGGCGTCGATGGCGAGGTAGCCAACTGCAGTGAACCCGAAGAAGAACACGAGCAGTTTGCGGCCCACGGAGAGGAGTTCAGTACCGAACTCGTCGAGCTTCCAGCGCCTGCGCAGGGTGGGCAGCTCGGCGATCGAGGCGGTGCCGGGGCCGATGCCGACGGCGGCGGGCTCGGGGAGTGAGCACGTTCCGGTGGCGCATCCTTGCTCCTCGGGCCGCATCCGAGCCTGGTCATGGAGCCGGCCGCTCCTATCGAGGGCGGCCGCCACTGCTCCAGCCGCAAGACCGAGCACGATCGTGCCGGCGAAGAACACCAGGGCGAACGACCATCCGAACAGTCCGGCGGACAGGAAGAGTTCGGCCGGGCTGGTCAGCGGCGACGCAACCATGAAGGCGACGAGCGGCGCCCATGGCGAGGCGGTGGCGAGCATGCCGAGCAAGACCGCCGTCGTTCCGCATGAGCAGAACGGCGTGAGGGTTGCCAAGAGCACGGCGGCGCCCACGGCGACCGAGGTGCTTCGACGCAGCATGCGGGAGACCCGCTGCGTCCCCACGTACACGGATACCGCCGCGGCGGCCACGATCGAGATCAGCAGAAATGGCCAAACGGTGCCGAAGGTCGAGGCGACATCGGTGGCGACCCGACCGATCAGATTCAGCGAGTAGTCCACGGACACTCCAATATCGATACATGTCTATATATCGGACTATCCACGACATATCGACATTTGTCAATGTGTTGTTCGCTGTCGAGCGGCTCCTGGCTCGAACGCCGTGCTGAGAGACGGCAGACTCATGACGACGAAGGAGGCAGACATGGAAATGGCGGTTCGCATCGACCGCGGGAATGGACCGGCGATTGTGCTGCTGCACGGGTTCCCAGGGAGCGCCGCTGACTGGGAACCGGTAGCCGTACGGCTACCCGAAGACCGCCGCACCCTGGTGGTCGACCTCGTCGGCTTTGGCGCCAGCGCCCGTCCCGAGAGTTTCGAAGCGGTCTGGACCGATGCGCAAGCCGCAGCGCTTTGCGCAACGCTCGATCGACTCGGCATGGACGAGGTGGCCCTGATCGGCCACGACATGGGGGGTCCGGTGGCGCTGACCTTTCTGGACAGGTACCCCGATCGCGTGACCCACCTGGGCCTGTCGGCGACGAACACGTTCACCGACACGCCGGTCGACTTTCCACTCTCGCTGCTGCGACTGCCGGGGCTGGGTGCGCTCATCGAGCCGGTGTTCCTCAGCAAGCCGGCGCTGCGCGGGTTGGGTCGGGCCGCCTCCCGCACCAAAGGCGTGCGCGCTACGCCCAACGACAGCGGCGAGGCCAAGACGATCCGCACCATCTTCGCCAGCGTGCTGCGAGACCTGCCTGATCTCTATCGCGAAATCGAGGCGGTGCTGCCGGCGATCGCGGTGCCGACGACCGTGATCTGGGGCGACGAAGACATGTTCTTCTCGGAGGCGCAGGGGCGGCGCACCGCTGAGGCGATCCCGGGCGCCGAGTTCGTCCTGCTGGAGGGCTGCGGACACTTCACACCGATCGAGCGACCAGACGAGGTGGCCGCCGCGATCCTGCGTCTCGTGGCGCAAGACGGCGCATAGCCGGGTGCGTCGCGGCCGGAGCGTACCTACGCCCGCATCGCGGCTCCGGCAGGGTCCTGCGGCGACGGGGAGATGACCGCGCAGGGTCGTTCGACCCCGACGATGTGCGTGGTCAGCTCGGTGCCGACCGCACAGTGCTCCCGGTGGACGAGCGCCATCGCCAGGCTCTTGTCGACACAGTGGCCGAAGCCGCCCGACGTGATGTAGCCGACTCGCGCGTCGCCCGACCACACGGGCTCGTAGCCTGTGGCATCGGCGTCGGTGGCGTCGATCTCCAGCGTGACGAGCTTCCGGGTCGCGGTGTCGCCGTCTCGCTCAGCCCGTGCAGCGTCCTCGCCGATGAACCCGGACTTCTTCCAGTCGATCCAGCGATCCATGCCGGTCTCGCTGGGGGTGTACTCCTGGCGGAACTCCGCCGACCAGATACCGAAGCTCTTCTCGAGGCGGAGCGAGAGCAGGGCGTTGTAGCCGTACTCGATGGCACCGAGGTCTTCGCCCGCTTCGAGCAGGATGCGGCGCAGCTTGATGTGCTCGGCGGCTGAACAGTGGATCTCGTAACCGAGCTCGCCAGTGACCGAGATGCGCCCGACCTTGGCCCGGATGAGACCGACGTCCATCGTCCGGCACGACATGAACGGCATTGCCTCGTCCGACACGTCGGCCGTTGTCACTCGTGCGAGTAGCTCCCGCGACTTCGGTCCGGACAGCGAGAACCCGACGATCGCGTCCGAGATGTCACGCACCTCGACACCCTCGTCGAGGTGGTCGTTGAACCAGCGCATGTGCCAGGCCCGCAGGTAGTAGGAGCCCATGATCCACCAGGTGCCGTCGCCCCAGTTGAGTGTGGTGAGATCACCCTTCAACTTCCCGTTGTGGCCCAGCATCGGCGTCAGTCGGATCTTGCCCGGTTTGGGCAGCCGCCCGGCCAGCAGCGTGTCCAGCCACGCCGCTGCGTTGGGTCCCGTGACCTCGTATCGGGAGAAGCCGGCGATGTCGAGGATGCCGACGCCACCGCGAACCCGGCGGCACTCTTCTCCGACGATGTCGTGGGCGTTGGAGCGGCGCAGCGACGGGATTTCCTCGAAGCCTTTCTCGGCGAAGTAGATCGGCAGCTCGAGTCCCCACGACTCGCCCCACTGCGCTCCGGCCTCGGTCATGGCGTCGTGCGCAGGCGCCATCCGGAGCGGCCGTCCCGCCCACAGCTGCTCGTTGGGATAGGTCATGACGAAGCGACGGGAGTAGAACTGACCCGTCATCTGCCGGATGTACTCCCGGTTCTCCGCATACGGGCCGAAGCGAGCCACGTCCATCCCGTAGATGTCCTCCTCGGGCTCGCCGTGGATCATCCACTCGGCGAGCGCTTTGCCCACGCCACCGCCTTGCAGAAAGCCCGCCATGACCGCACAGGCCGACCAGTAGTTGCGTAGGCCAGGCACCGGTCCGACGAGGGGGTTGCCGTCCGGGGAGAAGGTGAATGCGCCGTTGACCCATTGTTTGATGCCGGTGCGATCGAGGGCCGGGTAACGGTGGGTGGCGATCGTCAACTCGGGGGCGATCCGGTCCACGTCGGGTGGGAGCAACTCGATGCCGTAGTTCCACGGCGCACCGTCGACGCTCCAGTGCTTGTGGTCGATCTCGTAGATGCCGAGCAGCATGCCGTGGATCTCTGGTCGGGCGTAGGTGAAGCCGTCGAGATCGATCATCATCGGCATCTCGAAGTCCATGGCCGCCAACTCGGGGATGGCCTCGGTGATGAGGTAGTGGTGCTCGAGCGGTGAGACCGGCAGCTCCACACCTGCCATGCGCCCCACCTGCTTCGCCCACAAGCCGCCGGCGTTGACGACATGCTCGGCCACGATCGTGCCCTTCTCGGTGATGACGTCCCATCCGCCGTCCGAGCGGGCAGTGAGGTCGATGACGCGGTTGTGCTGGATCACGTCGGCGCCGCGCTGCCGCGCTGCCTTGGCGTAGGCGTGGACGACGGCCGACGGATCGATGTAGCCCTCGCGGTCCGCCCACATGCCGCCCTCGACACCGTCGAGGTTGATGATCGGGCACTTGGCTTTGATCTCGTCCGGCGTCATCAAATGGACGTCTTCGATGCCCATCGTCTGGAAGACGCGATACGCCGACTGCAACCACTCCCAACGGACCGGGTCGGAGGCGAAGGTGATGCCACCCGCCATGTGCATGCCGATGTCCTGATCGGCCTCTTCAGCGATCTCGCCGAGGAGGTCGATGGTGTAGGCCTGTAGCGCGGCGATGTTGGGATCAGCGTTGAGGGCGTGGATTCCACCTGCGGCGTGCCAGCTCGAGCCTGCGGTCAGCACATCGCGTTCGACGATGGCGACGTCGCTCCAGCCGAACTTGGCGAGGTGGTAGGCGACGCTGGCGCCCACGACTCCGCCGCCGATGATCACGACCCGATACTGTGAATTCACGCGACTCCCGACTCCGGATGCGCCGGAACTTACCTGGCGCGCTGCCTCGTTGCGCAGCAGCGCCAACGAGCCTTCCCGACCCGCTTCACCGCACGTATCATCCACTCGCCATGTCGACGCTCCCATCTGGAGCGGTCACGCTGCCGTTCACCGACGTCGAGAGAAGCAGCAAGCTCTGGGACAGCTGTTTCGACGGCGGGTGCGGCAACGCCACACGACCAACAACGCGATCACGCTGACGGCCGCACCGGTGCCGGCGACCCAGACGCCGGCCGGGGATCGGGTTTCCGCAGGATCGGTGCGATGCTCAGGGCGAACGTCGAAGTCGACCCATGGGCCGGTCCTGCCCAAGACATAGACGGCGACCCGGACGGCATGGACGGCAATCATCACGCCCACCACACGCGAAGCGGTCGCGCCGTGCTCGGCTTTGCCGCTGAGAAGCCATCGAACTCCCGCAGCGGCGGCGGCGGCGTCGATCGAGAGCTCGACCAGGAGCAACCCCGCCGCCCACCCGACCATCGTGGTGAGCGAGCCGCCGGCAATCAATGCGATCGTCCGGCCCAGCAAGAAGCC
>DATHZQ010000015.1:0-20099 GCA_035458525.1 Acidimicrobiia bacterium
GCTTCCCGTTCCTCGGAGTGCACTTCACCCGTGACGTGTACGGGCGGGTCGAAGTGGGCCCCAATGCCGTGCTGGCCGCGGCCCGGGAGGGTTACCGCAGGACGGACGTGAAGCTGAGCGATCTCGTCGAGTCGCTCACCTATCGGGGGCTGCTGTCGCTGGGCAGGACCTACTGGCGCACGGGTGCCGCAGAGATGTGGCGCTCTGCGGTCAAATCGTCGTTCGTGAAGGATGCCAACCGCCTCATCCCGGCGCTCGAGCCGGACGATCTCGGCGCCTACCGCTCAGGCATCCGCGCCCAAGCGCTCCGACGTGACGGGTCGATGCTCCATGACTTTGCGATCGAGGAGGCGCCCGGCGCCGTGCATGTCCTCAACGCCCCGTCTCCCGCAGCAACGGCTTCCCTCGCCATCGGCGAGCACATCGCGGGTATCGCCGCCGCCCAGTTGAGCTGATTCAGCGCCTCGCCACGATCCAGATATCGCCGACGTTGGTTCCCGTGCGGTCCGTGACGAGCCGGCCGCTCACCTGCTCGAAGAAGCGTCCGGAGTCGTTGTCAGCGAGCATCGCTGCAGGATCGAGGCCGGCGGCCCTTCCCTCCGCAGCCGTGCCACCGTCGACCACCGCACCCGCAGCGTCGGTCATGCCGTCGATCCCGTCCGTCCCGGCCGCGAGGAAGCCGGCGTCCTCGTTGCCGTCGATGGCCAGCGCCGCAGCCAGGGCCGCCTCCTGGTTGCGCCCGCCCCTCCCGCTTCCGCGCACGGTGACGGTGGTCTCTCCTGAATACACCGTTGCGGTGTCTGGATGCGCTGCGGCGACGAGCCGCGGCGCAAGCCGCGCCGCTTCGCCAGAGATCGGTTCAGCCACAACGCTCACGGCCCAGGCGCCGCTGCGAAGGTGGGCCGCAGCCGCTCCCGCGGCATCGTGGCGGCTTGCGACGACCGTGAACGAGCGTCCGCTGGAACGTGCGTTCACCGCACCCCGCCCAACGGCGGTCTGGATCGCTTTCGGGATTGCCCCCACCCCGGCGACGACCTTCATCGCGCGCTCGGATGCATCCGACGCGACGGTCGGGCCCGAGGCGATGACCTCCGGCCTGTCCCCGATCACGTCGGAGATCGCCAGCGTCACCACCCGGTGCCCACCGGCGGCGGCAGCCAGCCCCCCGCCCTTCAGTCGCGACACGGCCGTGCGCACTGCGTTGAGGTCATCGATCGGTCGCCCCGACAGCAACAACGCAGCCGTCTGAGTCCGCAGATCCTCCAGATCAACTCCGGGGACCAGCGCCTCAGCCAGCGCCGAGCCACCGCCCGAGATCAGCGCAACGACCGTCTCGTCGTCTCGAGCACTCGAAGCCGCACGCAACAGTGCTTCGCCGGCAGCGAGGCTGCGAGCCGAAGGGACGGGGTGATCACCGATCATCAGATCGAGTGACGGCGGAATGGGCTCCGGCTCGGCAGCGACCACCAACCCGCGCACCGGCCCGGGATGCGCAGCACAGAACCCTCGAGCCATGCCGGGTGCAGCCTTGCCCAAAGCCAGGACCAGAACAGGCGTCGCCCCGAGCTCGAGCGACGGAGTGGCACGCTCCGTCGCCCGTGCGGCCTCGACCGCAGCTACCGCGCAGCGGAAGGCGTCGATGAGGAAGGGACGAAAGCTCATCGACGCAGTATCGCAAAGCTCTTGCGTCGACTTCACGGACTTCTGACATCTGGTCGCCAACGTGACAACGAGCGTAACGAAAGGAGTCGACGATGAAACGTGTGCTCGTAGTGCTGGCGCTGGTCGCCGCGTTTGCGATGGTGGCAGGAGCGGCCTACGCCGCCGAGGAAGACATGCCGGCAGAGGTGACGATCGAAAGCCACAGTCGTTACGGAGAGCTGTGGGCCTCAGGGTCCGGCGCGGCCACATTGGACGCACGGGTGGCTCGCCTCGCCATGCGGGTCGACGGTGACGTGGCGATCGAGGGAGGCGTGCACCGCCTCGTGATCGACGGCCGGGAGTCCGCGCTCGCTGAAGGCGGCGGCGGGACGCAGCTCCACCTGGACGACTTCAGCGGGACCATCGTCGTTGCGGGAGCCAACTTCACGGTTGCCATCGAGGGCGAGGTATCGCTCCACGGCATGGGGCGTGGGCACGCCAGCTTCCGAGGCGAGGGATGGTGGAAGACCTTGCACCATCGGGGGCTCTGGTCCGGATCTGATCCGGTGACGGCGCTTCTACCCATCGCCTGACACCCGTCGCACCGGGTGGCGGTGGCCGTTCCCTTGCGGCCACCGCCACCCGACGTCATTCACCGCCCGCACCGGCCGGCCGTTGTACTGTGCGCCCATGACGCTCGAACCGGTCATTCGCGACAGCCTCGAGTGCCTCAGGGTCGTCGAAGGCCGGCTCGAGATCCTCATCGCCCAGGCCATCGGGCCCCGCATCGTTGGCTTCCGGCTGCTGGACGGACCGCAGCTCTTCGCCTCACTGCCTGGCCTCGGGATCGAACGCAGCGGAGCGGCACCGTACCGGTTCCATGGTGGCCATCGACTCTGGGCAGCACCGGAGGTTCCGGCGACGACCTATGCGCCGGACGACCGTCCCGTTGCCGTCGCCAGCGACGCTCGCGGCATCTCGGTGCTGGCGCCGGTGGACGCCGCCGGGTTGGAGAAGTCGATGCATCTGACGTTGCGTGGCAGCGCCGTGATCGTCGACCACACGATCGTGAACGCCGCGGACGACACGATCACGCTTGCCCCGTGGGCGATCACGCAATTCGCCGTGGGAGGCACGGCCATCATCCCGCTCGGGAGCAGGCTCGTCGACGAGTTCCAGGCCGAGCGCTCGCTCGTAGCCTGGCCCTACACCTCGTGGAGTGATCCATTGATCACGATTGGCGACGAGCAGGTGCTGATCGAAGCGGTGCGCCGGGACCCCCTCAAGCTCGGGACCGCACTACGGCGTGAATGGCTCGGCTACCGGCTGGAGAACAACCTCTTCGTCAAGCGAGCTGCGTATCCGCCCACGACTCCACTCGTAGACCTCGGCGCCACGGGCCAGTGCTACTGCAACGACGAATTCCTGGAGCTGGAAACCGTGGGTCCGCTCGCTGCGCTGCGGCACGGCGAGACGATCACGCATCGCGAAGTCTGGGAGATCTTCGAGGTCCCGTCGCACACGCCGCTCCCCCGTGTCGCCCAGGACCTCGGGCTCGATCACCGGTCCCCGCTCCTGGACGTAGTGGCATGACGTACACGATCGGCATCGACAGCTCGACAACCGCAACCAAGGCGGTGCTGGTGCGTGCTGACGGCGAGGTGGCAGGCGTTGCCACCTCGACCTACGCCGCCGAGTCACCGCACCCGCTGTGGAGTGAGCAGCATCCCGATCTCTGGTGGCAGGCGACGCAGGAGGCAATACGCAACCTGCTGGACAACACCGGCGCCAATGCCGCCGACGTCGCCGGAGTCGGGCTCACCGGCCAGATGCACGGTCTCGTGCTGCTCGACGCTGCCGGCACGCCACTGCGTCCGGCCATCCTGTGGAACGATCAGCGCACGGCGGCCGAGTGCGATGAGATCCGCACCATCGTGGGTGCCGAACGCTTCATCCGCATCACCGGCAACGATGCCCTCACGGGGTTCACCGCGCCGAAGCTCCTCTGGGTACGCAATCAGGAGCCCGAGATCTACGCCAGAGCGGCACACGTGCTCCTCCCCAAGGACTACGTCCGGTTGCGGCTGACGGGGACTTATGCCACGGACCGCGCCGGCGGCGGGGGCACCGTGCTCTTCGATCACAAAGCGCGGACGTGGTCGCCCGCCATCCTCGATGCGTTGGAGATCCCGCCCGCATGGATGCCGCCCACGTTCGAGGGACCGGAGATCACGGGCACGATCACGGAGGAGGCGGCCACGGCCACTGGCCTGCGAGCGGGAACCCCCGTCGTGGCGGGTGGCGGCGACCAAGCGGCGACCGCGGTGGGGACCGGGGCGATCGATCCCGGCGTCCTCACCGTATCGCTCGGCACCTCGGGCGTGGTCTTTGCTGCGACGACGCAACCCGTCATCGATCCTGCTGGAAGCGTCCATGCCTTCCCCCATGCCGTGCCGGCACGGTGGCACCTGATGGGCGTCACCCTGGCGGCTGCCGGCTCGCTGGCGTGGTTGCGAGACACGGCGGCGCCGGGCACGGACTTTGCCGCGTTGAGCGCCGCCGCCGAAAGGGTGGCCTCAGGCAGCGACGGTTTGGTGTTCCTGCCCTATCTCTCGGGCGAGCGCACACCGCACAACGATCCACTCGCCAGGGGCGCCTTCGTCGGTCTCACCGTCCGCCACGAGATCGGCCACCTGACTCGGGCCGTGATGGAGGGCGTCGCCTTCAGCCTCCGGGACGTGCTCGAGGTCATGCTGGCCGTCGGCGTCGAACGCCCGGAACAGGTGCGTATCAGCGGAGGCGGTGCGCGAAGTCCGCTCTGGCGTCAGATCGTCGCGGACACGCTGCAGGCAGAGGTCGCCACGGTGAACACCACCGAGGGAGCCGCTTTCGGTGCGGCGATGCTGGCCGCCGTCGGCACCGAGCTCGTGGCGGACGCCGCAACCGCGGCGAAAGAGTGGGTGCGAGTCGTCGACTCGACCCGACCCGCAGCGTCGTCTGACGACGGCTACGCCGTGTATCGCAGCCTGTATCCCGCACTGCGGGATGCGATGCACACCCTCAGCAACTCAGAGTGACGACGCGACCGAGCCCGCCTATGTGAGGCGGGCTCGGTGACGTCCTCGGGACGTGGCCGCTCAGGTGGAGAAGAAGCCCTCGGCTGCGTTCGGATCGTCGCCGTCCGAGCTCGGCGGCCCGCCCCGCCGGGAGTGCGGCATCAATTCCACCCTGAGTTCCTGAAGTTCTTCCTGGGTCAACTGACCATCTTCGAGATAGGGCGCCGCGGGACCTTCCGGATCGTTGAGGGGATGGTCCTCACCGAGCGCTGCGAGTTCGTCGGCGTCGATGATCCCGTCTTCGAGTGCGCCACGAAGATCGAACCCGTGGCGATGGAAACCGAATCCGCCCCGGCCGAAGCCAAACCCACCGTCTCCGGCGGCAAACTCCTCGCGGAGCGCTTCGATACGCTCGCCCATGGCCTCGGTGATGGCATCCGCCTGGGCCTGCGTGATCACGCCATCGGCGACGAGCTCATCGAGCACGCCTCCCAGAATCGCGCCTCGCTCGGGTCGAACACGCGCCGGGTCGTCGGTCGCGGGCGGGGCTTCTTCAGTGTCCGTGTCTTCTTGCGCCGTCGCGGGGCTCGGTGCGGAGACGAGCGCAAAGGTCGCACCTCCACCGACCAGGAGGGCGACGGCCAGCAACGCGGTCAAGACTTTGCGCATCCTCGGAGTTCCTTTCACGGTCGGGTGCGAACTCTGTCAATCGTGCCTGGGGCAGGTAATGCGAGTGTGAGCGGCACCTGAGAATCAGCTGAGATCTGTGAGCGCCCTGCGGCTCAGGTGGCGGCGGGAAGGGTGAAGCCGACGATGACGCCGCCGTCCTCGGGATGCTCGACGAACACCGCTCCGCCTTCTGCGGTGACGATCTTCTTGACGATGGCAAGCCCGAGCCCCGATCCGGGCGTCGACCGAGCGAGGTCGGAGCGATAGAACCGATCGAACACGCGCGGTACGTCTGCAGAATCGATGCCGGGGCCATGGTCCCTGACGGCGACCCGGCCACGATGGACCGAGACGTCGATCGTGCCTCCCTCAGGGCTCCACTTGTCGGCGTTGTCGATGAGGTTGGCAATTGCCCTCTCGATAGCGTTCACGTGAACCTCGACGGTGGACGGCGACGCCTCCAGAGTGATGTCGCGGCCCGTGCGGCGCCGAAAGCGCTCGACGACACGTCCTGCCAGGTCGTCGAGCTGCACGGTTTCGGAAAGCTCGGTGGTCGCTTCTGCGTCGGCTGCGAGATCGACGAGCTCGGTCGTCAGGTCGGTCAACTCTCGCAACTCGAAGGTGGCTGCATCGAGCAGCTCGGTGCGCTGCTCCTCACCGAGATTGCGTGCCCGGGCCAGCAGCTCGATGTTGGTTCGCAGCGCTGTCAGCGGTGTGCGCAGCTCGTGGCCGGCGTCGCGCACCAGCTGCTGTTGCTGGACGCGCGACTCCTCGAGCGCTTCGAGCATGTCGTTGAAGCTCTTGGCCAAGCGGCCGACTTCGTCGTCGCGTTCAACGTCGATGCGGGCCGCCAGCTCTTTCGTCTCGGCGACGTGCTCCACGGTCTTGGTCAGGTCATCGACGGGGCGCAACGCGCTGCGCGCAACCACCAGGCCGAGGAGACCCGCAAGCGCGACGCCGATCGCCCCCGCCAGGGTCAGCCGCCCCGTCACGCCCTTCAGCGTGTCGTCGACCTCTTCGAGCGAACGGCCCAACTGAAGGATGAGGTCGTCGTAGAAGGGCGCCGAGATCATGCGGATGCGGTCGCCATCGATCTCCACCGTCCGCAGCACCGGGGCCGCATAGCGGCGGCCGGCATACGGCACACCCTCATCCTCCACGGGCAGCACGACAGGTTGGTCGAGGGGCACGGCTACCCCGTTCGGACCGATCACCTGCACGAACAGCGCGTCGAAACCGGTAGCACCCCGACCAAACGGGGAGTTGGGACCGAAGGAGGGGAACCTGCGCCGCTCCCGGCGGCCGTCGCTGCCCTCGTCGATGAACAGCTCGACTGCGGACGGAGGGAACCGTTGAATCTCCGCAGCTCGCGTCTGGAGGCTCTCATCGATCGCTTGGAGCAGCTCATCGCGAGCAACCGCTTGGGCCAGGAACACTGCGAGCACAACAACCACCGCCACGGCAGATGCCGAGATCAGCGCCATCCTCGTTCGCAGTCTCATGTGCTCGCCTCAGATCGGGCGGACCACGGCGGTCACGCCTCTCGAATCACGTAGCCGACCCCGCGCACGGTGTGGATGAGCCGCGGCTTGTCGCCCATCTCCGTCTTGCGGCGCAAATAGCCGATGTACACATCGAGCGAGTTGGACGACGTCTCGAAGTCGTACCCCCAGATCCGCTCGTAGATCACGGATCGGTTGAGCACGATGCCGGGGTTCTCCATCAGCAGCTCGAGCAAGTCGAACTCGGTCTTCGTCAGCGGCACGGCAGCATCGCCGCGGCGAACCTCACGTGTGCCGGTGTTCATCACGAGATCACCAACCACGTAGACGTCGGTGCTCGTGCCTTGCGCGCGGCGCAGCAGGGCACGCAACCGTGCCAGCAGCTCCTCGAGGGCGAACGGCTTGACCAAGTAGTCGTCGGCGCCGGCGTCGAGTCCCGCCACCCGATCGGACACCGCTTCACGGGCGGTGAGCATCAGGATTGGTGTGGTGTCACCACGGGCCCGAATCCGACGCGCTGCTTCCAACCCATCGATGTGGGGCATCATCACGTCGAGCACGATGACGTCCGGCTGCTCGTTCATCACCGCCGACAGCGCCTCGGCACCGTCGCGGGCGGTCAGCACCTCGTACCCCTCGAAGCTCAGGGCACGCTCCACGGCTTCGCGGACGCTGCGGTCGTCCTCGACGACCAGGACGCGGGCGGTGTCGATGTGAGTCATGAGTGTGGTTTCCATGTCGCAGACAGATTGGCCCGCCCCCATCGGAGACGGCTGAGATCACTCTAAGAACTCCGTGAGAGCATGCGGGATCAACCGTCACCGCCCGGGTGGCGCCCAACGAGGATCCGCAGGAGCTCACGCACCATCGGCGACGGCTGCAGCGAACCGCCGCCGGACCGGACGGCGAGGTAGTCGCTGTGCGTTGATCCGTAGCCGGCAGCGGGGTCGGGCTCGACAACCGACCCGCCGAAAGCGGGAGCCACAGGATTGATCCCGTGGACCAGCCGATCGTCGGCCGCGCAGGATTCGAGGACGCTCATCAGACCGGTGACCGTGCAGGCCGCCAGCTTGGGGAGCACGGCCGGGTGGAACGCATTGGCAATCTCATCGCCGGGCAACAGCGCCGCCCAGAACCGCTCCCCGGGAATGCCGAGTGTGGAGACATGATCGGCGCGGACCCCGGGAGCACCCAACACGACGACGTCGAGAGCCGATGGCAGCTCCGCAGTGAGACCGAGGCGCAACGCCTCGCCGAGCACCACCGCCCCGTAGGAGTGCCCGACGAGAGTGACGTGCCGGTCCGCGAGCTCGAGGCCGCTGAGCAACTCGATGATCTCCGGGCCGGCCCGATCGGCGTAGCCGCCCAACGCGGCGTGCGCCACGGTGGGCGGTGTGTCGTAGGCCAGCGCTGCGATGATCGCGAGGTCGCCACCAGGCTCGAGGCGCACGAGCCGGTCGAGCTTGGCGGCGAGTTCGGGATACTCGGCGGCCCCTACTCCTGCCCCGGGCACGAAGATCGCAACATGGGCGGCGTCCTCCGGCCCGATCCATTCGACGATGCGCCCCCGTTCCCAGTCGAAGCTCAGGAAGTTGCGAGTTCCGTCGTCGAGGCCGTTCAGCACGGCGAGGCGAGCCCGCAGCGTTCGCGGATTGTCCGGATCGGACCGCAGCGCCGCCAACACCGCGGTTCGGGCGCGGCTGATGAGCGAGCGATTCGCCATGAACCGCAGGTGGTGCGGCACTCCGCCAAGCCCACCGACGGTTGCGGGGAGCGTCGCCGCGAGTTTTGCAGCCAGCGTTGGGTCGATCCCGGAGAAGTACGCAACAACACCCTCGGGCGGGACCGCCTTGGCGACGAATCCTTCGATGATCCCGACCGCATTCTCGAGGTCTCCGGAATCGACCCCGCGATGACGGAGCCGCGCAGGACTCGTCGAATGCGTCGCCATCGTCGCATCGATTTCGAGATCACGCAGCAGCTGAGCCGGGACGAGCGTCGATGTGGCGAACAACCGCTCATTCCGTTCGAGCACCTCGGCTCGCTCGGCGAGACTGCTTTGCCACGCCAAGAGGAACTCGACGCCGCGGGCCAAGGCGGCGGCGAGCTCACGGGCGTGGCTTGGATAGCCGTGGACTGCGAGGAGGCTCGCTGCCGGCGCTGCATCATCGAGCGCCACCGCCGTCAACGCCACCTGTGATGCGAGCCCCAGCAGCCGGTCGACATCGACGCGACATGGGCTCATGCGGCGCAACGTACGGGCTTCACCGAACGCGTACAAGGGTTGCGATCGAACCGTCGCTGGGTTGGCAACGGCCTCACGGACCCACAGCAACGCTACGGTGGGGAGCCCAGTAGGAACCTGCGCCATGAGCCTCGGGAGCACCATCGATCTCGCCGCCCAGCGCCTTGCCGCGCCGGTCGAGGGCATGCATCGGGCGATCGCAGGCAGGTGGTTCGGCGCACTCGGAGACGTCGCTGCGCCCGTACGCATCGCTCACGACGTGATCGCCGGGGTCGTCTATGGATCGATCCGGGTGGCCGGTACCGCCATCGGCATGGGCGTGGACAAGGTGGTCGGTCCTGGCTCACCCGATGGCATCCAGTCGTTCGTCAACGGCCTGTGGGGAGACGGGCTCGATCGTCATCACGAACGCATCGGCTTCGCCATGGCCGTTTGCGGGCCGAACGGCGCTGCAGTTCCCATCGGTCCCGGCCTCGCGTCCGCTTTTCCCGATGCCACGCATCGTCTGGTCATGTTCGTGCACGGGTTGATCGAATCGGACACAACCTGGCGCACGTCCGATCTGGTCCGGACCATCGAAGCCAGCGACCCCCTGACGCCCGTGATGCTCCGCTACAACTCCGGCCTTCGCATCTCCGAAAACGGCGAACAGCTCTCCCGGATGCTTGCAGAGCTCGACGATGCCTGGCCCGTCGCCATCGACTCCATCGCGCTCGTGGGCCACTCAATGGGCGGATTGGTCGCACGAAGTGCGTGCCAGGTGGGGCTGACCCACGGCCTGCCGTGGACGACCAAGGTCTCCGACATCGTGACCATGGGCACGCCCCACCGCGGTGCACCGTTGGAGAAGTTCGCCAACGTCGCGGCCTGGGCCCTCTCGGTTGCCCCGGAGACCCGGCCGCTCGCCGAATTCATCAACGGTCGCAGCGCCGGGATCAAGGACCTCAGGTTTGGCGCCATCGCGGAGAAGGACTGGGCGAACGCCCACCCGGACGCCCTCCTGCGGAACACCGTCGGCGACCATCTCCTGCCGGACCACATTCGACATCACTTCGTTGCAGGCGTGGTCACGGATGACCCCGACCATCCCTTGGGAGCGCTCGTCGGCGACCTGATGGTGCGGCGCACGAGCGCGACCGGGCACCCCCGTCTCGAACCGACCAACGTCGTCACTCTCGGCGGCCTGCGCCATTCCGACCTCCGCCACGACCCACGCGTCATCCGGCACGTGATGGAGTGGCTCGCTCCCTGACCGGCGTCCCAGCAGGCGTTCCCCGGGCTGTGGATCGTCTCGAGGAGATGGACCCCCTACCCCGCCTGCGGCGGCGGTACCTTCCCCCACTTCGTGGGGGACTATGCACAGCCCACTTCGTGAGGACTGTCGGGCGGGTCAGCTCGTGCGGAGGGCTTCGGTGGGGGACATCCTTGCGGCGCGGATCGCCGGGTAGAGGCCGGCGATGGCGCCGATGATCAACGCCGCAGCAACGCCGCCGATCATGGCGATGGATGGTATCAACGTCTCCCAGCCCTTGAACGATGCGTACCCGGTGGTCACCAGCGCACCAAGCGCCACGCCCCCGACGCCGCCGACCGCCGCCAGCAGCAGCGCCTCGCCGAGGAACTGCAGCGCCACGTGACGCTTCGTCGCACCCAGCGCACGGCGCAGGCCGATCTCGGACCGGCGCTCCAGCACGGAGATCACCATCACGTTGGCGATGCCGACGCCGCCGACGAGGAGCGCCACCGCACCCAACCCGAGGAACAACGCCGTGAACGCATCGTCGGCCGCCTCTTTCGCCTCGAGGGCGTCCGATGGGCGGTCGACCTCGACCTCTTCGGGTGTCTCCGGATTCGCCGTGGCGGCCATGACGTTCATGACGTCGTCGACCTGGTCGGGATCCGTGCGCACGTAGATCGAGGTCGGCACGTTGTCATCACCGAGGAACGTCTCGGCGGCGCCCATGCCAACGAGCGCGGCCCTATCCAAGTCGGGGCTCAACTCGAACTCGTCGAGCACGCCGATCACCGCCCACCATTCTTCACCCAGCCAGACGACCTGATCGCCGGTGATCTCGCGGATCCCCAACCGTTCGGCGGCCACCGAACCCAAGACCGTCGTAGGGAAGTTCGAGCTCGCTTCGTCGAGGAAACGGCCGTCCGCAACCGAACCGCCGAGCGACTCGAGGAGATTGATGTCGACCGCCTGCACCGTGATGCCGCCCGACTGTGACTCCGGCACGAGGTCGGTGCGATAGACGTTGACGCCGTCGACGACGCTGACGGCACTGGTGGTCTCCACCGGGCCGATGCGGGCGATCATCGCCGTGGCCTCTTCCGGGAGCTCTCCGCTCCCCCGCCCGAAGCCGGCGCCGGCCTGCACCGTGACGAGGTTGGTGCCGAGACGGTCGAGCTGCGCCAGGAGATCGGACTTCGACGACTCGGACAAGCCGAGGACTCCCACCATCGCGGCGATCCCGATCATGATTCCGAGCGCCGAGAGCGCAGCCCGCAACTTGCGGGTGCGCAGCCCGACGCTGGCTACCCGCGCAACGTCGGCGGCGTGGAGCGCGCTGGGCTCGAGCCTGGTCCGCGTGGTCATCGCACCACCGCCGCATCGTCCTCGATACGGCCATCCCGCAGCGAGATCTTGCGCGGGAAGTGGTCGGCAATCTCGTGATTGTGGGTGATCACGACGATCGTCGCTCCCTCGGCGTTCAGTTCCTCGATGAGCGCGACGATCGCATCGCTCGTCTTGGAATCCAGGTTCCCGGTCGGCTCGTCCGCAAGGACGATGTCGGGTTCGCCGACCAAGGCCCGTGCAATCGCGACCCGCTGTCGCTCGCCACCGGAGAGCTTGGTGGCCACGTGATCGAGTCGATGGCCCAGCCCCACTCGGCGCAACGCCCGGTCCGCCAAGGCACGCCGGTCCGCCAGCGCCATGCCGGTGTAGAGCAGGCCGTCGGCAACGTTGTCGAGGGCCGTATAGCCGCTGAGCAGGTGGAACTGCTGAAACACGAACCCGATGTGGCGGGCGCGCAAGGCCGACAGATCCTTGTCGTTCAGATCTGAGACGCGATGGCCGGCCACGGTGACCTCTCCCGATGAGGGACGGTCGAGCGTGCCCATGATGTGGAGCAGCGTTGACTTGCCCGATCCCGAAGGGCCAACCACCGATACCAGCTCGCCCCGGTCGATCACGAACGAGACGCCGGCGAGCGCCCGAACCGGTGGCGTGGTGGGGTATTCCTTCACGACTCGGTCCATGGAGAGAACCACGTCATGGCCGTCGGCCGTGGCGTCGACCTCAGGCAAGGTGGCGGTCATGGCACGACTACTCGATCTCCGACGTCGACACCGTCGCTGTCTATCTCTACGAGACCCTCGGCGTAGAAGCCGGGATCGACCCCGACGAGGCGCGTGCCGCCGGCTCCTTCGACCACCTCGACGGCGTACCCGCCTTCGGCCAATGCCAGCAGCGCGGTAACCGGCACCGCCATGACGTCGTCGACCCGGTCGGTGACGATATCGACGTCGACGGGTGCTTCGTCGAGGCCGCCGGCGGCGGCCGGGTCGTCGAGCAGAATGGTCACCTCGAACACCGCTTCGCCCTGGGCGCTGACGGAAGCGACCGTGTCGACGGTCTCGACCGTGCCAGGGGTCGTGGAGTTGTCCGGCAGCTCGATCGTGACGGGATCGCCCTCCGCCACGAGGCCCTGGTCCTCAGCGGGAAGATCGATCGTCACGACGATGTCGCTACCCGTCGCCGCCAGGACCGGCGTACCCGGGCTGACGGCGGAACCCACCGAGGTGAGGCGGTCGCTGATGCGTATCGCCGTCGGCAGGAACACGACTTCACCGAGGTCGACGATGCCGTCGTCGTCCGCACCGATCGACCCTTGCCATTCGATCACTGCGCTGCGGGTGGCTTCGGTGTAGATGCCGTCGACAGGCCCGGGATCGAATCCCAGCGCGGCGAGTGACGTTTCCAATTGGGCGATGTCGTCGCCAGACGGCGACACGCCGTCGCCGACTTCGAGAATGAGCTGCCCCGGACCGACGCCTTGGCCGAGGGCGGTCGGGACCACGATCACCTCGCTGGCGTCGGACAGAAAGACCACCTCGCCGAGGTCCACGACGCCGTCTTCTTCAGCGCCAACGTCCTCCTGCCAGCGTTCAACCATGTTCTCGGTGTTGACGGTGAAGTCCTCGTCGATGTCAACCGTCTCGTCCGGGTCGTACCCGAGGTCGACCAGCGCCTGCTCGAGCTGTTGCACGTCGGGGCCTTCATCGACGCCTTCCTCGAGCGTCCGCCACGCGGGAAGCTCGCCGTAGAGCACGAACGTCGCCTCGTCGTCGACCACGACGGCGACGTCGCCCTGCGCGAGGATGTCGCCCGCTTCCGGCAACACAGTCACGGTTCCTTGGACAGTGGTGCTGATCGACACGGTGCCCTCGCTCGAGGCAATGGTGCGGTAGGCGGGGCTGGTCCCGTAGAGGAGGACCGTTGGCTCGCGATCGATCGCAAAAAGCACCTCACCCTGCTCGACGACGTCTCCCACCTCGGCGGCCGAGGTCACGGTCCCTGCGGCAACTGCGACAACCGGATCGCCGGCCACCCGGCCGAGTGTTCCCGCGTAGGTTGTGACTTCCACCAGATCCGTGCGAACGACCTCGCCGGTCGTCAGCTGTGCGGTCGGCTCGTCGTCTGCGGCCGAATCGCCGTTGCGCAAGACGAGCCAGCCGACGAGCAGGATCGCAACGATCAGACCCGCAGCGGCGTACCAGGGCCAGCGACGACGGCGAGGCGGTGCGGCCTCCTCCATAACGTCGTCGAGCAACACGGGCGCCTCCTCAGTCTGCGTCATGACCGTCCGATCAGCCATCGTCACCACCTCCGGCAGGTCCGCCGCCAAAGCGTCCGCCGCCTGGGCCAGACCCGGCAAGGATATCCTCGCAGGCGCCCAAAGCAGCTTCGAAGGCCGGATCGTCCTCGTCGAAGGCCCCGAACGGGCCCCCGCCCGCACCGCGCTCGCCCGATTCACCGTCGCCGTCCGGTGGCCCACTGTCCGAGAAGTCGGGGTCGGGCATGTCGACTCCCTGATCCCGCATACACGCGGCAAACTCCAGCAAGGTGTCCTGAAACTCCGTGTCGTCCGGGCGCCCGAAGCCGAGCGATATGCCCTCGACCTCCGCAGAGCATGCCTCGAACGCCGGGCGCATCACGTCCCGGGGGTTCTGCCCGTCGGCGATCTGCGGCTGCCCCAGCTGAACATCCCCGTCGGCATCGACGGTCGGATCGGCGATCTCGACGCCGTGACGGCGCAGGCATTCGGTGAGGTCGAGCGCCGCCTGCTCGGGATCCACTTCGGCGTCATCTTCGGATGCCGGCAACGTGGTCTCGCTCTCCGACAAGCTGGCGACCGCAGTGGACGAATCGCCGCTGCCGCCACAGCCGGTGACGACGAACACCACGGCGACGGTGCCGGCGAGCAATCGATGCATGGGCAAACCTCCAGAGAGGAACGAAGTTCGCGTCCGACTCTGCCGCATCTGCGTGAATATGCCCTGAGTCGAACATGAGAAGCCGATGAAGGTGCGCGCGTCAGAACGTGTCGGGGTGTGGGCCGGTGCGGCCGTCGCGGTCGAGCGTCTCGATCTCCGCCATTTCGTCGGGTGACAGCTCGAAATCGAAGACGTCGGCATTGGCGACGATGCGCTGCTGCTTGACCGACTTCGGGATCGTGACGATGCCCTTCTGCAGCATCCACCGCACGGTGACCTGGACCGGCGTCTTCCCATGTCGGTTGCCGATCCGAGTGAGCATGGCGTCGTCGACCACGGCACCCTTGGCAAGCGGACTCCATGCCTCGAGGCGGATCCCATGCTCGGCGCAATACTCCTGCAGGTGCTGCTGCTGCAGGTACGGGTGGAGCTCCACCTGATTGACCGAAGGGACCACTTCGGATGTCTCGGCAAGCTGGTCGAGGTGATGCGGCTCGAAGTTGCTCACCCCGATCGAGCGGGAGCGGCCCTCCGCTTTGATCGCTTCCAGCGCTCGCCACGTCTCCCCAGCCAGACCGCGGGCGGGCACCGGCCAATGAACCAGGTACAGGTCCACGTAGTCGAAACCGAGCTCTACGAGGCTGCGATCGAAGGCGCGCAGGGTGGCGTCGTACCCCTGGTCGGTGTTCCACACCTTGGTGGTGACGAACACCTCGCTACGTGGCAGTTCCGAGGCACGGATCCCGGCACCGACGCTGGCTTCGTTGGCGTACAGCGACGCCGTGTCGATGTGCCGGTATCCCGCCTCGATCGCCCACCGCACCGCGTTCTCCGTCTCGGCGCCCGGTTCGCTCTTGAACACGCCCAGACCGAGGCGGGGCATCTCGATGCCGTCGTTCAGGGTCACGGTGCTGTCGAGCTGCAGCGTCATCTCACTCCTCCGTTCGTCTGCGGCAAACTAGGCGGATGCGGCGCTGCGTGAGTCGGTGATCGGTGCATACTGACAATGGCGATGAACGCAGTGACGATCCACGAAGAGGGGCAGTACGAGCCCGCCGGTGACGCCGGTTCGCCAGGCAGGTCGAGTCTGGTTGCCCTTGCGATGATCGCTGCGCTGTTCGGCGGTCTCCTCGCCGCACCGCATTCGCCAGGGCTCACGAACCGCGCCGCTTCCGCTCTCGCAGACCCGGCCATGTTCGGGGACTCGGGTCCTCCGCCATTCGAGGCGATGGGTCGCACGACTGAGACATCAGTCGCTGCCCTGGTCCCAGGCGGGATCGTCGTCATCGACCTCGACACGGCACGAAGCCGTCGTATCGACATTGCCGAGTGGACACAGGTCGAGGCGCCGCGGGCGGGACGGGCGTTGTTGTGGCACAGCAACACGCTCTATGCCTCGGCTGGTCAGCGGGCATGGGCGGTCGACCTGCCCGACAAGGTCGCACGGGACCTCGGCCCCGGCGCCGGGCTCGGCTCCAGCACGACGCCAGGCCGCATCTGGGTCCTGGAACCTCCGACCGAACAGACCCGCCAATGGCGCGAGGTCGCCGCGAGCGGCGAGAGCCGCGGCCACATGCAGTGGCCGGTTGGCGCCGGACCATCAACAGACACATCAGGAACGCCGGAAACGGTGGCCATCGAGGGCGACGGATTCGCCACGCTCAACGGCGACTCCACATGGAGCCTCGTGGCAGCCGGCGAACCGATCTCGGCCAATGAGTCGGCTGCGCTGGTCCGCAGGTGCTCCTCGGCGCCGTGTGCCTACGTCTGGGTCGACCTCGAAACGGGTGATCAGCTCGCACGAGATCTGCCGCCGGGAATCCAGCAAGCGGGCGATCGCATCTACCGATTGTCACCGAGCGGCGCACACGTCCTCGAGGCGAGAATCGACGCAGGGGGCTTCGCCGCTGTCCATGTGTACGGCGACGGCACGGTCCGCAATACCGCTTGCGGAGCCGGATGGGAGCGCCCGGCCTGGTCCGTCGACGAGGAGCTGCTGGCCTGCGCCGATGGCACCTCCGTGACCGTCACTGATCTCGTCGCAGGCACGGTCGCCGTGTTCGAACTCGATGAGACACCCGCCGGCGTAGCGGTCGTGCCTTCCGAAGCGTTCGACGAACCGTGAGGTCGCAGCGGGGGCGAGGCGACGCCCGCCCCCGCTGGTTCATCATCCCTCAGTCATCGTTCACGATGGTGACCTCCCCGACGCTGTCGCCGAGGGTCGCTCCGACCACATCCAACAGCTCGAAGAAGAAGTGCTCGTCGGGCTCCGGGATCGTGTCGGCGATGATCCGCAAGTCGGTTGAGACTGACGTGGCTCCCGCCGGAACCGCGATCGTGCGGGTCGTTGCGTAGTAATCGGATCCGGCCAGTGCCGTCCCGTCGCTCGTCGAGAGCGTGAACGTCACCGCCTTGGTGGCGGGTGAGGACAGCACGAAGTTCACGGACGCACGCACATCACGGCGATTGCCTTCCAGCACTTCGACATCGCTGAACGTCAGCTCAGGTGGGTCAGGTCGGGATTCGTCATCGTCGAGGAGCGTCACGATGCCCGGTTCACCAGCCGAAGCGCCGGCGACGCTCAGCAGCACGATCGAGAAATACTCGTCGTCCTCCGGCGCGGTGTCTCCGTGGATCTGCACACCCAGCATCACCGTCGTCGAGCCCGGCCGGAACGCAAACGTCGTCGACGTCGCCTTGTAGTCCTCCCCGGCGATGGCCGTCCCGTCTTCCGTGGTCCACACGACCGTCACCGGCGTAGCCAGTGGCTCGCTCAGGTGGAACTTCACGTAGGCCCGGCCATTGCGATCGCCCTCGCCCATGACAACATCGTCGACGGTGACGATCGGACCGGCCTCACCGATCTGGAACACGATCTCAGGACCCTCGACGATGCCGTCGTTGTTCTCGACGAACTCGTCGGCGTTCGTTTGAGCGCCCTGAATCGGATCCAGCTCAGCCAGGATCAACACGTCCGTGATGTACGGGTAGCGCATCTCGGCGAGACCAGGCTCGTGATCGAGCGCTGCCCCGGTCCAGTCGATCGAGGCGAGCTCGCCGGTCTCGTTCTCGGCGATGGTCTGATACACGCTCGGATCGGGATCGTGGCCGTACTCGGCGATGAAGTCGGGATCGTTGCGGTCATACGCCGCGATCACGATGCCATCCACTGGCGCCGGCATCCCGCCGCTGACGTCCTCGACCCGCACGAACTGGATGGCTGCGGCGTACTCGACGTTGAATTCGAGATACTCGTAGCCATCCGTCAGATCGATCCCCGGCTGCCCGGCGACGAGCAGCGGCATCCCGTCGGGATCGACGAACGCCGAGTTGCCGCAGCCTGCTTCGCTGTAGGACGGTCCGGTTGCCACGGTCACGTCGTCGACAGGCGACAGAAGGTCGAACCGGAAGTAGCCGTCCCCGCCCGTGCAGGTGAAGACACCGTCCGAGCTCGACCAGACCTCGACGTCCGGCAACGGCTCGTCGCCGAGGTAGACGTGGCCTTCCACCACGGCCGAGTCGGCAGCCGCCTGCCAGCCACGATGGGTCGAGTCGCCGTCCTCGTCGAAGATCTGCGCCGCACCACCGGTGCCGGCCGCGATATCGAAGACGTCCTGCTCGTGCCCTTCGTCGCCGGGGTTGGAGAAGTCGGCAAACCAGTTGCCGTCGTCGTCGGCGTCGACCGAGCGATAGGCCTCGTACGCGTCGTTGCCGGCATGCACCTCGACTCGTGTGCCCGCAGGCGCCGTCCCGGAAATCGTGTCGGCGACCTCGTTGATCTCGGTGACCTCGAGGTCCTCGACCCAGAGGTCCCTGGCGATGTCGACGCCGTCGTAGACGCTGACGAAATGACCGGGCACGATCTCAAAGAGGCCCTCGAGATGCACGCTCCAGCCCACGTCCCACGGCTCGGGTCCCCAGCGCTCCACCGGTATCTGATCGTCCATGTAGAGGACACCGCCGTTGGTCGGGTCGTCGTCCGTGTCCACGATCAACGTGATCATGCGGTCCTCGACCCAGCCGTCGCCATGAGACCACACGGAGAACGGCGTCTCGACCGAGAAGGCCGGGTTGGGAGGAGGCTCGATGTTCCAGCTCCGCTGGCTGGAGTCACCGTCCTCGTCGAACACCTGTGCCGAGCCCCATGTATCGGGACCGATGTCAAAGGTGTCTTGTTGGTGTTCCTCGTCGCCGGGAACGCTGAAGTCGGCGGTCCAGACGCCGTCTGCGCCGGCTTCGACCGAACGTGATGTGCCATGGTCGTGCGTCTCCGCGTTCACTTCGACCATTGCGGATGCAGGCGCCGTGCCCGTCACGATGTCGGTGTCCTCGTCGATGGAGGTGATGGTCACGTCATCCACCCACAGCCCCTTGGCGGTGTCGACACCGTCATCGACCGTCACATGGTGGAGATCCGGAACGATCTCGAAACGATCGGTCAGGTCGAAGCCCCAACCGACGTCCCACGGCTCCGGGCCCCAACGCTCCACGACAACCGTGTCGGTGAACAGGGGTACGTCGTTGGGATCGTCGTCGTCGTCAACGACCAGGGTCACTGTGCTGCCCTCGACCCATCCCTCACCGTGCGACCACACCTGATGCGGCGTCTCTACGGAGAACGCCGGGTTGGCCACGTTCCAGCTCGCCCACGTGCAGTCACCGTCATCGTCGCACTCGTTGGAGTTGCCGTTGGAACCCGGCTCGAGATCGGCCGTGCCGTTTCCGGCCTCGTCGAACGCCGGCACGCTCCAATCGATCGACCAGGTCCCGCCGGTGTGCTCGAGGTGTCGCCACGCCTCGGTGTCGTGCACCCAGATGTCGAACGGGCCGTCGGCCGTTCCGGTCATCACCTCGCTCTCCGTGTCGACGCCGACGATTGCCAACGACGTCACCACGTGGGTCTTCGTCACGTCGCCCTGGGTGACCTCGATCGTCATGCCCGGCACGATGTCGAGACTCATCGGATCCCAACCCTCACCGAAGTCACCCCACTCGTTGGTGTCCATCGTGGAATGGTGCGTGCCGGCGATCGTGATGTCGACCGTGCTGTCGGCCGCCCATTGGTGCCCCCATACGCCATCGCTCGAGGGTTCCACGTAGACGACCGGGTTGGCCAGCTGCCAGTCGACCTGGGTGCAGTCGCCGTCGTCGTCGCATTGGTGCGTGCCGCCGCTGCTGCCAGGCGAGAGGTCAGCCGTCCCGCTCTCGTGATCGGCAGCGAAGTCGGCGAGCCATGTGCCGTCGCCGGCAACGACGTTGCGCCACGTATCAGTCTCGTTGATCCAGACGTGGACCTCGGAATCGACGGCGGCAACCCCGGAAACCGTATCCGCGGCGTCGTCGACTCCGGTCACGCCGAGCGCAGTGACCTCATGGGTCTTCTCGGTCTCACCGTCCGAGACGACGACGTTCGTGCCGCCGACGATGTCGACGATCGCAACGTCGAAGTGCCAATCGAAGTTGCCGTATCCGTCGGTCGGGAAG
>DATHZQ010000016.1:0-10907 GCA_035458525.1 Acidimicrobiia bacterium
AGCTCGATGGCGCCGTGCCCGCGCTCGATGAGCGAGTCGAGCCAGTCGCCGTCGGTGACACCCGCCGGAGGCATACGCGAGATGCCGAAACGGATCATGTCGCCACGCTACAGCCGCGATCGGTCGGCACTACCTGAAATACCGGCTCGCCACAAGCTCGCCGACCTGCCGCCACCCAAACCCGGCCCCGACGCGAGCGCCGCCCTCGCCGAACTGCGAGACACAGAGCGGTACTGACATGGCGTTCTACGTCGACACATCGGCGCTCGTGAAGTTGGTCGTTGCGGAGCCGCAAACCGAAGCGCTCCGAGCCTGGTTCGCGGAGGGTGAGCGGAATCCGGTTGCATGCGACTTGGTCCGCACAGAGCTGCTGCGAACGATTGGCCGCGTTGCACCGGATCGCCTCGTGGAGGCTCGCACTGCGTTGCAGAGCATCACGCTGTTGCGAGCCGTGCCCGTCATCTTCGACGAGGCTGGACGACTCGACCCGGCCGACGTGCGCTCGTTCGACGCGATCCATCTTGCAGCGGCGCTCGACCTCGGCGACGACCTCGAGGGCCTGGTGACCTACGACAAACGCCTTGCGTCCGCCGCGGTGGCGAACGGAATCAACGTCATCTCACCGACCTGATCTTGCGCCGCCATCTACGGTTGCCTGCATGGACTTCGACGCCGTGCTCGCTGGTGCCGATCGACTCGGTCCCATCGCCTACCTCGCCACGGTGACCCCGACCGGTGGTCCGCATGTCGTTCCCGTTCACATCGACTGGCACGAGGGGGCCGCATGGGTTGCCGTCGGACCGAACGACGTCAAGGTTCGCAACATCTCGGCGAATCCCGAGGTCTGCATCCACTACGAGGTCGGCGAGGCAACCGCTTGGGATCACCTCATGGTTTGGGGCGAGGCCGAGGTCGTCGCCGACGTCGCCACGAAGAAGGCGATGTGGAACATCTTCAGCTATGACCTCGACGAGTTCGACTCGGCGGGCCCGGCGTCACCCGACACGGTGCTGCTGCAGATCCAACCACGACGAGCGCTGTTTCTCGCCCGTTACGGCATGGACGGCAGTGATGAGTGGCGCCGCGGACCGGCCACATGACCTCTACCCCTGCGGTGCGATCAGGCCGCATCGGCGATCGAGCGGCGGCCGTCGATCTCCTGCGTCTCGCCTTCTTCACCGACCCGATCTCGATGTGGCTCATCCCGGACGACGATCGCCGGGGCAGCTTTCATCGCGGACTCTTCCGTGCGGTGTTCGACGACTCGCTTGCCGGCGGTTCATCGCTGGTGGCCTCCATCGATGACACCGTCGTTGGTGTGGCTGCGTGGTACCCGCCGGGTCGGGACACGAAGCCTTCAGGCGACGACATTGAGCATGCGATCGGAGCGATGTCGGATGCCGACCGAGCCCGGCTGGATGAGTTGCGAACCCTGACCGTTCCGCACGAGCCCGCAGGCGAGTGCTACTACCTGTGGGTGATGGCCGTATCGCCGGAACGTCAGAGAATGGGCATCGGCGGGGCATTGATGCGCGCCGCGTTGGAACGATGCGACCTGACCCGAGACGCGGCCTATCTCGAGGCGAGCACACTGGAGAACCGCACGCTGTACGAACGCCACGGGTTCAGAGAGCTCGCCCGAGTCGACCTCCCCGATGGACCGCCGATGTACCCAATGTTGCGCCGTCCCGCCCCCACTACTCTTTCGTCGGGCCCGTAGCTCAATCTGGCAGAGCAGCGGACTTTTAATCCGACGGTTGTGGGTTCGAGTCCCACCGGGCCCACCAAGCAGGACACGTTTGAACCATGACCGACAAAGAGGAGGTCATGGTTTTCGTTTTCCCAAGAGAATGGCCCATCCGGTCGCTGTGTCGGGTCGATGGGTAGCTCTCTTCGGTGAGCGATGGGTTCTGGCTCTGTCAGGCCACGGGCTTCGTGTTCCAGCCGTTCGACGAGGTCGTGTGCGAGTAGGTGCGCGAATGGCAGTTGCAGGTCGACTCCGGCGACTCCGTGTTCGCCGATCCAGATGCGATCAAAGAGGGCTTGGTTGAAGGACCGCCGGACTTCGTCGGGGGCGTTGAGGTACGCCTTCTGGCAGTCGGCAACGAGTGTGAGAGCGTCTTCGAGGTTGCGTTCGATGTCCTCGAAGCGCAGGGCGCAGGCGTCAAGGATGCGTTGCGCTGCTTCCTCTTCGCTGGTGATCCGGGATTGCTCTTCTTTGAGGAGTTCGACGGTGATGGCATCGGCGTAGTGGGCCTGCAGCAGCTTCTTGCGCTCTGCCTTCAGCCGTTGCAGCCGACGAGTCTGACGCTCTACCTCACGGCTGTTCAGGTTCATCGTGACCTGGATGTGACCTCGGACATGTCGTCGGATCTCGTCGATGCGCTGCGGGGTGTGCGTACTCGAGGCTGTTCGGTTCGGCATGGCAGTTTCCATGTGATTGCGGACACGGGGACCGCGGCACCCGTTGCGGTCGCCCACGCCCTGCAACCGGTGAGTAGCTTGGGGCACAGTCGACGAAAGGCAACACCGTGGAGGAAACGGAGCCTCGCCACGAATGGAACGAGTTCGTCTGGCTGAGCCAAAGAGCGACCGAGCTCCTCGAGCGGCTGGCGCAGCAGGACAAGGTGCCACCAGTCCGCCCTGTGCTCTACCGAACGGACTTCGACAGCAATGTGCCTGAGGAGCTGGCGGCTCTGCGCGATTTCCTTGTTCGACCGCTGGACAGTCTCACGGGGGAAGGAGACTTGGCTATCGACGGCCTGGCTATCGAGGGCGTCACCACGTCGTGGAAGGTGGTGACCACAATTCGTAACCACCACCGAGGCCTCAATCCCCGGATCACGACGATGGTTGCCACGGTGTCGGATGCGGAAGAGACCGTCTACCTGGACGGAATCAAGCTCAACGAGTGACGGCACGGCACGGCTCACGCATCCCACGCTGCGGTCTCGAGCCAGGACAGGGCAAACTCGACGGTACGGTTGAGGGTCATCGATCGACCGCGGGCCTTCGCTGCGGCCAGTGTGTCTGGTTCCAGCGCTGAGTCGAGCACCGTCCACACCGCATCCAGGACCGCCACCTCGTATGGAGGCGGACGCAGCTCCATCTCATCGCGATGGAACTGGGCGGCAGCCAGAAGAACCGCTGCCCATTCGTGGTTGGGCTCCGCTGCGGCGATCTCGCCGACTACTTGGAGGACGTAGGGCACGTCCGGTTTGACATACTCGGCGGCGAGGCGCAGCGCTTCCGCAGCGGCGGTGCGAGCCGACTCGATTTCTTCAGCTCGCAACTCGGCGGCGGCTAGGTGGCGTAGCCCCCATTCGATCCCCACCGGAGACTCGACTCGGCGGAACGCTTCGACCGCCTCCCCCAAGAACGCTTGCGCCGCCTTTGTCTCGTCCGACTGGAGGCGTAGCCTGCCCAGATACCCCAGCGCCCACGCCTTGATGTAGTCGAGGCCCGCCTCGGTGGCCTGACGAAATGCCTCTTCGAGATAGTGTTGCGCCGCAGCGCGGTCCCCCTGGTTCAGAGCGATCTCACCAGCGGTGAACATCGCGTCGGCGATGAGCTCCGGGACTCCGGTGGTGTAGCCCACCGTGAGCGCTTCTTCGGCGCAGCGGGCAGCCTCGTCGCGATGTCCCTGATCCTCCAATACCAGCGACAGGTTGGTCAGGATGCGGCTCGTCTGCCGGAGGTCGGACGTCGCACGCGCCAGGTCGAGAGCACTTCGAAACATTCTGGTCGCCGCTGTCAGATCGCCCTCTTTGTGACGGATGATGGCCATCGTCGTCAGGGAGGCGGCGGCAGCGCTGTGGTCGCCGATCTCCTCCGCCAACTCCCTTGCGTCTGCAAGCAACTCCTGCGCTGCGACCTGTTCGCCCTGGGCCGCGGCGAGCGAACCGGCGCCGAGCAGCGCTTGAACCCGCCAGCCGTCTCGACGGCCCGCAGCCTGGGCGAGCGCCCGTTTCAGCCAGTCGCGACCCTCCGAGGGCCGGCGCCGCAATTGCCAGAAGCGCCACATCGCCGACACGAGACGAAGGGTCATCGGCTCGTGACCGAGTGACCATTCCATGGCAGCACGCAGGTTGTCTCGCTCCAACTCGAGCGCCGCCAGCCATGTCGCCTGGCTCGGACCGTCGAGCCCCGGACCCGCCCGCTCGGCGAATGCAACGAAGTAGTCGGCGTGCCGGGCAGCAGCGTTCGTGCCGTCTCCGGACTGATCAAGACGGTCTGCGGCGAACTGGCGGACGGTCTCGAGAAGCCTGAAACGTGCGACATCGAGGTCCGCAATCACCAGCGACTTCTCGACCAGCGCGGACAGCATGGTCACGACACTGCCCTCTTCCGCATCTGCACACACCTGTTCCAGGGCGGCGAGATCGAAGCCACCACGGAACACAGCCAGGCGGTTCAGCAACCACCGCTCACGCTCGGGTAGCAGGTCGTAGCTCCAATCAACGGCGGCTTCGAGCGTCTGATGCCTAGGCAGAGCCGTCCGTGTACCTGCGGTCAGGAGCCTGAATCGATCGTCCAGGTGCTCAGCGATCTGCTCAGGCGTGAGCACTGCGAGCTTGGCGGCCGCCAGCTCCAGCGCAAGGGGGATTCCGTCCAGCTGGCGGGTGATCCGACCGACGGCCTCTGCGTTGTCGTGGGACAGCTCGAAGGACGGACGGGCCAGGCGAGCTCGGTCGACTAACAGCCGCACCGAGTCGTGCTCGGACATGGAGGCGGTGTCGCTGTTCTCGTCCGGTGTCGACATCGGGGGCACGCGATACTCGACTTCGCTCGACACGCCGAGTCGCTGGCGACTCGTGGCCAGAACGCGGAGGTCCGCGACACCACGCAAGAGCGTGCTGATTGCGCGGGCGCACGCATCGATGAGATGTTCGCAGTTGTCGACGATGAGCAGCACTCGCCGGCCTTCAAGGTGGTGTGTGATGAGATCGATATAGGTGCGACCTGCCCGCTCTTCCAGTCCCAGCGTCGAAGCGATCCGCTCCACAACGAGGCCCGCATCCCGCAGGGAATCCAACTCGACGAGCCACACTCCGTCGGCGAAACGCTCACGAGCAGACAATCCCACCCGGATCGCCAACCGGGTCTTCCCGGCTCCACCCGAGCCGGTGAGCGTGACGAGCCGACGCTCGGCCGTCAGCGCGAGCACTTCTGCCACTTCTCGCTCCCGACCGATGAACGACGTCAGCTCGACGGGCAGATTGGAGGGCACACCGACAACCGTTGCGAGTGGTGGAAAGTCGCGGCGCAGACCTCGATGTGCGAGCTGATAGAGACGCTCTGGGTCAGGGATGCCTTTCAGGCGGTTGTCGCCAAGATCGATCAAGTCGCTTTCGGGAGGAAGATCGGTCCGCAACAGACCGGCAGCGGCGCTCGACACCAGGATCTGGCCGGCGTTCGCGGCAGCCATGATCCGCTGGCATTTGTTGACGGTCAGGCCGAAGAGGTCGCCGTGCCGTTCCTGGACAGAGCCCGCGTGGAGACCCATGCGCACGTGAGCGGCGTTCATCAACTCGTCGACCCGCCGAGCAAGCGCAAGCTGAGCCGAAACGGCGGCTTCAGCTCCTGCGCGAGCCGTGGGAAAGGTTGCTAGGAAGCCATCGCCGGTGGTCTTGACGACGCTTCCGTCCTGCTCGGTGATTGCGGCGGTGAGGATTTCATCGTGAAGCGCGACGGCGGCGTTGGCCTCGTCGGCGTGATCGACCCACAGGGACGTCGACGCCTCTATGTCCGTGAACAGCAAAGTCAGGGGAATCGATCCCCGGGCGCCGGAATCCCTGCTGTCCATGAGCATCAACCTACCAATGAGGTGGGGCGGGTTTGGTGCGACGGCGCAGCGCGTGAGCGGACGAGATCTTACGGGATGCTTCCCCGAGTCCCGAGAGCTTCACCTTGCAGGTGGACCTCTTTTCGCGGGACGTGTCCATAGCCTTGGGTCCAGTCATTGACCGGGGCTAGGGCCCAAGGGCGGCCTGAGTCGACCCCTGGTGTGTGGACCCTTTCGCAGATGCAGCTCTCGGCCGACGCTTGAGACGGTGAACTCGGGGAGCGCGTCGCTGCAGCCGCTGGGGTGTTTGCGCACCGATCGGGCCACCAACAGAAAGCGTTGCGGGACAACGGTTTTAGCCCTGCTAGCTGGAGCAAGACACCGGCGCAGGTAGATGTCTGACCACAGTCTGACCACACTCTTCGCCCCGTGTTGCTGTGTCACAGCTCAACTCCACGGCGACAGCCCAAGGTCGCCGATCGACGAGAACCGCCCGTCAGTCCGGATTCGCTTCTCGAGAAAGGCAATAGCCTTCCACCGATCGACTTCGGGATCCGTGGCGTCGTTCGCAGCTTTGAGCCGGTCGTACTGTTCGGGTCGGGTCCAATTCAGTACCTCGCCCCCCACCTTGTAGAACTGGCTCACGCTCATGACACCGTTGATCGGGACACCGTTGCTGAACGTGAGATCGCCAGCCAGGAAGTGCCAGAGCATGTCGTACGAGATCAGAGATGGGTCTTCAGATTCTCCGTAGAGGTCTGCGCTCTCCATGGCTTGAACCCCAACGGTCAGGACCTCGCTGAGCGAAACGTCGACCATCCCCTCCGTGCCGCACAGCTGCTGGATTGCCTCAATGTTCGCCTGCCAGAGCGCCTCGCTCCCGTAGGCCGCACCTGCCAACGTCCGGAACCGGTCTGAAATGCGATCTACGTAGCGAGCGGAAGTCTGCAACTGAGCAGCAGCGGCTTGCAACTGGGTCCGCTCGACCGCTCGCTCAGCATCGATGGCCATCCCAGGTGCCCTGTGCTCCGCACCGGCACGAGGCTTCTTGAGGGCCGACCAACTCCATAACACGAGGCCCGCACCGAGGAGCGCCTGCAGAAGGTCACCCTCCCCACTGCTGCCTGCGCCAGTAAGACCCAGAAACACCCACGACCCTCCGAGAACCAAGCCGAGCACCGCTAGGGCTCGCCGCATGCCTCGGCCCTTTCGCTCAGGTTGATCGGAAGCAAGACACTCGCCAGAACGAAGAACACGACCACGGCAGCAACGAACGCCCAGGGTGTCAGCGCTTCGAACACGTGGTAGTGGAACCACATCCCACCGAAAACTGCGGCAGCGATCGTTGCTGCAGTGGCAAAGGACTTCATCCGCCCCCCTCTTGGCTACCTGGCCCAGGTCAGAGCTTCACCATGAATCGAGCGACTTTCAAGCGGCCGGACGTATGGCGCAAAGGGGGCACCTGGACCTGGCGTGTGCCCCAGGATGACGCGCCGTGCGCCACTCCGCAAAGCGAGTGGGCTGCGCCCCGGGAGGCGCAGCCCACTTCACGTCACGTCATGTCAGGTCACGGACAGGGCGTGGCCAGGATGTGGCTCCCGGTCGTCCCGGAGAAGTCGGTGAACGCGCACCCGAAGTCCGGGGCCGCCACAGCCGCCGGATCCAGCCAGTCGTCTCCGGCCGGCTTCACACCGTACTCGACCCATCCCACCAGGTCGACGAACGCGGTGATCAGCTCGATCCCCGTGAAGCCACAGTGGTTCACGCCGCGGATCGCCCGCTGCACGAGCAGGTCGCTGTTGCCCTGGGCGGCGACGCGCTCGGCGTAGACGATCTCGTTGTGCACCGGCACGAAGAGGTCGCCGAGGTTGTGCAGCGTCAGCACCGGCACCTCGATATCACCCGAGAGCGTCGGCACCTGGGCGAGCCCGTTCGGCTTGCGTGCCTGCGGGTCGGCGGCGACACGGAGAATCGAGTCGTTGAGCGCCTGCTCGTCCGCGGTCAGCGCCGGGTCGGTGTCGAATTGGTACACGACGTCGATGTTCTCGACGGCGTTGCCCGGAGCCCGCGGCAGGGTGCCGTCGCCGATACCGAGATCGAACAGGAAGTTGCCCGGGCCGGTGGCGAAGTCGGGGAACGTGTTCCAGAAGAACCATGCCTCATCGAAGTTGGGACGATCGCCGCCCGACCGCAGCTCGGTCAGGTTCTTCAGGTTGGTCCCGTCGGCATTCAAGACGACGGGCCACCCGCCCGGGAACGCCTCGAGATTGGCCTTGATCGTCGGCACCGTCACGCCGGCGTACGCGAGGGGATCGACCGGATACGTCGAGGAGCCCGTGCCCAGCTGTTGCGCCGCCAGGTTGAAGTCGAGGAAGTAATCGAACAGCTCGTAGTCACCGAGGACGCCGCACGCGGGCAGCGCACCGTCGTACGCCTTCGGGTACTGCTCGATCGAGGCTGCCGTGATGTGCCCGCCCATGGACACGCCGGTGAGGTACGCCCGATCCGGCTTGGCCACGATGCCGTTGAAGCGTTGGAGCAACGCGTGGGTGTCCTGCACCCCGGTGGCCACGTCGTAGTCGTTGCGGCTGTAGCTGGACGCCGCCCACGCATAGCCGTTGGCGATCAGGAACGCACGCAACGGATGGTTGTCCACGGTCAGCTCGAGGCCGGAGCCACGGAAGCCGTGGGCCCATATGACGAGGTCCCCGTTCCAGTTGGCCGGCACCTCGATGCGGTACCCGGCGCCGATGTGCACGCCCCAGTATCGCTCGGCGTCTTCGAAGCCGGGCAGCGCGTCGAACGGCAGGCTCTCCTCGTCGACGTAGTAGTCCGGAGGCGGACCGTCCCCCACTCCAGCCGAGGCGATCGGCGTGGCTGCGGCGACCGTCATCAGGATCGCGGCAGCAAGGACAAATACTCTGCGCATGATCGTCATTCCCTTCCCAACGATGTCAGCTGCGCCCACCGTAATCATCGATCTCGTCCGAAGGAAGGGCCAAGGGTCTCGGCCCCGTGCGGCGCCAGTCGCCGTCGCACCAGGGATGATCGGAGCAGCAGATGGACAACCAGATGTTCTGCAGAGCGCCATCGTACGTATGCTCCCATGAAGCTTCTATTCACATTCGGACCGTGTGGGCAGCCGGTGAATCGCTGGCAATATCGAGCTATACGGGTGGAGGCAAGGGTCTTGGGACACGCTGCCGGTCAGTGGTTGGCGATGCCGCTGCGGACCTCAGGTCGACTCGCGGCGGCGGTCAATCATGGTGATTTCGGTCGGCGGCGCGAAGCGCACCCCCGCGTCCTTCCGCGCAGAGAGGATTGCGGAAATCGCCGCGTCCTTGGCGTCGTTCCGGACTCCACGCTCGACGAATGCCAGAAGCGGATTGACAATTCGATACCCGAGGCGACAACCGTGCTGCGGATCGAGCCCACACGTCTGATGCCCTCGACACCATCGAGCGAAGTACGGAGCACGCAGCGGACGCGATCGAGATCGGTCTCGAAACCCACGATGACCTCGACTGCCGATCTCCTTTCGTCAGCCGCGGTGTAGACCGTGACCGTCCTCTTGAGCATCTCCACGTTGGGGATGTGGACGTGACGTCCGTCCCGCATGCGGATCACCGTGGTCCGACTTGTGATGTCGTTGACCTCTCCCACCGTGTCATCGATTCCGATCTCGTCGCCCATCCCGAAGGCGGCGCGGGTCGCCAGCGCGGCGCCCGCGTCGAGTTTGCCCAGATCCACAGTCACGCTTCCCAGGGAACTAGCGGTCTCGCAACCAGCGTCCAGGCTGCAAAGCGTCCCGGTGCAGCGCTTGCCGGAAGGGGATCGCGCCGCATCATGTGCTGTCGTGCTCGATGCGGCGACGGGTGAACAAAATCGTGACGCTGGCCACCAGGACGAACGCGGGCAACCCGAGTCCTACCGGCGTGGTCACGATGGGGACGATGAACATAACGACGGCAAGGACGTAGCCCACATACGAGAGCCATGTGGGCACGACCCGGGTGCGGAGGAACATGGTGGACGTGCTGGCTACGAATACGGCCTGAATCCGCGGTGCCGCCACGAGAAGGATTCCGATGGCGGTGCCTTCCGCCAGTCGGAAGACGTCCCATTCGAGGGGCATGTCCTCCGTGTTGATCATCGCAGGGGCCGCGAGGATCGACATGACGACCAGCCACAACGCAACGTGAACGAGCGCAGAGCCCAAGAACACGGTCGCAAAGAACCGGTCCTCACGGTCCCCGATCCTGCGGCGAACGACTGCCACGAACCAGAGGAATGCCACAGCAGAGATACTGGCGAGACTCAGGGCTACAACAAGACCTGCCCGGTTGGACGCCTCTCCGATCCACTCGTTCCACACCGCTTCCGTCGAGGAAGCGGGAGGAACCGACTGGACGGTGACCAGCGCTACGACCGCAAGGATGGAGTACACAACTCCGGCCGCGGCGGCGGACTCTGCTCGTCGCCGCAGCGGAGCGGGTTCATCGTTCACCCTCGGTTCGCTCATTGCTCCTCTTCCTTCCGTCGAAGCCGGTCACCGTCACCCCGGAGGGACTGGATGTACCTCGCCGCGGACCGGTCGACGGCGATGTACAGGTGCGAGCCGTCGTCGAACGTGAGCTCGAAGATCTCGGCCTGGTCGATGCCGGCCACCGGCTCTCGGCGAGAATGCTCCTCGATCGACTGCACGCCCCTGACGGCGGTGCGGACCAGCGCAATACCGGCGTTCACCACCAGCACGTCGTGAACAACCCGCCCGTACGCAGTGCGCCGGGGCCACCGCTCTCGACCCGGCTCCCGCTGCTTGAGACGGAATACACCCGGCTGCGCCTTGAACCTTCGGCGGGAGAAGATGGCTGCGGTGAGAGCTCCCACCACCAACCAGATGGGAACACCGAGAATTGCCAGGAGCGCCCAGATCATTCGTCTTCACCTAGGCCTGTCGTTCGATCTCGCCGGGCCGCCAGGTCTTGTCGATCCACGGCTGCTCCGGGCCGTACATCCTGAGGGCTACGAACCAGCTCTTGCCGGGGAGGGTCTCGAGCCAATTGTCCTCGTGCCCGGCAGGCGGCTCTGGACCGAAGTAGATGTCGTAGGACCCGTCATC
>DATHZQ010000017.1:0-19557 GCA_035458525.1 Acidimicrobiia bacterium
GTACGGCACCACGACGCTGTCGGACTTGGAGCGGCAAGTGGCCGCATGGGGCTCGAAACTCGGTCTCGAGGTGAGCAGCTTCCAGTCGAATCACGAGGGCGCCATCATCGACCGCCTGCACCAGGCTCGGGAAGATGCGGATGGCCTGGTCTTGAACCTCGGGGCCTTCACCCATTCCAGCTATGCGCTGCACGACGCCATCGTCGCCAGTGAGTTGCCGGCGGTAGAGATCCACATCTCCAACATCATGCGAAGAGAGGCGTGGCGGCGGCACTCGGTCACGGCGCCGGCATGCCTTTATGCGATCTACGGCCGGGGCGTGATCGGGTATCGAGATGCGCTGCGCATCCTTCGGACTCGCGCGTCGAGTCCCGTCGAGACGATCGAATATGGCGATCACCAGGAGCAGGTCATCGATGTCCGCAGTCCAGTGGGACCGGGACCCCATCCGGTCGCAGTGTTCCTCCACGGCGGATTCTGGCGAAGCGAGTGGACCCGCGACACCATGGACGGCCTGGCGGCGGACCTCGCCCACCGAGGCTGGCTGACGGCCAACGTCGAATACCGGCGACTCGACGTCGGCGGCGGGTGGCCGGCGAGCTTCGAAGATGTGCTCACCGCGATTCGTCTCGCTCGGGTCCAACCGAACGCCGATCCGACCCGCCTGACGCTCATCGGGCATTCCGCCGGCAGCCACCTCGCGCTGCTCGCCGCACCGGAGGTCGACGCCGACACGGTCGTCGGGCTTGCCTCGTTGACTGACCTTCGCTCCGCCCATGAGAGCGGCGTGGGCGACGACAGCATTGCCCGCTTCGTTGGGCGCTCACCCACCGAGACGTATGCAGCGCTGCTGTCGACAAAGCCGCACGTGTCCGCTCGTACCATCCTGGTCCACGGCACGGCCGATCACCTCGTGCCGGTCGAACAGAGCCGGCGGTTCGCCGCTGCCCACCCGGCGACGCTGATCGAACTCGAAGACGTCGGCCACTTCGAGCTGCTAGATCCCGCACGCAAACCGTGGCGGCAGGTACTCGAAATGCTCGAGCAGTAGCCCGGGAACACCCCCTACCCCCGCCTGCGGCGGCGGTACCTTCCCCCACTTCGTGGGGGACTATTCCCTCGCACCAACCCCCCGGCCCGCGGGCTGGGTGCGCTACTTCGCCAGATCTTGGAGGCGGCGAAGGCCTTCGGCGAGGTCCTCGTCACCGAGGGCATAGGAAAGGCGGATGCAGCCCGGGGCGCCGAACGCCTCGCCGGGGACCACCGCGATGTTGATCTCGTCGAGCAGGTGACTGGACAGCTCGAGCGTGGTGGCTGCCGAGCCGGATCCGAGCTGCCGGTCGAGCAGACCTTCGACGTTGGGAAAGGCATAGAACGCACCCTGTGGCTCGGGGCATTCGACGCCCGGCACGGCGTTCAGCATCTCGTGCATCGTGCGCCGGCGCCGATCGAACGCCTCCCGCATGCGCAGCACGTCGTCGAGGGGTCCCGAGACGGCAGCCGCCGCCGCAACTTGCGCGACGTTGTTGACGTTGGACGTCATGTGGGACTGGAGCCGGGACGCCGCCGCAGCCGCTGCCGGCGGGCCAATCAGCCAGCCAACCCGCCACCCGGTCATGGCATAGGTCTTCGCCACGCCGTTGACGACGACGCAGCGGTCGGCCATCTCGGGCGCAACGACGGGCATGGAAGCTGCGGCAGCGCCTCCATAGGTGAGGTGCTCGTAGATCTCGTCGGTCATGACCCAGATGCCGTGCTTGGCGGCCCATGCGCCGATGGCAGCCACCTCGTCCTCCGGGTACACGGCACCGCTCGGATTGGACGGCGACACGAAGACCAGCAGCTTGGTCTGCGGCGTCCTCGCCGCTTCCAACTGTTCGACGCTCACGCGATAGCCCGACGCCGAGCTGCTGGGAATGACGACGGGTTTCCCGCCGGCGAGTCGGATCGCTTCCGGGTAGGTGACCCAGTACGGCGCGGGCAGCAAGACCTCGTCGCCCGGATCGATGAGCACCTGACAGGTGCTGTAGACCGCATGCTTGCCGCCGTTGGTGATGATGACCTGCGAGGCCTCGACGGCGAAGCCGGAATCGCGGAACGTCTTGTCGGCGACGGCCTGGCGCAACTCGGGGAGTCCTGGTGCAGGCGAGTACCGGTAGTTCTTCGGATCGCGCAATGCCGCCTCGGCGGCAGCGACGATCGAAGGTGGCGTCGGGAAATCGGGTTCGCCCGCCCCGTATCCGATCACGGGCAGTCCGGCGGCCTTCATCTCCTTCGCCTTCGTGGATACGGCCATGGTGGCCGAGACGGCCAAGGTTTCAACGCGTTGCGAGAGCTCACTCATGCGCCGGAGGCTACTCACCAACCCGCCCGGCCGAACCCGCCGGGCCGAGACTCGCTGCTCGCCCGGCCGCAGTAGCCTCGGCTGCTGAATCTCGACTTCAGGCAGGAGCCCATGGCAGCCCCATCCGACATCACCCTTCCGTCCGAGCTCCTTCCGGGCGATGGTCGCTTCGGATCCGGACCCTCCAAGGTCGACGTCGCGGCGCTCGAGGCGTTGGCCGCCACGGGGGCGACCTACATGGGCACCAGCCACCGCCAGAGCGGGGTGCGCAGCGTCGTCGGAGCGATCCGATCCGGATTGAAGGATCTCTACGATTTGCCGGACGGCTACGAGGTCGTGCTGGGCGTTGGGGGTGCAACCGCTTTCTGGGACGCCGCCGCCTTCGGGCTCATCCAGCGCCGCAGCCAGCATCTGGTGTTCGGAGAGTTCTCGGGGAAGTTCGCGGCGGTGGCCAAAGGCGCTCCGCATCTCGAGACGCCCGACATCGCTGAGTCGGCGCCGGGAACGTATCCCCACGACGTACCCGCATCGACCGCAGACGTGGTCGCCCAGACGCACAACGAGACCTCGACCGGAGTGATGATGCCGCTCGGCCGCCCGCAGGGCAGCACTGCCGTGATTGCCGTGGATGCGACCTCGGCGGCGGGTGCAGTCCGCGTCGACCCCAGAGCGTTCGATGTGTACTACTTCTCGCCGCAGAAGGCGTTCGGTTCCGAGGGTGGCCTGTGGGTGGCCCTCTGCTCCCCCGCTGCGATCGACCGCATCGAGCTGGTCGCAGCTTCGGGACGCTGGATCCCGCCCTTCCTGAACCTGAAGCTCGCCGTTGCCAACTCGCGCAAGGACCAGACGTACAACACGCCCGCCCTCGCCACCCTCTTCCTTCTCCGACACCAGATCGACGCCATGAATGAGCGGGGAGGGCTCGCCAAGGTGGAACGACGAGTCCGTCGCTCCTCCGATGCGATCTATGACTGGGCAGAGGCGCGGCCGTGGGCACAGCCCTACGTCTCCGCCCCCGAGGAGCGCAGCCCAACGGTGGCGACGATCGACTTCGCCGACCACATCGCCGCCGACGACCTCGAATCTGTGCTGCGCCGTCAAGGAATCCTCGACGTCTCTGGCTACCGCAAGCTGGGACGCAACCAGCTGCGGCTGGCCTGCTTCCCCAACGTGGAGCCCGAAGATGTGACGACGTTGACCGCCGCCATCGACTACGTAGTGGAAGCGATGGCCACCTGACCGGCGGAGGATGCGTGGTCTCGACAACGCGGCAAGACTGCACAGGATGACGACGCAGCACACGCCGGACGACGGGCACAGCAGCATCGAGCATCTGCTGGTCCAAGACCATCCGAGGGCGGTGCGATTCGCCGTCGGCCTGCTGTTCATCGCGCTGAGCCTGTTCATTGCAATGGCGATCCCGCCGGTACGCGATGCGATCGAACAGTTCGACAAAGCGATCTACGACGTCACCTATCCCATCAAGTGGGGGCCACTCACCGTCCTCGCTCATGCGCTCGACTTCCTCGGCAGTTCACTGTTCGTCTGGCCGTTGCGTCTCGTGATGACCATCTACCTCTCATGGCGGCGCAGGTGGGTGGCCCTGGCGACCTGGCTCCTCGCCATCGCGCTCTCGGAGCCGTTCATCGGCTCGCTCAAGGCGCTCTACGACCGTGCCCGCCCCCCCGTAGCGCTCGTCGACGTCGAATCGGGTTCGTTCCCCTCCGGCCATTCGGTCGCCGGAGCCGTCGTCGCGCTGTCGTTGGCCGTGTGTCTGGTGTCGGCCGGCCCACGCCGGCGCAACCTCGAACTGGCGGCGGCCGCATTCGCCTTGGTCATGGGGGGTAGCCGCATTTATCTCGGTGCACATTGGCTCACCGACGTGGTGGCCGGCGTGGCGTTCGGTGCGGCGGTGGTGCTCGCCTCGGCGGCGGTCGTTCAGTGGTGGCGGGAACGCCGACTGGCCCTCATTGCCGACCAGATGTCCGCATGAGCCGAGGGGCGGGTCGGACCCGATAGAGTCGGGCCATGGCACAGGGCTCTAACGGCAGCGGCGACGCCGGCCCGGCGCCCACTCGGCGCAAACGCGTGATGCAGGTCTTGCGAGCGGTGATCTCGATCGCCATCGTGGCGGGCATCTTCGTTGGGGTTTTGCCCCGCATCGCCAACTACTCGGATGTGTGGGCCACCATCGCCGACATGACGTGGCTCGAAGTGGCCACGCTCCTGTTGGTCGCACTGTGGAACCTGGTCACGTATTGGTTCGTGATGGTCGCCGCCTTGCCGGGGCTGCGCTACGGACAGGCGGCCGTGGTGAATCAGGCGTCGACGGCGATCTCGAACACGCTGCCCGGCGGGGGTGCGATCGGTGTCGGCGTCACCTATGCCATGTATCGGTCCTGGGGATTCACCATTGCGGCCATCACCCGCTCGGTCGTCGTCAGCGGCATCTGGAACAACTTCATGAAGCTCGGTTTCCCCGTTGTGGCGCTGGCGCTGCTGGCGTTGACCGGCGACGTGTCGGCTGCGCTGCTCACTGCCGCCGCAGCGGGGGTCATCGCGCTCGGCGTGGCCATCGGGCTGTTCGCTCTCGTGCTGAAGAGCGGGGCGATGGCCCGTCGCGTCGGCGACGGCTTGGGCAATGCCCTCTCTTGGCTCCGCGGCCTCTTCCGCCGGCCGGCTGTCACAACCGTCGGGGACTCCGCCGTCCGCTTCCGAGAGGACACGATCGATCTGCTGCGAACCCGGTGGATCTGGCTGACGCTGGCATCCTTCGTGAGCCACTTCTCGCTCTACCTCGTGTTGCTGATCGCGCTCCGTCACGTTGGCGTCGCAGAAGACGAGCTGAGTTGGATCACGGTGCTGGCGGCCTTTGCCTTCGTCCGACTGATCTCGGCGCTGCCGATCACTCCGGGCGGCGTCGGCGTCGTCGAGCTCGGCTACGCAGCGGCGTTGACGATCGGGATGAACGACGCGATGAGTGCCCAAGTCGTCGCCGCAATCCTGGTGTTCCGGTTCTTGACGTACTTCCTCCCGATCCCGTTCGGGGCGATCGCCTACGTGTTCTGGCGAGCCAACAAGAGCTGGCGAGAGGCTCCTCCCGATCTGGAGGCAGAGCAGCTTCAGACGTCGAAGCCCTGATCGGCAGCGCTGCGACGCAACTCGGCGAGCGGGAAGAACCCGAGTACATCGTCGATGTCCGACACGATCGTCTCGGCTCCGGAACCTTCTGCGTTGATGACGTAGGTGATACAGCCACCTGGGAATCGGTGGTACCACTCGGCGCGATAGCGCGGATCACCGAGATCGTCTTCGAGGTCTTCAATCGCTTCCTCGACGCTGATACCGAACTCCGGGTCGTCGCCCGATCTGCGCAGCTCGACGGTTCCGGTCGCCACCTCGCGATCGTCCACGATCATCGCGATCTGCCCGTTGCTGAGCGCCCGTTGTATCTGCACGGAAACCTCGGCGTTCGAAACCGGCACGAACGGCATCAGCGGGCGCCCTTCTACGGTCGCACCATCGAGCTCGGCGAGGACGATGCTGGCGTAGATGCCGTGACGGGCCGCTACCGGGATGATGGCCACCTGGATCGGGCCCGGGGACTCCTGGACCCTCACAAAGCGCTCGATGCCGGATGAAGGACTTCTCGCCGGCAACGCGCCGGTGGTGTCACACGCCGGCGTCAGCCGCGCCTCGATGAATCGGTCGCCCATCCGATCGGAGTCCAACCAGAATGATGACTGCCCCGACTGGGAGAGGTACTCGCCGTATTCCCAACCCACCCGCAGCTCTGCGATGCACGGACCCCACGTGGCATCCGGAACCGCCTGCAGTTGCAGGATCGTCACGGCGGCGATGGACTGGTCGGGCGATTCGAGGCACACCGGGGTCCCGGCGCCCACCTCTCCCGCACATGCGGCAGCCACCAGCATGACCGCGGCGGCAAGAGCAACCGTGCGCCACCGTTTCACACGAGCCCCCCTGACGTCAGGTTCTGAAGGAAGAGGCTGACGAGCACGGCGATCGCAAAAGCCGCCCCGAGCGTCAGCCCGATCCGGCGTGCGCTCCAGCGCTGGATTGCGATGGGCTCGCGAGCCGGCGCCAGTTGACGGAACTGCTGGATCAGGTCGCGCCCCTCTCGACGCTTTGCCTTGAGCTGCGATCGGGACTGCGACGGGATCGTGACGCTTCGCGTGGCCGCAAACGCCTCGGCGATGTCGCCCGGGGCGAAATACCGGAGCGCACGGTTGTAGACCCGCTCCGCATCCGTTTGCAGCGCCAGGATGATGAGCATGTTCGCCAGGTCCACGGCTTGCCGCCACGGTGACGGCCGGATCGTGGCGAAGGCCACGTCGATGAGCCTGATCCGGCCGTCCTTGACCAAGACGTTGGCCGGCTTGACGTCGCGGTGCGCCAGTCCGGCGTCCCACAGCCGCCGAATCATCAACAGTCCATCGTCGATCACCGCGTCGTCGACGTCCGCCTTGGTGATCTCTTTCGCATCCTGGAGGAACTCCGTCACGATGACGTACTCCCGCTCGGGAGTGATCTCGACGAATCCGTATGGCTCGGCCGACGGAACGCCCGCCACCTTCATCCGGAGCAACATGTAGTCCTCGTACTCGACCAACCGGCGTACCGACGTGAACCGCACCTCGTCTTCGAGGGCGCCGTAGAGGATCGTCCGACCCACTTTGTACCAGCGGTCCGCCCGCAGGTGGCTCGTGGAGTACAGCTTGGCGAACAGGTGGGTGTCCGGATCACCCGCAGCGGTCAGGCGGAGCGGCGTCGAGCCACCGGAACCCTCCAGACCGAAGTGCTCGATCTTGGTGACCGCGATGCCGAGTTGGTCGGCAACCGCCGTCGTAATCGCCTGGCCCCGAGCTCCCGAGATGTCGAGGTGAGCGGTTGTGCCACGCCGGTAGTCGACCGGGAAGACCGAATCGGGGGCGAAGAGGCGGAAGATGACAACGGCCATGGCGATGCCGAAGATTGCAGCCACCGGACCGTCAGAGAGGTGATCGACGGCAAGGTAGGTCCGTGCCACGATCAGGACGAGCAGCAACACTCCGGAGAAGAGCGCCCAGCGAGATCGCCACTTACCCCTCGGGATGAGGGCGAGCCCGATGACGCCGAAGGTCGCGGCGACGGAGGCCACCGGTGCGGACGGGTGGGAGAAGCCGCGCCAGGGCGCCAGGATCTCAACGAACGGGCGAGGCCGGCCGATACTCTCGGCCATCGCCCCGATGATGATCTCAACGAGGACGAACACCATGATCGCGGCGAAGAAGTGCCGCCACCGTTTGAAGAACACGAGGGCCAGCAGCATCGCCCAGCGCAGCGGGCGGAAGAACCATACCGACCCCATCGCATGGAAGACGTCCATGAGATCGGTCAGCGGATCGGTGCGGCGGGCTGCGAACCATTGGTTGATGACGAGATCGCGCTCCTCCCACCAGGCTCTGGTGCCGGGAAAGGCATAGAGCGACAGCCACATCACGCCGATTCCGAAACCCATGAGGAGCCAGAACCGCCCGCTGTTTCGCAGGTCGCGGGGCAGGGCCGCCTTCTCGCCGGATGGGCGCCGCCGTCTACCTGCCAATCGAATCCCGGCGACCCGCACCTCACGGCGATCGCCGATGGCGGAGAGCTCTGCGCTGACCCGCTCCCCCAGTTCGACCTCTTCGAGGGTGAGTGCTCTCCGCAGCCCAAAGCTGGGCTCCTCCCCGATGGGCTCACGGGCGTAATCGATGGCTTCTCTGAGCGACATGGTCCGGCCGCCGGCGCGGAGCGCTTCGTAGACCTGGGTTCCGAGACGAGAACGCGCTTCGATGAGCGCCGATTCGGGGTCGGCGGGCGCCTTCATCACCAGGTGCGTTCTCGGCACGTCCGCCACGTTGTCGGCCGCGGCGAACAGCGTGACGGCGCGCTCCAGATACCCCGACCGGCTCGACCACCACGCAAGGCTGGTCAGGGCCGCCTTGGCCGCACCCCGCGCTTGGTCCTCATCGAGATCGACGGCCACGGCGAGCGCCTCTTCCAGGGACTCCCGTGCTTCATCCATCTCGCCGGCGCTGAGCTCGGTTTCGCCCTGGAGGTACAACAGCTCGGCGAGCCAGGGTCGATTGCCCAGACCACGGGCGATGCGGATGGCCTCGCCAAACTGGACCGCCGCCTCGTCGAGCTGGCCGGCGTCGCGGTAGGCCAGGCCAAGCGACGCAGATGCGGAGGCGATGCCCTGGCGATCGTGGGCGGTCGTCAGCAAATCGAGACTCTCCCGATGCATGGCAATGGCGCTGCGCACATCGCCCTGCATGCGACGCGCCCCGCCCAGCATGGAGAGCGTGTTGGCAACGCCGTAGTCACTCGGAACGTTGCGGAACGCGTCGAGCGCGGCCTCCAGATGCGGCTCAGCGGCGGACGGATCACCCCGAATGATCTCGGTCACGCCGAGGAACCACGTGGACCAAGCCGTCCCCCAAGCGACCCCGGCTTCCTCGAAGCGGCGTTGAGCATCACGGAGCTGGGTAGCGGCATCTTCGAGCCGCATCTGCTGTTGTGCCACGAATCCGAGGTACATCGTCGTTTCGGCGACCGTCTCGACGAGGCCGATCCCTTCGGCGATGGCCCGCGCCTCGAGCAGCCGGCGCGATCCCTGCTCCGTCCGACCTTCGATGACGTCGAGCAGACCGACGCCGCCGGTGGCTCGTGCTTTCACCGCCTCAGCGACGGGTTGCGGCATCGCGATGATGCGGGCGGCGAGCGCCGCCGGCGCCTTGTGGCGCCGAGCGAACCAGAACAAGTACAAGCCCGACACCATCTCGTGTGCCGTCTCGGCATCGCCGGACTCGAGGAGAAACTCCATCGCAGCAATGAGGTCGGGCTGGGACCAGTCGAGTTGATCCAGGGCGTCGACGTCGAAACTCCGCTGAACGATGGGTGCCCGCTTCGCAACGTAGTCGCGGTGGTACAAGGCATGGCTGCGCTGCGCTGCGAGCGTTCCACCGTCGGCCTCGAGACGGCCGGCCGCGAATTCTCGCAGCGCCTCGCCGATGCGGTAGCGGCGCCTGCCCGCCTCGCCTTCCGCCGTGACCATGGACTTGTCGACGAGCGAGCCCATGAGATCGACGACCTCGGTGCCGGCGATGTCGGCGGCGGCGGCAACTGCCTCGGCGCCCTCCAGCAGGAAATCGCTGCGGAACACGGATAGGGCGGCAAACAGCCGTTGCTCGACTCGGGAGAGAAGATCGAAGCCCCACTCGATGGCGCCGAGCAGGGTCTGGTGATGGCCCGACGTCTGCCGGCCCGACGACGCCAGCAGCTCGAGGCTCGATTCCAGGCGCTCGCTGAGCTCGCGAAGCCCGAGGCTCTTCACACGTGACGCCGCAAGCTCCAGTGCGAGCGGGTTGCCTTCGAGGCGACGGCAGATGCGGACGATCGGCTGGTACGTCTCGGGCGTCAGCTGCAGGTTGGCACCTGCCGCGCGGGCGCGATCCAAGAACATGCGCACTGCGTCGGCGGTGGCCACGACATCCATCGGGTCAGCAGCACCCGGCACCTCGAGAGGCGGGACCTGCCACACCAACTCGCCGCCGACCGTCAGCGACACGCGGCTCGCAACGAGAATCCGGAGCCGCGGCGCCTGCGGAAGCACCACCGTCGCGAGACGGGCGACGGCGCGGGCCGCATGCTCGGCGTCGTCCAGCACCAAGAGCAACTCACGATTTGCCGCGTAACCGGCCACCGTGTCGACGGCTGCTCGAGCTGTACTGGTGCCGGGCATCGTCACGCCAACCGCGTTGGTCGCAGTCGTCAGCTTGAGCGCAGAAGCGATGGCCTCAGCCGTCGATTCGTCGTCTGCGCACGCGGCGAGGTTGGCGTAGCGGACGCCGTGTTCGTATCGAGAACGCAGGGCCCGGGCGGTCTCGATCGCCAGTCGCGATTTGCCGCTTCCGGGGACGCCGGTGACGGTGACGAGTCGGCCGGTCTCGAGCAGCTGAACGACCTCCGTGACCTCGCGCCCGCGCCCTACGAACGACGTGAGAAGCAACGGCAGGTTGTCCTGCGCTGCTCGCGAATCATTTGCACCTGACGGTACCACCGGATCGCCGAGCTCATTCGTGCGGTTCGACACCTCGGTCATCAGTAGGGCCGGTCCCCAACGGCCGTACGCCCTCCTTCGTCCGTCGCAAACAGCGTCGTCGCCTCCAGCCTATGCGCTACGTCCACAAGTCACAGGATCAGGCCTCGACCGGAGGGCGCGCCCCGAGTTCCCGGTCGAGCATCAGCAGGGTGTGACCGTCGGCGCCGGCACGTTCCAGATCGTCGATGATCTGGGTGACGGCCGCTTCCTCTTCGACCTGCTCATTGACGAACCAGTCCAACAGGGGCAGAGAGGCGTAGTCGTGCATCTCCGTGGCGAGCGCATAGAGGTCGTTGATGCTCGCCGTGACCTGTTGCTCACTGACGAGGGCGGACTCGAACGCGGCATACGGCGAGTCGAATACGTCGTGCGGCGCCGGAATCGCACCAAGCTTCACGGAGGCGTCCCGGTCGAGCACGAACTGGTAGAAACGCATCCCGTGCGTCCACTCCTCCTCCGACTGCATCTGCATCCACTGCGCCATGCCCGGGAACGATTCGGACTCCAGCCACGCCGCCGTGGCGAGGTACTGGTACGCCGCAGCGAACTCGAGGGTGATCTGGCTGTTGAACGCTTCTGCGAGCTTCGCCGGTAGCGCCATGAGGCCTCCTTCTCATCATGAACAAATGCCCATGGTATCCCGGCTGGGTAGGCTCGCCGAGATGGCAGGAGTCCTCTGGCAACCCCACGACCGACCCGGGGCCGAACGCGCCGTGATCGAACCAACCATCGACGGGTTCCGTGTCGCCGGTACCGTCCTCCTCGTCATCGACGAACTGCCGCACGAGATCCGCTACAGCGTGCTCACCGATCACCGGTGGCGCACCCGCACGGTTGGAGCGCATGTGCAGGGGGCCGCCACCGATCGCAGGCTGGCACTCCACGCCGACGGAGAGGGAGCGTGGAGCGTGACGGACGAGCCCGTTGTCGACCTCTTTGGAGCCATCGACGCAGATCTCTCGTGGACACCGGCCACCAACACCATCGCCATCCGCCGGCTTGCGCTCGAGGTGGGTGAGACCGCCGAGGTCCGTGTCGCTCACGTTGCGTTTCCCGAGCACGAGGTGCGCCGCGTCACCCAGCACTACACACGAGTCAGCGACCACCGCTACGTCTACCGCTCCCCCACTGCGGAGGTCGAGCTCACCGTCGACGCCTCCGGCATCGTCACCCATTACCCCGGCGGGTGGACTGCCGTCGCAACCGGCTAACGACCGAGCGCCTCCACGATATCGTCGACGTTCCACAAACCCGAGCACTCGTAGGTGTGCAGACCGTTCGGCGCAAGGAACGACAGCCGCGACGGGCGCAGGAAGTTGCCCTGCACCAGCACGATGTCACCGACCTGTCCTCGCGGAATCGAGGCCAGCAACCGTCCCGGCTTGCCCCAGCTGCGCGGCTCGTAGATCAGCACGCGCTTTCGGGTGACGCCCAGAAAGACCTGCAGCGCAGCGGCATCCAGCGGATGGTCCCCCACCGCCCGCAACGCAATGTATCGGCCGGTGAGCGCACCGGTAGCGGCCCCGACGGCGGTGACGATCAGACCGTTGGCACCCAGCGCCGACGCCATCCCCGCCGCCAAGGCCACCGCCACGACGATCGAGCCCAGGAACGGCACGTACGTCCCACCGATCCAGACGGGCACGGCGTGTTGCAGCTCCTCGCCCTTCCGCAGCTCGCCCTCGACCATGCCCCGCATGCGCTGAACGGAGCGCGGCACCGGGTTCATTGCCATCAGCTACGGCCGCGCTGTCGCGAGTGGTTGCGGAACATGACCCCGGTGGCAGGCGCCAGTCCGAGGTGCTGGTAGAAGGGCTGGAGGTCGGGATCGCACATCGCATCGACCATGTAGATCGGCCCGATGGCTTCGACGAGGCGCCGGACCAATTCGCTGCCGATGCCGCGCCCCTGGTAGTCGGGAACCACTTCGAGGAGCGGGATGTAGGCGGCGAGCACCCCATCGGTGATCGCCGTCGCGAACCCCACGATACGGTTGTCGCCGTCGTGGACGGCCAGCACCACATGATCCGAGCCGCGCAAGAGTCGAAGATGCGCCGCCGGGTCTGGCGGATCCGGCCATCCGACGAAGAACGGACCTTCCAGGTCTGCCTCTGTCACGGCGCTGACGTCGGTGGTGTAGAGGATCACGATGACTCGAACGACATGACGGTCGCTCAGCGTACTGCGCCACCGGCCGGTCCTCTAGATTGCCCCCATGAAGCGACTGCTCGTCATGCGGCACGCCAAATCCGATTGGTCGGCGGGAGCGCTGCGCGACCACGACCGGCCCCTCAACGCTCGAGGAGTCGAGGCGGCACGGCGGATGGGAACGTTGCTCGAAGAGATCGGGCAAGTTCCGGACCTGATTGTGTCGTCATCAGCCGTGCGGGCGCGGCGAACCGTCGAACTCGCGGCCGAGGCCGGCGAATGGGGCGCTCCGATCCGGATCGAGCCGGGCCTCTACGGCACGTCTGCAGCCAGTGCCATGCGCGTGGTATCGACCACCGCCGAAACGGTCGAGCGACTGATGATCGTTGGGCATCAGCCCGCCTGGGGAGCACTCGTTGCGGATCTGACCGGTGGCGCCGTCCAGATGAAGACTGCCACCGTTGCCATCATCGACCTGATGCTCGGCCGCAGTTGGAAACTCCACGAGCCCGCGCACGGCGAGTTGGTGGCGCTCCTCCAGCCCCGTCACTTCGCATGAGACCGACGGATCGCCCCGAGCCGAATAGCATCCGGCACTCCAGATCGATGCGAAACGAGGACTCATGGGCAGGATCCACGGCGGGCGGCTGATCGCGCGGGCGCTGAAGGCTGAAGGCGTCGACGCTGTCTTCACGCTCACGGGCGGGCACATCGTGCCGATCCTGGACGGCTGCGTCGAGGAGGGAATCCGGATCGTCGACGTCCGCCACGAGGAGTCGGCCGGCCACGCCGCAGAGGCCTACACCCGCCTCACTGGTCGGCTCGGCGTTGCTGCGGTGACGGCTGCTCCCGGCGTCACCAACACGGTGACCGCCGTCATGAACGCATACATGTCGCACACGCCAATGCTGGTCCTCGGCGGCCGCCACCTCATCAGGCAGGAACTCGCCGGAGGGCTGCAGGAGATGGACCACCCGCCGCTGTTCCGCACCATCACGAAACTGGCGACGACCGCGTGGGAGACGGCACGCCTCGCCGACTACATCGCCATTGCGGCCCGGCACGCCTTCAGCGGCCGCGGCGGCCCCGTCTTCATCGACGTGCCACTCGACGTGCAATCCGGCATGGTCGACGACACCACCCCGCTCCCCCATGGATATCGGGCCACCGAACCAGTGGGCGCCGACCCGGCGGCGGTCGAATTCGTCGCCCATGTACTGGCGAGTTGCGATCGCCCCGTGTTGTTCGCCGGCAGCGGCATCCGCGGAGAAGGAGCAGCCGCGCTGGTCGAAGTCGCCGAGGCGCTGCACGCCCCGGTGTTCGCCAACGCTGGTGCCCGCGGCGCACTCCCCCATGATCACTCACTGCTGGGAGTACGGGGGCGAAGCCATGCGTTCGCCGGGGCCGACGTCGTGCTGGCGCTCGGCGTCGATTGGGACTTCCGCACGGGGTACGGGCAGAAGATCAGCCCGCAGGCAACGGTCATTCAGGTCGACGCAGAACCCACCAAGCTCGGCTGGAATCGACCCGCCGACCACGCCGTCGTCGCCAACCCCGGACGGTTCCTGACCCAACTCGCCAAGCAAGCCCCGCTGTTCGCCCCGTCCGCGGAGCGGTCATGGACCGCCGAGATCCAGGCCGTCGAAACCGAACGCCGCAAGGCGGCCCATGCCGCCGCCGACGCCGGCGGTGACGGCCTCGTGATGCCCGAGTACTTCGGCCGCACCGTCGGCGCCTTCTTCGGTGGAGACAGCATCGTCGCCGTCGACGGCGGTGACATCGTGGCGACCACAGCCAAGTGGCTGCAGGTCGCGACACCCGGTCACGTGCTCGAACCCGGCCCGGCCGGCACCCTCGGCACCGGACCGGGATTCGCCCTGGCGGCCGCCGTGGTTCACCCGGAGAAGCGTGTCGGGATCGTCTTCGGTGACGGAGGCTTCGGCTTCAACGGCTTCGAGTTCGACACGTACGTGCGCCACGGTCTGCCCGTCATCGGCGTCGTCGGCAACGACGGTGTGTGGAACAACATCAAGACGTTCCACCGGATGTTCTATCCCGAGCGCGTCGTTGCGTCCGATCTGGGCCGGCGCCCGTATCACGACGTGATCTCCGCCCTCGGAGGACACGGGGAGCTGGTCACGACCGCGACGGAGCTCGCCCCAGCCCTCGAGCGTGCGGCCGCCAGCGGCAAGCCGGCGCTGGTCAATGTCCACCTCGAAGAGACCTTTCGTGCGTCCAGCAACTACGCGGGTTGACTCCGCCGCCAGAGGCGAAAGACGCACCACTTGTCACGCGGGGAGGTGGGAACCGGCCCCCATCGACTCAGCGTTCGGCTGAGCCCCGCCCCGACGGGCTTGGACGGACGGTCCTCGCTCGGCCCGGCTGGCGCAGGTGGACCGAGCCAGCGGCTCGGGATGGGGTCGCGCTCGCAACCGGCCCAGCGGGCGGCCGATACCATCTGCCGCATGATCGATCTTCGCTCCGACACCGTGACCCAACCGACAGCCGGCATGCGCCGCGCCATCGCCGAAGCCGAAGTCGGCGACGACGTCTACCACGACGATCCGACCGTCCTCGCCCTCGAAGCTCGCGTCGCCGAGCTGCTCGGCAAGGACGATGCGATGTACGTGCCGACGGGCACCATGTCGAACCAGGTGGCGCTCCGCACCCATACCGAGCCGGGGGACGTCGTGCTGGCCGCTGAAGAGGCACACATCCACGTGCACGAGCTCGGAGCGCCATACGCACTCTCGGGAGTAACGCTGCAGTTTCTTCCGAGCGACAACGGCCAGTTCGCCACCGATGCCGTCCACGAGGCCGTACCGGAGATTCCGAAATCGATGCCTTCGTCGCTGTTCCAGCCAGTCACCCTTCTGTGCACGGAGAACACGCACAACGCGGCCGGCGGAACCTTCTGGGAGCGGCGTGCGCTGGACGCCGTTGCCGGCGCTGCCCATGATCTCGGGTTGGCGACGCACATGGACGGCGCTCGTCTGTGGAACGCCGCCGTCGCCGGCGGCGAGGCGCTCGCCGACCTCGCCGCCGGGTTTGACACTGTCAGCGTGTGCTTCTCCAAGGGGCTCGGCGCACCGATGGGATCGGCGCTCGTCGGACGCCAGGACCTGATCACCAGGGCGCGCCGCTTCAAGCAGATGTTCGGTGGCGGGTTCCGGCAAGCCGGCATGATGGCCGCGGGGGCGTTGTACGCCGTCGATCACCACATCGAGCGGCTTGCCGAAGACCACGCAAACGCGGCTCGTCTCGCTGCGGGACTCGCAGAGATACCCGGCATCGACGTCGATCCGGAGACCGTCGCAACGAACATGGTCTACTGCGACGTCACGGCGATGGCCGCCAACCCCTTCGCAGAGCGGTGCTCGGCTGCGGGCGTCCACATGCTTCCGATGAGCGCCGCCAGCATCCGCGCCGTAACCAACCTCCACGTCACCGCCGCCGACATCGACCTCGCCTTGGGGATCATCCGCGACGTGCTGGCGCAGCGCTGACCGCAGGGTCAGGCAGGCTCGCCATACTTCTCCTCATGGAGACGTGCCGCACAGGACATCCAGTCGTCGCGACCGATGCGGTCCGGGAAGGCGTCCAGCGCGGCGGCAACATACGCAACGTCGTCCGGCTCGAAGCGGGCAATCTGGCGGAAACTCGTGATGTCCATCCCGCGGAGCAGGCCTGCGATCGTCGGTCCGATCCCATGGATGCGCTGGAGATCATCCTCCACCAGGGGCCCGCCGCCCCGGGTGCGTGCCGCGATCTCGGCAACCTTGCGGGTCGCCGTGTCTTTGTCGGGAGGGGGCGCGACTGCCGGCTCCGGCTCCGCTACGGGAGGCTCAGGCTCAACCGCTTCCGGCTCGGGTGCGTCGCCGCACCGCGACGAGCCGCGGTGCGGCCGCAATCACTGTTGGCTCGGCGGAAGGAGCTGCAGCGTCATCTGCCATCGCCGGCGGCGGCCTCCAGCTCGGCAATGGTGCGATCACGATCCGCCACGGTGGCCCGGCAGGCATCCAGGTCGGATTGCAGCGCAGCCGCCCGACCGGCACCGTCATCGAGTGTCGTCACTCGGGACCGCAGCTCTGCGGCCGCATTCCGCTCCTGCTCGAGTTCGGCTTGCAGCCGGCTGCGCTCGCTTTGCAGCGTTCCATCGAGCTCGGCTTTCGCTGCCTCGAGCTCGGCAATGCGCGCCTCCAGACCGGAGACCTTCCCTGCGTCCGAGCCGAGACGGTCCATAGCGGTGTCCTTCTCTGCCATCTTGGCGGCGGCGTCCCTCTCCGCAGCAGCGACCTTGGCGGTTGCTTCTTCCAGCTCCGACTCGAGGCGCGCCGCCTCAGCCTTCGCTGCCTCCAGATCTGTTGCCGCTGACTCCAACTCGGCGATGCGAGCCTCCAGCGCCCCGACCTTGCCGGCCTCGGCGGTGACTCGCTCGATCTCCGCATCCTTCTCCAGCGCGCTGGTCTCGACCTCGCGCTCCAACTCGGCGGCACGTGCGGTTGCAGCGGCGAGCTCGGCCTCCAACCTCACCACGTCGGCACGAGCGGCTTCCCGGTCGGTAGACGCTTCGGCGAGGCCTGCCGTCACATCGGCCAGCTCGACCTTGGTGGCGTCGAGCTGCCCGCGTTGGGCCGCCAGCCGCTCCTCGTACTCCTCGGTGAGTCGATCGCGCACGAGCCAAGGCCGCAGCAACCACCCGACGATGAATCCCACTGCCAAGCCAATGAGAACCCACGCCACCAGGGTCGCCGTCGTGAATTCGGCCGCTATCACCACTTGCCACGCTCCTTCGTGATGCTCCTCGATCCTAAGACCTGCGACCGGTCGCTCGCTAACAGGGTGCGAACATGGGGGTCCGCCGGCTCGAGGACCGATGACGCGGCAAAGCCACGCACGATCTGACGTTGTCTGCCGAACCGACTCTGGCGCTTCCCGAACGCAGTCAGCGGAAGTCGCGACTGTTGATTCCTTCGACGGGCCAGTGCTCGAAACGGTGCGCCACCAGATTGGTCACCCCGTCGCGGTATTCCAGAACACCGCCGATGACGACTCCGACCGCTTTCCGGGCGATCTCGTAGTGCGCTTCCCACACCTGGGGGAGCACCACGACGTTGAGGAGCCCGGTCTCGTCCTCGAGATTGAGGAAACGAACCCCCCGGGCCGTACCGGGCCGCTGCCGGTGGGTGATGATCCCCCCCACCCGCGCCCGGGTGCCGTGTTTGCGAAGGGAGAGCGCATCGACGATACGCATGCATCCCGTGGCATCGAGCCGGCTGCGGAGAAAGCTCACCGGATGCGTGACGGCGATGCCGGTCGACCACAGATCCGCCTGCACCGACTCGTGAGGCGACATCGTGCGCAAGTCGGGGGCGACGGTGCCTGACGCCAGCGGGAGCCGGTCGGGCCCCATGCCGGCCAGGGCGCCAGCCGCCCAGATCCCCTCCCGACGACCCAGGCCCAGCGGGACGAGCGCTCCCGCGGCCGCCAGCGTCTCGAGCGCATCAAGGGGCAGGCCGGTGCGCTGTGCGAGGTCCTCCGCAGAGGCAAACGGACCTCCGACCTGCCGGGCAGCTTCGATGCGAGTGATCTCGGCATCCCCGAGATTTCGCACGTAGCGCAAGCCGATGCGGAGTGCCACCGCAGACCGCAACGGATCATCCACCGCCCCCCTGCCCCGGCGCCAGTGCATCCCGAGGTATTCGACGATGTCATGTTCACCGGCATCGCGCAGTTCGACAGTGCAGTCGAACTCAGAGACGTTGATGTCCGGGGGCAACACCACGACGCCGTGATGCACTGCATCCTGCACCAGGGAGTTCGGTGTGTAGAAACCCATCGGCTGTGCGTTGAGCAGACCCATGAAGAACTCCGCGGGCCAGTGGTACTTGAGCCACGAAGAGGCGTAGACGATGTAGGCGAACGAAACCGAGTGCGACTCGGGAAAGCCGAACGAGGCGAAGCCCTGCAGTTTCTCCCAGATCTCGTCGGCGGCAGCGCCTGAGATCCCGTTGCCGGCCATCCCCTCGTAGACCTCGTCACGCAGCTTCGCCATCGCCTCATCCGAGCGTTTGTGCGTCATCGCCTGCCGCAACCGGTCGGACTGGCCTGCCGTGAACCCGGCACAGATTCGCGCCATCTCCATCAGCTGCTCCTGGAACACCGGCACGCCCATCGTCTTCTTCAAGATCGGCTCCGCAAGTGGATGCGGGTAACGGATCGGCTCTTCACCGTTGCGTCGCCGCAGAAACGGATGGACCGAATGTCCTTGGATCGGGCCGGGACGAATCAGAGCGACCTCGATCGCCAAGTCGTAGAAGGTCTTGGGTTTCATGCGCGGCAGCGTCGCCATCTGCGCCCGTGACTCGACTTGAAAGACCCCCACCGTGTCTGCCCTGGTGAGCATCTCGTAGATCACGGGCTCCTGAGGGATCGTGGCCAGGTCGATGTCGATCCCGTGCATGTCTCGAATCGCATCGACCGAGAGATGCAATCCGTTCATCGCTCCCAGAGCGAGCAGATCGAACTTGACGATCCCCATGGCGGCGCAGTCGTCTTTGTCCCACTGCAGCACCGAGCGGTCCTCCATGCGCCCCCACTCCATCGGCACCACTTCCCACAGCGGCCGCCTGGCAACCACCATCCCGCCGGAGTGAATGCCGAGATGGCGAGGAAAACCATCGAGCCTGCTGCACACGTCGTAGATCAGCTCGGAGGTCAATCCGGCCGGCAGCTCGACGGACGCGGCGATGGCTTGGGGGCTTCGTGTGTCGAGATACTTCGTGAGGGCGTTGACTTGCGCCTGGGTGAGCCCGAACGCCTTGCCAACGTCCTGCAACACCGAGCGTGCCCGGTAGGTGATGACGTTGGACACCATTGCCGCTCGCTCCCTCCCGTAGCGGCGATAGCAATACTGGAT
>DATHZQ010000018.1:0-10671 GCA_035458525.1 Acidimicrobiia bacterium
CAACCAGGCGACCGCCGACAAGATGGACCGCCACATCGCCGACGCACGTGCGCGTGGCGCCGAGGTGCTGGTCGGCGGAGGCCGCGCCCCCGGCTACCCGACGGATCTCTACTACGACTTCACCCTGATCGACCGGGTTCCCGAGGAGTCCGCCGTGTCGCAGGAGGAGTCCTTTGGGCCGGTGCTGCCCGTCCTCTCGGCACCCGACGACGCCGAAGCAGCCGCCCTGGCCAACCGCACCCGGCTCGGGCTCCAGGCGGCGGTGTTCACCCGCAGCTTGGACAAGGCGTTCTGGTACGCCGACCGGATCCGTTCGGGCACCGTGGTCATCAACGACTCAACCGACTTCTGGGAGACCTTCCAGCCCTTCGGTGGGGCCGCAGGGACGGACACCGGCTGGGGCCGCGGCGGGCTCGAGGACTTCACCGATCTCCAGACCTTGGTGATCGACCTGAACAACGTCTGAACGCGGCAATCAATGGCGACCTGTCGAATCCCGTCAGTGCTGTTCGTCGTGATTCTGCAGTCCCCCACAGGAGGAGTTCTCCAATGTCGATGCCCGACATGATCAGCCGTGCCGCCACCGCCGCTGCCGACCTCACCAGTCGACTTCCCGATCTCGACCTCGATGCGCCTTCGACCTGTGCTGAGTGGGATGTTCGCGGATTGGTGAACCACATCACGGGCTTCTTGCCGTACTCGGCCAACGCAGCGCGAAAGGGCGCCGCGATGGAAGGGGACGCCCCCGACTTCGCCGCGGACCCGAATTGGCCGGCGACGTACGCAACGATGGCCCAGGACCTGACCGCCGCATGGTCCGCCGACGGCGCACTCGACGGCACGGTCACCTTCGGCCCGGGCGAGATGCCTGCACCGGCCGCCGCAGGCATCACGTTGATGGAGCTCACCCTTCACGCCTGGGACCTCGCCCAATCGGCAGTTGTCGAATTCCAGACCGACGAGGACATCGCAGCGGCAGTGCTCGGCATCGTCGAGGGAGCACAGGCGCAAGGCCCCAGCGACTTCTTCCACGAGCCCGTGGAAGCGCCGGCGGATGCCACCACGCTCGAGCGTGCGGCTGCGCTGAGCGGGAGGAATCCGCGCTAGGAGGGTCCGCCGTCGGCCCTCGCGACGAGGGCTCCGGCCACGTAGGTGGCGACGACTCGAACGTCGCTCAATGCTGCGGGTGCACAGGCAAGCGGGTTCCGGTCGGTGATCACGAAATCGGCGGCAAGGCCGGGCCGTAGCGCTCCGCTTCGATGCTCGGCATGGTTGATCCAGGCCGAGCCCGTGGTGAACGCCTCCAGCATCTCAGCCGCAGTGAGCGCCTGTTCGGGGCGGAACGGCTCCGGAAAACCGGGCTGTGAGCGAGTCACCGCCACGGCCATTTGCTCGAACGGGTTTGCGGTGGATACCGACCAGTCGGAACCGGCGACCAGGCGCGCTCCGGTGTCGAGCAATGTACGGAACGGATACTGCAGAGCGGTCCTGGCGTCACCGAGACGCGGCATCGTCAGCTCGGTCATACACGGGTCGTGGCAAGCCCAGTAGGCCTGGGCATTCGCCGCGACGCCCAGGGCGGCGAACCTCGGTACGTCACCAGGATCGATCACCTGAATGTGGGCGATGTGGGGACGGACCCGGGCGACATCCTCGGGATTGCCCGCTTGGACTGCGTCGAGCGCATCTCCGATCGCGCGATCCCCGATGGCGTGGAAATGCGGCTGGAGCCCGGCCGCCATGATCTGGGGGACCGCCTCGAGGAGCACGTCGCGCGGTATGAACTGGAGGCCGGTGCTCGTCGTGCCCACATAGGGCTTGCGCATCGCCGCGGTGCCGTTCTCGCAGACTCCGTCGACCATCAGCTTGACGCTATGGGGTCGCATGCGCGGTGATCCCTCGTGGCTACGCGCAATCAGCTCGTCCAGTTGTTCCACGCCGCGTTCCCGATCCCACCACAGGGCTGCGCGCACGTCCCCGATCAGCCCACCGTCCCGGTCGAGCTCCACATACGCACCCTGCATGGCGGGCGTCACCCAGGCGTCCTGCCACGACGTGACCCCGAAGGCCAGGAGATGCCGCTGCGCGGCGGCGATCGCACGTACATAGTCGGCGACGGTTGCGTCTGGTGCAACACGGTCGACCAGGTCCGCAGCGCCCTCCTGGAGGGTCCCGGAGGGAGCTCCGTCGCCGCTGCGTTCGATCCGGCCGTCCGCAGGATCGGGCGTGGTGGCATCGACCCCGGCAATCGACAGTGCCAGCGAGTTGGCCCACGCCGCATGCCCCTCCCGGCTGTGTAGGAGCACCGGCCGATCCGGGACCACAGCGTCCAACGCCGCAGCCGTGGCCCGGCCATGCGGGAATGCATCCATGGCCCAGCCCCCGCCCAGGATCCACGGTTCGTCCGGATGACGGCGGGCATAGTCCGCGACTGCGGCCACGTACTCGGCCGGCGTGGCGAGATCGTGGAGATCGCACCGGATCATCGCCAGCCCGCCGAGTGGTGGATGAACGTGCGCATCGTGGAACCCAGGCAGCACCGTGACATCCCCGAGGTCCACCACGCTTCCTGAAGGGTGCTCCCCGTTCCCGACGGCAGCGATCCTGCCGTCGGCGACCGCCACCCATTCGGCCACGGGTTGGGCCGGATCCATGGTCAGCACCGTGCCGGCCCGATAGACCGTTGCAGCTGTCGTCATCCGAGGCGACGTTCGAAGAACTCGACGATTGCGGCGTACGCCTTGACCCGGTTGGCGTGCTTGACCATGTCATGGCCCTCGTCGTCGAACACGAGATACTCGATGTCCTTGCCCTTGTTGCGGAGATCGGCCACCAGCGTGTCCGACTCCCCCACGACGACACGCGGATCGTTGCGTCCCTGGATGACCAGCATCGGAGCAGCGAGTGCGTCGAGATGCGTCTTGGGAGACCGATCGACGAGCAGGTCACGATCGTGCTCCGGGTGGCCGATCGAGAGGTAGAAATACGTCTTCCACGTCTCGGGCAACGCCTCCATGAACGAGTAGAGGTCATACGGGCCGAACATGTCGACACCGGCCGCCCAGAGCTCGGGGTGGCGGCCGAGCAACGTGAGGGTCATGTAGCCGCCGTAGCTGCGCCCCATGACGCCGAGCCGGCCGGCATCGAGGCGCTCATCGGCCCTCAGGATCTCGACGGCGGCGACGTGGTCGAGTCGGTCGGCTCCGCCCCAGTCGCGGTCGACCTGCTTCATGTAGTCCAGTCCGTAGCCGCTGGAGCCGCGCACGTTCGGAACGAAGACGGCAAACCCGCGCAGCGTGAACAGCTGGATCAACGGCATCGAGAACCACGTGAAGTCCGGACGTTCCTGCGACTGCGGGCCGCCATGGATGTAGTAGATCACCGGGTGCGGTTGATCCTCCCCGCCTCCGGCCGGGAGATACAGGCGTGCCGACACCCGGGTGCCGTCGTGGGAGACGTACGAGGCGTCTTCACCCGCCGCCATACTCGCCGCCGGGACACCGTCGATCTCCTCGTTCGTGTGCTGTTCGACCGCGGTGCCGTCGGTCGTGAAGAGTTGCACGGGTGCCGTGGCCGTCGAGAACGCCAGCGCCCACTGCCCGGTTGCACGGTCGTATCGAGCGGCCTGCACCACGCCGTCGGCGAGTGGCCCATGACCCCAGATCGAGCGGTCGATGCGCATTCGCCGTGCGGCAGGGTCGAATCTGGCCACGTAGCCGTACGAACAGCCGTCGATGTTGTAGGCAAGCTCGTAGCGGTCACCGTCGAGATGACCGAGGTGGGTGAGCTCACCGGCGCCATCGTGGGTGGTCCCTTCAATCGCAATCCGAGCGGGCGCTCCGCCTTGCAGCGGGACCACGGCGAGGCCGCCACCGTCGTCGAACAGCGTCGTCGTCACCAGGACGCCGTCGTCCCGAACGTGAGCGTCGCCGAAGCCGGTCAGGGTCACCTGCGCCCCGTTGCGGTCGGCGAGCTCGGTGCCGGCCAGCAGCCGCCTCCCTTCGACTCCCCGCTCCCACAGGAACAAAACGGTGTCGCCCGCGGTGTAGCCGTCGGCCAGCGCCAGCCTGGAGAAGTCCCCGTTGTGACCGATCACGAAGTTGCCGTAGCGCGACTCACCCAGCGATATCAGCTCGAGCGTCGCCAGATCAGTGACGTACGACGTCATGATCGGGTCCTCGAGAGGCGCAACGAGGAGCGACGCGATTCCGGTGTCCGGATCCGCTTCGAAGTACACCTGGGTGCCCGGGAAGCGGTCGGGCCACACCGGCTCGGGCTCACCTCCGGCGAGGGGGATCGCATGAGGCTGGTAGTGCTCGTCGCCGTCGGCATCGAGCGTGAGATAGATCCGGTCGAGCTGGGGGACGACGACGAACACCTGGCCCTCCACCAACGCGGGGTTGGGCATGGCGATGTGGTCGGGAATCAGCTGCCGAATGCTCGAGCCGCCTCGTTGCATCGAGTACAGGCTCATCCGTCCCGACCGATTCGAGAGGAAATAGAGACGATCCCCTACGAGCTGTGGCGACAGGTGCAGCCGGGCTGACAGCAGCGATTCGATGGTACGGGTGAGATCTTCCATCGTGACAGCCTACGGCGGCACACCTCCGGCGTTGCAGCTCAGTAGTCCCCCGGGACCAGCTCCTTGATCTTCTTCGCCGGTGCGCCTCCCACGACCCAGCGATCGGGGATGTCTTTGGTCACGACACTGTTGGACGCAACGATGACCCGATCGCCGATCGAGACGCCTGGCATGACCACCGAGCGGAACCCGATCACCGTGTTCGATCCGATCGTTATCGGCGCCATGGTGCGCCCGCCCATGGGCAGCGGCTTCGTGAAGTCGTCGAGGATGTGACCGTGCGTGGTGAGAATGGCCCCGGCGGCGATCATGGTGTGCTCGCCCACCGTGATGGGCCCTCGATCGTCGATGGTCGAGCCGCGGTTGACAAAGACACCGTCGCCCAGCGAAGTGTTCTGTCCCGACAGGATGTAGACGTCGTGGTGGAAGATGACGCCCTCCCCGACGTGCCGGAAGACGCGTTTGGCGAGGATGCGGCGCACCTTGATGGCGAAGTCGGCGAGCTGCGAGGCGGGGGTGCGGTCGAACAGGCGCCACAACATCAGGTAGTAAGCGTGCTCGTCGGCGAGCAGGGAAGCATCGTCGCCACCGAACGGATCCTCGGCGATGCCGAAGCGCCCCGTGCGCAAGAACTGATCGGCGAGCGCTCCGGCCGCAGCCAGAAACTCCCCGCCCTGGCCAACCAGCTGGCCTTCGGTCACGAGCCGACCGAGGTCGGCGAGCACGGTCGCCTCATCGATCTCCGTCACAGGATTCCCTTCGTTCAGCCGGCGACTTCGCCGAATACCGGATGCCCCGCCTTCTGCCAGCCGGAGTCGCGGCGGGCGACGGCCTCCAACCAGGATACGAACTCGTCGCCCAGAGTTGCCTCGTCATACAGCCGCTCGGCACGATCGCGCCCCGCACGCGCCATCCTGCGGCGACGACCATCGTCGATCAACAACTGCCGGATGGCGGCGCCGAGCGCAAACGGGCTGCGCTCAGTGGTGATGCCCACGTCGTGGGAAACGACAGAGCCGACACCGCCGCCGCCGTAGGCAACCGGAACGGTCCCCGCTGCAAGGCCCTCGACGTAGATGATTCCGAAGTGCTCCTGTTTGTCCGGCGCCGCAGTCAGGATCGTGGCACCGTTGATCAGAGCGGCCTTCTCGGCGTCGGTCACGTAGCCGAGGAAGCGCCCACGATCGGCGAGTTCGGTCTCGAGGGAAGGGCGAAGGTCGCCATCGCCGATGAAGATGGTGGGCGCCAAATCGGCGTACACGCGACTCGCCTCGACGACATTCGGGGCACCCTTGGCTTGCGTGACCGCGCCCGGGCTGATCACGTACGGATCGGGAAGGTCGAAGCGCTCGCAGACACCTGCGCCCAGCTCTGGATCGAACTCGTCGAGATCGACGCCGCACGGCAGTACGAAGAAACGCCCGACCGGAATCTCCGCGACCGGGCGAACGAGCTGATCGCGGACGTAGTCCGTCGTGACGATGATTCCGGCCGCAGCCTCCAAGGCGGCCTGGATCTCGCCCCACACCGCATCGTCGTAGCCGCCGTAGTGGCGAGGTTCGATGCCGGTTCCGTGGACGAAGACGACGTAGGGAATGCGCATTCGCTGTGCGTAGTAGCGAGCGGCCACCGCCGTCAGGTTGGCGTGATGCGCCATGACGACGTCCACGTCCTCGAGCGAGCTGAGTGCCGCCGCGATGTCGGCCGTGTAACGCAGCGACTGCATCGGCGTCATCGTCGACACGGCTTGCTGCCGCGACCCCGCCGCCGGGAGGTATTCGTGAACCGGAACGACATCGGTGTGAAGCGCCACGTCGACGTTCTCCGCCCCGGCCACGCCCTCCCCGACCCTCGGGTGGATGAAGGTGACGCGATGGCCGGCAGCGAGCAGGGCGCGGGCGTGCTGGCGAGCGACCCCGCCAGATCCCCGCCCTCGATTGAGCAGGAGGACAGCAGCATGCATGGGCGGCGTGAACGTAGCGTCGCGGTTGGGGATGCGTCTTGAGCCGAAAGACCCCATTGTTTCCGCCGAGCTGCTGACCTACGGGAACGGTGCGATCGTCCTACAGACGACGATGCCGTCAACAAGCAAGGTGTCACTCGTTGGGTCGTTGGTAGGTCACGACCCAGCCAGCCAGGTCCGAAAGAGCAGCATGCGCTTCGCCACGTACAACATCCACTACGGGGTTGGCCGCGACGGCCACCACGACCTCGATCGCATCGCGGCGGCGATCGACGGCGCTGACGTCATCGCCCTGCAGGAGGTCGAGCGGTACTGGCCGCGGTCCGGCATGGTCGATCAACCGCGGGAGCTCGGAAAGCGTCTCCCCGACTACTGGTGGGTCTACGGCCCCAACATCGACCTGCACTCCAACGCCGGATTTCCGGGCGAGGCGTCCGACCGGCGCCGCCAGTTCGGCAACATGATCCTGAGCCGGACGCCGATCGTCGGGTCGGAGAACGTCCCTTTGCCACGGGCGCCGGGAGAGACTCAGTCCATGCGCCGCGGCGCCTTGGAAGCGATCGTGCCGACTCCATCTGGAGCGATCCGGGTCGTCTCGACGCACCTCTGCTACCTCTCCCCCGCCACGCGAGTCGCCCAGACGGAAGCGATCTTCGACCGCCATCGAATCGTCGCCGCCGAAGGCGGGGCATGGCACGGAGCTCACCCCGTCGACCCGAGTTGGCACTTCGGCGACGAACCGGAGATCCCCAGCCGCGCCATCGTCCTGGGCGACGTCAACTTCGGTCCTGGTGATCCCGAGTACGCCGCAACGATCGGGAACGGGCACGCACCCTTCCGCGAAGCGTGGCCCTTGGTCCGTCCCACGCACGCAGGCGCCACCAAGGACGGTGAACGCATCGATCAAGCCTGGCTCACGCCCGACCTCGCCGCGCAGGTGACGGCGGCCTGGGTCGACAACGTAGCCGACGGATCGGATCATCAACCGGCCTGGTACGAGTTCAGCTTCTGAACATGGCGGCGGCCTCGAGAACCGCATCGGCCACGAGCGCCCCGAGCCGTCGATACCCCATATCGGTCAGATGCACGCCGTCTGCCGAGAGCGGATCCTGTCGGGCGGCGAGTACGGCCCCACCGAGATCGTTCACCCGGACGCCGAGGCGCCGGGCTTCCGCCATCAGCGCCCCGTTGTACGTCACGACGTCTTCTTGATGCCGGTGGGAACTCTTGGCGACGTTGTGACGAGCTGTGTCAACCGGGGTCGTGGTGGCAACGATCACGCGTTGCGGTCCAATGCGCGGATGCTGACTCAACCTACCGAGGACCGCCCGCAGGTGCATTCGATATTCGTCCGGCGGAACGAGGGGCTCCCAGTCGGTCTCCTCACTCCGCCGCAGATCGTGGAGACCGGCGTTCACGTGCACGAACGTGGGTGCGGCGAGTCCGTCGAATGCCCAACGGTCGAGACCGGCAGCGAGGTCCCGGATCGAGCGGCAGTTCTCCTCGGGACCGGAGACCGACCAGTCTGACAAAGCCGCAACCACTGCCGCCTGATAGCCGAGCCGGATCGAATCCCCCAGAAGCAGGAGCGCACGCACGGGCAGAGCGTAGAGACCAACGGTCCCTTGGCGGCACCTGCAGCTGCCACCATTCTGATGAGGCACACCCGAAGGAGGCCCCCATGGCGAGAGAGGACTCGAGCACACCGGAAGCGCGTGCCCGCAAGCGAGTGAATGACCGCAGTTCCCTCCTCTGGCACATCTCCGCTTTCGTCATCGTCAATGCATTCCTCTGGTTCATCGACATCGCCGGAGGCGGCGGCGTCCAGTGGGCGTACTGGACCACGATCCCGTGGGGGGTCGGTCTCGCCTTCCACATCGCCGCATATCTCATCGAAGAGCGCGGTGGTGGAGACCGCAGGTACCAGCAGTACCTGGAAGAGGAACGTCGCAGCGAAGCCAATCGGTAGCATTGCGACGGCCGACCCGGCCGCCTGATCGTCGAACAGGCACGCCTACCGCTTGCGAGGGTGTGAAGGCGGCGCGCGACGCTCCGAGCAGGCCGATCGGTGCCAACTGCAGGTGATCCTCTGAACCCGCGTGCGACCGCGCAGGCGACGGAGCCTTCGTTGTCGGACGCCGACGTGAGCCGCCGCCGAACTACCCGGTAAATGGGACCCTCGGGCATTCCCCGGAGCGCCGCCACCGCCATAGCCTGAGGAGTGGCACACTGCGACACGTACCCGAAGGGCCAAGATGACGAGCATCGCAATCCACACTGAAGGGCTCACGAAGCACTACGGCGAGGTCAGGGCGTTGGTCGGCCTCGACCTGGATGTGAGTCGCGGAGAGGTCTTCGGCTTCCTCGGACCCAACGGGGCCGGGAAGACGACGATGATCCGCACCGTGCTCGACGAGATCTACCCGACGTCCGGCCGTGCCGAGATCCTCGGGCTGGACACCCACCGTCAGTCCGTCGAGATCCGACGTCACGTGGGCTACGTACCGGGCGATCTGGCGATGTATCCCAACCTGACCGGCCGCGACACGCTCACGTACTTCGCCAACCTCCGCGGCGGGGTCGAGTGGGACTATGTCGCACAGCTCGCCGACCGGCTCGGCGCCGAACTCGACAAGAAGGTTGGCGATCTCTCCACGGGTAACCGTCAGAAGGTCGGCCTCATCCAGGCGTTCATGAACCGGCCCGAGGTGCTCATCATGGACGAGCCCAGCTCGGGACTCGATCCTCTCGTGCAGCGTGAGTTCCAAGCGATGATGCGCGAAGTGGCGCGAGACGGCAGAACGGTCTTTCTCTCCAGCCACACGCTCTCAGAGGTGCAACGCGTCGCCAATCGGGTCGGCATCATCCGCCAGGGCGTCCTCGTGGCAGTCGAATCCGTCGCCGATCTGCGCTCGAAGGCGATGCGCACCGTTGAGATGGAGTTCACCACGCCCGTCGAGGCCCCAGTCTTCGAGTCGGTCCCCGGAGTGCGGGACGTCACCGTGCACAACCACCGAGCCAGTCTGTCCTACGACGGCACGATGGACGTGCTGCTGAAGACCGCCACCGCGCGGTACAGCCTCGTCGACATCACCTCGGAGGAGGCCGACCTCGAGGAGATCTTCCTCACGTACTACCGCGACGAGGAGGCCCCGGCCTGATGCTCGCAAACGTCTTCACCAAGACGACCCAAGATCGTTGGAAGGCGATGGCGATCGGTGCGCTGACGCTCGGACTGTTCCTCGTCTTCGGCATGGCCGTCTACCGCGACATCGACCTGTCGGTCTACACGGATCTGCCCGAAGCGATGCGGGCACTCATGAACATGCCGGCTGACGCCGATGTCGGTGCCCTGGCCTATGGCGCCATCTACGGCTCCTACGGTGCACTGACGATGGCCGGCCTGGCCGTATCGATGGGATCGGCGACGATCGCAGGCGAGGAGCGCCTCGGCACGATCGGGCTCCTGCTGGGCAACCCGCGCAGCCGCACCCAGGTCCTGGTTGCCAAGGCCGGGAGCTTGCTGCTCGTCACCGGTCTCGGCATCGGCATCCTGTGGTTGATCGGCATCGCCACACCGGCGGTCCTGGACGTCAACGTCGGCGGGATGCACATCGAGGCGCTGATGGTCCACATGCTCGTCAATGCACTCTTCTACGGCTTCCTCGCCATGGCGATCGGGGCGTTCACCGGAAGCGTGTCGGTGGCGTCCGGTGTCACTGCCGGCGCGATGGTCGTGGCATTCTTCGCCGCCGGGCTGCTTCCGCTCGTTGACGGCCTCGAGGATTGGGCGCGGCTCTCACCGTGGCATTACTTCGACGGCAACCAGCCCGTCAACAACGGCGTGGCCTGGGGGGACGTTGCGCTCCTCGCCGGCGGAAGTGCCGCGTTCGCCGCAGCGGCGTTCGTCGGCGTCAACCGCCGCGACCTCAAGGAGAAGGCGGTGCGGGCGACACTGGCGGATCGCCTGCGCAGCAATCCACTCACCCAGCAGGTTGTCAACCGCCTCGCCGGGTCGGCGCGGGTGTCGCGCATGTGGATCAAGACCGCATCCGAGCATCAAGGGCTGGCGATGATCTCGGCTGCGGTGATGTTCCTCTTCATGGTGATGCTCGGCCCGATGTAC
>DATHZQ010000019.1:0-97444 GCA_035458525.1 Acidimicrobiia bacterium
CTACCGTCTGAACCAAGCGAGGGGCCGGCACAACTGCCGGTCCCTCGCTCTTCTTTGCGCCTCGGATGATGTTGAATAGTGTATCGCAGTATATTGATGGGTTTGTCAATTGTTATCATGGTTGCACGCATCTAACGTGGCGCCGACGGGAACGGGAGGGCATCAGACGGGGACGAACAGCGCAGAACCGAGTGAGCTCGAATCGCTGGCGACGACGCTGGACCTCGACGCTGACAACATCGAGTCCTGGGGACAGGCAGCCGCCAACGAGATGTATGCGTTCGGCTATTCGTGTGGCGCCACCGGCGCCGCCGGGTCGACGTGTACCTCCGCGGTACCGTCGGCCACCCGGCAGATCTGATCTCCCGCCTCAGCCGGCAACTGGCCTCGGCGTCGCACTCAGGATCGTTGCATTTCTCGGGAGCGGACCTGATCGAGGCCGCGATCTCGCTGGCCGGAGTCTCGTCGCTCCTCACGACGTCGATCGCCGATGCCAACATCTCCGAAGCCAAGGAACGCGACGATCGGATCGCGGCAGGCGTCGGCCTCATCGACACCCTTGCCGGCCTCGTGCCGCTGCCGGGAGCAAAGGCGGTCGGAAGCGAGTTCAGTGCCCCCCTCGTCAAGACCACCTACAACGAGCTCGTGGATCGAGGCAGCAAGCTCCTCGAGACCAACCACGAGGGCGCTCCTCGCGCCGATGCCGATGCCTTCGACGATGCCCTCCTCTTCAGCTACGCAGAGCTGCTCACCCTGGGTCATCTGGGCTCGCAGGGTGCGGGTGCGTTGGCGAGCTCGATCGATGAGTTCTTCGCTGCATCGCCGCACCTGGATCGAGGTATGTATGACTTCCCGGATGGAGCCGGCGTCCTGCTCACCGACCTCTCCGATCGACAGACGCAGGCCTACGGCGAGTGGATCACCTTCGCCAGCGGATCACCAGAGATCAACGACGCCATCAGCCGGATGCTCGCCGAGTTCCTCCAGGGCCTCCGCCACCACGACGACTGACATGCCAACTCGCTGCGCTGCCCACGAATGCGCTGTGCGAACATGCTCCGATGAGCCGCAAGGAAGTCCACGTCGACGCCGGCAACCGTGAAGTCCGCGTCTCCAGTCCGGACAAGGTCATGTTCCCCGTCCAGGGATGGACCAAGCTCGACGTGGTCGAGCACTTCCTCATGTGCGCCGAGGGTGCGCTCCGCGGCGTCTACAACCGCCCGAGCATGCTCAAGCGCTGGAACGCCGGGGTCGGCCAGAAGCCGCTGTACGTCAAGCGGCCAAAGGGCGCCCGCACCCTCGTCGACGTCACGTTCCCGTCCGCACGTCCCGGCCGCATGTTCCTTCCGCTCGACGTTGGCGACGTCATCTGGATGGCGCAACAGAACTGCATCGACCTCAACCCGTGGAACGCCCGTGCCGACGACCTCGAACATCCGGACGAGCTCCGCATCGACCTCGATCCCACCGAGGGGCACGACTTCGAGGCTGCCCGGGACGTCGCTTTCGCCGTGAAAGAGCTGCTCGACGAGGTGGGCCTGGTGGGCTGGCCGAAGACGTCGGGCAACCGGGGGATCCACATCTACGTGCGCCTGGAGCCGGAGTGGGATTACTACCAGGTCCGGCGCGCCGGGCTTGCGCTGGCACGCGAAGTCGAGCGACGCCACGAGCTGGCGACGACCGCTTGGTGGAAGGAAGAGCGTGACGGAGTCTTCATCGACTACAACCAGAACGCCTGGGACAAGACGATCGCGAGCGCCTACTCGATCCGCCACACCGGGTGGGTCTCGGCTCCCTTTGCATGGGCCGAGCTGACCACGCTCGATCACACCAGCCTGGATCTCATGTCGTTCAAGGACCGCTGGCGCGACGTTGGTGAGCTCACCGCCGGAATCGACGAGGCCGCGGGCAGGCTCGAGCCCGTCCTCGAGATGGTCGCCCGCGACGAAGCCGACGGTATTGGTGAGGCTCCGTGGCCGCCCCACTATCCGAAGATGCCCGGGGAGCCACCGCGGGTGCGGCCATCGGCGAAGAACCCCGACAACTGGGACGAGTGACGTGACGGTCAGCTGAGCGTCAGCGGCGCTTGGTGACAATGGGATGGACTGACGGAGGTGCGCAATGGCGCGAAGCATCCTGATGGTCCTGCTGCTCTTGGGAGCTGCCGTTGTTTCGGCCTGTGGCGGGGACTCGACCGACGCCACGATCCCGGCGTTGTTGCCAGATGCAGCGACGGCCCAGTTCTCGACCGGTCCCGGCAATCCGTACTGGCCGCTCCTGGCCGGATCTCGCTGGGTCTACGAGGGGAAGGACGACGGTGAGTTCGAGCACATCGAGGTGACCGTCGAGGCGGAAGTCCGGCGCGTGATGGGCGTCGACGCCGTAGTGATCCGAGACGTTGTCTCGGGCACAGATGGAGTGATCGAGGACACGTTCGACTGGTACCTCCAAGACAATGCCGGCAACGTGTGGTACGTCGGTGAGGACTCCAAGGAGATCGACGACGGCGAAGTGGTCAGCACGGCGGGGTCGTGGGAGGCGGGGGTGGACGGCGCCCAACCCGGAGTCATCATGTGGGCCGATCCCGCGGCACACGTCGGTGCCGCCTACTTCCAGGAGTACTACCCCGGCGAGGCCGAAGACAAGGCCGAGGTGCTTCGCCGGGGCGACACGGTGACCGTCGCCGCGGGCACGTTCGACGACGTGCTCGTCGTGCGCGAGTGGAATCCCCTGGAACCAGGCGTCACCGAGCTGAAGTACTTCGCTCAGGGCGTGGGCCTGATCCTCGAGGAGATCGAATCTGGAGGCGAGTCCCGCATCGAGCTGGTCGAATACCTCATCGGCGGCTGAGCTCAAAAGTGATACCGCACCGGCCGGAACGTAGAGTGCGGCACCATGACACAACGATTCGGTGCGCTCGAGGCCGGCGGGACGAAGTTCGTGTGTGCGGTCGGATCCGGACCGGACGATCTCAGCGAGGAGGTGCGGTTCCCGACCACCGACCCCGCGACGACCATGGCCCGCACGATCGAGTTCTTCACCTCGGCCGGCCCGCTCGACGCAGTCGGCATCGCCTCATTCGGTCCCGTGGAGCTGCGTCGCACGAGCGAGTCATTCGGGTTCATCACGACGACCCCCAAGCCGGGCTGGTCGAACACCGACGTCGCCGGGCCCGTCGCGGCCGCGCTCGGCGTGCCCGTCGGCTTCGACACCGACGTGAACGGTGCCGCGCTCGGTGAAGGGCGCTGGGGGGCAGCGCAGGGGCTCGACACCTTCGTGTACGTCACCGTCGGGACGGGCCTCGGTGGCGGCGCCCTCGTCGGAGGGCGGATCGCCCACGGTCTGGTCCACGCAGAGATGGGCCATGTGAGCGTTAGGCGCATGCCCCACGACGACTTTCCAGGAATCTGCCCGTTTCATGGGGACTGCTTCGAGGGAATGGCGGCAGGCCCGGCCATCGCCGCCCGGTGGGGACGACCCGCAACCGAGCTGGCCGACGACGAGCTGGCCGAGGCGGTGCGCATCGAGTCGTTCTACATCGCAGCTGGGCTGCGCAACATCGTCTACACCATCGCACCACAGCGCATCATCGTCGGCGGTGGCGTTGCCAAGATGCCGGGGCTCCTCGGCCAGCTGCGTCGTGCGCTGCGCGACACCCTCGCACGCTACCCCGGACTCCCCGAGCACGATGACGACGACTTCGTCGTGCCCCCCGGTCTCGGTGATCACGCTGGAATCGCGGGAGCGCTGGTCCTGGCGGAACTCGCCCTTCACGGCGGGTGATCCACGACCCCTCGCCCAACCCAACCTTCCCGGGCAGACGTGACGAAGCGCAGCGCACAACGGCTATGAGCACCCGCTCCAACAATCCGCTGCGCCGACGACACCAACGATGTCTGGGTCCACACCGCTGCGCCAGCACACTGCTGCACGGAGGATCGCGACCGTGTCCTCTCACGCCACCGCCGACGTGTGCGCATCGTCGAAAGGATGCTCTCGCTCCGCTTCTCGAGCGCAACCCCTCGAGACGGCCTCACCCAGCTAGGAGCCGGCCTCGGACGAAGACTCCAACCCGCCGCCGTCGGCAAACCCACAGCGGCAACGGCATCGACGACAACAGCGACTCCAACCACCAGCGCACGGCAACATATCTGGCACGCAGCACCGAGTGCCGGTCCGGCTCGGAACGGGGTGCGCGAGAACGCGTGTCTTTCATGAGGACTGCCCAGTCGTTCCGCTCTGCCAGTTCGAGCCTCGCCTCGTCGGGAATGGTCTCATCCGATGGCATGCCGCAGTGCTCCCAGAGCGTCGGCGCGGGCAGGAACCCCTTGGAGGGCTGCAACCGAGGAGACCGGCGTAGCATTGCCGGAGTCCACCAAAGGACGGTTCCATGAAGCGCGGTCTCCTTCTCAGCCTCGTCGTCGTGGCGGCGAGCCTCGCTGCGTGCGGTACGAGCGGATCGGGGAACTTGGTCACCGAGGACCGTGCTGCCGGGCCGTTCGACAAGCTCGAGGTGAGCGGTGCGTTGCGCGTAGCGGTGACGGTGGATCCAGCGGCGACTCCCGCGATCCAGGTGACCTTCGACGACAATCTGATCGCGACGATCGCAACTCGTATCGCAGGGGACACGCTGGTGATCGAACCCACCGAGAGCTACAACGTCAGCGGGGGCGGCCGGAAGATCGAGGTCACGACCCCGACCCTCACCCGCGTGGAAGTGAGCGGAGCGAGCAACGTCGTCGGATTTGGAGAGACGCTACTTCTCGACGTCGAGGTCAGCGGCGCTTCGGATCTCGACTTCTCGTCGCTCGAGGCAACCGAGGTGACCGTCGACGTCAGCGGCGCCAGCGAAGTGATCGTCACCGCCACCGCATCCGCAACCGGCGACGTCTCGGGAGCGTCCGAAGTCCTCGTGTTGGGAAAGCCGGCCGTGTTCGACATCGAGAGCAGCGGGGCGTCGGACGTCGGCACCGGCTGACCAGCCCGACTCGTCGGCTCACGAATCGACGAGCTCGTCGGCGGAACGGATCCGCTAGTCGACGACGTCGGAGAATCCGGAGCCTTCCGGCCGTATGAGCTGATCCATGGTGCACTCCTCGGCGGGTTTGTCCGGCCGCCACCGCTCGAACCTCGTGGCGTGGCGAAAGCGGCCGCCCTCCAGCTGGTCGTAGCTGATCTGTACGACGACACCCTGCTCGACGGGAATCCAGTCGAGGCTCTTCCCGGTGGACCAACGGCTCTGCATGCCCGGGACTCGCGTGTGCTCGTCGCCGCCGAAGCTCTCCTCGGTGCGGAGCTGCTCGAACTGGCGCAGCAACTCCACCCGGTCGTGGTCGGAGAATCCCGAGCAGTGACCCATGAAATGAAAGTCGCCGCTCTCGTTGTACAGGCCGAGCAGGATCGAGCCGATCTTGTCGCCGTCCTTGTGGACGCGATACCCGCCGACCACGCAGTCGCAATCGCGCCGATGCTTCCACTTGATCCACTGCCGTTTGTCCTCGACATACGGCTCGTCGAGACGTTTCACGATGATGCCGTCACACCCCGCAGCTTCGTAGTCGTCGAACCAGCGGGTCGCCTCGTCGAGGTCTTCGGTGACCGGCGTCAGGTGCCACGGATGGTCGAGGTCGGCGAAGAGCGCTTCCAACGCGGTGCGGCGCTCACCGTACGGTGTGTCGCGCAGGTCGGCGCCCCGCAGCGCCAGCAGATCGAACGCGACCAGTTCTGCCGGTGTCTCCTCAGCGAGCCGTGTGATGCGCGATTCAGCCGGATGAATTCGCATCTGCAGCGTGTCGAACTCGGTCACGTCGTCCACGACCACGACCACTTCACCGTCCAAGACGGTCGCCGGAGGCAACTGAGCGAGCGCCGGGCGCAGCTCGGGGAAGTAGCGCAGCAGATCCTTGCCGTTGCGGGAGTCGAGGCGGGGATCGTCGCCGGACCAGGCAACGGCACGAAATCCATCCCACTTCGGCTCGTAGATGACCCCGGGTGGCGGCGGAGGGGTCTCCTTCACCCTCGCCTTCATCGGTTTCACCGGGGGCTGGAACGGGAACTCACTCATGGCCCGCAGGTTAGGAAGCGGTCGGAGGGCCGGCGACGCTCAGAGCGCCAGCTCAGAGTCACGTGGCGCCGCCGTCCGCGCCATGCGCTTCGCGAAGTAGAAGACCCGCTTCAAGTTGGCGACGACGTCGATTTCGAGCCGGTAGTTGGCGACACGATCGGGAGCGTCGTCGATGAGGCGCTCGGCTTGGTGCGCCGCAGCTGCCTCCTCGAGGGCATTGATGTCGCGCTTCATCTTTCCAACGGACTTGCCGGCCCTGGCGTCGAGCTCCGCCACGGCGTCCACCGCCTCGTCCAGTGCCTCCGAGACCGCAGAATGGAACTCGACCAGAACCGACTGCGTCTGCTCGCTGACCTCGAGACCTTGCTCGACGCGGGCGAGGCCGAGCCCCACGAGGTTGGTCTCGATGATGTCGCCGATCGCTTCCAAGTCGTTGGTTGCCTCCATCAGCGCCAGCAACTCAGAAGTGAGATCTTCAGCCAGGCTGCGCCTGCTGACCTCGCCGAGGTACTCGATGATCTGGGCATGCAGATCGTCGACTTCGTCGTCCATCTGAGCGATCTCGAGCAGCGTCCATCGAGTTCCGCTGAGAATCGCCGGCAAGACGGCGTCGAGCATGCCGCTCACCCGATTCCCCATGCGGCGTAGCTCCTGGCGCGCACGATCCAACGCAAGCGCCGGGGTTCGCAAGAGCTCTGGATCGAGGTATTTGGCTTTGACCGTGGGTCCCTCGCCCCCACGGTCCGGCACGAGGCGCGTCACGAGCGCAGCCATCTGCGGAACGAACCAGATGAAGATCAGCGCGTTGGCTACGTTGAACGTCGTATGTGCATTGGCGATCTCGCGAGCCGTTCCGCCCCCCAAATCAGCCATTGTGTTGGATAGGAGGTTGAGGAATGGCAGCCAGATCAGCACGCCGCCAACATTGAACAGCGTGTGCGCCACGGCGGCCCGCATGGCGTCCCGCGGCTTCCCCAGAGCGGCGAGCAGCGCGGTGATCGAAGTGCCGACGTTGGCGCCGAGAACGAGCGCGATGCCGGTGTCGAGCGTGATGAGACCCTGCTGGGCGAGCACGATGACAATGCCGGTGGTCGCGGAGCTCGACTGCACCAATGCAGTGAACGCTGCGCCAACCAGGATGCCGAGGAACGGGTTCTCGAGCCGGGCCATCAAATCGATGAAGGTCTCCGACGATCGCAACGGGGACATCGCATCGCCCATGAGCGTCATTCCGAAGAACACCAGTCCCAGGCCCATCACGACATTGCCTTGTGCCTGCCGGTCCAGACGCTTCGAGAAGAAGGTGACACCGAAGCCGATGGCGACGGCGGCGAGCGCAAGCGTTTCGACCTCGAATGCGATGATCTGCGCCGTGATCGTGGTGCCGACGTTCGCCCCGACGATCACGGAGATCGCCTGTTCGAGGGTCATCAGTCCGCTGGAGATGAAGCCGACGACCAACACCGTGGTCACCGACGACGATTGAATGACGGCAGTGACGCCGGCGCCGGTGAGCAGTCCCGTGAAGCGGTTCGAGGTCAGCTTGGCGAGCACCGTACGCAACCGCGAGCCCGCGACCAGGCGCAACGACTCGGTCATGCGGTCCATGCCAAGCAGGAAGATGGCGAGCCCGCCGAACAGCGTCGTCACCAAGACGAGCGTGTCGATGTCGGTGGATGCGGCTTCGCTCGCCGCCGTCGCCAAGATCATCGCGACCCGGTCACCTGCTGCGGGGACGCAACAGGTGCGATCGGGCGTGGCTCACGGTGCAAGGCGATCATCTCCAAGTCCCGTACCTTTGCATGCTCAGAGAGCCGCCTCAAACGGCGAAGTGCGTGGCAGAGTCCCGCGGCTCCGATAATCTCCGTTCACGATGGCGTCAACGATGAGCTCGCACTTCCTCATCCAGCTGGCCAGAGGCGGCATCCTCGTCTTTGCGCTGCTGGCTGCGGCAGCGTGCTCCGGCGGCAACGGCGTCGCGACGACGACCTCGGGTGCATCACCCGGCGAGCCCGCTACCAGCGCGTCGGAAGCAGCCACGACATCGACCGCAGGACCCTCCGCGACAGCGTCCTCCGGCAATGAGGCCACCACGACATCCGAACCGCCGCCGACCACCGTTGCCACGGCCACACGGGCCACCTTCGACACGTGGATCGCCGTGCTCGCCTCGCTGCCCGTCGACGAGTACGACGAGACGGCAGCGAGCGAGATTGCAGCTGCGACTGATCCTGCCGCCGACGTGTTGCGGAGCGACGACTACGAATCGCTGAACCCCGGGTTCTGGGTCGTCTACCTGGGAGAGCACGAGTTCGAGTGGGAGGCGGCGGCGGCATGCCCCGACTCGGTGCCGGATTGCTACACCCGCTACCTGGCTGGCATCGGCCCTCGCTCACCCGTTGGCGCGGACTCCGCAACGGCGCTCGCTGTGACCGACACCGGCGAGCTCGTCGTGGTGTCCACCGCAACGGGAGAGCTCCTCTGGGCCCTCGATCGACCCGTTGGTGGCGATGGCGCCTTCCCCGGCCCCATGACACTGGGGAGCGACGGGATGTTCGCCTTCTACTCGGTCGGATCCGAGGACTTCTGGTTCTCATGCGATGCCTCAGATGGCACGCTCATGCGTCTCCAACTCGGCGAAGGCGAGCCGGTTCAGGTTGGCGACGGCTTCTCGCCCGACATCTCGTCCGACGGGGATTCGCTGCTGTACCTGGCTTCGGCGTCGTGTTTCCCGGACCCGGCGGAGCCGCAATGGGTGCTGGCACCGATCGACACGATCGTGAGGCGCGATGTCGCCACCGGCGAAGAGGATCGCATCACGATCGAGCTGGCCGGCGACGTCGCCGCCGGGTACGAATACTGGTCGGCTGCCTGGGGCCCGGCCGGCGAGGTGTACGTCGTCGACACCCAGGGTGGGTTGTGGCGGCACGCTCCGTCGGACGACCCGAGTCGGTGGCTGGAAGCCGGCGAACGCCTCGCGACCCTCGAGGCGGGATCGGCGCTCGTCGGCTTCGACACGACGCTGAATCTCCTTCTCTCGTCCGTCCAGCGCTTCGAGGACGACACACCGTCAACGTTCCTCAACGGCGTTGACGTCGAGCGCAGAGCCGTCGTGGCCTTGGACGAATTCACGGCACCGGCTTCGTTCGCGCTCGATCGGACCGGCTCGCACCTGCTCACGGTGTCGGCCGGAACGATGGAGAGCTCGGCAGGACAGACCACCGTCGGTTTCGACGCGTGGCAGCTGGCGTGGTGAACCAATCGCGCCTCATCGCAGTCATTCCGGCCGCCGGGTTCGCCCGAAGGCTCGGCGACGAAATCGTAGGAAGCAAAGAGGCCCTCGACGTGGGCGGTTCCCCGGCGGCGGCTCACCTGCTGCGCCGGCTCGCCGCCGCCAACATCGATCGCGCCGTCATCGCGTTGCGCCGCGGCAAATGGGACGTTCCCGAAGCGCTTCAGGGCGATCATCTCCACGGCGTTGCGGTGGCCTACGTGATGGTCGACGAGACACCGAGCCCGGCGCACACCATCGCTCCGGCGCTCCGACTGGTGCCCGACGATGTCATCGCGCTTGCCTTTCCCGACGTGATCTACGAACCGGCTGCCGCCTTCACGTCGATGCTCGACACGCAGCAGGAAACGGGTGCGGACGTCGTGCTCGGCCTGTTTCCTACGACGGCGCCCGAGCGGGTCGACATGGTGGAGCTCGATGGTCACGGCCACCCCGTCGCCATCGTGATCAAGCAGCCAGACCGAGGCTTGACCTACTCGTGGACGCTGGCGCTGTGGACGCCCCGATTCACCACATTCCTGCTCGCTGCCGTTGCGGATGCCGAGGGAGCCGGCCTGCCGGAAGGACGAGAGTTCCAGATCGGGGCGGTGGTGCAAGCCGCCATCGAAGCGGGCCTCGTGGTACGCGGACACACGTTTCCCGAGGGAAGCTACGTCGACATCGGAACACCGGAAGAGCTAGAGCGCATCCGCAGGCTGCCGCACCTCTGATCGGCGCTTCAACCGCCAACCCCGCGCTCACGCAGGGCAGCCGCCAGACCCTCGACATCGGTCACCGTGACGGTCATCCCGGGATGCGGCATCATGTCGCCCGGCACGAGCGCCGAAATCGGCTCAGCGAACCTCACGCAGATGCCGCCTCTCGTCGTCGATCCGAAGGTGAGACCCCGATCCTTGAAGGAGCCCCGTGCACCGATGGCTCGATACCACTTGTAGGGGCCGGAGGTCTCGAACCCCACGACGTTGCGCACCGGAGTGCGCAGTTTCCACCGACCAAACCGGACCCGCATCTCGTCGCCGTCGATGACGACCTCCGAGTTGGACGGCTTCACCCCGATGAGGGCCAGCATCCACCGATATCGTTCCTCGAATTCGAAACCGAAGGTGAGCATGCTTCCCAGTTCAGCAGACGAGGGCAAAGAGGATGACATCCGGCGGCTGGAGCGGGCTGGACGCTGATTACAATTTGAGCAGCCACTCAAAGTTTGCGAGGTTTCCGAATGGTCAAGGACAACCCGGGGAAGATCAACCGCCGCCGCGTCGCCATCGTCGACGGCCTCCGCACGCCGTTTGCAAAGTCCGGTACGGCCTACCGGGATCTGACGACGCTTGACCTCGGCGCGGCATGCGTCACGGAACTCGTGGAACGTGCGCCGATCTCCCACGACGCCGTGGACCAAATCGTCTTCGGAGCGGTCGTCGCCGACATCGCCGGTCCCAACATCGCCCGCGAAGTAGCAATGCGGTGCGGCTTCCCCGCATCCGTCGACTCCTACTCGGTCAGCCGAGCTTGCGCCACGAGCACACAGGCGATCGTCAGCGGCACGCAGGCGATCCTCACCGGCGAAGCGGACATCGTGATCGCTGGAGGAGCGGACTCGCTGTCCAAACCACCCATCCTCTATGACGACAACGTCGTCGAAGCGCTGATGGCGGCCTCAGCGGTCAAGGACCTACCGAGCAAGATCAAAGCGTTCTCGTCGATCAAGCCCCGCGACCTCGCACCGCGCCCGCCGGCGCTGGCCGACCTGAGCTCCGGACTCACGATGGGTCAGGCCGCAGAGAAGATGGCACGCGAGAACGGCATCAGCCGCGAGGCGCAAGATGCCTTTGCCCTCGCATCGCATCAGAAGGCCGTCGACGCGTGGGAGAAGGGGACGTTCGACGACGAGGTGATGAGCCTCCCGGTGCCGCCGCGCTTCGCAGACACCGTGACGCGGGACGGCATCCCGCGAGCCGACAGCTCTGCGGAGAAGCTGGCGAGTCTCCGCCCCGTCTTCGACCGCAAGTACGGCACGGTCACCGCAGGCAACAGTTCGCCTCTCACCGATGGTGCGGCCGCCGTGTTGCTCATGGAGGAGGCAACGGCCGACCGATTGGGCCTGGTGCCCAGGGCGTTCGTTCGATCGTGGGCGTTTGCCGGTCTCGACCCGTCGTGGCAGATGCTGATGGGTCCGGCCTTTGCGACCCCCCAAGCACTCGATCGAGCGGGCATGACCATGAACGACATCGACGTCGTCGACATGCACGAGGCCTTCTCGGCGCAGGTGCTCTCCAACCTGCAGGCTTTCGCCTCCACCGGCTGGGCACGAGAGCACCTCGGGCGTGACGAAGCCGTCGGGGCGATCGACGAAGAGAAGCTCAATCTGTATGGCGGCTCGATCTCATTGGGTCACCCTTTCGCCGCGACAGGAGCCCGCCAGGCGTTGACGATGGCCAACGAGCTGGTCCGTCGCGACGCCGGAACCGCCCTCATCACCCAATGTGCCGCAGGCGGCCTCGGCGCTGCCCTGATCCTGGAGCGCTGAGCGATGACCGCAACCCTCCCAACGAGTGACCTGACCCACGTACGCTTCGACGTCTCCGCCGACGGCATCGCCACAGCCCTGATCGACCGCCAGGGCGAGCGCATGAACACCCTCGGGCCTGACGTCATGATCGACTTCGAGCGTGTCGTTGCACGCTGCGAGAGCGACGACGCCATCAAGGCGCTCGTGGTCGGCTCCGGAAAGCCCGGCAGCTTCGTAGCCGGAGCCGACATTCGCTGGCTCCATTCCCTCGAAGACGCCGGCGAGGCGCTGTCGTTGCTGAGCGAAGCTCATCAAGTGTTCGCTCGGCTCGAAGCACTCCACACCAGCGGCAAGCCGGTCGTGGCCGCCATCCACGGAGCATGCCTCGGCGGCGGCCTCGAGCTGGCCATGGCCTGCGGCATGCGCATCGCCTCCGACGACGAGAAGGCCACCCAGTTCGGCCAACCCGAGGTCAAGCTCGGCGTACTCCCCGGTGCAGGCGGCACCCAGCGTCTGCCGAGATTGATCGGCATCGCACGCGCGCTCGATCTGATGATGACCGGCAGGTCGATCCGCCCGCGGAGCGCACTGAAGATGGGCCTCGTCGACGAGACCTGCCCGAAGGAGGTGCTGCTCGACATCGCCGCGAGACGTGCAAGGGACGCGATCGGGCAGCCGGCCTCCGAACGCCACGGGGCGTTCGATGCGCTCAAGACATGGCTGTCGCCAAAGCACCTCCAAGAGCTTGCGCTCGAGGAGAATCCACTCGGAAGGCGCGTGCTGTTCTCGAAGGCCGAAGAGCAGATGCTCGAGACGACCAAAGGCAACTACCCCGCTCCGAAGGCGATTCTCGACGTGGTGCGCACCGGGGCCGAGGACGGCACGGAGGCCGGCTACGCAGCCGAACTGGCGGCGTTCGCACGGCTCGTCGTTTCTCCAGAGGCAGACGCACTCATGGGCATCTTCCTCGATGGGCAGGCCCTGAAGAAGGACTCCGGCATCGACGGCGATGCGTCACCGCACGAGGTCGAGAAGGTAGGCGTGCTCGGCGGCGGGTTGATGGGGGGAGGCATCGCCGCGATCAACACCACAAAGGCCGGCGTCCGAACTCGCATCAAGGAGGTGGATGCTGCGGGCGTCCAACGGGGCCTGTCGTATGTGGGCAAGACCGTGGCGGGCCAGGTGAAAAAGCGCCGTATGTCCTCGCGTGATGCCGCAAAGCTCATGCAGCGGGTCACCGGCTCTACCGACTACCGCGGATTCGGAGATATTGATCTCGTGATCGAAGCTGTCTTCGAGGACCTCGACCTGAAGCACTCGGTGATGCAGGACGTCGAAGGAGTGATACGTCCCGACGCCATCTTCGCCTCCAACACGTCCTCGATTCCGATCACCCAAATCGCGGCTGCCAGCTCCCGGCCGGAGCACGTGATCGGCATGCACTACTTCTCCCCCGTCGAGAAGATGCCGTTGCTGGAGATCATCGTCACGGACCAGACGGCGCCGTGGGTGACCGCAACGTGCGTCGAGTTCGGAAAACGCCAGGGCAAGACGGTCATCGTCGTGAACGACGGCCCGGGCTTCTACACGACCCGCATCCTCGGCCCGTACATGAACGAGGTCGGCTTCCTCCTGACCGAGGGCGTGCGCATCGAGGACATCGACAGCGCCATGGTCGACTGGGGGTTCCCGGTCGGGCCCGTCACGCTGATGGATGAGGTGGGCATCGATGTCGGCGCCAAGATCGTCACGATCATGCAGCAGGCATTCGGCGAGCGGATGGCGCCACCGGAGAGCTTTGCGCTGCTGACCGCCGACGACCGGGCGGGACGCAAGAACGGTCGCGGGTTCTACAAGTACGCGGAAGGGAAGAAGGGCGACGTCGACCGCAGCGTCTACGAAGTGCTGGGGGTCACTGCCTCGAAGTCTGTTGATACGCAGGAAATCAAGGATCGTCTCTCGGCGCTCTTCGTCAATGAGGCCGTGCGTTGTCTGGAGGAGGGCATCCTCCGCAGCGCCCGCGACGGAGACATCGGTGCGGTCTACGGCCTCGGCTTCCCACCGTTCCGCGGAGGACCGTTCACCTACATCGACCGCTACGGTGCCGCGCGCCTCGTAGAACTGCTGGAGGGTTTTGCGGTGCGTTTCGGCGACCGTTACGCCCCCGCCGACCTGCTCAAGACCCACGCCGCCGACGGCGACCCGTTCAGGAGCTAGCCGGGACGGCTGGACAACCCCCCACCCCAGACTCCGCACCGCTCCGCCTGCGGCACCCTCCCCCGCAAGCGGGGGACCATCCCGGTCGCGAATAGTCCCCCACGGAGTGGGGACAGGTACCGCCGCCGCAGGCGGCGGTAGGGGGTGGCTTCGGGACCTATCCCACGCCGAGGATTCGTTCCGGCGTGATCAGCACAACGGTGCGCCGCTCCTCGGCCATCACTCGGTCGTATTCCTCGTAGTCCTCGTGGGTACCGCCGGCGGCGCGGAATACTTCCTGCAGGAGCAGCCGCAGCCCCTCTGGATCGATTCCGTCATGGGGATCGTCTGGCCCGACGATGTCGAGCGGGCCCTCCACGCCCGCCCAGGCCCAACCGTTTCGAAACGTCACGGACGCACGGCCGCGCCGTCGCATGAGGCGCAGTTTGTGTGCGTTGCCGCGCACGACCACACCGACGACGTCGTGACTCGTGATCGGGTGGGCCAGCACACCACCGTTGACGACGGTGCTGTGTATCGAGCCGTCGTCTCGCATGACCGAGACGGTGGCGAGCCCCTTGTCCCCCGCAACCATTCGTCGCACATCGTCCAATGTCGCCATACATCATCCTTCCGTTCTCATGACGGGAGCATAGGATTGAGCCGTCCGACCCGTGGTTGCGCGGAGGAGGCCTCCCATACAATGCCGGCGGCGGGCCAATCGCCAAGGCAGCTGTCAAACGACGAGGGGACACATGAAACTGCGTATCGCACTCTTGCTGGCGCTCGGCCTGATCACGGCGGCGTGCAGCGCAAACGTCTTCGACCTCGAGGTCGGTCAATGCTTCAACGATCCTGATTCGTTCGATGAAGTGGCCAACGTCGACATCGTCGAATGCTCCGAGCCGCACGACAACGAGGTCTACCACGTGTTCGACCTCGCTGACGGCGAATACCCGGGACTCTCGTCAGTGGAGACCGAAGCTGAAGACGGGTGCCTCGGCGCCTTCGATTCGTTCGTCGGTATGGACTACCAGTCGTCGGCGCTCGACATCCGGTACCTGTATCCGACGCCGGACACGTGGGACAACGGCGACCGCGAGATCGTCTGTGCGCTGTTCGATCTCTCCGGCGACCCGATGACGGGAACAGCCGAGGGTTCGGCACGCTGAACGACGCCTGCAACAGGACGAACGAAAGGGGGGAGCCGGTTGGCTCCCCCCTTCTCCCTTGTTGCACCGCCTTGCGGCGTGGACCTACCCGCGGGTGATCGTCACCATCAGGACCGGGCCACTCCAGTTGTGGGCCGTCAGCAGGTCGGCATCGCCGGCGATCCCGCCGTGCGGCACGATGGCATCGCTCGTATCGATGCCATCGTTGTTGTTGCCGTTGTCGTCACCGTCGAGCACGACGGGCCCGAGCAAGCTGCAGGCATCGACGATGTCCTCGCTCTGCTCGGTGTTGTACTCGGAGCCGGCGTCGTAGGCTCCGAGGTAGTACGTCACGGAGCCGCGGCGGGGCAGCTCGAGGCCGTCGCCACCGGCGAAACCATCGTTGGTGCAGATGAGCATCCCGGCAATGGACAGCACGTCGTCGCGCATGCCGCCGATCTCGATCGTGACCGAGTCGCTGAAGTCACCAAACGTCGTGCCGGCCAGCGTGAGCGGCTGCCCGACGTTGACCACGTCGGTCACGTGAGGTGCGCCGTAGAACGCATCGAAAGCCACGGACGGGTCGCCGTTCTCCGCGATCGCAACGATGCCGGCAGATGCGGCATCACCGACACGGAAGAAGCTGTTCCTGGCGTGGTGTGTGACAACGACCGGCGGAGAGATCGGCTGAGTCGCCGCGAGGTTGGTGATCGTCACCTCATAGGTCGACGGAGTCTGTTCCTCTGCGGCGGCGGGCACGGCGAACGCGGCCACCATCACGGCTGCGCCAAGTAGGGCAAGCAGTCTGCGCATGCGATTCATTCCCTTCTCCAGCGGCATCTCCGCTGACAAGGGCAGCTTGCCGACCGGGGCTGTCCAAGTCCTGAACTGGCGATGAACAAAGAGAGAACTCGCCGGAGGGCGTGGCGGCGCGAGCGACTCTCTCACCGCAGGTTTGGAAACCACCGGCGCCGGTCCGGCAGACAGGGTCAGGGTGCGGGAGGCAGTGCTACGTCATCGGTCACCGAATCGGCGGAATCCCCTTTATCGGCACGCGGCTAGTGCTGATTGCTCGGCGTCGCGGGAACCACCGAGATCCGGGACACGATGCTGGTGTGACCGTCCTCCCACTGCACCTCGACGGAATCGCCGTGCATGGCCTTGATCGTACCCATTGGTGCAGCTTGACCGACCTTCTTCGTGAGCTTCACGACCTTCATGCCCGTTTTCAGCATGCGATCACCTCCTTGGTGAGATGATACGCATGGACACACGGAGCGACCCCGGGCAAGAAGGCCCGCTACTCGAGCAAGAGGCCTCTGTCGTCTGCGGCCCAAACGATCAGGTTGGGGCCGACGAGTTCCACGCGGACGGCATCGGACAGAACATCGAGCATCGGCATCCAATCCTCGACGTCGGCACATGCCATCGCCGTGATGGCGAGGTTGGCGATCGTGAGTTGTGATGCCTTGAACTCGGCTTCGCCGTCGAACGTGTTGCATCCTGCCGATCCGGACACCGAGTCGTCGTCGAGCTGCACGGTCACCAACGCATCAACCGGCGGCAACACGTCGTCGTTGCCATCGATGATGAGCACCGCACGCCACTCCTTGCCGACGACTCCGGGGGGAGGATCACTGAGGTCCCCCGCCTCGGAGCGCGGCACCGTGGACGTCGTTGTCGAGGCCACGTCGTCGACCGGAGCCGCGTCGCTTCCGCACGAGGCAACGACGAGACCGACCAACACCACCAGCACCATTCGTCTCACGAGGTGAGACGCTACCCGCTCACTCGCCGTAGACCGGTGCGCCCTCGTTGAAGGCGGCCCAGGCGAACCAGAACTCGTTCATGTGGATGATCGAATCGAGCTCCTGGCCGGCCAGCGGACCATCGATGGCGACGCCGAGCAGGTTCCAGGTCGTGCCGGTCTCGGCGTCGACGAACGTATCCGAGTCCCCCTGTGCGGCAAACGTCAGCACCTGTCCGTCGATGCGGCGGTCGTAAGCAACGCCGGTACCGATGGCAGCACCGCCTGCGATCGTGCCGGCGTCGAGTGGATCGGCGGTATCGGGCGCACCCCACCAGACGGCGAGCGGGACGCCGTTCACCTCGTCGTTCACCGCACGCTCGCCTGCGATCGTCTCGAACGGATACGCCTTGGTGGTCCCGTCCACTCGCACCCCGACCACGCGGGAAAGCGCGTCGTAGCGGTCGTCGAGCTCCTCCGTGAAGAAGCGGCCGTACGGAGCGGAGCGACTGGTGTAGCCGAAGTAGGCGTTGGTCCCGTAGTCGAAGGGCCCGCTCTCGATGCTGAGCACGTCCCCGTCAGGGTTGTTGTCCCTGAAGTCGGCCCAACGAATGAGCGCAGTGGGAAGGAATTCGAGCTGCGTGCCGGCAAAGTCGCCAACGATGCCTTCGCCCGTGGCCTGCTGCCACAGCGAGACGGTGGCGTCATCCCACATCACGAGATCGCTGTTGCGCAGCAAACCCGAGACTCCAAAGCGCAGCACCTGCCCGTCGACGCGCCGGTCGAACGCCGACGCGGTGTTGCACAGCGGGCAGTAGGTCAGCGAGAACGGCACCTCACCACGCTGGTCGTTGACGATCTCATGGGAGATCAAGATGCGAACGGGATAGAAGATGGCCTCGCCTTCGACCTCGAGGAGGATTCCGATCTCCTGGTCCTCGAGCCACGCATCCGCCGATGCAACGTCCTCGTAGACCGGGTCGTCGATCGGGCGAATCAGATCTCGTGGATCCTGCGCCGCGATGCCAACTCGCAGCTCCTCGAGATCGATCGTGGACATCGACCAGTCAGTCGGCCACACCGCACCGAGCACGTTGATCTCGAACGGGAGCTCCACCTGACCAGCGTCCCCTTCCTCGGCCTCTGAATCGCCGCCGTTGCCGCTGGTGTCGTCCGGAGCCTCGGTGGTGGCGGCAACTGTGGTCGTCGTCTCCGCCTCCGGCGACCTCGTTGCGGCCGCGTCATCGTCGCCGCCATCTCCACATGCGGCAGCCACGACCGAAAGAGCGGCGAGCAGGATCGTCCAACGTTTCATCATGCAAGGTCCTCAATGCGCGGCAGGCTGTACGGCTACTAACGACGGGATCGTGTCCAGCCGTGCGGTGAGTGTCGCAGACTTGACAGTTCGCCGGACCGTCTCAGGTGCCGAGCCTGAGCTCGTACGCATCGCCACCGTCGTTGCTGAATCCGATCCGCTCGAGATACTTTCGGTGCTCCGGTGTCTCTGGCGTGGCTCGCAGCGTGCCGATCCCTCGCGACGTGAAGGCGTCTCGGTTGGTCTCGAACACGAAGCGTGCGGCCTTCATGTCCCGGTAGCGCGGCGTCACATAGTCGAGTTCGAGCTCCAATTCCCCTCCACGTCGCGGTGAGCCCAGGATCAGCCCAGCCGGGACCATGTCACGCAGAATGAACATCGAAAACGTCGACCTGTGCGGATCGTGGTCGAATCTGGGCTGGAACGTCGCGATGTCCGACCGGTAGAAGTCGAGGAATTGCTGCAAGTAGAAGGAGTCCGGACGGACCTCGAGGAGGGTGAAGTACTCCTCGTCGGTCCATGCTCTCCAGAGGAAGAAGGCGTGGAGGCCGATGATGACGAAGTTCGTCAGCACCACCGGCAACGCAGAGACCAGGAATCCGTAGGCGGCGAACAGCACAGCCCCGACGAGGCCGATGAGCCGCAAGCGAAGCAGCGACGTCCTGGTCAGCGACAGCACGATGACGGCCGAAGCCACGTACCCGAGCAGCTCAGTCACAGTGTGCGGCTCCCTCCGTTGTTGGCTGGCGACCGTAGCAGCGGCGAGCCCGCCGACCACAGGTAGATTTCGTCCGACTCGAGAGGGTGCATGACCGATCCGTTTCCGGAGTACGAGGACTTCGACGCCACGGGCGTTGCCGAGCTGATCGCCAACGGCGAACTCGCGGCCCGCGATGCGTTGGGCGCGGCCGTCAACCGTCTGGAGCTGCGCAACCCGGCACTCAACGCGGTGATCAGCACGCGGATCGATGCAGCATTGGATTCGCTCGACGACTCCGATCCCCCTCGCGGACCCTTCGGCGGTGTGCCGTTCCTCATCAAGGACTTGACGCCCGAGTCGGGCGAGCCGCTGACGATGGGCTCGGTCTTCCTGCGCGACTTCGTCGGCGACGTGACCCCCGAGGTGATCCACCGTTTCCGGGGGGCGGGGTTGGTGTCGCTCGGCCGCACCAACACACCCGAGTTCGGATTGTTGCCGACGACCGAGCCGGTGTTACACGGACCGACCCGGAACCCCTGGGATCTCGACCGTTCCGCCGGCGGCTCCAGCGGTGGCGCGGCGGCAGCCGTCGCGGCAGGCATCGTGCCGATGGCGCATGCCAGTGACGGCGGTGGGTCGATTCGCATCCCCGCCTCGGCGTGCGGATTGTTCGGCATGAAGCCGAGCCGTGGCCGCATTCCGCTCTATCCGCCGGCGACGGCCGACTTCGTGTCGACGTCGTTCTGCGTGAGCAGGTCCGTCCGTGACAGTGCCCGCCTGCTCGATGCGGTGGCCGGTCACCTGCCAGGCTCCCGGTTCACACCGCCACCGCCCCCGACGACGTACGAGACAGCCGCGTCCGCCGACCCTGGAGTGCTGCGGGTGGCGTTCACCGTGCACGACTTCAACGGCGAGCCGATTCATCCCGACTGTGCATCGGCAGTGTCGAACACCGTGTTCCTCCTCGAGGAGCTCGGCCACCACGTCGAGGAAGCGGCACCGAAGCTCGACGGAGCTGCAGTCGCAGATTCGTTCCTTCACTGGTGGAAGGCCATGCCGCAAGCCGGCTTTCTGCTGATCCTCCAGGCCGTCGAGGAGCGACCCGGGGGAAAGGCGCTGCGGAGACTGCTCGGCGATGCGCGAACCATGAAAGCGATCGCCAGGCTGGACCGGCGCCGCTCTGGGCGCGACGCCTTCGAGCCGTTCACCCGCAAGCTCGTCGAAGGTGCGATGCAGATGACCCCCGGCGAGCTGCTGCTCGCCACCAACCAGCTGCAAATGGCGGCCTACGAGCTGGGGGCCTTCATGGCGGACTACGACGTCCTGCTGACGCCGACGCTCGGTGAACCGCCAAAGTACATCGGCGAGCTGGACCAGTCGAAGCCGTTCCAGGAGTTCGAAGACGAGCTGTCGAAGTACGTGCCCTACACGCCCATCGCCAACTTTGCGGGAGTGCCGGCGATGTCGGTCCCACTTGCGTGGAACGCCGACGGACTTCCGATCGGGTCACACTTCATCGGCCGCCACGGTGAGGAGCATCTCCTGTTCGCTCTGGCTGCACAGCTCGAGCGGGCCCATCCGTGGTTCGACCGCCGACCCCCGCAGGCCGCAACCTCTCAGTAGATCGAGGCCTCCCCGCCGGCTCGACCGCTTCGCACGAGCTCGAGATCTGCCGCCAGCTTCGCCCGCAACGCAACGAGATCCGCCGTGACCGTGACCATTCGAAAACCCCGGTCCAGTCGATCTTGCGCCGTCGCGGTCGTGGCGTGGATCCCCGGCGTCACACCGTGCCGCTCACATGCGGCGACGATGATGTCGAGCGTGTCGAGGAACCGCTGCTCATCGCTGCGCGGGTGGTAGCCGAGGCTGACCGAGAGATCTGCCGGGCCCACATAGATGGCGGCCACCCCAGTCACGGAGAGGATGTCGTCGATGTTCGCCACCGCCTCCGCCGTCTCGACCATGGGGATGCACAGGATGTCGGAGTTGGCCCGCTCCCAATAGTCGGCGCCCTCGACGGGCCAGGCCCGCCCGGGACCGAAGCTGCGGGATCCCTCCGGTGCGTAGCGGGCGGATTGCATGGCCGCAACGCATTCGGCGCCGGAGTTCACCATCGGCACGATCACGCCCATGGCACCCGCATCGAGGGCTTTGCCGATGTGGCCGGCGTGGTTCTCCGGCACCCGTACTACCGGCGTCGCCGTGCCCGTCGTCAGCGCTTGCAACATGGGAACCGCGTCGCTGTAGTCGATCAACCCGTGCTGCATGTCGATGCAGATGTAGTCGAAGTCGTTGGCCGCCATGGCCTCGGCGCTCACCGACGTCGGCATCGAGAGCCAGCCGCCGAGGGCGACCTCACGGTTGTGGATCCGGTCGAGAAACGGATTCGGTCTCATACGCGCAGCCTATCGCGCCCGCCGACTCCTCCGGCGATAGACGAGTCGCGTGACTCGGCGCTTTGCGACGAGCTTGCGCACCCAGAAAACGACGATGCTGGCGACGACGATGGCCGTTGCAGCCGCGACGACAGAGGCCGCGTTGAGCCGATCGTTCCGGTCGAGGCTCCACGCGGCGAGGCCGCCGACAAACGCAACGGCGACTGCGACGCCTCCGACGATCCCGGCCCAACTCCAGTACTGAGCCTGGTACGCCGAGAATCGCGCATCGTCTGCCGCCAGCGCTTCGACGAGCCGGTCGAAGCCGGCGTCGCCGGCAACCGCACGGTCAGCCTCCCGGTCCCACCTTGATTCGAGTCGGGCCGAGATCCGAGTGGCGACCGGGCCTCCCACAACCCCGACGACCATCGCACCCGCGGCCACACCCCACCAGAACTCGATCACGCGCTCACCGAGCTGCGTAACTCCGCACCCCTCCAACGTCGGCGACGAGCGCCTCGGCGGCGAGACCGACGAAGATGCCGGTATCCAGCACCCCGGGAAGACTCGACACGATCTCGTTCCAGCGGACCGGGTACTCGATGGGCTCGACCTGCAGGTCCACGATGTAGTTGCCGTTGTCCGTCACGAACGGCTCATCGGCGACCTCGCGCAACGTGGGACTTCCGAAGCGGCGCAGCTGATCCATCGTGCCTCTGATCCCGAACCGAGCGGCCTCGATCGGAATCGGGAAGGTGGAGCCCAACCGGTCGACAAGCTTCGACTTGTCCGCGATCACGATGAACTGGAACGCCGCTGCGGCGACGATCTTCTCGCGCAACAGTGCACCGCCCCCGCCTTTGGTGAGCGCCAGCGACGGCGTGATCTCGTCGGCGCCGTCGATTGCCACCGCCATCGGGCTCCGCCCGACCTCGGTGAGCTGAATACCCTGCCGCGCAGCGAGCGCGGCGGTCTCGTCCGACGTCGGGATCCCGACGACGTCCCCGAGCCTCCCTTGTCGCAACCGCTCCCCGAGCTCCTCGATGAAGTAGCGCACCGTGGAACCCGTCCCCAGCCCGACGACTTGCCCGGATTGGATTCGCTCCACCGCCGCAACCGCCGCCGCCTTCTTGTGCCGTTCCGTTTCAGCCATGCCGGGCATGTTATTGCGAACCGCCACAACCCCCTACCCCCGGCTGCGCCGGCGGTACCTTCCCCCACTTCATGGGGGACTGTTCGAGCCAAGCGAACGGGGCGACGACCCCCTACAGGTACTCCTCCATCGGGGGGCAGGCGCACATGACGTGGCGGTCGCCGTAGGCGTTGTCGATGCGACCCACCGGGGACCAGTACTTGTCGCCCCGCAGTGTCTCGACCGGGTATGCAGCCACCTCACGGGGATACGGATGGGTCCAGTCATCGGCGACGACGTCCTCGGCCGTATGGGGCGAGTTGTGCAGCGGGTTGTCGTCCTCGGGCCATTCCCCTGACGCCACCCTGTCGACTTCGCCCCGGATGGCGATCATGGCGTCGCAGAACCGGTCGAGCTCGGTGAGCGCTTCGGACTCCGTCGGCTCGATCATCAACGTCCCTGCCACGGGGAAGCTCATCGTCGGGGCGTGGAAGCCGTAGTCGATGAGCCGCTTGGCGAAGTCGTCGACCGACACACCGGGCTCGTGCTTGAAGTTCCGCACGTCGATGATGCACTCGTGAGCGACGTAGCCGGCGGGCCCGGTGTACAGCACGTCGTAGTGATCCTCGAGACGCTTGGCAATGTAGTTGGCGTTGAGGATTGCGACCTCGGTGGCCTTGGTGAGTCCCGTGCCTCCCATCAGGGCGATGTAGGCCCACGAGATCGGGAGGATGCCGGCCGAGCCCCACGGTGCAGCTGCCACGGGCCCCACCCCGTCTCGTGGCCCCTGTTGATCATCGACCAGCGAGTGGCCGGGAAGGAACGGCTCGAGATGGGCGAGCACACCGATGGGACCGACACCCGGACCACCGCCACCATGTGGAATGGTGAAGGTCTTGTGGAGATTGAGGTGCGAGACGTCGCCGCCGAACTCGCCCGGCTTTGCGACGCCGAGCAAGGCGTTGAGGTTGGCCCCGTCGACGTACACCTGGCCGCCGTGTTGGTGGACGATGTCGCACACTTCCCTCACGTCCGGCTCGAAGACCCCGTGCGTTGACGGGTAGGTGATCATGAGTGCGGCAAGGTTGTCCGAGTGCTCCTCCGCCTTGGCGCGAAGATCAGCGACATCGACGTTGCCGCTCTCGTCGGTCGCCACGACCACCACGTCGAGTCCGGCCATCGTGGCGCTGGCCGGATTGGTGCCATGGGCGGACGCCGGAATCAGGCAGATGTTTCGATGGCCCTGGTTGCGGCTCTGGTGGTAGCCCCGTATGGCGAGCAGGCCGGCGTACTCGCCTTGGGATCCTGCGTTGGGCTGCAATGAGACGGCGTCGTATCCGGTCAACTCGGCGAGCCACGACTCCAGCTCACCGATCAGCTCCATGTAGCCGGCGGCCTGCTCGAGGGGTGCAAACGGATGGATGTCGGCGAACTCGGGCCACGTGACGGGCAGCATCTCGACCGTGGCGTTCAGTTTCATCGTGCATGATCCGAGCGGGATCATGGTGCGGTCGAGCGCCATGTCGCGGTGCTGCAGCTTGCGCAGGTAGCGGAGCATCTCCGTTTCGCTGCGATACGCGTGGAACACCGGGTGGGTCAAGTACTCGCTCGTCCGGCGCAGATGCTCCGGAATGCCAGATGGAGCCCCGTCGAGATCAGCGCAGGTGACGTCAGCGCCGAACACCTCGAAGAGCGCATCGACGTAGGGAGCGGACGTGACCTCGTCCGCCGAGATGCCGACATGTTGATTGTCGACGAGACGAAGATTGATGCCGCGATCCTCGGCGGCTTGGATGACCTCGTCGGCGTTCTTGACCGCAACCGTCAGCGTGTCGAACCATGTCTCGTTCACGACCCCGACCCCCGCCTGCCGCAGCCCAGCTGCGAGGATCGATGTGAGGGCATGGACCCGCTCGGCAATCGTGCGCAGCCCGTCGGGCCCGTGGTAGACGGCATAGGCTCCGGCGATGATCGCGAGCAGCACCTGTGCGGTGCAGATGTTGCTCGTGGCCTTCTCACGACGGATGTGCTGCTCCCGCGTCGTCAACGCAAGACGGAGTGCCATGCGCTCCTTGACGTCTATCGAAACGCCAACGAGGCGGCCGGGCAGCGATCGCTTGAACGTCTCGCGCGTCGCCAGGTACGCGGCGTGGGGGCCGCCGAACATCATCGGCACGCCAAAGCGCTGCGAGGACCCGACGACGACGTCGGCGCCGAGCTCACCCGGGGGCGTGAGCAACGTCAGTGACAGCAGATCGGCGGCAACGGCGACCAGCACGCCTTGCTCGCTGAGGTCGGCGATGAGCGCCGAGTCGTCGCGAACGACGCCGCTCGTGCCCGGGTACTGGAGCAGGACCGCGTACGGATCGTTCCCGAGAAGATCACGGTGGGGATCACCGACAACGACCTTGATGCCGAGCGGTTCGGCGCGGGTCTCGACCACGTTGATCGTTTGCGGATGGCACTCGCTGTCGACGAAGAACACGTCTCCCTTGTGCTTGCCGACCCGCTTCAGCATCGTCATCGCTTCAGCGGCTGCGGTCCCCTCGTCGAGAAGCGAAGCGTTGGCGATCTCCAATCCGGTGAGGTCGCCAACCATGGTCTGGAAATTCAGGAGTGCTTCGAGGCGGCCCTGGGAGATCTCCGGCTGATACGGGGTGTAGGCCGTGTACCAGCCCGGGTTCTCGAGGATGTTGCGCAGAACGACCGGCGGAGTGATGGTGTCGTAGTAGCCCATGCCGATCATCGAGCGGTAGGCCTTGTTCTTCTTCGCGAAGCCGCGCAGCCGTTCGAGCACCGCCGATTCCGTGGCCGGCCCGTGCATGGCGAGCGGTTCGCTGAGACGAATACCGTCGGGCACGGCAGCAGTCAGGAGCTCTTCGAGGGAGTCGACGCCGACCACCTCGAGCATCCTGGCGATCTCAGCGTCGTCGGGGCCGATGTGACGCCGGACGAAGTCCTCGGTCTGCATGAGATCGGCGAGCGGTCGGTTCATCTGGGAGCTCCTCTGGTATGCCACACCGGCCGGTTCCGGCTGTGGCCCCGATCTGTCACCGTTGCCTGAGAGATTCGCCGGCACCGGCCGGCTTTCCCCTTCGGCGGGGCAGTCGTCGCCCTCTCTCCAGATGTGCCTCGTCCATGCGGTACGGGTGCCTGAGAGATTCCCGGGGCGGTTGCTCCTTCGGCGCCGGCCAGGGCCGGACTCTCCCGCAAGGTGTTGGCGGCAGCTCCAAATCTACCCGGTCGCATCGCACAGTGGGGCGGGCGGGCGACGGCCCGCACTGCGGACAACCGCAGCGCCCCGGTAGCCTCCCGGGAATGGCGTGGTACGACGTCCTCGTGGTTGGCGGCGGATTCGGCGGAGCGTTCGGTGCCCGTCGGCTGGAACAACTGCTCGCTGATCGTGCGGAGCGCATCCTGCTCGTGGCGCCGACGAACTTCATGCTGTTCTCGCCGCTGTTGCCCGAGGCTGCTTCCGGCACGCTGGAGCCGCGTCACGCGGTCATTCCATTGCGCGAGCTGCTGTCGCGCACGGAAGTGCTCGTCGGCGAGGTGGCCGGCCTCGATGCCGGTGCCAAAACGGCTGAGGTGCGCACCGCGGGTGGCGAAGTACGCCACATCGAGTTCGGGCGAGCGCTGCTGGCCCCGGGATCGGTGCCGTCGGTGTTCCCGATCCCCGGGCTCACCGAACACGCAGTCGGCTTCAAGACGCTCGCCGACGCCATCTGGCTGCGGAACCGCGTGCTCCATCAGCTCGACGTTGCCGAGGGTGCCACGGACCGCGACACGCGCAGGCGGCAGCTGACGTTCACGTTCATCGGCGGCGGCTACGCCGGGGTGGAAGCCTTGGCCGAGCTGGAGTCGATGGCGCGGGATGCGGTACGACGCTATCCATCGATCGTGATCGAGGATTTCCGGTGGGTGCTGGTCGAGGCCCAAGACTCGCTGCTACCAGGCCTCCACCCAAAGCTGGCTTCGTTCACCGAGAAGGTGTTGCGCAAGCGAGGGATCGAGATCCACCTTCAAACTCGGTTGGAGAGCTGTGAAGACAGGATCGTCACGCTCAGCGGGGCCCAGGTCGCTCCGTACCGTTCAGAGACGATCGTGTGGACCGCAGGGCAGCGACCTTCACCGACCGTGGCCGGATGGGGCCTCCCGGTGGACGACCGGGGCTTCGTTCCGGTGGACCGCGGGATGCGGGTGCGCGGGCTCGACGGCTTCTTCGCAGTCGGTGACGCCGCCGCCGTGCCCGACCCAGGCGGCGGCACGTCTCCCAACACCGCGCAACATGCACTCAGGCAGGCCTGGGTGGCTGCGGCCAACGTTGCAGCATCGCTTGGGGCCGGTGCGGAGCAGACCTTCGACTACCGAACGCGTGGTCTCGCCGTGACACTCGGAAAGTGGCAGGGAACCGCTCAGGTCAAACGTTTCACGTTCACGGGACCGCTGGCGTGGTGGATGGGCCGTTCCTACCACCTGCTGATGATGCCGGGCCTGGCTCGCAAATCGCGCGTCGTCAGTGACTGGACCATGGGACTCTTGTTTCCCCGCGACGTCTCCCAGCTCGGGTCGCTCGGTTCCCCCAGCCCACTCGGCTAGTCGGCGGGCGGTTCGCCCTGCAAGCGCTCGATGGCGTCGATGAAGAATTGCGGCACCGGCTTTTTCTGGAACGTCTCATGGTCCACGAGCACGTAGATCTCGTGGCCACGCACCACCGGGGCTCGCGTCGTTTCGTTCCAGGCCTCGAGCACGAACCGCACCGATGTCGTGCCGATCCGATCGACACGCACCCCGACAGCCAGCTCGTCGCCGATGCGGCCCGGCGTGAGGAAATCGACCTCGGCGTGCGCCACGAGCACTTCATGGCCGGTCCGATGCAGCTCGTGACCCGGATAGCCCAGCGCCTCGAAATAGTCGGCGATCGCGTCGTCGAAATAGGCGAGGTAGTTGGCGTTGAAGACGATGCCTTGGGCATCGCTGTCGCTGTAGCGAACCTTGCGGCGGTAGATGACGGGCCAGTCCATCCCCTGGACCCTACTTGGAGGACTCCGCCACCCTCAGCTGCTCGAGCAGGAACATCAGATGACCCTGCCCCAAGTGCGTCCACACCACGACCTCGACTTGCGAACCGGGCCTGTGGACGATCGCCTGAAGGGCATCGATCGTCTCTTCACCGGTCTCCGGGTCGAAGTAGAGGACGCGGTCCCGTGGCAGCGCGGCGTCGGCGAGACGCCCGCCGTACTCGGCGTAGCTCCCGTCCTCCCATTCGATGCGATACGGCAGCGGAACGCTCGTGGACAGATCCTCGGATAGTGGCTCCCATCCGATGCCGGCAACACCCCGGCCGCAGGCGGCGCACGGGAGGTTCTGGTTGTTGTGGCCCGGCTCGTTTGGCTTGTCCCATGCCACGCCGGAACCCCAGGTGCGCATCTTGGCTCCGTCCAGATCGTCCCCGAGGTCCGTGAGGACGAGCTGCGGTGTTGCGATGCCCAGCTCGTCCCACTTGCCCAAGAGCACCGGGTCGAGAAGTGATGCGTCGACTGCGTCTTCTCCCCAGGGCGGCGCCCCGTACGCCATCACGACCGGCCGGTCCGAGGCCGTTCGCAGGACGACGGGCGCTGCGTCCAGACCTTCGACGAGCCGCAGACTGTCGATCAACTCGAACAGGTGCCCCTCACCGAGATTGGACCACACCTCGTAACGGCAACCCTGGCCATCGACGACGACCCGGGCAACCCGTTTGGAGGTGTAGGTGGCCCCCTCCTCGTCCCCTCCACCACCGATGGTGGCGAAGCTGCCGTCAGACCACGTGACCGCTGCGTTGCGATTCTCCCCCGTGCCCGGCCGGTGCAGGGAGCCGGTTCCGGCAACCCCGAACGCAGAGCGACCGCAATCGAGACAGTCCGAACCATCCGTATTCTGGCCAGCGCCTTCGTTGCGGTCCCACGCGATCCCCCAGCCGCCGGTGAACTCAGCCTCTCGAACCGTTGCGCCCTCTGCGAGCCGCTTCAAGTCCGTCGCTGCAGGAGCCAGCGCAGAGCACCAGCGCTGGTTCCCGGCGCGCTCCCAGGCCGCGGTCAGAACATCGGGCACCTGGGAGCCGAGCAGCCGCGGACCCGCCCATGGCGCCGAACGCGCAACTTGCGCCACGGTGGTCACCACCTCGCCGCTGAGCGAGTCGGCCTCCAGGTCCGCATTCAACGAGGTGTCGGGGGTGGCGACGGCGTCCGGATCGGCGGCGGGCCGGATAAGGATCGCCGTCGCACCCCCGAGAACGAGAACAACAGCAGCGGCGGCAGAGGCCACGACCCACGGCGACACAGCACGCGCCGCCGGTTGGGGGTGGCTCAGCTCGACGACCTCGCCCGAGCCGGAGGGGTCGCGAGGTCGCGGTGACGAGACGGTTCGGGCGAGCTCTTCTTCAACGGCGTCCCAAAATCCGGGCCGGTGCGGCGGCACCGGGAGACTCCGGAGTTCGGAGCGAGGTTTCCGATCACGCCACCTCACAAGCCGTTCTCCCCGTCTTCGAGTCGGCGTCGCATCGCCCGGCGAGCCCGCGCCAAGCGAGACCGAACGGTCCCAATCGGCACGTCGAGGACTTCGGCTGCATCGCCGTAGTCGAAGCCCAGCGCATCGACCAGCACGAGCACCGAGCGATGCTCCACCGACAACCCGTCGAGCGCAGTGGCCACGTCGAGGCTCGCCACGATGCCCGACTCGACCGACGGATGCGCTGGCGCCATCTCCGGGTCGAACGAGGCGTGATCTCTGGTTCGCCGCAACGCATCGATCGACGAGTTGTGGACGATGCGATAGATCCAGGTGCCGAACCCGGCATCCCCCCGGAACGAAGGAAGCGCTCGATATGCCTTCACGTACGCCTCCTGCAGCGCATCATCCATGAGCGAGGCGTCCCGGACTATCCGGAACGCCAGCGCTCGCAATCCGGGGTCGTGCCGCCGCAAGAGGTCGGCAAAAGCCCGGTGGTCCCCTCGGCGAGCCCGTGCCAGCAACTCGGCCTCGCTCATCGCGCCCAAGGTCGCGACCCCCATCTCGTACTGTTCGACGCAGTCACCGGCCGATCCGTTCCATCGGTTGTGAAGGGATGAGGGTGGAGACCCCGCGCCCGCTCGTCAAGCCTGCTCTACGGAAGCGGGGTCCGGCCTAGGCTGACGACGTGTTGCATTTCGACCGCCTCACGACGGACCACAACGTCCGAAGCGACATTGCCGAGACGTTCGAACGAGAGTGGAAGTCGCTGCGACGGCCGGGTTCACACTTCTCTTCGCACGAGAAGATCCAGGTGTGCGAACGGGCCCGCCGCACCCGAGCCGGCGATTCCACGGAGGACGGACTCGCCGACGTGACGCGGCGCGTCGTCGACACGATCGCCGCCCGACCTGCGACGATCCGCAAGCCGTGGGTCGAGGACGTCACGGCGAACCTGCCGATGCCGGGGTACGTCGAGTCGGTTTCGCTCGTGAGCCGGATCGCCGCCATCGACGCATTCCACGACGTGCTCGGCATCGCCCGTCCCGAACTGCCGGATGCCGGACCCGGCAACCCGACCGGGGAGTTCAATCCCGTGGCTGCACCGTCGAAGGCGTACGTGCCCATGACGCGGGGCGCCAGCATCTGGTGGGCGCTGACCCTGGTCCCCGAGGCGTATGCGCGGATGGAGGACTTGCACTGCGTGCTCTACCTGTCCCCCGAGCAAATGCAACAGCCGGGGTCGCCGCGGGCGCTGACTCGCCCCCAAATGGAGGTGCTCGCGTCGAGGACGTCGTTCCTCAACGAGTGCTTCTACTGAGCGGTCTCACACACTGCCATGCTCCGTGAGAGCAGCCTCGCCGAAAACGCCCCACTCGACCTCAGCGCCCTCCGGGATCGCACCAAAGATCCGCTCGTTCCCGGAGGAGCCACGTTGCTTGCACTGGTCGACGCCGCGCTGCTCGGTACCGCTTCCGACCTCAATCGGGCCCGCAGCGCCATGGTGACCGAGCTCGGACACGATGCGCTCGTCGATGCCGCCGCCGTGTTCGCCACCTTTGCAATGATGAACCGCGTCGCCGAGGGAACAGGCATCCCGGTCGGCAAGGGGCGGCTCGCCAGCACGGCCGACCTCCGGGCGGAAGCCGGACTCGACGCCATCCGCCACGACGGGTAGCCGCTCGCCGATTTCAGCGTTCCGTGACCGTGCCGGTGATCAGCCCGATACCGTGCCTGCCGGCCTGGATGGCGAAATACAGGTTGTACTCGCCCTCGACCTCGACACCGCCCATCCACAGCCATCCGTTCTCGAAGGTGAGCTCGACGGCCGGATTCGCTTCGAATCGCTCCCAGGTGAGGCCGTCGAGCTCGTTGCGTAGCCCAGCCAGTCCCAGTCGGCATGGGTCTGGGTGCGGTCCTTCCTCCATCCGGCGTAGAACATCTCGTAGCCGTCGTCGGTGGCGAACACGATCGGGCTGCCGACCGCGGCGTGGTCCCACAGTGCGTCATCGCCGTCCGCAGGCCCGAAGATCGGGTCGTGCACCGCGAGTTGGTTTTCGATCGTCGCCGGGTCGTCGTGTGCGGTCCAACCGCCGGACCCGTCACCGATCAAGGCACCGATCTGCAGCGTGTAGTTCCTGATCCCGTCGTACAGGACGATGTCGGTGCCCGGCACGATCGCCTGCGGGACAATGCGAATCGCCCACGAATCCTGCGGGCTGGTGAAGATCGGCTCAGGATCGATCGTCCACGGCCCCAGCGGGTCCGGTGCGGTGGCGTGCCAGATCCTGTTGCCCTGCGTCTTCCGATCCACCCACTCGCCGATGAACATCTCCCAGGTTCCATCCTCCAGCACCCGGGCGACACCCCGGCCCGCCTCGAGGTCGACGTCGTCGGGTGCCAGCCGGAGCACCGGACCGTCACCCACCTTGGTGAACGTGACGCCGTCCGGCGACGTGGCGTACCCGATTCCGATGCTGTCGGCTCCCCATCCGCTGTGGAACACGTGGAACACGCCGTCGTGCACCATCACGTTCGGTGCGAAGGTCCACCTCGAATCCCAGTCGGCTGCGTCGCCGTCTGCGATCACGGGGTTCGCTTCACCGCGCAGGACCGCGAAGTCGAACACGAGCGGACCTTCGGGCGGCACGTAACTCGAAGTCGTCGTCGTCGACGCAGTCGTCGTCGTGGTCGCCGCAACGGTGGTCGTCGTTTCGACTCCGAGACTGGTCGTGGTGGCGACGGCCGCTACGGTCGTGCCGGCCGCAGACGTCGCGACCTCGGCCCCCAGTCCGTCCGCGTCCCCGTTGCCGCAGGCCGCACCCACGACGACGAGCGCGGCCACGCCCACACACCATCTCCATCGCTGCACTTCCGATGAACTCCCGTCGGCACTCACCTTGTCAGACCACACGGACGCACTAGCAGGCGACGGTCTTTTGACCTGGAGGATCCGAGCTTCGAACCTGGGAGGGTGAAGACGATCGGACTTCTCGGCGGGATGAGTTGGGAGTCGTCGATCGAGTACGAGCGCATCCTCAACGAGGAGGTGCGACATCGGCTCGGCGGCGTGCACTCGGCGGACCTGATCCTGCGATCGTACGACTTCGCCGAAATCGAGGCGATGCAGCAGACCGGCGACTGGGAGGCGGCCGGAAGGCGCTTGGCCGCCGATGCATTGCAGCTCGAGCGCGCCGGCGCCGACCTCGTGGTGCTGTGCACCAACACCATGCACGAGGTCGCCGAGGCAATCGAAACGGCACTCTCGGTGCCGCTCCTTCACATCGCCGATCCGACCGCCGACGCGGTGCTGGCCGCCGGACTCCGCAAGGTGGCGCTGCTTGGTACGCGCTACACGATGGAGCGGGACTTCTACGCGGCGCGGCTGGCAAAACGGGGACTTGAAATCGTGATCCCGCAAGAGCCGGACCGCACGATGATCCACGAGGTGATCTTCGACGAGCTCGTCCAGGGCGTGATCGCCCCGGCGTCCCAACGTGCCTACGTCGATGCGATCGAGCGACTGGTGGAGGGCGGAGCCGAGGGCGTCATCGCAGGCTGTACGGAGATCGAGCTGCTCGTTGGGCCGGAAGACGTCGACGTGCCGTATTTCCCCACCACCCGGCTGCATGCGCTCGCCGCCGTCGACTTTGCGCTGCAATGAACGATTGGGGCACCCCGGCGCCGCTTTACCATGCCCGTATGAGCTCCTTCTGGCATCCCTTTGCGAACATGGCGTCGGTCTCCGGCAGCGAGGTCGTCATCGAGCGCGGCGAGGGCGTCTACGTCTACGACGCCGAGGGCAAGCGGTACCTCGATGGCACGGCCAGCCTCTGGTACGCCAACGTCGGGTACGGCCGCAGCGAGATCGGCCAAGCCATGGCGGAGCAATCGGCCAAGCTTGCGGCGTTTCACACGTTCGGTGATTTCAGCAACCGTCCGGCGATGGAGCTCGCCGATCGCATCGCCGGAATCGCTCCCATCCCCGAAAGCAAGGTGTTCTTCACCTCAGGAGGGTCGGACTCGGTTGATACCGCCGCCAAACTCGCCCGACGCTATTTCGCCGAGATCGGACAGCCGCAGCGCACGGTCTTCATCATCCGGGAGTGGGCCTATCACGGCATGCATGCCTACGGAACCAGCCTCGCCGGCATGCAGCCCAACCTCGAAGGCCACGGACCCATGGTGGAAGACGTGGTTCGGGTGCCGTTCGACTCGGTCGACTATCTCATGGATACGATCGAACTCGTCGGCGCCGACCGGATCGCCGGCCTCTATTGCGAGCCCGTCATCGGAGCCGGCGGGGTGCGCCCTGCACCCGAGGGCTATCTCAAACAAGCCCGGCGGGTGATGGACGACACCGGCGGGTTGTTCATCGCCGACGAGGTCATCACCGGCTTCGGGCGCGTGGGCGACTGGTTCGCCTCATCGCGGTTCAGCCTGGAACCGGACCTCGTGACCTTCGCCAAGGGGGTCACCTCCGGCTACGCACCGTTGGGTGGCGTGCTCGTGAGCCCGAAGGTCGCCGAGCCGTTCTGGTCCGGAGAAGGCGCCATGTGGCGTCACGGGTACACGTATTCCGGGCACCCTGTGGCATGTGTCGCGGCGCAGGCGAATCTGGACATCATGGAGACAGAGGGTCTGCTGCCGAGGGCGCTCGAGCTCGAGACGGAGCTGATGGAGGCGCTCGAGCCGCTCAACGAACATCCCGCGGTTGGCTACCTGAGGGGTGGCGTCGGCGTGATGGCTGCCGTGCAACTCGCCGATGGCGTGCTGGCCGAGGATCCGAATGCCGCCGCCCGCGCCGCGTCCGCGGCGCGCGCCGCCGGGGTGATCACTCGAGCCATTGCCGGCGGTGGCCTGCAGGCGTCACCCCCACTGACGATCACGCGCGATCAGCTCGACGAGATGGTCGCAGGGTTGCGCACCGGTCTCGACGCCGTCTGACCCGGATTCGGCCCAGCACCATTGCGGATCGCCCACCGGGGCGCCTACCACGCTGAGAGCGGTTCCGAGGAACCGCACCCCAGTGTGCGATCCGGCTTGGTTGCTAGAGAATCGTCCGGGAGTTCGGGCCGTTGCCTGCGCAGTTGCGCATCCCGACTTCTTCACCTCGCGGCACCTTGCATTGCGCCGGTGCCCAACGGGTACAGACCCGTGTGCTGCCGTCACGCGAACGCGTGCAGACGAGCTTCCATTCAGGATGCTGCCGACCGAGTTCTGCCGAAGCCACCGAGGCCAGACCGTTGCCGTCGACCAGCACGGTGTCTGCGCTAGCGAGCCCTGCGTCAGCAGGACCAGCAGCGAGCGCCGTGCCGGGCAATAAGACGAACGCCAATGCCATGGTCGCAAGCAGAATCCCGACCCTGCGGCCGGTAACTCCGTCCGATCCCACCACTCTCTCCCCTCCTTCAGTAGGCCCCCACTTGACCCCTGTTGGTCTGGAACCTACCGGTGCTGCGGGGTGCGAGAAATGGGGCGCTCGGCCTATCACGATCCCGGACGCGATGAGGGCCGGGTGTCGCCACCCGGCCCTCGATGCGCCTCGAATGCGTTTCCAGCCGCTAGTTCAGCGCGCAGCCGAGCTCGTTCTGATACTCGAGGAGATCCTTTGCCGCCTCATACTCACCGGTGGCGTAGGCCCCCTGTACGAGCGCGATGATCTCGGCGGTCGAATACTCGTAGCTCACGTCCGGGTGGGAGGCGTTGAGCAGCGCCGCCGCAGCGTGGCGGGCGAGTGCATTCTCACCGCCGCCGTTGGCGTCGAGCGCCTCGAGCATCGTCCAGTCATAGGTCGACGTCACACCGAATGCGGCGTCGAACGAGTCGCCCGTCTCATACGGGGTCAGCTCCCACGAGTCGAAGTGATGCTCTTGCTTCCAGTATCCGGGCGTGCAGCCCTCACCACCGCCAGGCGGTGGCGGCTCACATGTGACCGTGAGCGTCCCCTCGGATGAGGTTTTCGAGCTGTCTCGGGCAGGATTGGTGAAGACGATGGACGCGACGAGCTCATCGGAGCCGGTCGACACGAAGGCGGCCGAGCCCACGAGCGTGGTGTTCGGCACGCTCTCGAAGTCATCGAGCGTGATGATCGTTCCACCGTTCAGATCCACGATCAGATTGTTGTTCGGATGCGTGGAGGTTCCGTTGCGCACCTCGACATCCGCCGTACACTCTGAGCCGGCGGGTTCGCCGAGCACGATCGTGCCGGCCTCGACCGGAACGTCGAGCTGCAGAGTCTGACCGGTAGAGAAGTCCCAGGACACCGATGTCGTCCCGGCCAAGGCCGGTACAGCAAACAGGACCGTGCTCAGCATGAGCGCTGCGCACAACGTGACCAAACGCGACATGCGTGGTGGACGCCGCATAATTCCCCCTTAAGTGGCGGTCGAGGAAAGGGTAACAGCACTCGAGCGACGCCGTATAGGTCGATCGACCTATACGGCGCTCTACTCGAACCGGTCGACTCATGGCCGAGGGCGCCGGTAGCTCGGGCTTGGTTCCCGACTTGCCCGGCGAGGACGTGTGTCCACCACTGCCGATGGTCACGCAGACGCGGTCGGTGCTGGACGCGTACGAAGCGGCAGGCGGCAGCTACCGGCGAGGTCGTCTTCCAGGGCTCCGGCCACGGACCCCACGTCGATGCGGCCGATCGCTTCCGACAGGTCTTCTTCGACTTCCTCGCCGATGTATGACCGCCGTCGCAACTTACCGGAATCATCGAGTACGGTGCACAGTACGAGGAGGTAGCCCAATGCTGGACACCCGCAACGACGTGCACACAGCCGAGCAGGCCAACGACACGGCCCCCTTGGTCGACCCGATCGCCTCGGCAGCCAGGCCGCAGCGCCGGGGCCTCTTCGACCAGGTGAGTGGAGTCGATGCCGTCTTCCTCACTCTCTTCTGGCTGTTGGCACCGATGCTGCTCATGGCGATTGCCCCCGCACCGGACCCGACTGCCACTCAGCCGCCGCTCAACGTCGCACTGAACGTTACGTGGAACATCGGCTTCATCGCCGCGCTGGGTGGCGCCGTCACGCGACGCAGGCTGTCGCTGTTCGGTACCGTGGTCGCCGGCGGCGCCATGGCTCTGATGGCCACCTTCTGCGGGTTGGAGGGCCACACCGGGCTGTGGATTCCAGCCCAGTTCCTGATGGGCGCAGGCATCGCCGCCTACGGAATCAACCGCCTGCGCGGGTAGAACGGCTCGGTTCCAGACGCCGCAGCAACGACCCGTACACTCGCGGGCGATGCGACGTCCCCCTTTGGTGCTGCTCGGTGTCGCGGTGCTTGCTGCCGCCTGTTCCTCGACGGATGCGACGGCGACCACGACGACGTCACCCCGGGCAACGACAACGACTGCGCACGCCACCACCACGACCACTGAAGCGCCAGAGGCCGGGCCGTGGTGGAACGATCGGGTGTTCTACGAGGTGTTCGTTCGGAGCTTTCAGGACTCCGACGGCAACGGGATCGGCGACCTGCAAGGTGTGATCGACCGTCTGGACTACCTCAACGACGGCGATCCCGCGACGACGGACGATCTCGGCGTCACCGGCATCTGGTTGATGCCGATCATGGAGAGCCCGAGCTATCACGGATACGACGTGACCGACTACTACGACGTCGACTTCGAGTACGGCCACGAGGACGACATGCGCCGCCTGCTCGACGAAGCCCACAACCGTGGCGTAGCGGTGATCATCGACCTCGTCCTGAACCACACCTCGAAATCGCACCCATGGTTCGGAGCGTCGTTCATCGGCCGAGAGGGGTTCGAGGACTACTACTTGTGGCGGGACGATCCGGGACCGCACTGGCATGAGGCGGGAGGCCGGTACTACTTCGGCTTGTTCTGGGAGGGAATGCCAGACCTCAACCTGGAGAACGCGGCAGTGACCGCGGAGCTCTACGCCATCTCGGACTACTGGCTCGACGACATCGGCGTCGACGGCTTCCGGCTCGATGCCGTCAAGCACTATGTCGAAGAAGGCGACGTGCTCGAGAATACGCCGAGCACCTACCAATGGGCCGCCGCCTTCAAGAATCACGTCGCGGCGACCAGGCCCGAAGCGCTGACCGTCGGCGAAGTGTGGAACGACACGCGCATCACGAAGACGTACGTGCCCGATCAAGTCGATTTGGTCTTCGACTTCTCCCTCGCAGAAGCCTTCATCGAGGCGGTGCAGCAGGGCCGCACCGGCGTGCTGCCGATCGTCCAGCAACAGGTCATCGACTCGTATCCACCGGGCCAATATGCGGCGTTCCTCACGAACCACGACCAGGATCGCATTGCGTCGGTGTTCGTCGGCGACACGGCCAAGGCCAAGCTGGCCGGAACCCTGCTCATGACCCAGCCCGGTGTTCCCTTCGTCTACTACGGCGAGGAGCTCGGGGCACGGGGTCGCAAGCCGGACGAGCGCATCAGGACGCCCATGGCGTGGACCACGGGGCCGGGCCGCGGGTTCACCTCCGGTGTTCCGTGGCAGGAGTTCGACGAGCACGCCGGAGACGCCACCGTGGCGACACACGTGCGCGATCCCAACTCGGTGTTCAACCACTACCGCACGCTCATTCAGCTCCGCAGCGACCTCGAGGCACTGCGCACAGGCGACATGACGCTGCTCGCCACCGGAAACGATGCGATCTATGCGTTCACGAGATCCGCCGGTGCGGAGACCATTGCGGTGGTCCTCAATCTCTCGAACGAGGTTCAGCAAGGTGTGCAGATCGCCGGCCTCGGCTCCGGCACGGTGCTCATCGGGCCACCGTGGGAACCGGGCAAGGCCATGCCGGCGCAGAGCACGGTGATTCTGGACGTCAGCAGCTGACCCAACCTGCAGCAGTTTCCGCTCGAACCCGCAGTTTCCGGAGGAAGCTGCAAACGTGTCGCGGGCAGGCCGCACGCACGACGGGGGCCAGTCCTAGGACCGGCCCCGTTGAGAGGGATCGTCGTGCGTTTGCGATGCGACAGTTCACACGCGTGGCTCGGGAGAGGAGCTCTCCCTTTTCACAGGTGAGACACCCGCCGCCGCCGAATGTTGCACGTGTCCGGCGGAATTGGGCCGACCGCCCCAGCGCATCAGGTCCGGCGTGGAATCTCGACCCGGCCCGGTCGGGTGTCGCCCGCCGCTCGCCCCGAGATCTCGGTCGGATCGACGAGAACGACCAAGGCTCGCGGGTCGAGAATCCAGTCGGGCATGGCGTCCATCACGCCATAGGCCGCCCGGTACTTGGCCATGATCAGCGCCACGTACCGGCTCGAGACCGAACGATCCTCGACGATCGTGGCATCACCGACGATGAGCACGGAAGACCAGTCGGCGGCCCCAGTACCTATCCGGCTGACGCTGAGACTCACCCGCGGGTGTCGGCGGATGGCGTCGATGCGACGACCTTCCATGGTGCGGAACACCACCACGCCGTCCGTGTAGACAAACGACAGCGGGCTCACATACGGCACGTCACCGTCACAGACGGCGAGGTGACCAACGCGCTCGGACCGGAGCACCTCTTGAATCTCTGCCTCTGACAGCTCTCGCATGGCGCAGAACGTACTAGGTCGTCGCCGAGGAGGCGACGCTGCATATGCTGCGTCGATGCGCTACGTGCTGGCAGCCCTCGCCGTCGTGGCTGCAGCCTGCACCGCAAGCGGCTCAGGGACCGAGACCGCCGCCCCAGCCCTGAGCACGTCCATGGCCACTTCCACGACGGCCCAATCGAGCGATCCGGCAACCCCGACCCCCCAGATGCGCCCCGAGGGTCGCCGCAGCCATGGCATGGTGGCACTCGACGACGGCCGGCTGCTGATCGTCGGCGGCCAGACCACCCGCGGCAACAGTCAGATCTGGCTCGGCGACACGTGGATCTACGACCTCGACCGGGCGACGTGGACACAGGTGCAAGACGTGGCGCAACGGGGCCAGTTCGCCCTCGCCCACGCTGCGGACTCCAGCACATCGTTGCTGTTCGGCGGCTACACCGGCGGCAACGCGGTGTACGAAGACACGCTGGTCGCACGGGACGGACGGTGGACAGAAGTGTCTCCCACCACCGCGCCGACTGGCCGGACCGGATCGGTGGCCGCCTACGACCTTCAGTCTGGAGTCTTCGTCGTGTTCGGCGGCGCAGAGCGGCCCCGACCACGCATCGCGGAGCTCCCGAGCAACGAGACGTGGACCTACGACGCCACGGAGAACGTGTGGCGCCAGATGTCGCCCGCAGCGTCCCCCCGCCCCGCCTCGGAGGGGCATCCCACGCTGTTCGAACTGGCGATGGTGTATCACCCGGGCGTCGATCGCACCATCTTGCTGATCGGCGGCCAGGAGACCTGGGCCTACGACGTCGACGTGGACCGGTGGGAACGAAGAAGCGACCCCGGTCTGCGGGCCGACTTCATGGTCGCAGCTGCGTATCACGCCGGACTCGATCGGGTGATCATGTACGGCGGCGCTCCGACCTCGCTGACCCGGGAGACGTGGAGCTACGACTATGCCGCGGATGAATGGACAGAGGTCGCAACCCGGACCAGGCCGGGGGCGGTGGGCGACCACGCCATGACGTATGACGCCGTCACCGACGCCGTCTATCTCCATGGCGGGAGTGACGATCTGATCCCTCTCGACACGCCGCAGCCGGCGTTTGCCGCACTCTGGGCGTTCGACGGCGTCGACTGGCGGATCGTCGATGGCTGAGCGGCGCCATTTTCCAAGGAATATGACAATGGTGCACTCAGGTTATACAATGCGTACGAACTCACCAAGAACCTCGTCGACCCCATCCGGGTCGCACCTGACATTCCTCAAGGAGCATGTATGGGACGCGCAGTAGGCATCGACCTCGGTACCACCAACTCGGTCATCTCGATTCTCGAGGGTGGCGAGCCCAACGTCGTGAACAACGCCGAAGGCAGCAGGACTACGCCCTCCGTGGTCGCATTCGCCAAGAACGGCGAGGTCCTGGTCGGTGATCAGGCCAAGCGCCAGGCCATCACCAACCCTGATCGGACCATTCGCTCGGTCAAGCGCCACATGGGCACCGACTGGAGCGTTGAGATCGACGGCAAACAGTACACCGCACAGGAGATCTCGGCCCGCATCTTGCAAAAGCTGAAGCGGGACGCTGAGTCGTTCCTGGGCGAGCCCGTGACCGAGGCCGTCATCACCGTGCCGGCCTACTTCGGCGACGCCCAGCGGCAAGCCACCAAAGAAGCCGGTCAGATTGCCGGCCTCGAGGTGCTGCGCATCGTCAATGAGCCAACGGCAGCGTCACTCGCCTACGGCATGGACAAGAGCGACGACCACATGATCCTGGTCTACGACCTCGGCGGCGGCACGTTCGACGTGTCGGTGCTCGAGATCGGCGAGGGTGTGTTCGAGGTGAAGTCGACGCACGGGGACACGAACCTCGGGGGCGATGACTGGGATCAGCGAGTCATCGACTGGCTCGTAGAGACGTTCAAGAACGAGAACGGCATCGATCTCAGCAAAGATCCGATGGCGCTGACACGCCTCAAGGAAGCCGCTGAAAAGGCAAAGATCGAACTGTCGTCCGTCCAAGAGACCGAGATCAACCTGCCATTCATCACAGCGACCGCCGAGGGCCCGATCCACATGCTCAAGAAGTTGACGAGGTCCGAGTTCGAGCAAATGACCGCCGACCTCGTCGAGCGGACCCGCGAGCCCTTCCAGCAGGCCCTCAAAGATGCCGGGGTGAGCCTCGACGAGGTCGATCACGTGATCCTCGTCGGTGGCTCGACCCGCATGCCGGCAGTGCAGAAGCTCGTGAACGAGCTGGCGGGAAAGGAGCCCAACAAGGGCGTCAACCCGGACGAGGTCGTGGCGCTCGGCGCCGCGGTCCAGGCCGGCGTCCTGAAGGGCGACGTTTCCGGCATCCTCCTGCTGGACGTGACCCCGCTCACGCTCGGAGTCGAGACCGAGGGCGGCGTCTTCACGAAGATGATCGAGCGGAACACGACGATCCCGACGCGGCGCAGCGAGATCTTCACGACAGCGGCTGACAATCAGCCTGAGGTCGAGATCCACGTGCTGCAGGGCGAACGTGCAATGGCAGCCGACAACAAGTCGCTCGGACGCTTCAAGCTGCCGGGCATTGCTCCGGCTCGGCGCGGCGTACCACAGATCGAGGTCACCTTCGACATCGACGCCAACGGCATCGTCTCCGTTTCTGCGAAGGACCTGGGAACCGGCAAGTCGCAGCAGGTGACCATCACCGGCGGCACGGCGCTCAACCAGGACGACATCGATCGGATGGTGAAAGACGCCGAGGCCCATGCCAACGAGGACGAGCGGCGGCGGGAAGCCGCCGAAGCACACAACCAAGCCGACCACGCTGCGTACTCGATCGAGAGCCAGCTCGCCGAGCACGGCGACAAGCTCACCGACGACGAGCGGACGGCCATCCAGGACAAGGTCACCGCAGTGCGCAAGCTGCTGACCGAGGAGGCCGGAACCGAAGAGCTGCAGCAAGCGACGCAGGACATGCTCACGGCATCGCAAGTCCTGGGACAGAAGATCTACGAAGCCTCGCAGAGCAGCTCCGAGGAGCCGGCGGGTGAAGCTTCCGACAGCGGCGGCGACGACGTCGTCGAAGCAGAGATCGTCGACGAAGGGGACGAGTCCTGAGGACTCGTCCCCCACTCGAGGAACCCACACGATGAACGACGAAACACGAGAAATGCCGGAGACGCCTGAAAGCGACGTCGACTCGCAGGTCGATGCCGTCGATGCGGCCGTCGCCGCGGATCTACCTGCAGACGCAGATGAGGCAGAGATCGTCGACGAAGCGCCTGCCCTGTTCACTGCGGCCGACCTGGGGCTCGACCTGCCAGCAGACCCTGCCGAGAGAGAGCAGCAACTCCTCCACGAGCTGGCGGTGGCACGCAGCGAAGCGTCCGAGTACCTCGACACGCTGCAACGAGTGGCCGCTGAATTCGACAACTACCGCAAGCGCGTCGAAAGGGACCAATCGGAGACCGTGTTGCGCGCCTCGCAGCGGCTCGTCGAGTCGATGCTGCCGACCTTGGATGCATTCGATGCGGCGCTCGGCTACGACGCGCAGACACCGGCAGAGGAGAAGATCGTCGCTGGGATGCGCGGGACGCATACCCAGTTGATGGACACGTTGCAGCGAGAAGGCTTTGCTGCCATCGAGGCCGAAGGTACCGACTTCGATCCTGCGGTGCACGAAGCAGTCGCCGGCGGTGGCGACGGCCATCTCGTCGTCGCCCAGGAATTGCGGAAGGGTTACACGCTGCAAGGTCGCGTGATCCGCCCGACGTTGGTCATGGTGGAGGAAGCGAGCTGAGAACGATGCGCAAGGAGTGGCTCGAAACGGACTACTACGCCGTCCTCGGCGTGTCCAAGGGCGCCGCTGCGAAGGACATCAAGAAGGCCTATCGCAAACTCGCCCAGCAATACCACCCGGACACGAATCAAGGCGACGAATCCGCCGAGCGGCGCTTCAAGGAGATCAACGAGGCGTATGACGTCCTCGGAGACGAGGAGACCCGCAAGGAGTACGACCACGTCCGCGAGATGGGTTACTTCGTTGGCGGGCCACAGGGCGGGCAGCAGTACGTCCGGGTCGAGGATCTATTCGGGCAAGCCGGCGGCGACGCCTCACCGTTCGACTTGTTCGGGGGCATCGGCGACCTGTTCGGCCGGGCCGGTGCGGGTGGTCGCGTCCGGGCGCAAGCGGGCCGCGACGTCAGTGCTGAGATCACGCTGTCGTTCCACGAAGCCATCGCCGGGGTGACGCGTGAGCTCAGCGTCAACGGGAGCAGGGTCAAGGTCAAGATTCCCCGCGGCATCGATGACGGCGCACGCATTCGGGTGGCGGGCAAGGGCGAGCCCGGATTCAACGCGGGACCGAGCGGCGACCTCTTCGTGAAGGTTCGGGTCGGTTCCCATCCCATCTTCGGCCGCACCGGCAAGCACCTGACCATCACCGTGCCGATCACGTTCGCCGAGGCCGCCCTCGGGGCCGAGATCAACGTGCCAACCCTGGACGGCAAAGTTCGGTTGCGCATTCCGGCGGGCACGCCGACCGGCAAGACCTTCCGTGTTCGCGAAAAGGGAGTTTCCACCAGCAAGGAAACGGGGGATCTGCTCGTCACGGTCGAGGTGGCCGTGCCGACGGACCTCACAGACGAACAGCGCTCGCTGCTCGAGAAGCTGCGGGACAACGGCCCGGCCGAGAACCCACGATCCCATCTGGGGGTGTGACATGAGGAAACGAGAAGAAGCGGTCTACATCATCTCCGTGGCCGCCGAGCTCGCCGGAGTCCACCCACAGACGCTGCGCATCTACGAGCGCAAAGGACTGATCGAGCCGTACCGCACGCCCGGCGGCACCCGTCGCTACTCAGATGAGGATCTGGAGCGGCTTTCGCTCATCCAGCAGCTGACGGCCGCCGGCGTGAATCTCGAGGGTGTGCGACGCATTCTCGGACTTCGCGAGGAGAACAAGCGCCTCCGCAGCCAAGTGGACCGGTTGCGCCGTCTCCTGGGAGAAGCCGAAGCTCGGGTTGCCGGGCGCGGCCCCATGGGCGTGATCCGTTCGGTCCGGATCACGGAACGACGCAATCTGCCGGACATCCCGCGAGAGAACCCGTTCGGCTGATTCAGCCTCGCCCGCACCGAACATCCCACGGACCAGTATCTTGAGGGCATGGAGGCATCGCGGGGACGGTGGAGCCCGTACGTCCGGTTCCCGATCTATGTGACGGTCGGCTTTGCAGCGGCGGCCGGGCTCGCCATGCTGTTCCAACCGCATTACCTGCCGTTGTGCAATCGCATCAATTCGGCACCCGGCGTGGAGTGTGCGCCCGTGTCGACTCAATCGATGGTTGGGATGTTCGTGATCGGCCTCGGCGTCATCACCCTCGTGGTCGTTCCGGTGGTCTCCGCCTTCGTGAACCTGCTCCGCCACGGCCACAACTGGGAGACTCCCCGCGGAACGGAGACCGCCCTCACCAACCTCCCCATCCTCGCCGGCTTCATCTACCTCGCCGCCGGCTTCCTCGTCGCCGCAGGGGGGTATTGACGCGGACTTGCCTTCGGCAAGTCCGTCAGCAGTTTGCTCGCAAACTGCTGCTGCGTGGTATTGCGAACGGCCCCAAAGGTCGGGGACGAAACGCGTCGCGGTCTTCCGCCGCAGCCGGGGGTGAGCGGTGCCGTTCGCCTTGGGTTCGCTTGCAGCGAACCCCAACCTGATTCCATCAGGCTACGAACGTCTCGCCATCGGGTTGCTGGACCACGAACGCCACGACGAGGCTCTCTCGCGACGGCCACTCGTGGAGGGCATCGAGTGCGCGGGCATTGGCGGCTGGACGGAAGACGTTCCACTCCGTCTCCCCTTGCACCCGGATCACCACGTTCATGTTGGGGCGGGGAATGAGAGAGGCGCCGTCGAGATCGAAAGCCTCCATCTCGACGACCGCCAGGTCGAGCTCATCGCAGCGTCGGATGAACGCGTCCGCAACGTCGCGAGGGAAGAAGCCCTCACCATCGTCGGTGCGGTGCACGGCCTGCGGATCGAACTCCCCGACGAGCGAGAGGGTGGCCGGATGCTCGTTGTCCCAACCTTCACGGTCGTCTCCGCTCACGACGCTGCCACCGAATTCGGCCCGAAGATCGGCGAACTCCTCGTCGCCGGCGTCTGGCGACACGATCCGCTCGGCCATGTCGAGCACGCGCATGAGCTCTCGGGCGTCGAGATCTTTGACGTCGCCGTCGTCATCCGGGTAGATCTGGACGATGGCGGCGTCTTCATCCCAAAAGACCATGCCGACGAACTCGTCATCACGCCACAGCTCGACGATCGGCCCGTCGAACCCGTCACGCTCTGACTCAAGGATGCGGAGAGGAAGCATCCAGCGAGTGTACCTGGCCGCTCCCCGCCGCAGCCCGCGACTGCGGAGGTTGTGCTCAGCTCTCGACCGTGACGCCTCGCCAGAAAGCAACATGGTCACGGATGTCGGCCGCAGCCGGTTTGGGATCGGGATAGGTCCACGCCGCCCCAGGGTTTCGGGCATCGCCCACGACGATGTCGAAATAGTTGGCGACGCCCTTCCACGGACACACCGTGTGCGCCTCGTTCGCCTCGAAATGCGCGGAGCTGATCGAGCTCGGGGGGAAGTAGTGATTGCCCTCCACCATGACCGTTTCGTCGCTCTCGGCGAGCACCACACGATTCCAGATCGCCTTGGCCATGTTCAATCTCCTGGGTTGTGTCGCCGCCGTGATTGCTCTCCCCCCTGGTCCATTCCGATGAGAGAGGCCCCGCTCATGGTACGGGCCTCTCGTCTCTACTTTGCAGGGGACAGGTCAGCTGCGGGTGCTGAGCACATCCCGGATCTCGCGCAGCAGGACGATGTCGCCCGCGGGGCCACCGGAGCCTCTTCCTCGCCCGATGCCACTCGAGCCTTGTAGCCGTTGTACGGTTTCACGATGAAGAAGTAGACGGCAAAGGCGATCGACAGGAACGTGACAACCGCGGTGATGAACGTTCCGTACAGAATGACCGACCCGTTGACCGTCAATGTCAGCGTGTCGAATCACGGCTCACCAAGGATGATCCCGACGATCGGCATCACGACGTTCTCTACGAGCGACGTCACGAGGGCCGCCACGGCCAGTGCCATCACCAAGCCGATCGCCACCTCGACCAGGTTGCCACCAAGGGCAAACTCCTTGAACTCTTTCCAGAGTTTGGACATGAAGGTTCCGCCCAGGGGGGATTGACAAAGGGGAATGTACCCGCCACTTCGATCCGATCCCCGCATTTCAGTTCCCGGATTCTTCGAACGACGCTGGCCCTTCACCCCCGATCCGAGGCACTGCGGCAAACCTCAGCTCGACCCACCAACCCTCCGGGACCGGAACCGGAGCCGGAGCCGGCTCAGCGAGGCCGGTGATCATCCTCGGTCGTACTGCGGTATCGGCAATGGGCATACCGGACGCCGAGCCCTGGACACCGCCCTCCTCGAGGCGATCGACCACGAAGGAGCTCCAGACGAGGCGCTCCTGCTCAGACACATACAGCAGCTCGTCCAGCCAGTTGTTGAGGAGTTCCTCGAGCGTGTCCCCCGGCGCTACGACAGGGCGGGAGTAGGTCGGCGCGAGCTCACCAATCACGTACGCCTGATCGAACATCGCGAACGCCGCGTTCTCGAACAGCTCCTCATTCGTCGCACCGAAGACGAGCACACGCGGCGGATCGACTCCAAGCTGCCGGTAGCCGCTCATGCGGGCAGTCCGATCAAGATCACCGCAAGCACCGCGGCTCCGACCCCGCCGAGCTGTATCCCGGACATGCGCTCTTGCAGCACGATGCGTGCGAGGACTGCGGTGACCGCGGGGTACAAGGCAGACAGAACGGCGGCGATGGCCAGGAGCCCTCGTTGGGCTGCCGAGAGAAAGAGCGCGTTGGCAAACATGTCGAGCACCCCGGACACGACGGCAAGTCGCCACGCATCGCCAATGGGCTCTGGCCGTGCAAAACGCCACGCCAGTGCCAGGATCGCCGGCACCGTCACAGCACGCGCCCCGACCAGTGGCCACAGCCCTGAATCGAGGCTGGTCTCGCTCAGTGCGATGAAGAACAGTGCGAATCCCAGGCCCGCCCCGAGTGCCATGGCGATGACCCGCCCGCTGAGCCGGCCGCTCGGACCGTCCGGCATCGTCACCGCAACGATCGCCAGCAGCCCGAGGACGATGCCGGCGTACGCCAGACCCCCGGGTCGTTCCCCGGATGCCAGGCCCCACGCAAGTGGCACCAATGCGGAAACCACCGATGTCGTCGGTGCCACGATACCCATCGGGCCTTCACCGAGCGCCGTGAACAACAGCAGGAGGCCGATCAAGCCGAACAGCCCGCCCGCCGCCCCCCAGACCAGATCCGCGCCGGTGACTTCGACGGCCGGCACGAGGACGAGCATGGGGATCAGCGCCACCACGCTGGCGGTCTGCGCCAGCGCGGTCACCCGCAGAGCCGGGGCGCGGCGGCTGGCCAGCCCGCCACAGAAGTCGCCGGCGCCAAAGGCAATGGCGGATCCCAGGGCCAGCAGCTCGGTCATGGACAGGTCGAATCGCGGACACGCAGCACGGCCGACATGTTCGCGGCATTGCCGGCCCTTCCGGACGGCATCGGTGCGAGATGTATATGGTGCCGTCATGGGCAACCGCGTGCAGCTCTTCGTGACCTGCCTGGTGAACGGGTTCTTCCCCGAGGTCGGCATCGCCACCCTTCAGGTGCTCGAACGCGCGGGCGCCGAAGTGGACTACCCATCGGACCAAACCTGTTGTGGCCAGCCGGCATTCAACGCGGGGTTCCGGGATCAAGCACGGGCGATGATGCGGCAGACGCTCGAAGCGCTCGACGCAACCGAAGGACCGATCGTGCTGCCGTCCGGATCGTGTGCGGCGATGCTGATCCACCACGGCCCCGAGCTCATGGAGCACGACCCGGAACTCCACGCGATGGCGATCGGCGTTGCAGATCGCGTCCACGAGCTGAGCAGCTACCTCGTCGACGAGTTGGGCGTCGACAACCTCGGCGGATCGTGCAACGAACCGGTGACCTACCACGCTTCCTGTCACGGCCTCCGTGGTCTCGGGCTGGAACACCAACCGCAGCAGCTCCTCGACGCCGCACCCGGCGTCGAGCGAGTCGAGTTGGACGGGGCCGATGAGTGCTGCGGATTCGGCGGGTTGTTCTCCATCGAGATGCCGGAGGTCTCCGCCGCCATCCTTGCGACAAAGCTGGACAACCTCGAGGCCAGCGGGGCAGCAACAGTCGTCGGCACCGACGTGAGCTGCCTCATGCACATCGGGGGCGGCCTGCGTCGGCGAGGCACGCCAATCCAGATCAAGCATCTCGCCCAGGTGCTGGCCGAGGGCAACGCGTGATCGAACAGCCCGTCCGGTTCGTCGACCGCGCCAGCATGCGACTGGACTCGGCCGCGGCACGAACCGTCGGCATCGCTGCCCGTCGCATGGACAAGCTGCGGACCACCGCCTACGCCGAGTATCCAGAAGGCGAGCACATGCGGGACCGGGCTCGCCAAATCCGGCTGCAGACACTCGCACGACTCGACCACCACCTGGACGAGTTCGCGGCTGCCCTCGAAGCGGCCGGCGGCCAGGTGCACTGGGCGGCAGACGCCGCCGAGGCCAACGCCATGGTCACATCGATCGCCACCGCCGGCGACGCAACCCGCGTGGTCAAGTCCAAGTCGATGGTCACCGAGGAGATTGAACTCAACGAGTCGCTCGAGCACCACGGCATCGAGATCGTCGAGACGGATCTGGGCGAGTTCATCGTGCAACTGGCGGGTGACCGGCCTTCCCACATCATCGCTCCCGTCCTTCACATGACACGGTTCGAGATCGGCGAGCTGTTCGCCGAGAAGCTCGGCGTGCCGTACACCGACGATCCCACCGAGCTGAACGCCATCGCCCGCAACCACTTACGGTCGGTCTTCCTCACCGCCGACATGGGAGTGAGCGGTGTCAACTTCGCCGTCGCCGAGACCGGCTCAGTGTGCCTCGTGACCAACGAAGGCAACGGCCGATTGACCACGACGGCTCCGCGCATCCACGTGGCGGTGATGGGCATGGAGCGCATCGTGCCGACCTTCGCCGACCTCGGTGTGGTTCTCGAAGTGCTGGCTCGCAGCGGCACCGGCCAGCGGCTGAGCGTCTACACCAACATCGTCACAGGGCCACGCCGCCAGAGCGATCCAGACGGGCCCGAAGAACTCCACGTCGTCATCCTGGACAACGGTCGCAGCCGCGTGCTCGCCGGGCATAGCGCCGAGATCCTTGCGTGCATCCGATGTGGAGCGTGCCTCAACGTGTGCCCCGTGTACCGGGAGACCGGCGGACACGCCTACGGCGACGTGTACCCGGGTCCGATCGGCGCCGTGCTCACGCCGGCGCTGCGAGGCCTGGACGACTGGCACGATCTGCCACATGCCTCCAGCCTTTGCGGGGCGTGCGAGGACGCGTGCCCCGTTCGGATCGAGATTCCCGACCTACTGCTTGCGCTGCGAGCCGAGGCCAACGATGCGGGCCATGCCGACCGCGCACTGCGACGGGCTCTGTCGGCCTATGCGGCAGCGGCAACGCGACCTACTGCCTTTCGAGCGTTGCTCCGGTCCGGTAGCTTCGCCGGTCTGCTCGGCGACGACTGGCTCCACCGACTGCCGGGCAGGGGCGCCGCATGGACGGACTCGAGGGATCTCCCCCGTCCTGCCGCAGAACCGTTCTACCTCTGGTGGAAGCGCAATCGTGGAGCGTGACGCCTTCCTGGAGCGCGTGCGCACGGCCACCGCCACGGCGCGTTTGCCGAGACCTGACACACCGCGGCCCGCCATCCCGGACGTCGACGACGATTCGAAGTCGATGTTCACCGCCGCACTGCTCGCGGTGAACGGCAACGTCCACTCCCCCCCAACGCAGGCCGAGGTACCTGAGCTCGTCGTCGGCCTGCTGACCGATTCTGGATCACAACGGGTGCTTGCTTGGGACGACGACCAGCTTCCCCTTCCCGGAGTGATCGATACCGTTCGCAACGCCGGGTTCGAGTTCGTCACCCCCGACGTGCCGTCTGATCCCGTGGGACGGATCAACCATCAGGCCGGCTACGGCACGGTCGATGCCGGGATCACGGGCGCCGCTGCGGGATTCGCTCGCTCGGGATCCGTCGTGCTGACGGCCGGTTCGGGCCGGCCCCGCATGGCGTCGCTCATCCCCAGCCTCCACGTCGCACTGTTGCCGTCCGATGCGCTCTACCCGTCGGCTTCAGCGTGGGCGGCCGACAACGTCGCAAGCGCGCAAGGCACCAGCAACCTCGTCTTCATCACAGGCCCGAGCCGCACCGGAGACATCGAGATGCACCTGAACCTCGGTGTGCACGGGCCACGCACGATTCATGTCGTGTTGGTCCCGGTGGGCTGAGGCGGGTTCCCTATCCCATGTACTTTGGCGACGGGCCGTAGTTGTTGGCACCACGGTCGCTGTCGGTGAAGTAGAAGACCAGCAGGATGATGGCGCCGACGAGGGGAATCAGGCCGATCAACAGCATCCATCCACTCTTGTTCGTGTCGTGGAGCCGCCGGACGGCGATCGCGATACCGGGAACGATCACCGCAAGCGCATAGAGCCCGCCCACCAGGGCGAACAGCCCGCCGATGCCGCCGATCTGCCCGAGGATCCCCAGGACGATGAGGACTCCGAAGTTGACGAGATTGAACCACCAGAACTCCGCCCTGCGAGCCCGCCCGGTGAAGTCAGCGTACTTCTCGGTGAGCACCGACGTGTAGATGTCGATGGGTGATCCCGGATCTGCGGTCCTTGCGGTCATGACCCCTCCTTTTCCACTGCAACGCCGTACGTGTGCCCTGCGCCTGCTGGGACAGTACCAGCGAGGGCCACGCCGATGCCGTGTCAACTCCAGCGATACTTCGGGGATGCTCCGTAGTCGTTCATCTCGGCATCGCCGTCAGACAAGTAGAGGACCAGCAGGATGATGGGGCCGATGACGGGGATCAGCGCAAGGAGCAAAGTCCGCCCGCTCCGGCCCGTGTCGTGGAGACGGCGGACCGCAACGGCAACGACGGGGACGATCGTTCCCAGGAAGTAGAGGACGAGGAGTGCTTGCGAGAGACGCTCGATCCCGTCCAGTTCGCCGATCAGCGCAATCATGAACGCCACTGCCAGGTGGACCACGTGGAACCACCAGAACTCGGCTCTCCGGGCACGGCCCTCGAACTGTGCGTAGCGCTCGAAGACCACCGTGCCGTAGATGCTCGCCGGCGACTCGGCGATGAGCGTGCGAGCGGCCATGTTCCCCCTTTTGCAGCCAACCACCGGCGACTTGCCCCCGACGCCGAGATGTGAGGGTACCAAGCGCGGCCACGTTGGAGCTATGGGCCGTCCGAAGGGTTCGCCCTCTTTTCGAGGGTTCCCTCAGTAGAGCCACGGGACCAAGCGCGCTCGCACCCGCGCCTGATACTCGGTGTATCCGGGGTACGCAGCGGCGAGGCGTCGTTCCTCTCCCTCGGCCTTGAAACCGAAGAACAGGAGGAGGACGATCCCGATGGCCAGCGCAGCCGGCGAGCCGCGTCCGAGCGCCAGACCGATCGCAGCGATGCAGAGTCCGCCGTAGATCGGATGCCGCACCAACCGGTAGACGCCGCGCTCCACGAGACTGCCCGCGGTGAGAGGCTCGGGGTACGGCGTGAGATTGGGGCCGAGCGTCGCCAGCCCCCCAACGGTGAGGCCAACTCCGGCCGCTGTCATCAGCCATCCCAAGACGGCGACCACCGCAGGAAGCTCGATCGTCAACCGCAACGCCCACAAGAAGGCCGCAAAGAGCACGATCTGCGCCGCCACCCAGGCGCCGCCGCGTGCCAAGAACCCGTCCATGGACACCACCCTATCGTTCCCGCAGCCTGCCGAACTCCTCATGATCTGATAGGAATACACTCAGATTTCCTGGCATATCTGTGCTAGCATTGCGGTTGCACCCGACGTACCAGTCAGCAAGAACCTCGAGAAGATGGACATCAACGCTTTCACTCAGAAATCGCAGCAGGCAATCCTTCAGGCGCGGACCATCGCCGAGCAGCGTCAGCATGCCGCCGTCGCACCTCAGCATGTCCTCATCGCCCTGTTGGGTCAGTCAGACACGCTCTTCTATCCGCTTCTGGCCAAGCTCGGCGTCAACCCGGCCGACCTCAAGGGCGCCGTCGAGCGGGCGCTTGCGGCCCTGCCCCAGATGTATGGGGACCGGGGCGAGATCGGCTTCGACGCCGGCACGGTCGCCGCCCTCGAAGCCGCGGCCACAGAGCGAGACACGCTCAAGGACCAATACGTCTCCATCGAGCACATCGCCCTCGCCCTTGCCGGATCGCCCGGGCCCGTCGGTGAGCTGCTCCGCAGCCACGGCGTGACCAAGGATGCGGTCCTCTCGGCACTCGCCGACGTGCGCGGCGCACAGCGCGTGACCTCTCAGAATCCCGAAGACACGTTTGCGCCGCTCGAGAAGTACGGGCGCGATCTCGTGCTGCTCGCAGGCCAGGGCAAGCTCGACCCCGTCATCGGCCGGGATGACGAGATCCGCCGCGTGATCCAAGTCTTGTCGCGCCGAACGAAGAACAACCCGGTCCTCATCGGCGAGCCCGGCGTGGGTAAGACGGCGATCGCCGAGGGGCTCGCCCAGCGCGTTGTCGACGGCGACGTTCCTGAGGGGCTCAAGAACAAGCGGATCATCGCCCTCGACCTGGGCGCCATGGTGGCCGGCGCCAAATACCGGGGCGAGTTCGAAGAGCGTCTCAAGGCGGTCCTCGACGAGATCAAGGCGAGCGACGGCGGAATCATCACGTTCATCGACGAGATGCACACCATCGTCGGTGCCGGCGCGGCCGAAGGCGCCATGGACGCGTCGAACATGCTCAAGCCGATGCTGGCTCGCGGTGAGCTCCGAATGATCGGCGCCACGACGCTCGACGAGTTCCGCAAGCATGTCGAGAAGGACGCCGCCCTGGAGCGACGGTTCCAGCCGGTGATGGTCGAACCGCCCTCGGTCGAGGACACCATCGGAATCCTGCGCGGCCTCAAGGAGCGCTACGAGGTCCATCACGGCGTGCGCATCACCGATGCCGCGCTCGTATCTGCGGCAGTGCTTTCCGACCGCTACATCACGGCCCGGCATCTCCCCGACAAGGCGATCGACCTCATCGACGAGTCGGCGTCGCGGCTCCGCATCGAGATCGACTCGATGCCTGAGGAGATCGACGAGCTGGAGCGGCGCCGGCGTCAGCTCGAGATCGAGAGGAGCGCGCTGTCGAAGGAGTCCGACCGGGGGTCGAAGGAACGACTCGACGCCATCGAGCAACAACTGGCTGATCTGGGCGAGGAGCTCGACCGGCTGACGGCCCATTGGCAGCTCGAGAAGGACCGCATCGAGACCATCCGGACGGTCAAGCAATCGATCGAAGGCGTGCGTTCCGACGCAGAGCGGGCGGAGCGCAAGGGTGAGCTGCAGCGGGCCGCCGAATTGCGCTACGGCTCCCTCCCTCACCTCGAGGCGAAGCTGACCTCCGAACAGGAGGGCCTGGAGAAGATTCAGGCCGACGGCGCCATGCTGAAAGAGGAGGTCGACGACGAGGACGTGGCCCAGGTGGTCAGCCGCTGGACCGGGGTCCCCGTCTCGCGCCTGCTCGAAGGCGAGATGCAGAAGCTCGTGCGCCTCGAAGAACACCTTCACGAGCGTGTGGTCGGCCAGGATGATGCCGTGTCCGTAGTCGCCAACGCGATCCGGCGCTCCCGGTCCGGGCTCGCCGACCCCAACCGACCCATCGGCTCGTTCGTGTTCCTCGGACCTACCGGCGTCGGCAAGACCGAGCTCGCCAGGGCGCTGGCCGAGTTCCTGTTCGACGATGAGCGGGCCATGGTGCGCGTCGACATGTCGGAGTACATGGAGAAGCATTCCGTGAGCCGTCTCATCGGCGCCCCGCCGGGCTACGTCGGCTACGACGAGGGCGGCCAGCTGACCGAAGCGGTGCGACGCCGCCCCTATTCGGTGGTGCTGCTCGATGAGGTCGAGAAGGCACATCCCGACGTCTTCAACGCGCTGTTGCAGGTGCTCGACGACGGGCGCCTGACCGACGGGCAGGGCCGGACGGTCGACTTCACCAACGCGGTGCTCATCATGACGTCGAATCTGGGCTCAGAGTTCATCGATCCCGAGCTGCCCGAGGAGACCATCGCAGAACGCGTGATGAACGTGGTCCGGGCGCACTTCCGCCCGGAGTTCCTCAACCGGATCGACGACCTCATCGTCTTCGACCGCCTCAGCAGGGAGGACCTGCGCACGATCGTCGACATCCAGTTCGCGGCCCTGGCGACGCGGCTCGAAGCCCGGAGGGTCGAGGTGGAGCTGAGCGGAGCGGCTGCAGATTGGCTCGCCGAGCAAGGCTACGACCCCAGCTACGGGGCACGGCCATTGAAGCGCCTGATTCAACGATCCATTGCCGATCCTCTGGCGCTGCGGTTGCTCGACGGAACCTTCGGCGACGGAGACCGGGTTCGGATCGACGCGAACAACGAAGGTTTGAGCTTCGCCAAGGCGTGAAAAGAGGCGCGAGGAGCGACCAATTAGAGAATCGCCGTTCAGTGCCCTAAACCCCCCGTCGAAGGCACCAAACGGCGACGCTCTAGGTCTGCGTCCCCCTCACGAATTCCCCATGCCGCAAAGGTATCCGATCACCTCCGCGCTTCATATGAGTCGAGCGACTCAATCGCGTGCACCCCAACGGTTTTCTGTTGACGCGCGCAACGGCCTCTCCTAACTTCGCATACCGGGTAAGCAACTGTTTCCCGGCCCTGGGGTTGGTGGATTGGTAGGGGCGACGGTTGCGACGGGGGTTGACCATGTTTGGGTAGGAAGTCAACTCATGACAGTGGTGGATTTCGACGCGCACCGTCGGATGGATGGTCGCGAGCGCGATCATCGTGGTGGAAATCGATGGATTGCGGCCAAGGACGCATCGCGCCGACGTGTGCGCGAGCCTGCGTCACGAGCCCCGAGTCAAATCCGAGGTCTAGGTGTCGTCTCGATCGACGGAGGCCCCAACAGCGGGGCTGCCGTGGTCAGTGGCGCCGTGATACCTCACCCGCTCGACCAGAGAGACGTGGTGGCATTTCTCGTTGTCCAAGGCAGCGACGCTCACACCATGTTGCAGTCAGCGCACACGGCAGAGTTCTCCTTCGAGCGTGATGCTCCTTGGGGGTTTGTCGCCGGCCCCGTGGAGCTCGTACGAGCGAATCAGGTCCAAGCCGACTGGTTTGGTTGGATGGTGGGCGAAGTCTTCACGGCGGCCGGCGGCACTGCAGCCGACCTGGCAGTGCACGAAGCGACGATTGGCATTCCCTCAACAGTGGTGGCCTTCCTCCGTCCAGAGCGGATTTCGCGTACGCGAGTATCCGGGACCGCTACGGCCAATGCGTCCGCACTCGTGCACCGTCAGCGGCGTCAGGCCGGGCACCTTGTTCCCCTGCAAGGTGGTCGCTCGGCCTGACGCTCCTCCGGGGACCGGGCCACGACACCTTGCTAGGTCCGGTCCCGGTGGATCGTGCCGGAGGTCCCTTCTCCACGGGGCGTAGCCCACACACAATGGGCTCCTGCGAAAGGAGGAGTCCCGTGGAGAAGGAAATCCGGATCGACCTACACCTCGACGAGGACGACACGACGACTGTGGCCACGGCGGTCTTGGATCTGCGGGGTGACCATTTCGAGGCTCGAGGCATGGCGCGGCGCAACCCGGTCGATGCGCCGATGCCGATCATCGGCGAAGAGCTCGCCATCGCTCGTGCGCTGCAGGCGCTGACCGCCGAGCTCATGGACGGTGCACACACGAGGATCGACGAGTTCCTCAGCGCCTGACGGCATCAGCCGTCGAGGATCATGCCTCAGAAGCGCACGGTTGCCGCCATCTGCCACGGTGCCGGTACCGGAGCGTCGACCGCGTCGAGGACTTCGCCTCCGTGGAGCCACGTCTCGGCCGCGGCCTCGTTGACCAAGTCGACGCCGTCGTGTGGCACCGAGACCTCGGAGACCCGACGCCGAGCCGAGTCGTAACGCCCCCACACCTGATTGCCGCCGATGACAGCGAGTTGCTCGATCCTGCCGTCGTGGGCGGCAGTGAGGATCTCGCCCAGATCGGACAACGCCGATCCGGTCGCAGCGGCTGAAGCAAACTGCTCCACGCTCGCCCGTTGCAGATCGGCCGCAGAACCCGCCAGGATCGCTTCGGCCTGTGTTGCCAGCGCCGGCAGCGAGGTGTGCTCTGCGTTTCCCGGGACAACGGTGGGTTCGATTACTGCGTAGGCGGCGATCTTGCGAAAGGCGGCGGCGAGCTCGTTGGTGGCGGCCAAGACGAGGGGCTCGCCCCCGAGTACCTCCTCGACCTCGGCCGCCACGAAACGCAGGTAGCGGGCGACGTCTTCAGGCTGATCGCCGCGACCACCCTGACCATGGAAGGCGGCGACGACCGTACCGCCGCCGCGGCGAGCCGAGCCGTGAGACTGCAGTTGCGGCTCTCGATCGTCGTACCGCAGCACTTCGGCCATCTCGGCCGGAAGGCCTGCCGTCCTCGTCTCGGTGATCGTGCCGGCGCGACCCCGGTAGAGGTGACTGGTCCCGCGCGTCAGCACCAGCACCGCATACCGTTGCGCCGGTGAGCCCGTGAGCAGGTGCGCCACGTGCCATCGTGGGCCGACGACCGCAAGCGGCTCCCCTCTCTCAGGTCCGGCAGCGACGTGGAGCTCGCTCTCGCCGACATACATGGCGAGGGAAACGATGGGCGACGCCCAGATCGCATGGTCGTCGAGCAGCTCGTGCACCGGGTGTAGAAACTCCTGGGCGTCGGCGGTGCGCATCGACCGGCGGAGGAGCTTGCCTGCCCGCTTCACGAGGTTGCGGAGGGTGAGGTGCGCCTCGGCGGCAGGCAGGGGCGGCAAGAGGAGCGACACCACGTCGGACTGTCGAATTCGGGCGAGCGCTGCCAGCTCGTCAGCCGTCGGGACCGTGAACCTCGTGGAACGCATGCGTACGCCTCCGGTGCTTGATCTCCAGCGCTATCGATTCCAGCAGCTCGGCCACTGCCTCTGATGCGACCTTGTGCATCAACGCGTGATCGACCACGGCGCCCACCGCACCGAGTGGCGGGTCGTACTCGCCGACGATGGCGAGCTCGGTATCGGTCGGTGTCGTTGGAAATGCCTCGAAGTATGCGTGCATCTCGGGGAACAGGTGCTGGCCGTGGGTTGCCCGCCAAGCGAGCGGCACCCGAACCGAGGGAATCGGGCCGGGGTGGTCCTCGACCTCGCCCACTTCCACCGCAGCCTCCGCCGCCACGGCGATTCCCGTGCCCGGCATGTGCGCAGTGAGTTCAATCCGAAGCTCGTCGTCGACGATGCGGCCGCCCGTGCCCAGCAACTCCAGCGGGCTGTCACGCACGATGGTGTCCACCAAGGCATACGGCATGTGGAGCCAGCGGCATTCGGTGATTCGCGTCAATCCAGGATCGTGATTGATCATGGAACAACCGCTCCTGCTGGCCCACGACGCTGCATGTGCTCACGATGCGCCGCACCCCCGTTGCGAGCTAGGGCCGGAGGTCACGATGGGGAGCGGAGCGAGGACCACTTGACGCGGCTCCATGCCGCCGCCACAGCACGAAACCGATCCCGGCGAGCTGACCGAGGAGCATCAAGACCAGGAGAGCGATGATGGGGGCGCGGTGCACCGCGATCCGCGCCTCGATCCGGTGGTACAACAGCGCATGCGCCCCCACGAGCACGACCAGCACGTAGCTCGAACGCTGCAGCCGCTTCCACGTGCGGCCGCCGAGGCTGCGCAACGCGCCGTCACGCGACAGCCACAGCAACAGGACGACGATTGCCACCTGTGCCAGCCCCAGCCAGTTGGCGAGCCCGCGATCTCCGCCCACCAGCGTCGGCGGAGCGATCTCGAGCCAGTTCGACCAGACCTTCTGCCACCGTGCGTGCACGAACACGGCGGCGGAAACGTGGACGAGGGCCATGGCTCCGCCCCAGACACCGATCACTCTGCGCCACGGCCGGTGGATCGTGGGCCGGCCTCCCCGAATCACGTGCACGGGACCGAATAGCAGCGTTGCGGTGAGCAGAGCCAAGGACGTGTCGGCGGCCGAGACACTGAACCGCCACAGCAACGAGTCGGCTTTGGGATCCGCCATATCTACCCACAGCTCCGGCGTATATCCCGTGGCGATGAAGACCAGCCCGAACAACCCCACCGCGATGACTCCGACGGTGACGTGCCGTCGCCTGCTGCGCAACGATCCCCCCTGCATTCGGGCAAGGTAGCCGAAGTCGCCGCCGAGTGTCCCGTTCGTGCGCCAACGGATTCCAGCCGATAGTGTCGGAGCCGCGGCATCGAGGAGGTTGCGATGAGCGTGGCGCTTGCGATCGGGACGCTGAAGGGTGCATGGGTTGCTCGGTCCGACGATGGGCGAACGTGGAGTGTCGACGGGCCTTACCTCAAGGGCTGGCAGGTCAACACGTTCGGCGTGGCCCCCGACGGCACCTACTTACTCAGCACGGGAAGCACCTGGTACGGAGCTGCGCTGCACCGGAGCTCCGACCTCGCCAACTGGAGCCAGGTCGTCGCTGGGCCTGCCTACGAGGAAGATTCGGGTCGAAAACTCGAGCAGATCTGGACATTGGCGATGGCCGGACGCTCGCTCTTCGCAGGTGTCGCACAGGCTGGTCTCTTTCGCAGCGAGGACGCAGGGGAAACGTGGGCGCCGGTGGAGGGGTTCAACGACCACCCAACCCGCCCGGGGTGGCAGGCGGGGCTCGGCGGTCTGGTCGCACATCGCATCCTGGTGGACGCCGCCGATCCGGAACGAATGTGGGTCGGAGCATCGGCCGTCGGCGTGTTCGCTACCGAAGATGGGGGCGAATCGTGGGAGTTGCGCAACGACGGTGTCACTCGGGCCGCCCCCGACGACGACTATCCGGATATTGGTTTCTGCGTGCATGGCCTGGTCCATGACCCGGACGAGGCCGACTCCATATGGCGACAGGACCACACCGGGGTCTATCGCAGCAGGGACGGCGCCAGGACGTGGCAGCGCATCGAAACCGGGCTTCCGGCGGGATTCGGCTTCCCTGTCGGCCGGGATCCACAGACGGGCCGGCTGTTCGTCGTGCCGCTGGAGTCCGACGAGTTCCGGCTGCCCGTCAACGGAGAGTTCGCCGTCTACGCCAGCGACGACGCCGGGGACAGGTGGTTCCGAGCCGGCGACTGGTCGCGCCCCGGCTTCGACGGGGTGCTGCGAGATGCAATGGCGATCGACGGGAACGGCGGGGTCTACGTAGGCAGCACTGCTGGTCGCGTGGCGCTGAGCGCCGACACCGGGGAGACCTGGCTGGAGCTCGACGTGACCTTCCCGCGCATCGTCAGCTTGCACGCGTTCGTCATCTGATGCCGCTCGTCCAAGTCACGATTCCACGGATGCTCGCCGAACTCATCGGCGGCAACCGCCATCAGGATGTCGAGGCGGCGACCGTTCGAGGAGCTCTGGAGACAGCGATCTCTCGCCACCCCGAACTCGCCGTCCACGTGTTCGACGAGACGGGCGAGATCCGGCCACACGTGAGCGTGTTCCACAACGAGCGATCGGCGCAGCTCCACGCCGAACTCAACGACGGCGATGCGGTGGTGGTGCTCCAGGCGGTGAGCGGCGGTTGAGCCGGCCGCGGCTCAGGGTGTTGGCGCCGGCTCGATGAACTGGATCTCGCTGAAGCCCAAGCTGAGCAGGAAGTCCGAGAGCGTGGTCCGAGCATTCTCCTGGGCAAGCTCGAGAATCCCGCGATCCAGGGCACCCTGCAACAGCACGTCGCGTGCGACCGCCCTTGCGTCCGATTCGAGCTGCGCTTCGCCCTTGGTGAACAGGCCGGTGTCGCGGTCGTACACCTGCGTCTGATCCTCATCGACCTCGATGAACTGCACCTCGGCGCGCGGCATTTGCAGCGTGACCCGACCTGTGTCCTCGTCGGCGACGAAGTCCTCGACATCGATCTGATCGAAGTCGACGCCTCCGCCGATGCGGGCAACTGCGAACAGGAAGATCCTGTCGCCCCTCGCCCAGTTCAGCCAGCCGGCATCGTTGCCCTTCTCCACCGTCGTGTACTCGACCATCTCGACCGTCGTCAGATCGGCGAGCGCCTGCACACTCTCGACGACGCTGGACCCAACCTGGGTGTACTCCGACGAACCGAACGGGTTGAAGCAGCCGGTGATACCGCCAACGAAGAAGGCCCCCACCACGATCACGGCAGCGATGACGAATCCGCCGAGGCGGCTGGACGTAGTTCTCTCGGTGGCCACGAAGCTCCTGATCTGGTCCGTCCCCACTTGGACCCGAAGACGGCACCAACGGCTCCGCGCAATCGGGAAGTCGACTCCGGCAAACCCTCTTGCCAATAGGCGTCCGTCGTGGTAGTATGCTACGCAAGGTAGCGTGGTTTCCACGCTAATGTGCGTAACACGTTACGCAGGGGGACGAACATGCTCATCGGCAAGGAGTAGCCGTGGATCACAGCTCGCAGCTGCTCAAAGGTGTTCTCGACATGTGCCTGCTGGCAATCATCGCCGAGGAGCCGAGCTACGGATACGAGATGGTCGACAAGCTCCGGGATCGCGGTCTGGAGCTGGTCAGCGAGGGCAGCATCTACCCGCTGCTCTCACGTTTGCAAAAGAAGGGATTCATCGAGGGCTACTTTGTCGAGTCGACGGGGGGGCCTCCAAGGAAGTACTACCGCATCGTGCCCGCCGGAAGCACCCGGCTGGACGAGTGGTCATCGGAATGGCACAGGGTGTCTGCCGGAGTCGACGCAGTGCTGAACGGAGGTGAGAATGGCGCGGCACGGCACAATCGAGGGAATCCTCGAGGAGTGTGAGGCGTATTGGATCGAAACCCGGGTGCCGGACTATGCGATGCCGGTGCTCAGAGCCGAGCTCAAGCTCCGGCTCGAGACGGCGCAAGAAGACGGACGGCCACTGCGGCGGGTCACCGGGAGGGATCCCTTGCTCTTCGCCGAAGCGATGGCGTCGCGCTACCGGGTCCCGCCTCCGCCGCACCCGCCACGGGCTCCGTCGGAGCGGGCCTGGCAACGGTGGACGGATTTCGTGCCCGCCTTCGGTTGGCTGGTGCCGGTAGTTGGTTTTGCAGTGTTGTTGATGATGTTTGGCCCAAAGGAGGATCAAGTGGACGACCCAGATTTCTGGCGGTGGCTCTGGTTGGGCATCGCCGTCGTGCTCGGCGTCGGCGAGATGGTGACTGCCGGGTTCTTCATGCTGCCGTTCGCCATCGGCGCCGCCGTGGCGGCATTGCTGGCGTGGGCGGATGTGTCGCTCACCGTTCAGCTCATCGTGTTCATCTCGGTGTCACTGATCGCGTTGTTTGCGCTGCGGCGATTTGCGTGGAGCGACAACGAGCCGTCGTACCCCGTTGGGGTGAAGCGCTTCGTCAACGCACGCGGTGTCGTGACCGACACCATCGATCCGATCGCAGCCAGGGGGCGGGTTCGCCTCGGCCGCGGAGAGACGTGGAGTGCATCCAGCGCACACGACACCCGGATCGAGGCGGGCACCATCGTCCGGGTGATCGAGGTCCGGGGCAGCCATTTGATCGTGGAACCAGACACCACGAGCAACTCGTCGTGAGAGTTTTCGGAAACAAGAGATAGGAGAAGGGAATGGCAGCAGCAGCAATCATCTTGATTGCCTTCATCGTCATCCTGGTCGTATACGTCGGTCTTGGTCTCAAGATCGTCCGCCAGTACGAGGCAGGCCTCGTCGAGCGGTTCGGCAAGTACCGGGAGACGATGGATCCGGGACTGCACCTCATCGTGCCGTTCATCGATCGGATCCGCCGGGTCGACATGCGTGAGATCGTCGTGGACGTTCCCCCTCAGGAGGTCATCACCAAGGACAACGTCGTCGTGACCGTTGATGCCGTCGTGTACTACCAGGCCACCGACCCGGTGAAGCTGGTGTACAACGTGCAGAACTTCGTGCTCGCCGCCACCAAGCTGGCGCAGACGAACCTGCGTAATGTCGTCGGTGACCTCGACCTGGACAATGCCCTCACTTCGCGTGAGACGATCAACGCCCAGCTGCGCGACATCCTCGATGAGGCAACCGACGTGTGGGGCACCAAGGTCGTGCGTGTTGAGATCCAGCGCATCGATCCGCCACCCGACGTCACCGACGCCATGCACCGCCAGATGAAGGCCGAGCGCGATCGCCGTGCCGTCGTCACCGAGGCGGAGGGCGACAAGCGCTCAAAGATCCTCCAGGCCGAAGGTGTCAAGCAGTCGCGAATCCTCGAGGCCGAAGGTCAGGCGGAGGCCATCAAGCAGGTGGCCGAAGCCGAGCGCTTCCAGAAGGAGACCGTGGCGGAGGGTGAAGGCCGCGCCATCGAGCGTGTGTTCGGCGCCATTCACACCGGCGATCCGAGCCCGGACCTGATTGCGATTCAGTACCTGGAGGCACTCCGGGCAATCGCAGACGGGCAGGCGACGAAGATCTTCATGCCCATGGAGTTGAGTGGGATTCTCAGCTCCGTCGGCGCCATCGGCGAGATCTTCAACCAGCCGTCGGCCGACGGCAACGGAGGTCGCGCCCAGGGGTGAGCGTCGAACCTCAGGTTCGGCTGTACCGAGGCGGTACACAATCGCCGAAGGGTCGGAAGGTGGGGTCCCGTCAGGGGCCCCACCGACGCGTCGAGGTGCGACGAACCTGGGTTTCGAGTGCACCGGGGCGGTACAGAATCGCCGAAGGGTCCGGCAGGCATCACCTGCGCCCACCTCGACGAGACGTCACCGCCTGCGTGAGACGGCGGCGTGCCGCTACCCGTCTTTCGCAACGGTCAACCGGATCTGCGGCTCGCCGCGGCGCTGGCGCACCACGATGATCACCGCGCCAATCGCCATCGCCCCCAGTGCCACCCATGCGTTGCGGGAGAGGCCCAGGAACCGGAAGGTGGTATCCGTTCGCAACAGCTCCGTGAGGAAGCGGATGAACCCGTACATCACGAGGTAGACGCCGATCGACGCACCGCGGGCCAACTTCCCCTTGCGCTCGAGCCAGAGGATGGTGGGCACCAGGATGAACGCATTCCACAACGACTCGTAGAGAAATGTCGGGTGGAAGGTGCTGGCTCCGGCGTACTCGGCGGGTCGGTTGTCGAGCTCGATCTCGAGTCCCCAGGGCCGGTCGGTCGGGGTCCCGAACAGCTCCTGATTGAAGTAGTTGCCCCACCGCCCTATCGCTTGCGCAAGCGGCAAGCCAACGGCCGCAGCATCGGCGAACGCCCACGGATCTCCGCCGGCCCGGCGCACCATCACCACGGCCGTGATCGCCCCGACGGTGAGACCACCGAACAAGGCCAAGCCCCCTTCCCAGATGAAGAGGACCGAGTACCAGCGGCCCTCGAACCGGGATAGGTGCGTCGAGACGTAGGCCAGCCGGGCGCCGAGAAACCCGAGCACCACAGTCCACACGATGATCCGATCGAGGATCGCTGCGTTCTCTCCAAAACGGGCGTAGCGGCGGGTGATGACGGCGGCCGCGACGAAGACACCGATGGCGATCAAGATGCCGTAGACGTGGATGTCCACCGGCCCCAGCGTGAACTCGCTGAAGGATGGAGACGGAATCGACGAGATCATCAGACCCGCCAGCCTATCTCGGGTCAGGCACTCTGCCTCTGGCTCAGTCCGATCCGCTTTCCGTCCGGGTCGCGCAACGCAGCGAGCCGTACATCGTTGGTGAAGGGGATGGCCGTGTCGAGGTCTGCGTCCACCGGTCAGGCGTCCGGCGGCGGAGTGGCCTCGAGGCTCTGCTCCGGGTCGTGCTCCTGCGCTCCATCGATCGGAGCATCGGCACCGGCGTCGGCATCGGCAATCGCCAGGGGCTCACCAGCAGACTCTGCCTGGTAGATCGCATCCTGGTCCGCAGACACGACCGGGTTGCGGCGCCACAGCAAGAACAGGAGAACTCCGATCGCAGACACCGCGAGGGCACCCCACTGGCTGCCGGTGAACGGACCCATGACGGAATCGGCGATGGCCTCGACGACCCGACCGTCGTTCAGCTCGACGCCGTCCCGGGCTGCACCAAGGCGAGTGAAGTCGATGAAGAATCGCTGCAGGCCGTACCAGATGGCCCAAAAGGAGAACAGCTGCCCGTAGTGGCGAGTCGCCCAGTTGCGCCGCAGCCAGAGGATGACGCCGAAGAGGATGGCGGCGCCGACGAGGTCGTACAGCGCCGTGTGGTGATAGGTCCCGCAGATACCGTCGATTGCCTGCTCGACGGTGCACTCGAGAATGTCGTGCTGAGGCGAGACGTCGTCGCCGGGTGTGATGGTGTAGCCGAGGAAGAAGTCAGTCGCGCTGCCCAGGTGTTCGACGATGGCGAGGTCGCCGATACGCCCGATGACCGCACCCATGGCCAGCCCGGCGGCCGCCATGTCGAGCGTCACCGGCACCTGCAGCCGCAGCATCCGCATCCGCAGCGCACCGATGAGGATGCCGCCTGCGTAACCGCCGAGGATGCTGTAGTCGCCCGCGAGGTTGATGGCGTCGTCGAAGCCGTAGCCAGGATCGCCGATGTGGGCAGGGACCGTGAAGAAACGAGCACCCAGGATCGACGCCACGAGGGCCCAGGTGAGCACCGACGAGATCTTGTCCGTGTCGAAGCCGCGACGCCTGGCCTCCCGCACCATGATCACGGCGCCGACCACAAATCCGATCCCGGCGAAGAGGCCGTGGAGCGACAAGTTGAGCGGTCCGAGCTCGAAGATAGGGATCGGGGGGTAAGAAATGCCGGCGATCATGTCCGGCAGCTTATCCCGACGCCGGCGGAACCCGCCGGGAAGGGACGGCTATCCGCCTGTTGCACCCGCGACCCCGCGGTCACCAGGGAAGGGGCGTCGCCCGTGCGGGGGCTTCGCTCGAGTCACAGCGTGGGGTCGACCACCCGCCTCGGCCGGCCCTTCGGCTCGGACAAGGCTGCTCAGCCTTCCTCGGCGAACTCCTTGTACGCAACCCAGGCGCGTGGTCCGTAGATCGTGGCAGGGCCTCCGCCCATCTGGATCGTCACGCCAATGGTCTCGGCGACCTCCTCCGGGGTGGCGCCCTTGCGGGCTGCGCCGCGAGCGTGCGACGCGATGCACCCGTCGCAGTGGTCATGCACGGCGATGGCCAGCGCCATCAGCTCCTTGATCTTCCCGGGAAGGGCCCCATCTGCGTAGGTCGCCCGGTGCACCTGGGCAAAGCCGGCGTAGACGTCGCCGATGTGCTGACGCAACTCGCGCGTGTGCTCGTGGATGGCCTTCAGCAGTTCCTTGTTGTCGCCCATGTCACCCATCCTTGCTCGGTAGTTTGTCCGGACATTCAAACGCTCCAGCCGCAACCCCGCGAGGGCCGAGAGTCCCCGGTTCCGTGGGTGCGAGGGAAGGGCCCCGGACATGGCCTGTGCCCCGAGCCCCGCACAACGCCCTGGCGCGAGACGCATATGCGGACGTGGAGCTTGATCCTCAGCTTGGCCTCGATGGCTGGCGGCGTGCGGCCAGGCTGTGCAGGACGTTGAGAGAACCGAGGTTCCCCCCGCCGTCGGGGCCGGGCCGACCGATGCCGAGGGCCTTACGAGATCTGGGGCGCTCTGCCAGCTGATCCGCCCCTGCGGATATCTAGCCTGCGCTCGAGCGGCACGAAAGGCGAAGGCGTGGATGCGAAGCAGGTCGTAGCGGAGAGGTTCGAGGCGGTGGAAGCGGAGCTCCAGGAGCTCTCCCGATACATGTACGAGCATCCTGAGCTGGCGTACAAAGAGTACGAGGCCTCCAGCCGCCTGGTCGAGTTCCTGCGCGGCCACGGTTACACCGTCGAGTACCCGGCGTGGGGCCTGGATACGGCGTTCGACGCCGTGATCGGCGAGGGACCCGAGGTCGTGATCTGCGCCGAGTACGACGCCCTCCCCGAGGTCGGCCATGCGTGTGGCCACAACGTGATCGCCGCTGCGGCGGCCGGGGCAGGAGCCGGGCTCGCCGCGGTTGCACAGGAGCTCGGAGTGCGGGTCCGGGTGCTCGGAACGCCGGCCGAGGAGGCGTACGGCGGCAAGGTCGATCTGATCAACGCCGGCGCCTTCGAGACCGCCACCGCGGCGATGATGGTCCATCCTTCTCCTGAGGACATGCTCGACCCGGGTGCGCTCGCAGTCGCTCACATCGACGTCGAGTTCACCGGCAAGGAGTCCCACGCTGCCTTCGCCCCCGAACTCGGGATCAACGCCCTCGATGCCGCCGTGCAGGCATACGTCAACGTGTCGACGCTGCGCCAGCACATCTTGCCGACCGACCGGCTGCACGGCGTCATCACCTACGGCGGCGGAGCGCCCAACGTGACCCCGGCGTTCACGTCGATGGCCTGGTATGTGCGCTCGGCGACCATGGGCCGGATGCACGAGCTGTACGAGCGGGTTGTGGCATGCTTCGCCGCTGCAGCACAGGCGACCGGTTGCACCTACGAAGTCAAGGAGCGGGGACACACCTACGAGATCCTGCATCCCAACTCGGTGATGGTCGATCTCTTCGGTGTGAACAGCGAAGCTCTCGGCCGCCCGATGCCGCGCTCGGACGGAGACATGGCAGGCTCCACGGACATGGGCAACGTGAGCAACCTCGTGCCGTCGATCCATCCGATGCTCGGCATCAACAGCCGACCCGCGGTGAATCACCAGAAGGAATTCGCCGCCCACACCATCACCCCGGACGGCGAGAAGGCAATCCGCGACGGTGCCCTGGCCATGGCGTGGACGGTCGTAGACCTGGCGGTGGGTGACCTGTGGGGCGAGCTTGCGGTGTGATCTTCGAATCGTGTCGAGCGCACTGCCTCTCGAGCAAGCCGCGCTCACTCCTCCATCAGGAGGTCGCTGTACTCGTTGCGGACGACCTTCTTGTCGAACTTGCCGGTTCCGGTCTTGGGAATGGCGTCGATGAAGAGGATGCGATCGGGTTGCCACCACTTGGCAACCCGGCCTTCGAGGAACTCGTGAAGCTCACCTTCGGACACTTCGGAGCCTTTGGCGCGCACCGCGACTGCGATCGGACGTTCCTGCCACTTCAGGTGCTTCACGCCGACGACTGCGGCCTCGGCGACGCCGGGGTGCGCCATCAGCTCGTTCTCCAGGTCGATCGACGAGATCCACTCGCCGCCTGACTTGATGACGTCCTTGGCGCGATCGGTGATTCGGATGTAGCCCTCGGGCGTGATCTTGCAGACGTCGCCGGTGCGCAGCCAACCGTCGACGAAAGACTGCGGCGTCCGCGGATCGTTGTAATACTCCGCGGCGATCCAGGGACCCCGTATCAACAGCTCACCGAACGCCTCGCCGTCGTGGGGCAGCGCTTCACCCGCCTCGTCGACGATCTTCACTTGAAGCCCCGGGATCGGCAGACCGGCCGTCTCCAAGATGTCGAGCTGACGGTCGAAGTCCCAGTCCTCCATCTCCGGCTTGAGGACGGCGATGGACGCCACCGGATTCGTCTCCGTCATCCCCCAACCCTGCATGACCCGGATGTTGCGGTTCTTCCAGTACCACTCGATCATCGCCCGAGGCACGGCCGAACCGCCGCACAAGAATCGAGTGATCGACGAGACATCGACCTGCGGATGCTCTGCGAGGTAGTGCTGGATGCCGAGCCACACGGTCGGGACGCCCGCACTGAACGTGACCTTCTCCTGCTCCAAGAGTCGCACCAGCCCCTCCGCCGTCAAGTCCGGTCCGGGGTAGGTGATCTTGGCCCCGGCGACGGTTGCCTCGAACGGGTAGCCCCAGGCCGCGGCGTGGAACATCGGCACCACCGGAAGCAGGTTGTCGGCGGCCGTGATCGGAAGCATCGCGAGGTTGCTGATCGTGTGCATGTACGTCGAGCGCTGGGTGTACGCAACGCCTTTCGGGTTCCCGGTGGTGCCCGACGTGTAGCAGAACATCATCGGCGAACGCTCGTCGAGCTCCGGCCACTCCTGCACCGGCTCAGCCTGTGCGAGCAAGTCTTCGTACAACAGCACGTTCGGCAGCGACGTCTCGTGCACGTGGTCGCCGAGCACAACGAAGGCCTCCACCGTCTCGAACTGATCGGCGACCGGTTCGAGCAGATCCACGAGGCCGGGGTCGACGAAGATCACCTTGTCCCCGCCGTGGTTGACGATGTAGACGAGCTGGTCGGGGACGAGCCGGATGTTCAGGGTGTGGCAGATGCGACCGCTGTTGGCCGTAGCCCAGTACAGCTCATGGTGGCGCACGTTGTTCCAGGCGAAGGTTCCGATCGGCTCGCCTACCGCGACGCCGAGCGTCTCGAGCGCTGCGGCGAGCCGCCGGATGCGATCGTCGGTCTCGGCATACGTCTGGCGTCGCAACGACAGGTCGGATTCGACCGACACGATTTCCTGGTCGGGGAAGAGCCGGACCGCACGGTCGTACAACGTCGACATCAACAGGGGGAAGTCGTCCATCATGTGAGGCATCGCTGGTGCTCCTCGTTGTTTGCCAGGGGAGACGATATCCCAACGCCGCTACCGTTGCGCATCGATGAGCCGCAAGACCAACGCGATTCGTCTCATCGAGCAGGCCGGCGTGGACTACGAGGTCCGCAGCTATGAGCTCTCGATCGAGGACTTCTCGGCCGCTGCCGTTGCGGAACGTATCCGTATGGACGCCGCGGCCGTGTTCAAGACACTCGTCGCCACGGGCTCGGGCAACGGCCCGTGCTTTGCCATCGTCGCAGGTGATGCCGAGCTCGACATGAAGGCGCTGGCGCGACATGCGGGCGAGCGGAAGATGGAGATGGTTCCGGTGAGGGATCTGGAACGGCTGACAGGCTATCGCCGGGGCGGCGTCACCGCCCTCGGTGCCAGGAAAGCACTGCCGGTGTTCCTCGACAGGACCGCGATGACACACGCGACCATCGGAGTCTCGGCAGGCACGAAGGGGCTACAAGTGCTGCTGGCACCACAGGACTACGTGACACTCACCGCCGCGTCCGTCGTCGAGCTTCAGAGACGCTGAGCCCTCACGCCGCCACGAAGGAACAGCAGGCGCGCCCGCAGAATGCTCTCGGCAGCGTTCTCGGAATACCCGATCGCCAGCACCTGGTCGACGGCACCGACGAGGAGATCGGCGATCGTTTGATGCAGCAGCGCAGGGTCGTCCGCCTGGAGAAGGCCTGCGGCGAGGCCCTGCTTGCACTGTTCGGCCAGCTCCAGGTTGATGGGATCGAGCGCTCGCCACATGCGATCGCGAACGTGAGCCGGGAGCTCGCGTCCAACGTGGAACAGCACCAGTGCGAGCTGCACGTTGTGCCCGAGCACTTCGAAGGCAGCCCGGTACGCCGCTTCGATGCGCTCGAGCGGATCGCCCGCCGGCAACTCGGCGACCGCGGCGTCGAGCAGCGGAGGCACTCGCTCTTCGACCAGCGCCAGGAACAGCTCCTCTTTGTTGGGGAAGTATTCGTAGAGCGTCGTGCGACCGACTCCGGCCAGGCTGGCCACGTCGGTCAAGCTGGTCCCGGCAAAGCCATTGGAGACGAACGAGCGGAACGCGGCATCGAGCAATGCCGTACGCGTCTGCAGCTTGTGCTCGGCAATGCTGCCGGCACGAATACGCGGCACGGTACGTGCCACCCCCTCGGTCCCTTGTAGCCCCCCTGTGATTCGAGTGTACCGACTCAGGTCCTGGCCGGGGCACCAGGTTCGTCGCTCGGGAGGCGGCGTCCTACACTCGCCGGAACGAGGACCCCGAGCTGTCGCCCCGAGGAAAGCACCATGAGCGCCACCGTCGTCATCGGATCGCAATGGGGCGACGAGGGCAAGGGGAAGATCACCGACGTCCTCTCTGAATCCGCTCACGTCGTCGTCCGCTACCAGGGCGGCAACAACGCCGGACACACCATCGTCGTCGGCGAGGAACGGTTCGCCCTGACGCTGATTCCCAGTGGAGTCCTCAACCCCTCCGTAACGCCGGTCATCGGCAACGGATGCGTGGTCGATCCGGCGGTCTTGTTGGAAGAGATGGCCACGCTGGCGGCCCGCGGAATCGATCCGTCCCGGCTCAGGCTGTCCGCAAACGCTCACCTGATCATGCCTTACCACCGCAAGCTCGACTCGGTCATGGAACGCTTCTTGGGCCGCCACCAGATCGGGACGACCAAGCGCGGCATCGGGCCCGCCTACATGGACAAGTTCTCCCGACACGGGATACGCGCCCAGGACCTCTTCGATCCGAAGATCTTCCGGTCGAAGCTCGAGACTGCGCTCAAGGACAAGAACCGGCTCCTCACCAAGGTCTACAACCAGCTGCCGATGGACATCGAGCCCATCGCCGAGGAATACCTGAGCTACGCCGACCAGCTGTACGACCACGTCACCGATACCTCCCTGCTCATCTGGGAAGCGCTGAGCCGCGGCGAGAACGTCCTCTTCGAAGGCGCTCAGGGCACGCTGCTCGACATCGACCACGGGACGTACCCATTCGTGACGTCGTCCAATCCAACGGCAGGCGGTGTGTGCGCAGGCGCCGGCATCGGGCCAACTGCGATCGACCGAGTGATCGGCGTCGCCAAAGCCTATATCTCGCGAGTCGGCAGCGGGCCATTCCCAACCGAGCTCGACAACCCGATCGGCGAGCGCATGGTCGAGGTCGGCGGAGAGTTCGGCACCGTGACGGGTCGCCGGCGCCGGTGTGGCTGGCTCGACGGCGTGGCGCTGCGCTACGCCGTCCGGGTCAACGGCATCACCGAGCTGGCCCTCACCAAACTGGACGTCCTGTCCGACTTCGAGCAGCTTCGGGTTGCGGTCGCCTACGACTCCCTCGACACGCGCTACACCGAATTCCCCCGCCAGCAGCGAGTGCTCTACAACTGCCATCCGGTGTACGACGACCTTCCCGGCTGGAGCGGCGACATCTCCGGCGTCCGCCACTTCGACGACCTGCCCAAAGAGGCCAAGCAGTACATCGAGTACGTCGAAGCACTGGCCGGGGTGCCGATCCGTACCGTGTCGGTAGGTCCATCCCGCGCTGCGACGCTGACTCGCGAGTGAGGTCGCGTTCGTGAAGGTCCTGCTGCTCGGGGGAGGGGGGCGGGAACACGCCATCGGATGGAAGCTGGCGCAGAGTCCCTTGCTGGATGAGCTCGTCAGCATGCCCGGCAACCCGGGGCTCGCCGGCCTGGGTCCGACCGTACCGACGGTCGACCCAACGGACCTCACGGCAGTCACCGAATACGCCGTAGCCAAGGGTGTCGACTTCGTTGTCGTCGGACCCGAGGCCCCGCTGGCTGCGGGAGTCGTGGATGCCCTCGAGGTCGCGGGCATCGCAGTGTTCGGACCGACTCGAGCCGCAGCGCAACTCGAAGCCTCCAAGGCGTTCGCCAAGGAGATCATGATGGCCGCCGCCGTGCCCACTGCGGGTGCGGCTGCGTTCACCGACGTGGCTGCCGCAGAAGATCATCTGCGTGGCGTGCAGCCACCGTACGTCGTCAAGGCCGACGGCCTCGCCGCCGGAAAGGGCGTGCTGGTGACGGAGCGTCTCGACGCCGCATGCTCCTGGGTGCGCCGCTGCATCGATGGCGGCTTCGGTACGGCGGGAACAACGGTCGTCATCGAAGAGCACCTCGCCGGTCGCGAGGTCTCCGTGTTCGCGATCTGTGACGGGATCCACGCTCGGCCGCTGGCCCCGGCTCGCGACTACAAGCGACTCGGCGACGCCGACGTGGGGCCGAATACCGGAGGCATGGGCTGCTATTCCCCCGTCGCCGATCTACCGGACGACCTCGTGGCTTGGACCATGCGCAGCGTGATCGCTCCGGTGCTCGAGACGATGGCTCGGCGCGGCACTCCTTTCCGCGGTTTTCTCTATGCCGGGCTCATGTTGACCGATGCCGGGCCCAAGGTCCTGGAGTTCAACTGCCGTCTCGGCGATCCCGAGACCCAAGTGGTCCTACCGCGCCTCGAGGACGACCTGCTGGAGCTCCTCGCCGCAGCGTCCGCAGGTAACTTGCCGGATGATCCGCTCAGCTGGCGAGATGAGGCAGCGGTCGATGTGGTGCTCGCCTCGCGGGGCTATCCGGAGGCGCCGGAGACCGGATTCCCCATCACGGGCATCGCCGAGGCGGAGAAGGACGCACTCGTGTTCCACGCAGGGACCGCAACCCACGACGGCGGTCTCGTGACGGCCGGCGGTCGCGTCCTCAACGTGGTCGGCCTCGGCCCCACGACCGGCGAAGCCCGGAATGTGGCGTACGCCGCAGCAGCGCGGATCCGGTTCGACGGCAAGACGCACAGGAGCGATATCGGTGAATGACATGTCCCCACATCTTCCCCTGGAGGTGACCGAATGAAGGTGGCGATCTTGATGGGCTCGGTGAAGGACGCCGATCTCATGCAACCGGCAGCCGACGTACTCGGCCAGTTCGGTGTCGAGCACGAGGTGCACGTGATGTCTGCGCATCGAACGCCGGAGCGAGTCGCAGCGTTCACGAAAGCGGCTCGCACCGCCGGGTACGGCGTGATCATCTGCGGTGCGGGCAAGGCGGCACACTTGGCCGGCGCGGTCGCCGCCAACTCAACGCTGCCCGTGATCGGCGTGCCGATCGCCGCCGGGAAACTGGGTGGACTCGATGCGTTGCTGTCGACCGTGCAAATGCCCACCGGGATACCGGTCGCCACGGTCGCCGTCGACTCCGCCGCCAATGCTGCATATCTGGCGGTGTCGATCCTCTCGCTCTCATCACCCGGACTCGCCGACGCCCTCGACGACTACCGGGAGCAACTCGCCGGATGATCGAGCGCTACAGCCTTCCCGAGATGACCTCCATCTGGGCCGAGCCCCACAAGCTGGAGGTCTGGAAGGAGGTTGAAACGCTCGTGGTCGAGGCGTGGGTCGAAGAAGGTGTCGCACCCGCTGAGGCGGCAGTTGCGGCGCGCCGCGCACCGGAGGTCGACGCCGCAGAGTGGAAATCGCGCGAGCAGGTCACCAATCACGATGTCGCAGCCTTCGTCGACGTTCTGGCGGCCTCGGTGACCGAGGGTGGGGAGTGGATCCACTACGGACTCACGTCGTCCGACGTCCTCGACACTGCCCAGGGCGTGATCCTGCGCGAGGCAGCCGAACTCCTGCTGAACCGGCTCGTCGCCCTGCATGACGTGGTCCGGCAGCGGGCGTTCGAGCACCGCGACACGGTGATGATCGGCAGAACCCATGGCATCTGGGCCGAGCCGACCACGTTCGGACTCAAGCTCGCCAACTGGGCGTTCGAGCTGCAGCGGGATGTGCAACGCCTCGAGCGGGCGCGGGATGCGGTCGCCGTCGGCAAGATCTCCGGCGCCGTGGGCACCTACGCCCACACTCCCCCTTCGATCGAGGCCTTCGTCTGTGGGCGCCTCGGCATCGCCGTCGAGCCGGCCTCGTCGCAGATCACCCATCGCGACCGCCATGCCGAGTATCTGTCGACACTGGCCCTGATCGGAGCCACGCTCGAACGGTTTGCGACCGAGATCCGCCACCTGCAGCGCAGCGAGGTCGGCGAGGTGCTCGAGTCGTTCGAGAAGGGCCAAAAGGGTTCGTCGGCGATGCCACACAAACGCAATCCCATCGCCTCCGAGAACCTGACCGGCGTCGCCCGCCTGCTCCGCGGTTACGCCGGTGCGGGTCTCGAGGACGTAGCGCTCTGGCACGAGCGGGACATCTCCCATTCCTCCGTCGAAAGAGTCGCGCTCCCCGATGCGTCCATCCTGCTCGACTACGCCCTCGTCCGGATGACGCGATTGGTCGACAACCTCGTCGTCAACGCCGACCAGATGGCGGCCAACCTCGATCGAACCCGGGGGCTCGTGTTCTCGCAGGCTGTGCTGCTCGCCCTCGTCGAGCATGGCATGACCCGCGATGAGGCCTATCGACTCGTTCAGCGCAATGCGATGAAGGCGTGGGAGGACGGAGTGCCGTTGCAGCGCCTGCTCGAATCGGATCCCGACGTCTCGCTGGAGGCCAGCGACCTTGCGGAGTGTTTCTCGCCGGCCCGGTTCCTGCGCCATATCGGCGTTGTCTTCCAGCGCCTGGAAGCCAGCAAGATCAACGGATCGGTACACCGACCCGACGTGTAGGGTTGTAGAAGGGCCTCAACTCACAGGGGCCGGGGGAACACAGGGGGAATGTTGTGATTCCGCAACCAAACCTGTACGTGCTGGGACCACCACGTACGGGCACCACTTCGCTGAGCAGATGGCTCACCGCCACACCGAACGTCGACATGAGCCGGCCCAAGGAGCCGGCGTTCCACGTACGAGATCTGCCGATGACCGATCGGATCGATGACCTCGATGCGTACCTCGCGGGTTTCGACCCATCCGCCACCGTGCGTTACCGCTGCGACGCAACGCCGTGGTATCTGTATTCAGTGAAAGCCGCGGCCTCGATTCACGCCATGGAGCCCAATGCCAGGCTCGTGGTGCGACTGCGCAATCCCGTCGACATGCTGGCCTCGCTCCACAACCACCACCGGTTCGTTGGCATCGAACGCGAGGCGAGCTTCGAGAAGGCCTTATTCACACCGCGGCGACCTCATGAAACAGACTTCCGCCACAACCTCGACTATCTGGCCGTAGCGAGGGTCGGCGAACAGGTGCAGCGGTTTGTCGACACCTTCCCAACCGAGCACATCTACTTCATGCGATTCGACGCCGCCGCACGAGATCCGCAGGCCTCGCACGTCGGCCTCCTCGAGTGGCTGGATCTCGATCCGAAGCCGCTTGCCGAATACAGACGGCTCAACACGGCGCGGCGGGAGCGGGTCGAGCACCTACGGCCGATCACCGAGTGGATGACGGACCGCCGCCGTCCGCATGCCGTGCGTGCCGCCGGCTATCGCATACGGCGCGCCAACACGATTCACGGACGCTCGAGGGTGTCCGTCCCCTTGTGCCGGCGAATCCTGGACGAGCTCCGCAACGACATCGAGCTATTGAGCGAGCTCAGCAGACAAGACCTCATCGGCCAATGGATGCAGAAGGGGAACAGGACAGCTGCCGAGGCCGGGTGATCGGGAGGGCCGCTGCGATAGCTCCGGAGGGCTGAACCGCCTCGCGCTCCCGTCGGGGAGGCCCGGCACGCGCCTGGGTCGATCGCCTCATTTTGCCTCGCAGATCTCCCCAGGTGGCAGTGTGAGGAGTGCCGTGACGGGTGGACACCACACCAGGTGTCCAGGTCGGTAGGGCGGCCGGTGTGGCACAGCGTGCGGCACCCCATCGACGATCCACGGGGAATCAGTTGAGAGGGGAGCCCCATGCGTATCGCTTCAACGTCGCAGGATCGGAACGGTCCTTGCCATCGCCGTGCTGGTCGGCACATTCGCTGCACCGGCGTCAGCAACTCCACCAGATCCTGGCAGCGGTCTCGTGGACGGACACAAGATCTGGATCTGTCACTCGACGAGTTCTCTGTCGAATCCGTACGTGAAGATACTCATCGACATTGCTGCCTGGAACGTCTCGGATCCGGACAGCAATGACCACGGAACCGGCCATCACCTGCGCGCAAAGAACGGCATCGTGTGGGGGGACTACGCCGTGGCCGACCCCGACGACGAATGCACGCTCGACACTCCGCCGCCCCCGCTGCTTTGCCCTGACGGGAATCCGGCGGACTACGTCGTGGCCTTCGACGGCACCAAGCTCACACCGCGGGGACCGCTCACGCAGACCGTCGCGATCAACCTCCCGGCCGGTGCCTACGACGTGACGCTCATCTCCGGCGACTTCGACCGGGGGGAAAGAGACGGCAATCCTCTGTTCCAGCCGAACGAGCGCTGGCGGCTTCTCGGTTCGACGCCGAGCGGCTACTCGGACGACCTGCCCGACACGCTGGACGATATCAGCGGCCAGGCGACGACCGGGCTGTCGGTCGTGTTCAAGAAAGACGCGACGTCGGTGACCGCCGAGCACTGGTCGGCTGACACCGGCGACGATCACATGAACAGCGTCGTGCCCCAGTACTCCTGCTTGACGGCCGCAGCGGCGCGCCGCACAGCCGCCGCCTACACCGACGTGAACCGAGCGAACCCCCGGTATCCGATACCGGGGGTTCGCCGTTCCCGGATCTCTGGGATCACTTGTTCTGCATCCAGAGAGCGGAACGAGTGAATTGAACGTCGAGGTACGCACGAAGCTGCCCGTCTACGCCGAGCTCATCCAGCGCTGCGGCCATGCAGCGCAACCAATCGATCACCTCGTCACGGCCGATCTCGAAGGGGAAGTGACGCATCCGCAGCCGGGGGTGCCCCCGCTTCTCCATGTACAAGTTGGGTCCGCCCAGCCAACCGCTCAGAAACTCATACAGCTTCTGGCGTGAGGTGGCGTCGTTCCGCGGCAACATCGCCCGCAACGTGGGTGCAGCCGCATCGACCTGGTCGTAGAACAGATCGGCGAGCCGCCGCACCGCAGCGTCGCCCCCCATCCCCTCGTACGGGCTGTCCGCATCGCCCCACGGGTGGGCTGCGTCGCTCGGTGGATCCGGCAGCATGGGCGGAGGCTACGCCATTCGCTCGGGAGCGCTGCCGGTTCTTTGGATGGCGCGCTGCCCGGCTACCCTCCCCGTCTGTGCTGGCGCTGAACCACCTGGGATCAGGCAAGGTCCGAGATCTCTACGAGATCGATGCCGACCGGCTGCTGATGGTCGCATCCGATCGCATCTCGGCATTCGACGTCGTGCTGCCGAACCCGATTCCCGACAAGGGCCGGGTACTGACCGGATTGTCCGTGCACTGGTTCGGGATCCTCGACACGCCCCACCACTTGCTGTCGACCGACGTTCGCTCCATCCCCGGCATCGACGCGGCGGCTGCGTCAGAGCTCGCCGGCCGGTCCATGGTGGTACATCGCGCCGAGGTCGTCCCGATGGAGTGCGTCGTGCGCGGCTACCTCTACGGGTCGTCGTGGAAGGAGTACGCCGCAGGAGGCGGGCCAACCACCGAGCATCTCCCCGCCGGGCTGCAGATGGCCGACCGGCTCGCCGAGCCGATCTTCACGCCGGCGACCAAGGCCGAGTCGGGTCACGACGAGAACCTCACCGAAGCCGAAGCGCGGAATTACGTCGGCGATGCGATGTACGAAGAGCTGCGACGCCGCAGTATCGCCATCTACCAGCGCGCTGCGGCGTACGCCGCCGAGCGGGGAATCCTGCTGGCCGACACCAAGTTCGAGTTTGGCAAGGCGGGCGACCGCCTCATCCTGATCGACGAGGTCCTGACGCCGGACAGCTCCCGCTACTGGCCGGCGAGTGCGTGGTCGCCGGGCGCCACGATGCCGTCGTTCGACAAGCAGCCGGTGCGGGACTGGCTCGACGAGCAGGACTGGGACAAGACGCCGCCGGCACCGGCCCTTCCCGACGAGGTCGTGGCCAACACACGGCGACGCTACGTCGAGGCCTACGAGCGCCTGACGGAGGGTTCGTTCGACGACTACCTCGCGGGATCGTCTTGACCGGCGCAACAGCGCGTACGCACCCCCAACCCCCGCCTGCGGCGGCGGTACCTTCCCCCACTTCGTGGGGGACTATTCCGAGCGCCGCGTCTAGGGGGTGTTGATGAGGGTTCGGGTGCTGATCACTCGGAAGGAGGGGCTCGCCGATCCTGAGGGGGTCGAGACCCATCGCGCCCTGCGCGACCTCGGCTACGGCGGTGTCACCGAGGTCCACTTCGGGCGGATCATCAACCTGAGCGTCGACGGGGACGATGCCGTTGCCGCCGTGGCGCAAGCCGAGGAGATGTGCGAGCGGCTCCTGGCGAATCCGGTCATCGAGGACTACTCGGTAGAGGTCGTCGAGTGACGATCGCCGTCGTCGTGTTCCCCGGCACCAACTGCGAGCACGACGTGGTGCATGCAATGCGTGTCCTGGGGGCCGATGCCGAGCTCGTCTGGCATCGGGACGATGACCTGGCCGGTGCGGCCGGCGTGATTCTGCCGGGTGGCTTCGCCCACGGCGACTACCTCCGCACAGGGGCGATCGCCCGCTTCTCTCCGATCATGAGCGAGGTGCGGCGGCTGGCCGAAACCGGAGCACCGGTGCTCGGCATCTGCAACGGGTTCCAGGTGCTGTGCGAAGCGGGCCTGCTCACCGGAGCGCTCGTGGCCAACCGTGACCTCCGCTTCATCTGCCGCCCCGTGCACGTGCGTGTCGAGTCAACCGACAGCGTGCTCACCGCGGCGGCCCAAGTCGGCGCCGTGTTGCGGATCCCGCTCAACTCCTACGAAGGCAACTACGTCGCTCCCCCCGAAGAGCTGGCAGCGCTCGAGGCGGCAGGAGAGGTGGTGCTGCGCTACTCCGATACGAGCGGCGCCATCGACGAGGCACACAATCCGAACGGCTCAACCAACAATATCGCAGGCATCACCAACGCCGCGAGCAACGTGGCTGGTCTGATGCCGCACCCCGAGCGAGCCGTCGAGAGGATTCTCGGCTCAGCCGACGGCCGGGTGCTGCTGGAGTCGTTCGTGGCGTCGGTGCGCACCCCGGTACGCACATGACCGAGCCCGCCCACCGTCGACTCGGAATGACCGACGACGAGTACGACGCAGTCGTGGCGATCTTGGAGCGGCCACCAGAGCCGGCAGAGCTGGCCATGTACTCGGTGATGTGGAGCGAGCACTGCTCGTACAAGTCGTCGCGGGCGTGGTTGGGACGCTTCCCCACGGCAGCGCCCTGGGTCGTCGTCGGTCCCGGCGAGAACGCCGGCGTCGTCGATCTCGGCGACGGTTGGCTCGCAGCGCTTCGCATCGAGAGCCACAACCACCCTTCATTCGTGGAGCCGTACCAGGGGGCGGCCACAGGGGTCGGAGGCATCCTGCGTGACATCTTCACGATGGGGACACGACCAATCGCCGTATGGGACCCGATTCGGTTCGGCCCGCTCGACGAGCCCAAGAACCGGTACCTGATGAAGGGCGTGGTCGCCGGCATCGCCGGCTACGGCAACGCCGTCGGCGTTCCCACGCTCGGCGGCGAGATCGAGTTCGCCGACTGCTACTCGCACAACCCGCTGGTGAACGTGATGGCCTTGGGACTGCTGCGTCGGGAACAGCTCGTGCTGTCCGCCGCATCCGGCGAGGGCAATGTCGCCGTGCTACTCGGCGCCGCAACGGGACGTGACGGCATCGGCGGCGCCTCGATCCTCGCCTCCGCCAGCTTCGACGAAGCTTCGGGGGCCAAACGGCCGTCGGTGCAAATCGGCGACCCCTTCGAAGAGAAGAAGCTCATCGAAGCGTGCCTCGAGCTCTACGCCCGCGGCCTCGTGGTCGGAATCCAGGATCTCGGGGCAGCAGGAATCTCGTGCGCGACCTCAGAGTGCGCCGCGGCAGGGGGCATGGGCATGGACGTCGACCTCGACGACGTTCCGCTGCGAGAGGCCGACATGACGCCGGGCGAGATCCTGATGTCGGAATCCCAGGAGCGCATGCTCGCCATCGTTGCGCCCGAGGATGTCGACGAGGTTCTCGCTCTTGCCGACAAGTGGGAGATCGAAGCAGCCGCCATCGGCACGGTCACGCACGGAGGGGCATTGCGCGTGGTCCACGACGGTGCCCTCGTCGCCGAGCTCCCTGCAGCATCGCTCTCGGAGGAGGCCCCGTTGTATCGGCGGCCCTCACAGCAACCCGGGGGACTCGAAGCCGCGTGGGCGGCGGCGCCGCCGTTGCCCGAGCATGTCGATGTTGGTGACGCCCTCCGCAGCCTTCTCGACGATCCGGCCATCGGCGACCGTTCGTGGATCTATGAGCAGTACGACCACCAACTCTTCCTGAACACCGTCGTCGAACCCGGGCACGACGGCTCGCTGCTGCGCATCAAGGGCACACACAAGGGACTCGCCGTATCGACCGACGGCGACTCCTGGCGGTGCAGGCTCGACCCGCGACGGGGTGGGGCTCGCATCATCTGGGAGGCAGCGCTCAACGTCGCCGTGACCGGCGCTCGCCCCTATGCCGTCGTGGACAACCTCAACTTCGGCAATCCGGAGAAGCCGGCGGTGATGTGGCAGTTCCGGGAGACCGTCGAGGGCATGTCTGAGGCATGCGAGGCGCTTGGCATCCCCGTGGTCGGCGGCAACGTGTCGTTCTACAACGAGACCGACGGCGTTGACATTCACCCGACACCGGTGGTCGGTTTGCTCGGATTCTGCGACCCGATGCCGGAACAGCCACCCCGCTTGGATCGCGCCAAGGAGGGCATGGGCATCTGGCTCCTTGGTCCTGAGGACCGCGGCGACTTCGCAGCCTCGGCCTACGCACGCACCGTGCTCGGGATCGCCACCGGCCGCCCGGCCGACGCTGACCCCGACATGGGTTCCGCCGTGGTGCACAGGACCATCGAGCTCGCCGGATGGTGCCCTGTGCTGCACGACGTTTCGCTGGGGGGAGTCGCCGTTGCCGTCGCCGAGATGTGCATCAGCTCCGGCGTTGGGGCAAGACTCGAGGTCGACGACTGGCGTGACCTGCTGAACGAGTCGCCGCATCGCGTCATCGCCGTGCTCCCCGATCGCGGCGATCCGAACGATGTCGTGCCGATTCGACGCATCGGCACCGTCGGCGGCGACACAATCGACTTCGGCGAGTACGGGAGCATCCCGCTCGGCGAAGCTGCAGCCATCTGGCGCGATGCGCTGCCCCGGCGCCTCGGCTGACGATGCAAGACCTCGTCATCGCTGCCGAGGAACCAACAGAACCCTACGTCAACGCGCTGCTCATTCGTCATCTCGAGTTCGCATCACGCAGTGGATCGATCCGGCATGCGATCAGCGATCCGACTCGAGCGTCGCCGTGATAGCGGCGTCGAGCGGGGTCACCTCGAAGGCCCCGAACGCCTTCTGGAACTTCGTGCTGTCGACGATGAACGGATCTGTCCACTGGCAGAGCACGCCGAGCGACTCCCTCGAGATCCGATGGAACGGTGCAGCCATCCGGAGCAGGGACCGGCCCACGACTCGAAGCTTCCTGGGCTCGGCGAGCTTCCTGTTGACCGCTTCGAGAAACTCCCGTCATGTGGCGGCAGGCCGTGCGGAACGTGCCACACCTCGCCCTCGGCCCGTGCGTCGGTGCCGAGGATCACGTAGGCGCGGGCGACGTCTGGCCGCCAAACTCATCGACTGGCGCAACCGCTGGAGCCCCAGCACAACCCCTATCCGCCGAGCCTCTAAGGCTCGGCCTATCAGGTGGGGGACAGCCGAGCCGTAGGTTCGCTGGCCCGACAATTCTCTCGGCAGCTGCGTACCGGGGCGCTGCAGCGGAGCCTCAGAGGCCGCGCGGATATGCAGTTGCGGTTGTCGCGCCGGACGAAGAGATGCTTGCTGCTCCTGCCCTCCGGGCGGGCCGCTCGGGCCCCGGCATCAGCTCCCGGCTCGCCAAGCCGGCTCGCCTATCCGCTGAGCCTCTTGGGTTTGCTGGATCTGGAGCGCAGCCTCAGAGCGCTCGGATCGCCTCGAGGTCGTTCCGGATCAGCTCAGCGCTTTCGGCCTCGTCGATGTCGTCCAACATCGCCTCCGCAGCGGCCAGGCGACGGTCCCGCTCGGCAGCGTCCCCTCGAAGTGTCGCCGCCCGCGCCAGTGCCTCGTGGCCATATGCGACGTAGAACGCACCGAGATCGTGCTCTTCGGCGATGCGGAGCGCTTCCGCCCCGTACTCGGCCGCATGCCCAGCGTCGCCGAGCGCCGCCCACACGCGGGAGACTTGCCAGTCGCTGACCGAATGGTTCTTCGGCGTCCCCACCTCACGCCAGTGGGCGTAGGACGCATAGGCCGCCGCCAGCAGCCTCCGGTCGGCCTCTGGGGTGCGCTCGCCCGCATCGAGGAGATCCCAGGTGCGGTTGAACATCTCCGCGGCCATCGTTCGGTGGCAGTCGTGCTCGCTCATTGCCGGATTATCCCCTGTACCGAATTAGGTTGCACAGCGTATGGACGAACGTCTCTCGACCACCGTGTGTTACCGCCACCCCGACCGGGCCACTCGGCTGCGATGCAGTGAGTGCGACCGGCCGATCTGTACCGAGTGTTCGCACGACAGCGCCGTGGGGCAGCGATGTCCCGAGTGTGCCTCGCCGCAGGGCCGGTATCGAGTTGTCGACGCAAGGCGCACAGTCGTTGGGCCGCCGAGCTTTGCGACGGCACCGGTCTCGTTCACCATCATTGGCATCGCTGCGGCGCTCTTCGTTGCCGGGTTCGCATCCCCGTCGATCGAAGCCGAATTGTTGAATCGTTTCGCCTCGGCCAACTGGTTGATCGAAGAGGGCGACTGGTGGCGAGTCTTCACCGCCGCCTTCCTCCACGGTGGCATCGTCCACATCTTCTTCAACATGTACGTGCTGTACATCTTCGGACCGCGGATGGAGATCCAAGTCGGCTCTGTGCCGTTTGCACTGCTCTACGCCGCCTCGGCCGCCGGTGGCGGAGCGGCCTCATACCTGCTCGGCCCGCTCAACCAGGTCGCAGTCGGCGCCTCTGGTGCGATCTTCGGTCTCTTCGGGGCGTGGATCTACGTGGCATTCCGGATGCGCGGAACCGCAGGGGGCCGGGCGATGTTCAACCAGCTCGGCGTGCTGCTTCTCATCAACCTGGCGCTGCCGCTGATCATCCCGAACATCGATTGGCGAGCCCATGTTGGCGGGCTCGTCACCGGCGTTCTGATCGCCGCCCTGTGGAGCCAGTTCGCCCGCGGTCATGACAACGTGGTCCTGCGACGCTCGGTCATCGCCGCGACGGTGTTGGTCGGCCTGGTCGCCCTCATCATCCTGGGGTAACGCACGGCAAGACAGCCGGGGCCACGAGGGCCTGCCTACACTCGCTCGGTGGCGGAAACGGCCATCGCGATCGAGCGGCCAGGGGAGGCCTGCGGGGTCTTCGGGATGTACGGACCGGGTCAGGACCCGGCCCGGCTGACGTACTTCGGCCTCTTCGCACTGCAGCATCGCGGCCAGGAGAGTGCCGGCATCGCGGTGGCCCACGACGAAAGCATCACCGTCGTCAAAGATCTCGGTCTGGTCGCCCAAGTATTCGACGAGCAGACACTCGCTTCGCTCGAAGGAGACATTGCCGTCGGTCACACCCGATACTCGACCACGGGCTCGTCGGTGTGGGAAAACGCCCAGCCGATCTACCGCCAGGTTGGCGAGAACGGCATCGCTCTGGCGCACAACGGCAACCTGACCAACACCCGGCTCCTCGCCGAGCAGATCGGCAAGCTGTTTGCCACCACCGACTCCGAGCTGATGGCCGAGGCGCTGGCGTCGGCGATGCGGCAAGGCTTGACATTGGAGAAGGCCGCACTGGAGACGCTCCCTCTGTTCGAGGGCGCCTTCAGCCTGGCAATCATGGATCGGGAAAGCCTGCTGGCCGTACGCGACCCGCACGGTTTCCGCCCGTTGTGTCTCGGCCGCCTCAACGGAGGCTTCGTCGTGGCCTCAGAGACGGCTGCACTCGACATCATCGGCGCCGAGTTCGAGCGGCAGGTGGCACCCGGCGAGATGATCGTGATCGACGGAGACGGACTCCGCAGCCACCGTCCCTTCGCCCCGGCGCCTCCGCGTCTGTGCATCTTCGAGTTCGTGTACTTCGCTCGGCCGGACAGCATCCTCGATGGCCACAACGTCCATGCGGCGCGGCGCCGGATGGGCTACCGCCTCGCCGAGCAAGCCCCAGCGGCTGCGGACGTGGTCGTCCCGGTGCCCGAGAGCGGAATCCCCGCCGCACAAGGGTTCGCCGCCGCAACCGGTCTGCCCCTGGCCGACGGGCTGATCAAGAACCGCTACGTAGGCCGCACCTTCATTCAGCCGGCGCAGGCGATGCGGGACCAAGGGATCCGGATGAAACTCAACCCGATCCCCGAGGAATTGGATGCTCGCCGCGTGGTCCTCGTCGACGACTCGATCGTGCGTGGCTCGACGACGCGCCGCCTCGTGCAGATGGTCCGTGAAGCCGGAGCGGCCGAGGTCCACCTCCGCATCTCGTCGCCGCCGTACCGCTGGCCGTGCTTCTACGGCATGGACACCGGCGACCGCTCAACGCTGCTGGCCGCGGATCGCACCGTGGACGAGATACGCGAGTACCTCGGTGTGGATTCCCTCGCCTACCTCGGACTCAATGGGCTGATCGAAGCGACAGGCGTGCACGACGGCGGGCTGTGCACAGCCTGCCTGTCCGGCAGGTATCCCACCGAAGTCGCAGGGGCAGGCGACAAGTACGTGCTCGAACGCAGCTGATGGCGACCTATCGAGACGCCGGTGTCGACCTCGACGCAGCCGATGCCGTGGTGGACTCGATAGCCACCGCCGTGACCGCGACGTGGGGGGACCGCGTCACCGGCGGATTCGGCGGGTTCGCTGCCGGGGTGCGTCTGCCGCCCGGGTACGCCGACCCCATCCTGATGATGTCGACCGACGGGGTCGGCACCAAGGCCGAGGTCGCCCGACGCGCCGACCATGTCGAGGGCCTGGGATGGGACCTCGTGGCGATGTGCATCGACGATCTCGTTGCTGCCGGCGCCCGCCCGATCGCCATGACGGATTACCTCGCCGTCGGCAGGATCGACGTTGATCGGGTTGGCCGCATCGTCCGGTCGATCGCCGCAGCCTGCGAGGAGGCCGGCGTAGCGCTCCTTGGTGGGGAGACGGCAGAACACCCGGGAGTGATGGAGCCTGATGCATTCGATCTGGCTGGCGCGGCATTGGGTGTCGTCGAGGCTGGGGCGGCGATCGATGGAAGCAAAGTGAAGCCAGGCGACGTCATCGTCGGCGTCGGCTCGCCCAACGTCCGGGCCAACGGGTTCAGCCTGATCCGCAAGGTCGTACTCGATCAGCTAGCTCTGGACGACCCGCTCCCCGGATGCGACGGCACCGTCGCCGAGGTGCTCCTCGAGCCGTCCGTGCTGTACTCGCCCGCGATCCTGGCCGTCGTCGGGGCAGTTCCCGTCCATGGACTGGCCCACATCACCGGCGGCGGCTTGCCCGGCAATCTGCCCCGCATCCTCCCGGAGGCCTGCGATGCGCAGATCGATCCCGATGCATGGGTCCCACCCGCCGTATTCGCCGCCATCCAGCAGCTGGGCAACGTACCGGCGGCGGAGATGTACCGCACGTTCAACATGGGGATCGGGTTCACCATCGTGCTCGCTGAGGACGATGCCGAGGCTGCGATCAACATCCTGCAGCGACACGACCGACGGGCCGGCGTCATCGGCTCGATCATCCCCGGCTCCGGCACCGTGCGCCTGGGCGGTTGACGCGTCGACGTCGTTGACGCGACCGCATCGAGAGCGAGCAGGCTCACCGCCCTCACGTTTCTGATCCAGGGTGCCGCTCGACCGCTCCAACTGCCGGTTCCCGGACGGCGGTGTGTGCGTCGTGGGCTGGCTCAACGGGGCGACGCCGACGGACACGGCGGCGAGCGACGAGCAGATCGCATCCCTCGGGATGCGATCTGCTCGGCTGAGGAACCCAGTCCAACACCAGAGGCGGCGGTGGCTGGGGGCGCCACGCTGTCCGCGTCGATCACCGTGCACCCTTGATGGAGGCGAACGACCGAGCAGTGATTGGTGCAGGCTGCCTGGCCGCCACTGCCCACCTGCTACGTGCCCAACGTCCGCAGCCAAGCACCGAAGTCATCCGCGGCGTGTGGCCCTTTCGACTTGAGCTCGGCCGTGACCCTGGCGCCCCGTGCCTCGAGCGGAGTCGCCATCTTCTTCAGTGTCTTGCCGATGGCAAGGTCGTACGTGGTGAATACGGCGGCAGGCTTCCCATCGAGGGGCCCGAGACGCTCGATGAAGCTGATGGTTGCGGGTGTTGGGCTCTGGCGGATGATGAAGAGTCCTTTGGTCCAGCTCCCGACACAGACAGCATCGGCTGTTGCCACCTGCGCAGGGTCGGCATCGTGGATCGATTCCACGCTGCATTCGTGGCCGGCCGCTCGTGCTGCCTCACCCATCTGTTCGGCAGCCGCCTTGGTCTTCCCAGTCGAACTGTCGTAGACGATTGCTACCTTCACTATCTGACTCCTCGCTATCTGCCCTCGCCGACGACGGTGTCCAAGACCCGCCTCCCACCCCAATCTCGGTGTGGCTGCGACCGGCCACACTGCCACGTCTACCCAAAACGGAGACCGGCGCTAGAGGCGAAGGGCATCGACGGGCGGACGAGCCCCCAACGAGAGGAGGAGCCGACGCTCGGCGGCGACGGGGCGTGGCGGCGACCAGGGCCTGGCGACACCCAGGACCCCTCGTGCGACAGCCGGGACCCGGTCTCGCCGGCGCCTGAAGCCCCGACGCAAGACCTTCACATGCAGGTAAGTTGCCGCCCATGGCCCAACTCGACGTCATCTTCACCGGCTATGTGGGCGAGCGAGTCGCCGGCACCGTCTCGCTCATCCGCAGCGGCGACCTCGTCGCCGTCGTCGACCCTGGCATGGTGCCGAACCGGTCGGCGATCCTGGATCCGCTGCGCGATCTCGGCATTGCACCGGAGGACGTGACCGATGTGATCTTGTCGCATCACCACCCGGACCACACGGTCAACATCGCGCTCTTTCCCTCCGTTCGGATCCACGACTACTGGGCGGTCTACGAACGGGACATCTGGACTTCACGCCCGGCCGACGGTGTTGAACTGGCCGACGACGTACGACTCCTCGAGACACCCGGCCATACCCGAGAGGACATCACGACCCTCGTCCAGACGGACAACGGCATCGTGGCGCTCACTCACCTGTGGTGGCACGCCAGCGCCGAGTCGGACCCGCGCGGCAGCGATCTCGATGCGCTGCACCTCGGCCGGCGCCGGGTACTCGACATCGCCCAGACCATCGTGCCCGGCCATGGCGCGCCGTTCGCCGTCGGCCCCGGCACCCCAGCGTGAGATGACGCGCGAAAGCCTCGCGCTCGGCGTCGTGCTCGCCGGTGGATCGAGCTCCCGCATGGGGCACGACAAGGCGCTGTCCGAGCTCGGCGGCAGGCGCATGATCGATCACGTCGTGGCGGCGTTGCGCCGTGCCGGCCTCGAGCCAATCGTCGCCGGCCCGGTCCGCCCCGGGGTGGACGCCGGTTTCGTCGCAGATCCCGCAGGTCTGGCCGGCCCTGCCGCTGGATTGGCCGCTGTGATGCGGTCGCACCCGGGCGCCGACGTCGTGCTCGTAGGCACCGACCAGCCGTACCTTCGCAGCGAGACCGTCCGAGGCCTGCTCGAGATCGAGGGGCGCCTCGTCGCCCCGGTCGATGGGCGCCGCCAGACGCTGTGTGCGGTGTACCGGGCCGGGGCACACGCCGCACTCGAGGACCTCCTCGCCGGGGACCAGAGTCCGTCGCTTCAGGCGCTCTTCGACGCAGGAGGCGTCGAGATTCCTGCTTCGATCTGGCAAGCCTGGGGTGAGGACGGCCGCTCGTGGCTGAGCATCGACACGCGGATCGGGTTGGAGGCTGCCGCCGCGGCCTGGCCTGAGCCCCCGAGCGGTACGATCCGCCCATGACTGAACTTCCGACCTCAGACGTCATCACCGTTGAACGGCGGGACCGCGTTGCCATCGTCTGGCTGGACCGGCCGGAGAAGCTGAACGCCATGGCCCCCGACTTCTGGACGGACTTCCCGGCCATCATCGAGGCGTTGGGCGGGGACGATGAGGTCCGGGTGCTCGTCATCGCCGGGCGCGGTCGGGCGTTCACCGTTGGCCTCGACCTCGCTGCCTTCGGACCTGAGCTGGCAAACCCTGCGTCGGCCGCATCGGTGGCCGACCGCATGGCGCTGTATCAGAAGATCAAGGGAATGCAGCACACGTTCACGTCACTCGCCGAGTGTCCAAAGCCGGTGATCGCCGCAGTCCACGGCTACTGCATCGGCGGCGGCGTCGACCTGATCACCGCATGCGACATTCGGCTGTGCTCCGCGGACAGCGTGTTCTCGGTCCGCGAGACCAAGCTCGCCATGGTCGCTGATGTCGGAACGATGCAGCGGCTCCCCCGGATCATCGATCCCGGAGCCGTCGCCGAGCTGGCTTATACCGGACGGGATTTCACCGCCGACGAAGCCAAGGAGATCGGGCTCGTGCGGCGCGTGCTCGCGGACCAGGAAGCCGTCACGAAGGATGCGCTGACCCTGGCCGACGAGATCGCAGCCAACTCTCCATTGGCCGTTCAGGGCACCAAAGCGATCCTGCGCAACGCCGACGGCAAGACGATCGACGAGCAACTCGACTACATGGCGCTCTTCAACGCCGCATTCATCACGTCGAACGACTTCATGGAGGCCGCCATGGCGTTCCTCCAGAAGCGCCCGCCCGACTTCACGGGTACCTAGACCCGCGCAGCCCCGTCCGCGCTCAGAGCCGCTCCAGCAGCACGTCGAGGAAGCGGCCGAGCCGCTCGCCTGCCGCTGCCGCGGTGGTTGTGACTTCTTCCGATGAGAGCCGGTGGCGGGCGATCCCGGCGGCGAGGTTGGTGCACAACGACAGCCCGAGCACGCCGGCGCCCATGTGGCGCGCTGCAGTTGCCTCCGGCACGGTCGACATCCCAACGAGCGATGCGCCCAGCCGCCTCGCCATCTCCACCTCGGCCGGGGTCTCGTACATCGGCCCGTGCCACCAGAAGTAGACACCCTCCTTCAGGTCGAGTCCGGTGGCTGCCGCTGCCGCATGCGCCTGGTTGCGGAGCGCAGGCGTATACACGTCGGTCATGTCCGGGAATCGAGGTCCGAGCCGGTCGTCGTTGGGGCCCGCGAGGGGGCTGACCCCGGACATGTTGATGTGGTCGGTTATCGCCACCACGTCGCCGGCGTTGATCCCGTCGCCGCAGCCTCCCGCCGCGTTCGTGAGGACGACGGTGCGGCACCCGGCGATGACGGCCGTGCGCACGGGGTAGGTGATCACGTCCATCGGATGGCCTTCATACGCATGCGCCCGCCCGGCGTAGAGCAGAATCCGGTTGCCGCCGATCTCCAACGAGTACGCCGCCGCGGTGTGCCCCGCTGCGCGGGGGATGGGGAAGCCGGACAGCCGCTGGTAGGGCACGGCTGCCGCCGAGGGATGCCGAGCCGTGTATCCGCCGAGCCCCGAACCGAGCACGACGACGATGTCGTGCCCGCTGCGACCCGTTGCCTCCGCCAACTCGTGCGCCGTCGCAACCAGCCGGTCGTAGAGATCGTCCATGGATCTACCTCACTGCTCCTCGATGGTCGGTCCGGCAACGCTGTCGTCCAGCCACAAACCCGCTCCAGCAGGGTCGCGCGGTATGTCACAATGTCCATGTGAGGACGCCACGACGCACCAGACGTCACCTGTTCGCCGCTCCGTAGCGGGCGGCGCCGATCCGCTCGTCCCAAGTACCTCGTGAACAGGAGACACCCAATGTCCGACATCGTCCAGCGTCAATCTTCCGTCATCGCACCGGTCATCGCGTTCGACACCGAGATCGAAATCGTTGCCTCGGAAGGCTCGTACGTAGTCAGCCGGGACGGCTCCCGCTACCTCGACTTCACGTGCGGCATTGCCGTGTCCAACCTCGGCCATCAGCACCCCGCAGTCAAGGCAGCGATGCTGAACCAGCTCGATCAGGTGTGGCACGCGGGCGGCGTGTTCCGCTATGACACGTTCGTCACCGCCGCCGAGCGGCTGCGCCAGGTCACACCCGATGGCATCGACAAGTTCTTCTTCATGAACTCCGGCGCGGAAGCGGTCGAGGGCTCGATGAAGCTCGCCCGCAAGACCAGCGGCCGGCAGGGCATCATCGTGTTTCGAGGCGGATTCCACGGCCGCACCATGGGTTCGGTCACCTACACGACGTCCAAGGCCAAGTACCGCCAGGGCTACCACCCGCTGGTCGGCTCGGTTTTCGTCACGCCGTTCCCGCGACCGTTCCGCTGGGGGATGAGCGAGGAAGCAGCCACGGATCGTGCCCTCGAGGATCTCGGATTCATGTTCAAACACGAGATCACGCCCGGTGAGGTCGCCGCGTTCCTCGTCGAACCTCTGCAGGGTGAAGGGGGCTACTACCCGGCGGGCAAGCGGTTCCTCCACGAGTTGCGCCGGATGGCCGACGAGCACGGGATCCTCCTCGTGATCGACGAGGTGCAAACCGGCTTTGGTCGCACCGGCGACTGGTTCACCAGCCAGGTCTACGACGTGCGGCCGGACATCCTGGTCATGGGCAAGGCCATCGCAAACGGAATGCCGCTGTCGGCCGTGGGCGCACCGGCGTCCCTCATGGATGCGTGGCCGCCCGGGTCACACGGCACGACGTTCGGCGGCAACCCGGTTTCGTGTGCGGCCGCGATTGGGACGATCCAGGGGCTCATGGACGTCGTTCCCCAGGTTCCCAAGCTCTCAGAGCATGCATTCAGCCGGTTCAACGAACTCAAGGAAGTGCACCCGACGATCGGTGACGTGCGGGGTTTGGGCCTCATGATCGGCGTCGAACTCGTTGCCGAGGATGGTCACACTCCGTCGCAACCTGCCATCGACGCCGTACGGAAACACTGCCAGCAACACCACATGCTGGTGCTCCCGTGCGGGCCGGACGAGAACGTCATTCGGTTCATCCCGCCGCTCAACGTCACGCTCGAGGACCTCGACAAGGGCATCGACGTCATCGACGGCGCGCTGAGCGCGTGGGAGGCGTAGCCGCTCGTCCGTTGCGCACAGATGGAGCGAGCATCAGCTCGCTCCATGTGCGACCACGTCGAGTGGGGAGCGTCCGAACCTTCCTACTCGGTGGCGAGGTAGTCCTCGGAGAATCTCCCCCGAATACGCGGGTAGACCACAGACCGGTGGCGGTAGCACGACTCAGCCCGGTTGTACCGGCTGACGAGGGTGCTGCAGTCCGGATTCGCACACACACGACCCCGTGCGAACTGCTTGGGACGGCGAATCCGTGCCCCCGGGCGATCTGCTCTGATTGCCGTATCTGCCATTTTGAACCTCCGCAAGGTCCGACTTGCTGAGTATTCGAAGCAGCAGGGCTCAGTGGATGACACCTGTGCCGACACTGGTCGCTGGTGGGGTCGGTACCTCCCGGCGCCTCCCCCCCGGCAGCGCGATTGCACCGACGGCGGCGGCGACGGCGACGAGCAGCAGCCAATCACCGAATCGGGTGTAGACGGTCGGAGAGGCGATGCGAAAGCTGACGTCACCGAGGAGGTTCCTGACCTCGAGGAGCTCGGTTGTCTCGACCACATCGCCGTTGGCTCGGATGATGGCCGACTTGCCCGTGATCGCGGCATGGATGACGTCTTGACCAATGGCCGCCGCGTTGACGCGGGTCATGCCGATGAGCTGGTCCGACGCCGGACCGCGCCCGTAACTGCTCTCGTTTGTCGCCACGACCAGCAGCTGAGCACCGGCCTCGGCTTCGTCGCGTGAATATCTTGCGAACGCGCCTTCGAACGAGATCACCGATCCCAGGATGCCCTCGTCGGTGGGGAACACCACGGCCTCGTCGCCACGAATCATGTCGCGGGGGACCCGCTCCAGCTCCGGAACGAACGAGAAGAGCGAGCGGGCCGGCACGAACTCGCCGAACGGCACGGGATGGCGCTTGGCATAGACACCTATCTGACCGCCATTCGGGCCGAAGAACGTGTTGATGTTCAGGAATTGGTCCTGCCCCACGACTCGAGTGCCGCTGACCAGCAAATTGGCGTCGAGGCGCCGGGCTTCGGCTTCCAACGCGGCGCGAACATCGAGGTTCTCCTCCGGCTCGAACGGTGTTCCCATCGAGTTCTCGGGCCAGACGACGAGATCGACCTGATCCGGCTGGAGCTGCTGGGTGAGTTCGAGGTGGGACTCGTAGATCAGCCGATTCTCGTCCTGACAGTGCGTGCCGGGGCACGGCGAGCCGCCCTGGACGACGGCTACCTGGATCGTCGGACCATCTGCCGATGGCGGAAAGAGTCCGCCGGCGAGCATCAGCATGAAGGCAACAACCAGCGGATCCACCAGGAGGCGCCAGTTCTCGGTCGATTCGAGTACGAGGACGAGGCCGGCCGCTACGCCGATGGCCAGCAATCCCCACCCGCTCGGTCCGATCCATTGCGTGGCGCCGATGAAACCCGGGTTACCCGAAGCGGCGTAGCCGACATCTCCCCAAGGGAACCCGCCCAAGGGAAACCGTGCCCGCAGAAACTCCCAGGCTCCCCAACCCGCAACCACGATGATCCACCACCGAGCAGGCGGCCAGTGCCGGAACGACCACGCCAGCAAGGCATAGAGCGCAGTCCATGCGGCCATCACCGTTGTCAGCGGCAACCAGGCAACCACACCGATCGTGGCGATCCAGATGAGCAGCGGGCCAAAGAACGCAAGACCGTGCAAGAAGCCGACCCCGAGCGCGCCGAAGCCTGACTCGACGTGGCGAGACGCCCACAACAGTGGTGCGGGTGCGATGAAGGCCAGCAAACCCCAACCGAGCGGAGGGAACGCGGCCCACATCAGCAAGCCGCCGACGATGGCAGCGAGATACGGGGACATGCGGAGAGGCAGGTTAGCTCCCCGGCGGGCCAACCCTTTTGGGCGTCAAGCGTTCCGACAGTGCGTCGCCAACTTGTCGCAGTGGGTGAGTGGGGCACATCCGGCTGCGTACCATGCCGGCATGAACGACCTTCAGGTGGCGACTCACGCTGCACGAGCCGCCGGCGCCATCGTCGCCGAGGGTTTCGGACGACACCGCACGACCGACTTCAAGCGCCGCAATGACCCCGTGACGGACGTGGACCGGGCCGCAGAGGCTGCGATCACGGCGGTGCTTGCCGAGCATCGTCCTGACGACAGCGTGCAGGGAGAGGAGGGCACCGCCATCAGCGGCGGCGACCGGACCTGGGTGATCGATCCTTTGGACGGAACGGTCAACTTCGTCCACGGCCTCCCCATCGTCTCGGTGTCGGTGGCGCTCTACGCCGGTGACACACCGATGGTCGGCGTCGTGCACGACCCGCTCCGGGACGAGACATTCAGCGCCGTCACCGGCGCAGGCGCAACCGTCGATGACGAGCCGATCCACGTCTCCGCGACGAGCGACCTCGAGCACGCCCTCGTGGTCACCGGTTTCCCCTACGACCATCACGTGCATCCCGCCGCCTACGTACGCACGATCGAAGGGATGCTTGCCGAGGTCAACGGCATCCGACGTCTGGGGTCCGCCGCCCTCGATCTCTGCTACGTGGCGGCCGGCCGGATCGACGCCTATTGGGAGTACAACCTCAACTCGTGGGACATCGCAGCCGGCCTCCTGATCCTGACCGAGGCCGGGGGCGTGGCAACCACGCCATCGGGTTCACCGATGACCTTGCACGACCCACACCTGGTCGTAGCCAATCCCGCTATCCACGAGCGCATTCGCAGCATTGTCGACCGGACCATGCCCGAACACCTCAGGTCGTAGCCCGCTCAGTGCTCGACGAGTCGGGCACACGTTCCGCAGAGGAAGCCGATGTCGAGGAAGAAGGCGTCGTCGCCTGCATCCTCACCGCATCGGCTGCAACGGCCGGCCACGAAATCGTCGGCGACGACGATGTAGGGCCCATCGAGGGTGAGCAGCTCTCCAACGAGCACGGCGCGATTGGTTCCGGACTTCACGACGGCGGAAAGGCTAGTCACGCCGCCGTGACAGCCGGCCGTCCAGTCAGGTGAGGGCTAACCCGGGCGATCCAATCGCTATCAATTAGAACGCGTGCCCCTAACGGCCACATGCGATACCTGAAGCGTCACGCGGTACGGGGTCTGCAAGACGAACCGGGGCCTGCTGAGGAGTCCGCGTGACCGTGGTTGGAGCCCCGGACCCCTGCGCCTCTCCGGCTCCGGGCAAGGAGGAGGTGGCAACCATGCGAGCCACCATTTGGCCACTCATCGTCGCCGGCCTGCTGGCGACCAGCGTTGCTGCACCGGCGACGGCAGCGGGCGAGGACGTGAGCGACGGGCTCGTTGCGCGCTGGACGTTCGATGCCTCGACGACCACGGCAATGCTCGACTCGTCAGGCAACGGACATCACGGCCTGCTGTACGGGGCAACCCGCGTCCCCGGGGTGTCGGGGAACGCATTGCAGTTCGATGGGAACGACGAGGCTTGGGTCCCCGCCACAGGTACGACACCGCCTGCGGAGATCACGAGCCTCGCCGTCGGCAGCATCTCGATGTGGCTGCGGTACGAGGACAGCGAGCAGGAGGCGGAACCGTTGTTCTACTTGGGGAACCTGGACGCCCGAGACAAGCCGGCCGCGACGATCGAAGTCGGCCACCCGAACAACAACAAGCTGTACTTCACGTTCTACGCAGGCGGGCCGAGGCCGACACTCTGTTTCGACTCGAACTTCAACCTGGAGGAAGGAGCCTGGTACCACTTCGTCGGCGTCATTGGTCCCGACTACAACACGGGCTATCTCAACGGCGTCGAGATGACGGACCGCAACTACAACGCAGGCGGGCCGGACGATGCGATGTTCTTCGCCGATCTCGTCGACATCAACAGGCTGACGCTCGGCTCGGCGTACTATCACCAGGACTACTTCCTGTACGGCCATGGTGCCGTGGACGACGTGCGGATCTACGACCGGCCGCTCACCGCGGCAGAGGCGTGGGCGTTGTATTCCGGAACCGAGCCGCCGGCGAACAGCCCGCCGATCGCCATTGACGATGCTGTCGCGACGCCGACGGATACTCCGGTGACGATCGACGTGCTCGGCAACGACAGCGATCGAGACGGAGATGCGTTGTCGATCACCAGCGTGACGGAGCCGGGCAACGGATCAGCCACGACCGACGGAGCGACGGCCACCTACACACCCGACCCAGGTTGGGAGGGCGTCGATACCTTCACCTACACGGTGGTCGATCCTGCCGGCGCCGCGGCGACGGCGACCGTCACCGTATCGGTCGGCGACACTGGTGGCGTCGAAACTCCGGCGGCTCCCGCAAACCTGACGGGCACGGTCGCTGGCGCGACCGAGATCGAGTTGTCATGGACCGACACCTCATCTGGGGACGCGCAGGAGACGTTCTTCGAGCTGCAACGGACAAACCGAACGACCCGCAGCCCATGGACGACGGTGGCGACCGTCGCCGCGGACACGGAGTCGTATAGCGACACCGGCCTGACGGCGGGCAGCCGCTACGGCTACCGCATCCGGGCCGTCAACGACGCTGGGGAATCACCGTGGTCCAACAGGATTCGGGTGAGCCTCTAGAAGGAACGCAGCGGGCTCGGTCGGAGGACCGGGCCCGCTGACTTCAGCCGATCAGCTTGCGCAGCGGAACCGCCACGTCCTCGTACTCGGCGTGTTCGCCGGTTGCCTTCTTCGAGTAGAGCAGCGTGTCGTCCGCCGTCACTTCGAAGACACCGCCCTTGCTGGGCACGAGCGTCACGGAGTCGACTTTGAACTCGAACTCCTCCAACAGTTTCGTAACCATGCTCACGGCACGGTCGGTGTAGCTTCAAGCAGCGCAGTATTCGATCTCGAGTTTCATGCCGGAGATGGTAGGCATGCCCAACGGGCTTCTCCTCGCTGACAGAGGATCACCACAGACCCGCCTCACCCGCGGGATCGAAGCAAGCATCCCAACGTCCACAGCTCGCCTCCGACACATCCCAGGGGCCGGCCGCTAGATCATGTACAACAATGTGTGCTTCATCGTCAGCCCCATCGGCGATCGCGACTCGCCGACGCGATTCCGTGCCGACGGCGTCTTCCGCGACATCATCGAACCCGCCGTCGCACGAATCGGGCTGAAGCCGCTTCGTGCCGACCACATCGAGCGACCTGGGCTCATCTCGGTCCAGATGCTGAATTGCCTCATCCACTGTCCTCTCGTGATCGCCGACGCAACGGGCAACAACCCCAACGTGCTCTATGAGATCGGCGTTCGGCATGCGATCGGGAAGCCCCTGATCCAGATCGCAGAGGTTGGATCGGAGTTGCCCTTCGACATCGAATCGATTCGGAGGATCGAGTTCGACACCTCGGAGCCCGACAAGTTCGAGCACGCGATTCGACTCGTGGCCGCACAGGGCAAACTCCTACTGGCCAATCAGTCCGTCGCTAGAGGCCTACCCGGCCGGCTTCTCTCAGATCGAACCGACTGTATCGATGCGCCGGCGCGCAGTTGATGCCCTGAGCCATACCGCCGGTGACGTCGATTGACTCGACTCCGCGGCCCGATACTCCGAGTCGCACCTACTCGTCCGTGACGCAGCCTTCGCTGGCAGACTTGACCGTACGGATGTAGCGCCCGAGGGTGCCGCGGGTGATCTTCAGAGGCGGGGCCTCCCATGCGGATCGGCGCCGTGCCAGCTCCTCCCCGGCGACCTCGATCTCGATACGACGGGACTCGGCGTCGACCGAAATGACGTCGCCTGCCTCCACCAGCGCGATGGGGCCCCCTTCCTGCGCCTCAGGGGTCACGTGACCGACGATGAACCCGTGGGAACCGCCGGAGAACCGGCCGTCGGTCAACAACGCAACCTGATCGCCGAGTCCGGCGCCCATGATCGCCGACGTCGGGGTGAGCATCTCCGGCATGCCAGGTCCGCCTTTGGGACCCTCGTACCGGATGACGACGACATCTCCCGGTGCGATATCGCCCTGTTCCAGCGCGGCGAGCATGGCCTCCTCGGAGTCGAACGGTTTGGCGGGCCCACGGAACCGCAGCCCTTCCTTCCCGGTGATCTTGGCGACGGCACCCTCGGGGGCGAGGCTGCCCCGCAGGATCTGAATGTGGGCGGTCTCCTTGATGGGGTTGTCCCACGACCGAATGATCGCTTGCCCATCGCTGAGGCCGGGAAGCTCGGCGAGGTTCTCGGCGATCGTCTTTCCGGTCACCGTCATGCAGTCGCCGTGCAGTGCACCCTGCTCCAACAGCAGCTTCATGACCGCGGGCACGCCGCCCACCTGGTGCAGGTCCTCCATCACGTACTTCCCGCTCGGCTTGAGGTCGGCGAGCAGCGGGGTGCGATCGCTGAGCGCCTGGAAGTCGTCCATGGTCAAGGGCACGTCGACGGAGCGGGCGATCGCCAGCAGATGGAGGACGGCGTTGGTGGAGCCGCCGAGAACCATCACGACGGCCATGGCGTTCTCGAACGCCTGGCGAGTCATGATGTCCCGCGGCAGCAGGTTGCGCTCGAGGAGGTGGTGGATGGCGGCCCCGCTGGCAACGCACTCAGCCCGCTTTGCCGGATCGAGCGCGGGAGTCGATGAGCTGTACGGCAGGCTCATCCCCAGCGCCTCGGTGGCGGACGCCATCGTGTTGGCCGTGTACATGCCGCCGCAAGCTCCCGCGCCGGGGCATGCGTTCAGAACGATGTCGTCGCGCTGGTCGTCATCGATCCTCCCGGCGATCCACTCTCCGTAGGACTGGAACGCCGACACGATGTCGATCGGGGCGCCGTCCGTGGTGTGGCCGGCGCGGATCGTGCCGCCGTAGATCATGATGCCGGGGCGGTTGAGCCGGCCCATGGCCATGACGGACCCCGGCATGTTCTTGTCACAGCCGGGAATCGTGATGACGCCGTCGTACCACTGTGCCCGCATCACCGTCTCGATGGAGTCTGCGATCAGATCACGGGATTGCAGCGAGTAGCTCATCCCGTCGGTGCCCATCGACATGCCGTCCGAGACACCGATCGTGTTGAAACGCATCCCGACGAGCCCGGCGTCGTTGACGCCCTCCCGCACTGCAGCCGCGAGGTCGTTGCCCTCCGGCGCCGAAAACGACGATCAAACGGCCGAGCGTGTGGGGCCGAAGCGCCCTGAGCGCGGTTTTCAGTGCATCGGGCGTATGGGCG
>DATHZQ010000020.1:0-2351 GCA_035458525.1 Acidimicrobiia bacterium
GAGACGTCGTCGGCGTGATCGGAGTCGCCGACACGGTGAAGGACGACTCGCAGCCGGCCATTGCACGCATGCACGATCTCGGACTCGAGGTCGTGATGCTCACCGGTGACAATCTCCGCACCGCCACCGCCATTGCACACAACGTCGGCGTCGATCGAGTCCTCGCCGAGGTCCTGCCCGACGACAAGGCCAACCAGATCAAGCTGCTGCAAAGCGAAGGCAAAGTCGTGGCCATGGTCGGCGACGGCATCAACGACGCTCCGGCGCTCGCCCAAGCCGACGTCGGTCTCGCCATGGGCACCGGAACCGACGTCGCCATGGAATCCGGCGACATCACCCTGGTGAAGGGCAGCCTCACCGGCGTGGTCACCGCCATCGAGCTCTCGAGGGCAACGATGCGCAACATCCGCCAAAACTTGGTGGGTGCGTTCGGGTACAACACTCTGGGGATCCCCATCGCGGCCGGGCTGCTCTACCCGTTCTTCGGGTGGCTGCTGAGCCCGCTGCTGGCCGGGGCCGCCATGGCGTTCTCATCGGTGACGGTCGTCACCAACGCCAACCGGCTGCGCCGCTGGAAGCCCCAACTCGCGAAGGAGGCATTGTGATGGATGTCGTACTGGTCAACGCAGCGGGGCTCGTGCTCATCTGGCTCATCGTCTGGTACTTCTGGCTCTCGTCCAGCGCGGGAACCGCCGCAGCAATCACGGCCACAGGGGCCCAAGAGGCGCTCGTCGTGGTCAGCGGCGGCTATTCGCCGGACACGATTCGCGTTGAAGCCGGCCGCCCGGTCCGACTGGTGTTCGAGCGGCAGGAAGCCGATCCGTGCTCGGAAATGGTCATCTTCGACTCGCTCGGGGTCACCGCCGAGCTCCCCGAAGGCGACCTGGTGCCGGTCGAGTTCACCCCCAACGAACCGGGCGAACTCGAGTTCACCTGCCAGATGGGCATGTTGCGCGGAAAGGTCATCGTCACATGACGCGACCCACCAATGACGAGCAGCGATCGCCGCACGGGTGGGAGATCGCCTTCGCTTGGTGCCCGCCCGAGGACTCGCCACTCCTTGGCGGCGAAGCCGGCCACGGGAGCGATTCCCCTCCCGGCGATCAGGCCGACGAGCAGGCCGAAGTGACCCGCCGCCACGACCGGATGGCCCGGCTCTACGACATCTACGGCGCCGCAATGGAATGGATGGGAACCAGTCGTCGCCGTCGCCGCCTCCTCGCCCGAGCCGAGGGCCGGGTGCTGGAAGTCGGGGTCGGCACCGCCAAGAATCTGCGCCACTACCCCGAGGGTGTACGCCTCAGTGGCATCGACCTCTCCACACGGATGCTGCAGCGTGCCAGCCGCCGGGCGCGACGCGCCGGCATCCCCATCGACCTGGGACTCGCCGACGTCCACCATCTGCCCTATGCGGACGAGACGTTCGACACCACCGTCGCCACCTGCGTCTTCTGTTCCGTCGCCGACCCGATCGGTGGATTACGCGAACTCGGCAGGGTCACCAAACGGGATGGTCGCATCTTGCTGCTCGAGCACGTACGGCCCCGCAACCGTCTCCTTGGCCGCGTCGCCGATGCTGCGACCGTGCTGACCCGGCGCATCTTCGGGTTCAGGGCCAACCGACGCACCGAGGAGAACGTGACCGCTGCCGGCCTCCGTGTGGTGGACATCCGGCGCGACGGGATTTGGCGAGAGATCGAGGCGGGGCCCTCCACTACCGGGCCTGCCGACCCGCCAAGGGGTCGGCCATGACCGGTTGGCCGGCTCGACACCTAGATTGCCGTCCGGCAGATCCAGAGCTCGGTGCCGGTCCGGCGCCCGCCGTGCATGAGCCCGACGCTACGAGCCAGGTCGACGAGCATCGCAGCTCGGCCGGCGAACGGTGCCGCAACTCGTCACATCACCACTCCCACCTCCCCGACGTAGACGCCGGCGACGGCGACGGCGACGGCGACGGCGACGGCGACGGCGACGGCGACGGCGACCACGGTGGGTTGCTGGACTGGGAGGCAACCCGCTTTCACCGCGCCACGGAACTGATGGGCCTCGATCTCGGGGTGAGCTGCGCGCTGCACTGCGCTTCCCGCTCCATCGAGATCGAGATCCCGTTGGTGCGGGACGACGGGTCGTTCGAGGTGTTCACCGGGTATCGGGTACAACACTCCCGTGCCCTCGGTCCCGCCAAGGGAGGAATCCGTTACCACCCGGCCGTCTCGGCTGCCGACGTAACAGCCCTCGCCCGTCTCATGACCTGGAAGACCGCCCTGGCCGGCGTGCCCTTCGGTGGAGCCAAGGGCGGAGTGCCCTGCGACCCAACCCGGCTATCCCGCCGCGAGCTCATGGAGGTAACC
>DATHZQ010000021.1:0-49870 GCA_035458525.1 Acidimicrobiia bacterium
GCCAACGTCGCGCTTGCGGGCGGGCGTCGTAGTGGGGAATCTGTAGAGGAAGGAAGCTGGTGGAGCGTCAACCCAACGTCGTGTTCATGCTCGCCGACAACCTGGGTGTGGGCGATCTGAGTTGCTTCGGCGGTGCTGTTCCGACGCCGCGAATCGATGGGTTGGCGGCCGAGGGGATGCGGTTCACGAATTTCAACACCGAGGCGCAGTGCACGCCGACCCGGGGAGCGGTTCTGACGGGTCGGATGCCGATTCGGACGGGCACATTCCGGGTGCCGTTGCCCGGCGAGCCAGGTGAGTACGGGTTGTCGACGTGGGAGTACACGTTGGCCGATCTGTTCAGCGACGCCGAGTACGCGACGGCGTGTTACGGCAAGTGGCATCTGGGCAATGTCGACGGTCGCTTCCCGACCGATCAGGGGTTCGACGAATGGTGGGGGATCAGCGAGTCGAGCGACGAGGCGTCCTATTCGGCGCATCGGCTGTACCCGGAGGATTGGCCGGTACCGAAGATCCATGAGGCACGTCGAGGGGAACCGCAGCGGGGCGTCGCTGACTTCGATCTCGAGACTCGGCCGCTGATGGATGAGGGGATCACCGAGCGGACGGTCGAGTTCATCCGGCGGAATGCGGCGTCGGGGAGGCCGTTCTTCGTGTATGTGTCGTTCACGAATCTGCATCCGCCGATGATTCCTCATCCCGACTTCGACGACGGCCGAGGGGCGTACACGGCGAACGTGGCGGAGTTGGACGTTCGCACGGGTCAGATCCTGGATGCGCTCGAGGAGACGGGTGTTGCCGGCGACACGATTGTGGTGTGGGCGAGCGACAACGCGACATCGGCTGCGATGGGAGGCAGCAGCGGCGTTTGGCGTGGGAAGTTCGGGGGAGGGTGGGAAGGTTCGATTCGTACGCCCGCCATGATCCGTTGGCCCGGTCGGGTCCCGGCTGGGGTGGTCAGCAACGAGATCGTCGCGACGTACGACTGGTTGCCGACCCTCGCCGCGCTCGTGGGTGAATCGGACCGGGTGCCCGACGATCGTCCGATCGACGGCATCGACATGTCCGAGTTCGTGCTCGGCACCCGGGAGGAGTCGGGTCGCGATCATTTCGTGTTCCTGGGCTCCGACGGTGAACCGTTGTCGGTGAAGTGGAAGGACATGAAGGTCCACTTCAAGATGGCGATGTCGGATTCGTGGACGGCGCCGCTGCTCAAACGTCAGATTCCTGCCATCTATGACCTCGCCGCAGATCCGGGCGAGCAGAACGACCTCATGGAAACCGAACTCACGGTCGCATGGGTGATCCGTGCCGCGATGGCTCCGTTGATCGACCTCCAAAAGAGCGCTGCCCAGTATCCGCATATCGAGGTTGGAGCGGACTTCCAGGGCTACGACTGATGGGGCAGCTCCTCGGTGACCTGCGCTCGTACCAGCGCGCATGGTTGCCAGGTGACATTGCCGCGGCGGTGACGGTGTGGGCGATCGTCGTCCCCGAAAGCGTCGCCTATGCCGGCATCGCCGGTGTGCCCCCCGAGATCGGGTTGTATGTCGCGACCGTGCCGTTGATCGTGTACGCACTCGTCGGTTCCTCGCGGCGCGTGACAGTCGGGCCGAGCGCCACGAGCGCCGCCGTGTCGGCCGCGGCCATCGCACCGCTCGCCGCCGACGCCGGGAGCTTCGTCCAGTTGACGGTAGCGCTGACGATCATCGTGGGTGTGGTCCTTGCCCTGGCAGCGGTCGCCAAGCTCGGGATCCTGGCGGAGTTCCTCTCCGAGCCGGTGCTCAAGGGGTTCATCACCGGTGTGGCGATCACCATCGTCGGCGGGCAGCTCGGCAACGTGCTCGGTGTCGAAGCCGAGGGCGAAGGGTTCATCGCGGAGATGGTCGACCTCGGCCGTCATGTCGGCGATGCCCATGGTGCCACCATCGTCGTCGGCCTGCTCTGTTTTGCTGCGCTGTTCGTGCTCGAACGATTCGTGCCGCGGCTGCCGGCGGCTCTCGTGGTGGTCGTTGGAGCGATTGCAGCGGCGCGGGTCTTCGGTCTCGAGGATCGAGGGGTCCACCTCGTCGGCGACATCGCTTCGGGTCTGCCGACTCCCGGCCTCCCGGATGTGAGTTGGGAGCAGCTCGTCGATCTGGTACCGGTGGCGCTTGGGCTTGCCGTGGTGGTGTTCGGCGAGTCGATGGCGTTGGCGAAATCGTTCGGCGCCCGCCACGGTGAACGCGTCGACGCCAACGTCGAACTCGCCGGTCTGGGCGCGGCGAACGCCGCCGGCGGTCTGTTCGGCGGGTTTGCGGCGATCGGTTCGAACTCGCGTACGGCAGCCGCCGACGCGGCGGGGCAGAAGACCCAACTCGCCAGTCTGATCACCGGCGTGCTGCTCGTCGTCACGATGCTCTTCCTGACCCAGCTGTTCGAAGACCTGCCCGAGGCTGCCCTCGGCGCGATCATCATTCACGCCGTGCTCGGCCTGATCAGGTTCCGCCCGATCACCTCATTGCGTGACAAGTCACGGGTCGACTATGCGGCGGCGCTCACCACGCTTGCCGGGGTGCTGTTGTTTGACATCCTGGCCGGCCTGGCGGTCGGTGTCGCCGTGTCGATCATCGGCATGATGCGCCGCGCCGTCCGTCCACGGTGTGTACAGCTCGGCCTCGACCGCTCCACCGGCAACTTTTGGGCACTCGGCACCGATGGCGTGGAACTCGTGGACGACACGGTCATCGTCCGGTTCGAGGCGGAGCTGTTCTTCGCCAACGTCAGCGTGCTGCGGCAGACGGTGCTCGATGCCGTCGAGGCCGAATCTCCATCGCTGGTCGTCATCGACGCCGAGCCGATCACCCACGTCGATACAACCGCCGCCGAAGAGCTCGACGGTCTCCTCGACGAGCTCGAACAACGGGGGATCGACGTCCGCTTCGCCCGCCTCGAACACTCAGTCGCCGATACCTTGCGCCGGTGCGGTGTCGAGCTCGGCGATCGGGTCTACAACCGGGTCGGCGATGCCGTTACCACCTCATCCTGACCCCACCAACCCCACACAGGGAGGACATCTCATGAGCGACGCCGAGCCGGAGCACGCGACCTCGACTTCCCTCTGGAGGATCCCCGACTGGTATCGGCGGGTGGGGCTTGCGAGCTGGTTCTTCGTCGGCATCACCGCCGCGGTCACGCTGATCGCCGTACTCATCGCCGCCACCAGCGAGATCACCGCGCCGCTCGTACTCGGAGGATTCCTCGCCATCGTGTTCCTCCCGATCGTGGATTGGTTCACCGAGCGCGGATTGTCGAGATCAATCGCATCGCTGATCGTGCTCGTCGGGCTCGGCGTCCTCGGCGTCGCTCTTGGCTGGGGCACCGGGGCCGCGTTGGTCGACCAAGCCGACGAGGTGACTGCCAACCTCGACCAGGCGGCCCAGGACATCGAGGGATGGCTCGAGCACACACCGATCAATGAACAGATGGTCAGCCAGATCCGCCGGACGACCGGGGAACTCGGGCCCTCGTTGACGGGCGGGGTCGCCGCCAGCCTGGTCTCGGTCCTCAACTCGGCGTTCGGGTTCATCACCGGCGCCATCCTCGGCACGATCGCCTTCTACTACCTGCTCAAGGACGGCCCCTCCATGTTTGCCCGCCGGTTGGAGCGCGAACAGGACGTTCGAGCACGGGGAATCTACACGAACGTTGGCAAGCGTACGGTCAACGATATCCGGAGCTACTTCCGCGGACGAACCGCGATGGCGGTTGTCAACGGCGCCGCTATCGGGCTGGCGGCGGTGGTCCTGGGCATCCCCGCTGCGGGCGCCATCGCAGTCGTCAACGTCATCGGCGCCTACATTCCTTACCTCGGCGCCTTCATCGGCGGGGCCTTCGCCGTGCTGATGGCGCTCGGCGAGGGCGGCATCAGCCTCGCACTGATCGTGCTCGGGATCACACTGGCGGTGAACCTGCTGCTGGAGAACCTGCTCGAGCCGGTGCTGCTGGGCGGAAGCCTCGATCTCCACCCCCTGCTGATCTTGCTGGCGACGTCACTCGGCGGCATCGTCGCCGGCATGATCGGTCTCATCCTCGCTGCTCCCGCGCTGGCGGTCACGCTGGACGTCAAAGATGAGCTGACCACGGCCGGCTTCTTCGACAAGCCCTCGTCGACCGGTCCGACGGCATGATCGTGTTCGACCGAACACTCGTCCACAACAAGAGGAAAGCAACGACACAGATGAAGATCCCGCTCGGGATTGTGATCTTGGTAGGGGTCAGTCGGTCTCCATCTGGGGTGACACGGCCATCGCCGGGGACTTCGTCGCAGATCCTGCCGGTGTGTTGGATGCCGGTGCTGCGTATGTCTTCGATGTCGGCGACTGACCGCGACGGCCACACAGGTTGAGGGCCGAGTGAGCTTTTAGCTCGTGGAGGTTCGAGCCCTCTCTCCGACACCGAGACAACGCTGACCACACCCCAACTGGTGGTGAGCCCATCGGACTGAGCGCCGGCATCCATCACACCCGTAGACACGAGCGTCTACTGAATAGTAAACTGCGCAGCGCATGAGTACGACGATACGGGTGAGTGAAGAGACTCGAGACCGACTCGCATCTCTGGCGAACGCCACTGGGCGGCCAATGACGAGGGTCCTCGACGAGGCAGTCGACGCATTGGAGCGGAAGATGTTCTTCGATGCGTTCAATCGGCGCTACCAGGAGCTGCGCGATGACCCGGTTGCGTGGTCTGAGATCGAACAGGAGCGGCGAGTGGAAGAGGGCGTGCTGGGGGATCGCTCCGAGTGACTCCACGCCAGGGAGATGTCTGGCTGGTCGACTTCGGCGAGCCCGTAGTTCGGGAGCAAGCTGGAACTCGCCCCGCCGTCGTCGTGTCGACCGATGCGCTCAACGAAGGACCGGCTGGCGTGCTGCTCGTCGTCCCGGTCACCTCGGTCCGACGAGACCTGCCCTCGCACGTCGAGATCGAGCCCGGCGAGTCTGGCCTCGATCATCCGAGCTACGCCAAGGCCGAGGACGTCGAGTCAATCTCGGAGCGGCGGCTCATCGATCGGCTCGGAGTCGTCGGGCCCGAGCCTCTCTTCGAGATCAGACGCGTACTTCGATACCTGCTCGATCTCTGATCCCTGGGTCGTCACCTACGGAGAACGCCGCAACCTACGCCCGGGACCGTGGAGTCCGCGGTCGATCGATACGCTTCTCCGACACCGCCTCGCGGTCGCGTCTGGGCGGTCTCTCGTTCTGGCGTACCTGACCGCGGCAATGCGACGTCAAATACGCCAGAAGCGCGAGCTGCGCTACGACTCCGAGCTCTGACGCTGCTTCATCGCGTTCATGACGGCGCCTGCGACGGCGAGCACGATCAGGGAGATGATGAACCACTTCATGAGGTTTCTGCTGGAGCGAACGACGTCATCGGCGACCGTTGCCGCTGCCGCCAGCTGCTCCGTGGCGCCCGCGACCTTTGCGGACGTTGCGGCGAGCGTCTCTGCGCCCTCTGCGATCTGGTGAATGGTGGCCATGGAGTACTCCTGTTCCAGTCGGATCAGAACGCGGATGGTAGACCCGACTGTGGCTATTGCACCTTCGTAGTCCCAGGTAGCGTGCGCTGTCATGAACCGACCTGCGGATGTGAGTGCGGGAGTCCTGTTGTACCGCCGGACCTCGGACGGTGTCGAGGTGCTGATCGCTCACCCGGGCGGTCCGTACTGGGCGAAGCGCCACGAGGGGGCATGGAGCATCCCGAAGGGACTGGTCGATGAGGGCGAGGATCACGAGGCGGCAGCACGCCGAGAGTTCGAGGAGGAGACAGGCCACGCTTCCGCCGCGCCGGCCGAGGATCTCGGAAGCGTGAAGCTCAAGTCCGGCAAAGAGGTTCACGCCTATGCGATCGAAGGGGATCTCGATCCGGAGGCCATGGTGAGCAACACCTTCATGCTCGAGTGGCCGCCGCGGTCGGGTCGCATGGTGGCGACGCCGGAGATCGACCGCGTCGCCTGGTGCTTGCCGGGCGAAGCGAAGCAACTCCTCAACCCCGCGCAGGCCCCTTTCGTCGATCGGCTGGTGGCGTGGTTGGAGGGCGGTGCGGTGTAGCCGATCCGATTGTTCGCGAAGTCGGTACCATCGTGGTCGGTAGGCAACGTAGTTGAGGCTGTTTCGTGGCACGACGTGGCAATCGCCGGCTCAGAGAGCTGGCCGACGCCCGAGATCGAGGGTCGCCGAGGTTCATTCCTGGGGAGGAAGAGGGCCCGATTCTGTCGCGCGTTGCGTTCGTGATGCTTGCGATCGTGACGTTGGCATTGGTGAGCGCCGGAGCGATCTGGTTCGGCGGTAGGCAGGTGGAACGCTCACTCGAGAACAGCGCAACCCAACTGTTGCGATCAGGCGGCTACAGCGACCTTGAAGTCTTCGCAGACGGCCGAGATGTTCGCATCGTCGGATCCGTGGGCGCCGAATCCGAGGTTGAGTTGATCCCCGCCGTCGTTGCCACCATCGAGGGTATCCGCACCGTCGAGAGCGACCTTCGCGTGTTCGTCCCTTCCGAAGGCGGTGGCCCGGTGAGCGCCGAGCCTCTCGAGATCGTGTGGGCAGACGGTGCCGTCGATGTCAGAGGAACGGTCTCGACGCAAGAGAAACGTACGCAGATCGTCACGGCCCTCGAACGCGTCTACCCCGGCTCGGTTGACGCCGGGCGGCTCGAACTGCGGCCCGGTGTGCTGGCTGAGGATGCGTGGCTTCCGGGGATCCTCGACATCTTCATCGAGGTGGCCGGGGCGATCGACGAGGGACGAATCGTGGTGAACGGCGACGCCGGAGTGGTGACGGTGGCGGCCGAGTACCCGGACCGCCAGGCTCGGTCCGACGCACGGCGCGTCACCGACGAGCTCCTGGCGCCGAGCGGGCTCGATTTCGTGAGCGGCCTGACCGTCGAGGACGCACCACCGCCACCGCCCAAGCAGGAAGTGGTCGAGTTGCAGGAAGACCTCGACGACCTCATTGCCGGCAAAGTCGTTGAGTTCGAGCTCAACTCCGACGAGCTCACAGCGGTCGGGAGAGCGCTTCTCGACGAGATCTTGGACGCGGTACGCCAGTTCCCCGATGTACCAATCGAGATTGCCGGTCACGCCGACGCACTGGGCAGCCCCGAGTTCAATCTCGACCTCTCGGAGCGTCGCGCCGGAGCCGTTCTCGCCTACCTCGTCGCCAACGGCGAGCGAGCCGACCGGTACGTCGTCGTCGGCTACGGTGAGACCCAGCCAATCGCGGACAACGAAACCCCCGAGGGCCGGGCGAGGAATCGCCGTATCGAGTTCATCGCACTGGATGAGTGACATGCTGTTCGTAGCCGGAGAGATCTTCGTCTGGATACTGCTGGCGTTCATCGCCGGCATCCTCGTGGGATGGGCGGCGCGCAGCAGGCGGGTCGGTTCGAGTTCGCGGGCCGTGCGTCGCAGGTTTCGTTGAGGGAGTGCCCCGTGGACCATCTACCGACTTCTGACATTCCTTGGATGGAAGCGCCCGAGGAGGATTTCACCGGCCGGGTGTGGTTCGGTCCTTTGGCCCCGCCGGTCCACGACGCCGCGCTGAACACGCTGGCGGTCATGTTCTCCCCTGGAGCGCGCACGGCGTGGCACCGCCACGTCGAGGGCCAGGTGCTCTATGTCGCCCACGGCAACGGCATCGTGGCCAACGAGACAGGCGACCGTGTCGAGGTGGCGGCAGGAGACACGGTCATCATCCCGCCCGGTGAGGTGCACTGGCACGGTGCCACACCCGATGCGCACATGATGCATCTGTCGCTCACGACCGGCGGCCCGACCGAATGGATGGGGCGTAAGGTGAACGAACAGGACTACGCGGGCTGATATCCGCACGTCCCACTACTGCTCGGTAGGCTCGACAAACCCCTTGGAGGAGCCTTCATGAGCAACGACGCGCCGATTGACCCGCCCCAGACCAAGCAGTGGTACCGCATCGATCCGGGCGATGTTCCGATCGGGCACGTGACGACGGTCGTCGTGGCCAACCGTGCGCTCTGCGTGACCCATTCCGATCGCGGATACGGCGTGCTGGACAACCGTTGCCCGCATCAGGGCGGTCCGCTCGGGGAGGGTCAGATCGAAGGCGGATACGTCATCTGCCCGTGGCACGGCTACGAGTACGACCCGATCACGGGCGAACCACCCGAGGGATATGGCGACGTGGCCAAGGTGTTCCCGCACGAGGTGCGCGACGACGGTCTCTACGTCGAGCTGCCGCTGCCGGAGGACAAGCCGACCCTCATGGACCAGATGGTCGACGTGATGACCGAGTGGGGTGTCGACAGCGTTTTCGGCATGGTCGGCCACTCGAATCTCGGGCTCGCCGATGCGCTGCGGCGCGCCGAGGAAGACGGCCGCCTCACCTACGTTGGAATTCGCCACGAGGGTGCCGCGGCGTTTGCGGCCTCGGCCTACGCCAAACTCACCGGTCGCCCGGCCGCCTGCTTCTCCATCGCAGGTCCCGGGGCGACGAACCTCCTGACGGGTCTCTGGGACGCCAAGGTCGACCGGGTGCCCATCCTCGCCCTCACCGGCCAGGTGGACACCCAGGTGCTCGGCCCCGGCGCGTTTCAGGAGATACCCACGGCCCAGGCGTTCGGTGCCGTTGCGGCGTGGAGCCAGACGGTCCTCGTGCCGGACAACGCTCCGGAGCTCATGGGCCTTGCCCTCAAGCATGCGATCGTGGAGCGCGATGTCGGTCACCTCATCTTCCCCGACGACGTGCAGGATCTTCCTGGGCTCGACGATCCGAATGCCGTGAGCCCGGTGGGTCGGGTCGCCGAGCACGACATAGCTCCGCCCGAAGCCGAAGTGGCGCGGGCGGTGGAGACGATCGAAGCGGCGGACCGCCCAACCTTCATCCTCGGCAACGGAGCCCGTCCCCATCGCAAAGAGATCCTGGCTCTCGCAGAGCACCTCGATGCCCCGGTGATGACGACGTTCAAGGCCAAGGGCTCGATCCCCGATGACCACCCGCTCGCCTGCGGCGTGCTCGGCCGCTCCGGAACGCCAATCGCCTCGGCGATGATGGGGCGGTCCGACGTGCTGGTCGTATTCGGCGCATCGTTCTCCAATCACACGGGCATCAGTACCAACAAGACGCTGATCCAGGTCGACTTCGACCGGATCACCCTCGGGCGTTTCCACAACGTCGACGTGCCGCTCTGGGGTGAGATCGGCCGGACAACGGCGATGCTGCTCGATGCGCTGACACCGCGAACGCGAATCGAGCAGCGGGAAGCGGTCGCTCGTTGGGCCGGGCGCTGGCGCCACGAAAAGGAGCGCAGAGCCGAACTGCTCGACGGCTTCGGCCGCATGCATCCGGCGCGGCTGTTCGCCGTATTGAGCGAGCTGGCTCCCGCCGATGCCGTACTTCCCGTGGACGTGGGCAACAACACGTACGCATTCGGGCACTATTTCGAGACGACGGGCGACCAGGATGTGTTGATGTCGGGCTATCTCGGCTCGATCGGGTTTGCGCTGCCGGCAGCCCTCGGTGCGTGGGCGGCCACCAAGGGCAAGCGCAAAGTGATCTCCGTGTCCGGCGATGGCGGTCTCGGGCAATACCTCGCCGAGTTCACGACCGCCGTCAAATACCGGATGCCGATCACACATATCGTGCTGCAGAACAACGAGTTGGCGAAGATCACCCGGGAACAGGTCGGGGCGTTACGCCCGGTGTTCCACACCGCGCTCGTCAATCCCGACTTCGCAGAGTTCGCACGGTCGTGTGGTGGACGGGGGTTCAGCGTGAGTACGCCGGACGACCTGGAACCCGCCCTGCGGGAGGCCCTCGCCGTCGATGATGGTCCGAGCCTCGTGGAGGTCCAGACGGCCGGCAAATGGGTGTGACGGTGCGGACCGCCGACCTCCCGGGCAGATCGGGTAGCCTGCGGTCGCACACGAGCCGCCGCATCGCACGACCACGCGTGACGGTGGCCGATGTCAGACGGAGCAGGCTGTGACGAGACGTGAAGAGCCGAAAGGGAGCATGATGGCGGACGTGCGGGAGCTGCCAGATCTGGTACGTGAGTTCGTCGACATGTCGAAGGAGTATCTCCGCCAGGAGACGCTGGAACCCGCCAAGCAACTGGGCAAGTTCACGGGCTTCGTCGTAGGCGCGGCGATCTGCTTTTCGTTGGCAGCGCTGTTCTTCTCTGTCGCCGGCCTACGATACATCCGTGATGCGCTGCCGGAGGGTCCGTACTGGTCGGCGCTGGCCTATATCCTCGCCGCCATCGCCCTCGTCGCCGTGGCGGCGTTGCTGGTCGCCTTCACTGCTCGCGAGGCTCCGGCAGAGGAGCTCCAGAGCGACCCGTTGGAAGAACTCACCTCATCGGAGGGCAGCTGACCATGGCTATCGAGCGCGCCGATCTGGAGGCCAAGCTTCGCCAGATCGAAGAGATTGTCGATGAGACGAAACAGCAAGCGCAGACAACAGGCACGACCATCGCCGTCGTCGTCGTCGTGATCGTGATCCTCGCATTCATCTTCGGTCGCCGCCGTGGCAAGAAGGCCGGTGGCGCCCGCGTCGAGGTGTTCCAGCTCCGATGATCCAGTGGATCCTCGACAACAGTGTCCGTAGCTTCTTCGGTGGCGCAAGGCGTGGTCAGCCTGTGTTCGCCGCGCTCAGCGCCGGCACCGCCATCATCGCCTTCCTCATGAAGCGGCGGCGACCCGACAAGGAGTTGCTCTACGGCCACAACATGAAGGAGGGGGAGACCCTCCAGATCTCTTTCCTTCGCAACACTGCTGTTGTGAAGAAGACCGACGTCGAGGCCTGAGCGATGTTCCGCAACCGCGAGCGCATGGTCAAGATCGTCGTATGGGTGGTCGTCTTCACGATGGTGCTCGCCGTGCTCGCCGCCATCGTTCCGCTCGTCTCGTAGCGCCGAGGCCGTGACCATGTTCGCCGCAGGCGACCCTTGCATGCTGTACGACACCAAGGGACGGCGATACCTCATCGACCTGCAGCCTGGCAAGGAGTTTCACTATCACCGCGGGGTGCTGGCCCATGACACGATCATCGGCACCCAGGACGGCACTACGCATGAATCCTCCCTCGGAGCGCAGTTGGTCACGCTGCGTCCCCGTCTCGCCGACTACACCCTCAAGATGAGCCGGGGCGCCGCCGTTGTGTATCCCAAGGATGCGGGGGCGATCGTGGTGTGGGCGGACATCGCCCCGGGCATGACGGTCCTGGAGGCCGGCACCGGATCCGGAGCGCTGACCATGGCCTTGCTCCGGGCCGTCGGTCCGGAGGGTCGGGTGATCTCGGTGGAGCGACGGGAGGACCATGCGGCCAAGGCCGCCAAGCTCATCAAAGGGTTCCTCGGCGAGGTTCCGCCAAACCTCGATCTCCGAATCGGCGATGTCGAGGAGCACATTGCCGACGTCGGTCCTGACCGCATCGTGCTCGACCTGCCCGAACCGTGGCACTCGGTACCCGCAGCCGCAGCGTATCTGGCGTCCGGTGGAAGCTTCTGCTGCTACCTCCCGACGGTTCCCCAGGTGCAGTCGGTGCGTGAAGCACTGAAGGCGGAGCGCGTCTTCTTCGACCTTTCGACGTTCGAGGTGCTCCATCGAGAGTGGTCCGTCGAGGGACGCTCCGTCCGTCCAGCGCACCGCATGATCGGCCACACCGGCTTCATCACGACCGCAAGGAAGATCCAACCTCCAGCTGGTCCGGACGACGACTGATCACCCCCTACCCCCGCCTGCGGCGGCGGTACCTTCCCCCACTTCGTGGGGGACTATTCGCAAGGGCGCGACGAGGGTTCGCTCCCACTTCGTGGGGGACTATTCCTGGAGGCGGCTGGCGGCTTCAAACTCGACGAGGCCTGCCTCGGGCGGCGTCATGGCTCGATGAAGATGCACTCTCCGGGGCATTCTTCGGCGGATTCCACGACCAGGTCGAGCTGGCCATCCGGGATTGCCGCCAGGCCCTCTGCGCCCTCGGAGTTGCCTTCGGAGGCGGCGAAGATCTTGTCGCCCTCGCGCACGTACGCCAGGCCGTCGTCGAGCAGGACGAATACGTCCGGCGCGATCTCCTCGCACAGGCCGTCGCCGGTGCAGAGATCCTGATCGATCCAAACCTTCATGTTTCCGTCCTCGTGATCTGGCGTGCGATCCGCCACTTTACTGCTGCTGCCGGTGCTTCCTGACATCTCGCGGACGGGTGTTTCGGGTTGGTCGCTTGCCCCGAACCCGGGTTTACACTGAGCGGACGAGTTGCCGGGCCCGTCGCAGGGGCACGCCGGAGGAGGCGCCAGGTGGAAGACAGCGGGAGCGAATCGCAGCAACTTCGCACCACGGTGCGGATGCTCGAAGAGGAGATCGCGGTGTTGCGCCGCCGTCTCCAAGACGCCCCCCGCCGCGTTCGTGTTCTGGAAGAGCGATTGCTCGACACGAAGAACAAGCTGGCTCAAGCCGCAGCGCAGAACCAGAAGCTCACCGTGGCCCTCGAGGAGACCCGCGAACAGCTCGCTCTACTCCGCGAAGAGGTTGAGAAACTCACCTCGCCCCCGAATCCCTTCGGGACCATCCTCCGCATCAACGAGGACGGCACCGCCGACGTCAACACATCGGGCCGCAAGCTGCGCGTCAACGTCGAGCCGAACCTCGAAATCAAGGCGCTCGAGGTTGGGCAGGAGGTGCTCCTCAACGAGGCCTACAACATCATCGACGTCAGGGCGTTCGACATCTCGGGCGAGGTGGTGACCGTCAAGGAGCGCATCAGCCAAGACCGGCTCGTCGTGCTCGGCAGGGCCGACGAAGAGCGGGTCGTGGAGCTAGCCGCCCCAATGGCGACCGAGCACGTGCGGGCCGGCGATCACGTGCGCCTGGACACCCGGACCGGTCTCGTGTTCGAGAAGCTCATACGCCCCGAGGTCGAGGAGCTGGTGCTCGAGGAAGTGCCGGACGTGACGTACGCCGATATCGGCGGTCTCACGGAACAGATCGTGGCCATCCAGGACGCGGTCGAGCTTCCGTACATCCACAAGGAGCGCTTCACCGAATACAACTTGGCCCCGCCGAAGGGCGTGCTGCTGTACGGCCCTCCCGGCTGCGGCAAGACCCTCATCGCCAAAGCCGTGGCCAACAGCCTCGCCAAGGCCGTTGCCGCCAAGGAAGGCAACGAGGACATCCGCAGCTACTTCCTGAACATCAAGGGCCCCGAGCTGCTCAACAAGTACGTCGGCGAGACGGAGCGGCAGATCCGCTTGATCTTCCAGCGTGCCAAGGAGAAGTCGGACGAGGGCGTTCCCGTCATCGTGTTCTTCGACGAGATGGACTCGCTGTTCCGGACGAGGGGCACCGGGGTCTCGTCTGACGTCGAGTCGACCATCGTGCCCCAGCTCTTGAGCGAACTCGATGGCGTCGAGACACTGAAGAATGTCATCGTGATCGGTGCGTCCAATCGTGAGGATCTCATCGATCCGGCCATCTTGCGGCCGGGGCGGCTCGACGTGAAGGTCAAGATCGAGCGGCCCAACGAAGACGCCGCCCGCCAGATCTTCGGCATCTACCTCACCAACGACCTGCCGTACTCGCAAGCTGAGGTCGCCGCAGCCGGCGGCGACCTGCAGTCGCACATCGCAACCCTGATCGAGACGGTCGTGACCCGCATGTACGACGACGGCGACCACAACCGGTTCCTCGAGGTGACCTACGCCAACGGCGACCGAGAGGTCTTGTTCTTCAAGGATTTCGCCAGTGGTGCGATGATCGAGAACATCGTGAGCCGCGCCAAGAAGGACGCCATCAAGCGCGAGATCAAGGGTGAGCCGAAGGGTCTCACCGTGGCCGACCTGACCGGTGCGATCGTCCAGGAGTTCAAGGAGCACGAGGACCTGCCCAACACGACGAATCCCGACGACTGGGCAAGGATTTCGGGCAAGAAGGGTGAGCGGATCGTCTACGTGCGCACCCTGATCGACGGCGACGGCGACAGCCGCACCATCGAAGCCGTCACCCCCGGCCAGTACCTGTGACGTCCCGGACGGGAGTGGCTTGAGTGGCCCTCGACAAGGTGCTCGGCACCGAGACCGAATACGGGATCACCGTGCGCAACCAGGCCGAGTACAACCCGGTGCTCGCCTCGAGCACGCTCATCAACTCGTACCGGGGCGGCCGCGCCCGCATCCAGTGGTCATTCGACGAGGAGTCCCCGGGACGGGATGCTCGCGGGTTCGGCTACGAGGACTCGCTCCCGATCGAATTGGAGACGGGCCTCGTCAACGTCGTGCTCACCAACGGGGCGCGGCTCTACGTCGATCACGCGCATCCTGAATACTCGACGCCAGAGTGCACCGATCCGTTGCAGGCGGCGCTCTACGACAAGGCCGGCGAAGCCATCATGGCGCAAGCAGTGGCGTCGGCGCGTGCGTTGATGCCCGACGACGAGCGCATGTTCGTCCACAAGAACAACAGTGACGGCAAGGGCAACTCATACGGTGCCCACGAGAACTATCTCGTCGCACGCAGCGTGCCTTTTGGCGACATCGTGCGTCACTTCACGGCGTTCCTTGTCACGCGCCAGATCTTCACGGGCGCAGGCAAAGTCGGCTCCGAGAACGGCAGGCCGGATGTGGGCTTCCAGCTGACCCAGCGCGCCGACTTCTTCGAGGAGGAGGTCGGCCTCGAGACGACACTGAAGCGACCGATCATCAACACGCGCGACGAGCCACACGCCGATTCTTCGAAGTACCGCCGCCTCCACGTGATCATCGGCGACGCCAATCTCTCCGAGTACCAGATGTTCCTGAAACTGGGCTCGGCGTTGGTGATCCTCAACGCTCTGGAAGACGGTGCGCTGCCCGAGCCGGTCTTGTTGTCCGATCCCGTCGGCGCCACCTGGAAGGTGAGCCACGACGTTGGTCTCGGCCAAACGGTCGCGTTGGATGATGGCCGGTCCGCCACACCGTTGGAGGTGCAGTGGCAGTACCTCGAGTGGGCGACCAAATACCTCAACGGCAGCGATGCCGACGCCGTGTACGGACGACTGCTCGACGTGTGGGAGGCCGTGCTGACCGACCTGGAAGCCGATCCATTGCGGCTCAGCGACCGCCTCGACTGGGCCGCGAAATACCAGCTGTTGCTCGGCTACCGGGAGCGGGACGGGCTGGAATGGGACGATCCGAAGCTCCGCATGCTCGACCTGCAGTATCACGACGTCGATCCGGAGAAGGGCTTGTACGCTCGTTTGGCAGGTGCGGGAAGGATGCAACGGCTCTTCACGGACGACGAGGTGCTGCACGCCGCCGCGTCGGCTCCCGAGGGCAGCCGCGCCTACTTCCGGGGTGAATGCGTCGCCCGTTTCGGGGACGCGCTGGTGGCGGCAAACTGGGATTCACTGGTGTTCGATACCGGGGAAGAGTCGCTCAAGCGAGTGCCTATGATGGAGCCGCTTCGCGGATCGAAGGCGATGGTCGGGGACCTCCTCGATCAAAGCGAAGATCCCGCCGCATTGATCCGCGGACTTGGAGGCAAGGATGGCTGAGCAAGAACGAAAGCAGACCGCTCCGCAGGAACCGGAGCAGGATGCGACCGAGGTCGAGCCGAAGGCCGGAGAGCAGGGCGAAGAGATCACCGAACGCATCGACGACCTCCTCGAGGAAATCGACTCGGTGCTCGAGGAGAACGCCGAAGAGTTCGTCAAGAACTACGTGCAGAAGGGTGGCGAGTGACTCCCGAAGGAGCGCTCTCCAATTCCCCGCGTCCCGCAGCACTCGACATGTCGCTGGCGGATGCAAGCTTCTTGAACACGCTGCGCCGTCAGGATGCGCAGCCTCGCTGGCCCGGTGCGTTTGGTGAAGGCACTTTGCCCGAGATCCCGGAGGGCACGACGATCCTGGCGATGCGCTACGCCGACGGCGTGGTGATGGCGGGCGATCGGCGCGCCACCGCAGGCAACATCATCGCTCACAAGCGGGTGCAAAAGGTCTTCGCAGCCGACGACTTCTCAGCTGTGGCGATCTCGGGCACTGCGGGCATGGCCATCGAACTGATCAGGCTGTTCCAGACCGAGCTCGAGCATTACGAGAAGATCGAGGGAACCAGGCTCAGCCTCGACGGCAAGGCCAACTACCTCGCCCGGCTCGTACGCAATCACCTGCCGCTCGCCTTCCAAGGTCTGGTGGTGGTGCCGTTGTTCTGCGGATTCGACGAGGTCACGGCGGAGGGCCGGCTCTACACCTTCGACGTCGTCGGCGGACGCTACGAAGAGCAGGACTATGCAACCACGGGCTCCGGGGGACAGGAGGCCAAGTCCTTCCTCAAGGCCGCCTACACAGAGCACATGCCTGAGGACGAGGCACTGCGGGCCGCTGTCGAAGCGCTGGTCGCGGCCGCGGAGGAGGATGCTGCCACCGGCGGTCCCGACATCCGCCGCGGCATCTTCCCCAACGTCGTCACCGTCACGGCAACAGGATTGTCCGAGGTGCCCGACGACCGGCTGGAGCGCATCGCCGCGTCGGTGCTGGAGGCCCGTCCATGACCGCCCCGTTCTATGTTCCGCCAGAACAGCTCATCAAGGACCGGGCCGACTTCGCCCGCAAGGGCATTGCACGGGGCCGGCCCATCGTCGTGCTCGAGTATGCCGACGGCGTCCTGCTGATCGGTGAGAACCCGTCTGGCTCGCTGCACAAGCTCGGCGAGATCTACGACCGCATTGCGTTCGCCGGCGTGGGGCGATTCAACGAGTTCGAGTCGATGCGGGTGGGAGGCGTTCGGTACGCAGACGTGAAGGGCTACTCGTATGCCCGCGCCGACGTCACCAGCAAGGGGCTGGCCAACGCCTACTCCCAGACGCTGGGTCAGGTGTTCACGCACGAGGTGAAGCCGTACGAGATCGAGGTCATGATCGCCGAGGTCGGAGAGACACCCGCCGACACCGAGATCTACCGGATCCAGTTCGATGGCAACCTGGCCAGCGTCGAGCGGTTTGGTGCCATGGGAGGCGGCGAGCAGGAGCTCACCGAAGCACTGGAGGCGCGCTACGAGCCGGGGCTCGATCTGGCTGCCGCCATCGCGCTCGCGGTCGACGTCATCGAGGGTGCGGGCGACGGATCGATCGCATCCGGTGGCTGGGAAGCCGCCGTCCTCGATCGGACGCGGCCCCGCCGCAAGTTCCTCCGCCTCGCTCCGGACGAGATCGAAGCAGCCCGAGGGGCCTCGTAGCGGTCAGTAGACCGCAACGATGCGCAATATCCACAGCGCAAGCAGTATCAGGCCGACGCCGAGCGCGGCGAGTCGCAACTCCATGGGCAGGCCGCTCCTGCGCACAGGCTCCCCGCGATCCAAAGGCTCGAGCACGTCGTTGAGCTCAGCGTCGAGCAGCAGCTTGCTGGCCTCCTCGACCTTGTCGCTCAGCACCCACAGCTGGGTTTCGGCCAGCGCCCCAACGGTCACCGGGTAGATGCTCTGGGCGTCGCCGTGGAGGCGAACCTCGATTCCCTCGGCCTCCAGCCGCGCCGCGAAGATCCGTGCCGTGTTGGCGTCGCCGAGCGTCGCAAGGTGGACGAACCGGGCCGGAGGACGCTGCTGGTCGAGCATGGGAACCATTCTGGTCCTCTCCAGCCTCAAACACGACGTCTGCCGGTGAACGCGTGGAGGCGGGGTACCCTGGCCGGCGTGCAACGACGCATCTTCGGGATCGAGACCGAATACGGAGTGACCTGCACCCTGCGGGGGCAGCGCCGCCTGTCGCCGGACGAGGTGGCCCGTTACCTGTTTCGACGCGTGGTGAGTTGGGGCCGGTCCTCCAATGTGTTCCTCGAGAACGGCGCCCGGCTCTACCTCGACGTGGGATCGCACCCGGAATATGCAACGCCGGAATGCGACAGCCTCTACGACCTGGTTGCGCACGACAAGGCGGGGGAGCGAATACTGGAGAGCCTGCTCAGATCGGCAGAGCGGCGCCTCGACGAGGAAGGTATCCGGGGTCAGATCTATCTCTTCAAGAACAACACCGACTCTGCCGGCAACTCCTACGGATGCCACGAGAACTACCTGGTCGGTCGCCAGGGCGATTTCCAGCGGATCATCGACACCCTGATTCCCTTCTTCGTCACCCGCCAGGTGTTCTCCGGCGCAGGCAAGCTCTTGCAGACGGCGCGAGGAACCGTTTTCTGCTTGTCGCAGCGCGCCGAACACATTTGGGAGGGCATCAGCTCGGCGACGACCAGGAGCCGGCCGATCATCAACACGCGGGACGAGCCGCACGCCGACGCAGAACGCTACCGCCGGCTCCACGTGATCGCGGGCGACTCCAACATGTCGGAATACGTCACGTACGTGAAGGTCGGGACGACCGCGGCGCTGCTCCAGATGCTCGAGGACGAGGTCGTCTTCCGCGACCTCTCGCTCGAGAATCCGATCAGAGCGATCCGGGAGATCTCTCACGACATCACCTGCCGGCGCCGCGTGCGCCTCGCCAACGGCCGGGAGCTCTCGGCCCTCGACATCCAGTGGGAGTACCTCGAGCGCACGATGCGGTACGCCCGGTCGGTCGGCTTTCCCCCGCAGGTCGAGCGCGCCGTCGAGATGTGGGAATTCCTGCTCACGGGCCTGGAGAAGGATCCGATGTCGTTGTACCGGGAATGCGATTGGGTGGCGAAGTACCGCCTGATCGACCAGTTCCGGGAGCGGCGGGGGATTCCGTTGTCGGCACCCCAGATGGCGCTCATGGACCTCAGCTACCACGACGTGAACCGTGACCGGGGTCTGTACTACGTGCTGGAGCGCCGCGGCCTCGTCGAACGGGTAGTCACGGACGCCGCCATCGAGCGCGGCATCTCGAATCCGCCCGCAACGACCCGAGCCCGCCTCCGTGGTGCATTCATCAAGGCCGCCAAAGCCCGAAAACGTGATTTCACCGTCGATTGGGTCCACCTGAAGCTGAACGACCAAGCCCAGCGGACCGTGCTGTGCAAGGACCCGTTCCGTGCGGCAGATGAACGAGTCGAGAAGTTGATCGCCAGCCTGTGACGTACGTCCGGCACGAGGTCCTTCCCGGCTGATCCGCCTCCGGATACATTGACCGCAACGTATGCACAACGTCATCGAGCGCATCCTCAACCTCCTGGCTTTCCTCCTGACCGCCGACCGTCCGGTCACCGCCGAGGAGATCCGTCGCACCGTCAACGGCTACGACCGCGCCACCGACGAAGCGTGGCGTCGGATGTTCGAGCGCGACAAGGATTTGCTGCGCGGCCTCGGCATCCCACTCGAGTTGCGACCGACCGATGCCTGGGAGGTGGAGCACGGCTACGTGGTCCCCGCGAACGAGTATGCGCTGCCTGATCCAGGGCTGACCGACGAGGAGCGCGCCGCATTGTGGCTGGCTGCGCAGGTCGTCCGCATCGGAGGCCGACCCGCCGGCGCGGATGCGCTCTTCAAGCTCGGCGGGGCGCCGCTCACCGTATCCGGTGAGCCGCTCGCCGCCGACCTGGGGCGACAGGACGATGAGCTGGCGGCGGTGTTTGCTGCGGTCGCCGAGCGCCGCGAGCTGGCGTTCCGATATCGAGACAGGGACCGCGTCGTATGGCCGTACGGGCTGGTGCATCGACGCGGCCACTGGTACATCGTCGGTCCTGAGCGCCGAACCGTTCACATCAAAGTGTTTCGACTCGACCGCAGCGAATCGTTGTCCGTTGGAGAAGCCTCCAACAGCTTCGAGCGACCCGAGGACTTCTCCGCCGCGAGCGCCATTCCCGAGGCCCCGTGGGAGGCCGGGGGCGAGGACGTGCAGGCGACGGTGCGGTTCGACGCCGAGATGGCATGGTGGGCCGGGCGGCAGCTGGGCGGTCGAGCCGAGGTCACGGCGCTGCCCGACGGCGGCATCGAAGCCGTCTTGAGCGTCGCGAATCCGGATGCGTTCGTCGGATGGGTGCTCGGTTTCGATGACCATGCGGTGATCGTGGCGCCTGCGGAGCTACGCGAACGTCTGCTCGAACGGGTCACGGCCGCATGACGAGCCAGAAGACGGCGCGCCGGCTCAATCGGATCCTGAGCATGCTGCCCTGGGTCATCGCCAATCCTGGTGCCACCGTCGATGAGGTCTGCGAACGGTTCGACTACACACGGCGCCAGCTCGTTGCCGATCTCGACCTCGTGTTCGTGTGCGGTCTGCCCGGATATGGCCCTGGGGACCTGATGGTGGCCTTCATCGATGAGGACGAGGTCGTCGTCGAGATGGCCGACTACTTTGCGAGCCCCGTTCGGCTCACACCGCCCGAGGCCCTGGGGTTGCTTGCGTCTGGGCTTGCGCTGATGTCGTCGGGGCAGGCACCGGCCGCCCTGGAGCGGGCGGTCAGCAAGCTCTCCAGCGTGGTGCTTCCGGAGGGGGAGGACGCGCTGACGGTGGATCTCAGCGAGCCGGAGCTGGTTCCAGAGCTGCGGAGCGCCGCAGCCGACGGCCGCGTTGTCGAGATCGTCTACCGATCCATTGGCGGCGACGTCACGACGACCCGCCAGATCGAACCCTGGTCCGTCTTCAGCACGCTGGGGAGTTGGTACGTCTCCGCCCATTGTCGGCGGGCGTCCGCGGAGCGAGTGTTCCGCATCGATCGCGTTCGCAGCCTGCGCGAGACCGGGGAGCGTTTCGCTCCTCCTGACGAGCCACCTCCTCCGGTGGTGGCGTACACCCCGTCGGAGTCCGACATCTATGCCGTCCTGCGTCTCGGGCCGCGGGCACGCTGGGTGGCCGACTACTACCCGGTCGAGGTCGTCGAAGCCGCGGACACCTCCGGTGCGCTGACGGTGCGATTCGCCGCGAGCGATCCGGCCGTGGCGGCCCGGCTGCTGCTTCGCCTCGGTGCGGATGCCGAGCTCGTCGATGGTGACGAGGTTCGTGAAAAGCTCGAAGAGCTGCGATCACGGATCCTGGCTCGGTACGGAGCTGACGGTGCCAGTGCCGGTTGAGTCCCCTCGAGGCAGGCGCGGCGTGACGGCCGTAGCCTGGGGTTGATCGCTCACCCTCTGATCCTCCTACCATCCCCGTCGTGAACGCAAACCTGACGCTTTCTGAGATTCTGACGATCGCCGTCGTGATCCTCATCGTCTTCGGCCCGCAACGCCTGCCAGAGATGGCTCGCAAGGCCGGTGAGATCGTCGGCAAGCTGCGCGATGCAGCCGGGACACTCAGGACGGAGTTCACACGCGAGTTCGAGGACGTCGCCCAGCCCCTGAAGGACATCGAGGCCGATTTGAAGGCGGCCAAGGAAGATCTGCGTGGTGCCATGCCGGATCTGAAGGGCCTGGAGAGCGGCGTCGCAAGTGCGGGAGCAGCACCCCCGGCCGACGAACAGGGCGCTGAGGGCGGCACGTCGCCGAGCGCCGGCGACAACGACGACGAGTCGTGATGGCCGAATACGAGATGACCTTCATGGATCATCTGGTCGAGCTGCGGGCTCGGCTCATCAAGGGTGCGATCGCCGTCGCCGTGGCCACCGTCGTCGCCTTCTTCTTCTACAACGAGATCCTGGATCTCCTGGCACGTCCCTACTTGGAAGCCGTCGACGGCGATCGTCTCGCCTTCTTCCAGCCGACAGAGGCGTTCACGTTGGCGCTCCGTATTTCGCTGTGGGCCGGGGTCGTGATCGCCAGCCCGATCATCATCTACCAGCTGTGGCGATTCATCGGTCCGGCGCTCACGCCACGGGAACGACGCTATGTGATCCCACTCTCCGGAGTGCTGGGGTTGCTCTTTCTCGGCGGGGTCGTCGGCGGCTACCTCGCCATGCCGCTCACCCTCGAGCTTCTGATCAACTTCGGAACCGATCTTCTCGAACCGACAATCGGCGCGGAGTTCTATCTGCGTTTTGCGATGCGCTTTTTGCTGGCGTTCGGCATCGCATTCGAGTTTCCGGTTTTCTTGTTCGCCGCGGCCGCGTTGGGCGTCGTGACCTCAGAGCAACTTCGCGGGAACCGGAGGTACGCGGTGGCGGTGATCATCGTGGGAGCTGCCCTGCTCACGCCCGGAGGCGACCCGTTGACGCTGCTGCTGCTCTCCTCGCCGCTGTACATCCTGTACGAGCTGACGATTCTGGCCATTCGATTCATCCTGAAGCGCTGATGGCCTTCACCTCGCCTGCGCTCAACCGGTTCGTCGCCGAGCTGCCGTTTCCTCCGGACCGATTCCAGCTCGAGGCGATCGCACACATCGAGGCCGGATCTTCGGTTGTGGTGACGGCCCCCACCGGCGCCGGCAAGACGTTGATCGCGGAAGCTGCCGTCGAGCTGGCTCGCGAGCGGGGCGAGCGCACCTTCTACACGACGCCGATCAAGGCGCTGTCGAACCAGAAGTTCGGCGACCTGCGACGCGTCTACGGCGTCGACGAGGTGGGACTGCTGACGGGCGACAACGTCGTGAACGGTGACGCCCCCGTCGTGGTGATGACCACCGAGGTGCTGCGCAACATGATCTACACCGACCCCGACCGCCTCGGCGACCTCGGAACAGTGGTTCTCGACGAGGTGCACTACCTCCAGGATCGCTACCGCGGCCCGGTGTGGGAGGAAGTGATCATCCATCTGCCTGGCCATATTCAGCTCGTCAATCTCTCGGCAACCATTGCGAATGCTGCCGAGTTCACGGCTTGGGTCACTGAGCGGCGCGGGCCCACCGAGCTCGTCGTCGAATCGCACCGTCCCGTCCCGCTGGAAAGCTTGTTCATGGTGAAGGACCGGCACCGGGAGAACCGCATCGAGCTGTTCCCCGTGTTCGGGCGGCAGGCGAACCGCCCCAATCCAGAGGTCATTCGTCTCCTCAAGAAGGGAAGGGGTCGGTTCACCCGATTCGTTGCGCCGCGACGGCTGGAGGTCGTCGAGGAGCTGCAGCGCATCGATCGTCTGCCTGCGATCTACTTCATCTTCTCCCGTGCCGGATGTGATGCGGCCGCACGGCACATCACATCCGCAGGCCTCGCATTGACGTCGGCCGACGAACGCGAGGAGATCCGGCGGGTCATCGAAGCGCGCACGGCCCACTTGTCGGCCGATGATCTGGCGGTGTTGGGGTACGGCACATGGTCCGCCGGCCTCGAGGCCGGGGTAGCCCCGCATCACGCCGGATTGGTACCCGCATTCAAGGAAACCGCCGAGTTGTTGTTTGCGGCGGGTCTGCTGAGGGTCGTGTTCGCCACCGAAACGCTGGCCCTCGGGATCAACATGCCGGCGCGAACGGTCGTGATCGAACGGCTGAGCAAGTTCACCGGTGAGGGCCACGAGTTGTTGCGACCCGGTGACTACACCCAGCTCAGCGGTCGGGCCGGCCGGCGCGGCATCGACGAGCAGGGCACGGCGGTGATCCTGCACCAACGCGAGGTGCCGTTCGACAAGATCGCCGCGATTGCGGCGCAAGGCAGCCATCCGCTGGTGTCGAGCTTTGCGCCGACGTACAACATGGCGGTGAACCTCGTCGCCAACTATCCCAGGGACGAGGCGGAACGTCTGCTCGAAGCATCGTTCGCCCAGCATCGGATCGAGACGCGCCGGCGCCAGCTCCAGCAACGGCTCCAGGAGAAGGAGGCAGAAGTCGTCGAGTTCACCGCGGCCGGGGCGTGTGAACGGGGCGACGTCGTGCACTACGCCGCAGCCGCGCCGGTCGCCGACGTGAGGCAAACGCTGCGCGACTTCGCCCAAGGCACCATCAGTGGCGACGTGCTCGAGTTGCCGGGTGAGGACGGTGCCGAGTTGTGGGTGTTGCTCGCCCGAGGTTACGGCCCGAACCCGCGACTGCACTTGGTCGGTGAGGGCGGCGACGAGCGCAAGATCGCGGCCGACGATCTCCCCGCGGCCACTGCGTTGGTTGGGGCGATCGACCTTCCCGAGCCCTTCCGTCCCAGGGATCGCAGCTACCGGCGGGCTGCGATCGGTCGGCTCGACGATCTCGAGATCGCACCCGAGCGGCGCAAGCTCGCCGTCGGCTTGCAGGATGACCCGGTGGCGTCGTGTCCCAAGCTGGACGAGCACCTTGCATGGTTGGAGCGAGCGAGGAAGGCCGAGAAGGAGGCTTTGCGCTTGCAGCGCCGACTCGGTCGTGCCCCGGACGATCTCGTAGCGGGCTTTCGTGCGTTGCTGACGTTGCTCCAGGAACTGGGCTACCTGTCTGGCTGGAAACTCACGCCCAAGGGCGAAACCCTCCGCGTCATCTACAACGAGCTGGACCTTCTCGTGACCGAGGCCGCAGCGTCCGGCCACCTCGCAGGACTGTCCGCAGCGGAGCTGGCCGGGATCGCCACGATGTTCGTGTACGAGCCCCGCCGAGACGACCTTCCCGGCGGTATGCCGAGCAGAGCATCCGACGACGCAGCAGAGGCCGTCTTCGAGCTCAGCAACTCGATTGCACAGCGTGAGGACGCCCACAAGATCGAGATGATGCGGCCCCCGAACGATGGATACGTCGAGCGGATGCACGATTGGGCGTCGGGCGCCAGTCTCGATGATCTGTTCGACGACGACGATGGTGCGGCCGGCGATTTCGTGCGGATCGCCCGCCAGACCCTCGATCTGCTCCGCCAGATTCGAGACGCCTTCCCGGCGCTGCGCGATCCGGCGAGCACCGCCCTCGGGCTCGTGGACCGGGGTGTCGTGGCCGCAGAGAGCCGCTGGTGAGCTGGCTCATCGTTCACAACCCGGCGGCGGGGAGGCCGGAAGACGTCGGACCTCGGCTGCGCGCCAAGCTCGACGAGCTCGACGTGCGGGCCGAGATCCATGTTTCCGAGTCCGCAGCGCACGTTGCGGAGATCGTCCACGAAGGTGTTGCCGGCGGCATGCGTAGGTTCGCCGCGGTCGGCGGGGACGGCACGGCCCACCTCGTCGCCAATGCGCTGCTGGCACACGACTGGCAGGTCCCGCCGGTGCTCGCAATCGTTGCGGCGGGTTCGGGATCGGATTTCATCCGCACCTTTGCGCTGCCCCGCACTCTCGAGGAGAGCGTGGCCTTGCTGGCGACGGACGACGTCTACCGCACCGACGTGGGCCTCGCCGAAGGTGCGTTTGGCCGCCGCTTCTTCCTCAACGCCATCAACTTCGGCGTGGCAGCAGCCTCCGCAGTGCGCGCCGACAGCCTGCCGCGGCGCATGGGCGGGCTCCGCTACACGACGGCGTTCTGGCTGTCCCTGGCCGGATTCCGACCCGGGTCCGTCTCGGTCGACACCGGGAGACGAGTGCTCGAGGCGCAGGCGATGAATGTCGTCGTTGCCAACGGGCAGTTCTTCGGAGGTGGCCTCAATGTTGCCCCGCAAGCTGCGGTAATGGACGGCGTGCTGGATGTCGAGATCTTCGTGGGTCCGAGGAGGAGGGCGTTCACGGTGATGCCCCGCGTGATTCGGGGGCTGCATCTGCGTCATCCCGCAGTACGCGTGGGTCGAACCGCATCGGCCGAGGTGGTCGTTCCACCGCATTGGCCAGTCGAGGCAGATGGCGAGTTCCTCGGGACGGGAAGCGCTCGAATCACGGTCATACCGGGTGCGCTCGACTTCAAGATCTGAGCCCGTACCGCGACAGATCGTGCTGTCGGGAATACAGGACAACCGAAGATCGTTTGCGGCGCTGCGACCTTGGATATACTCCGCGCCTCTCGACAGGTGGACCATGACTGACAGAGATTTGGAAGAGCTCGAAACTGAAGACGCCGAGGACGAGGATTTCGACCCCGCCGTCAACGACGAGTGGGACGAGTCATTCGAAGACGATGACATTGCCGACGACGATGAGCTCGTGCTCGAAGACGACGACGATGCGTCGGACGAGGGTGACGAGGGCGACGAAGAGGACGACGACTCGGAGGCGCTCGACGAGCTCGAAGCCGAAGAGCTCGACATGCTCACCGATGACGAAGAGTCCGAGACACTCATCGTCGACGAAGCCGAGGAGCTGCGGGCGATCCGCCGGGCAGAGCTCTCGCTGCAGAGCGGCGCGGCTTCGAGCGAGAAGTCGGAAGACGAATTCGTGTGCCAGAGCTGCTTCCTGGTGCTGAAGTCGAGCCAGCTCGCCAACAAGCGCAAGATGTACTGCCGCGATTGTGCGGCCTGACCAGGGCGAACCGCTCGACAACTCGGACCTGATGGCCCAACTCCGGGTCGTCCTCCCAACGTTCAACGAGGTTGAGAACGTCGAGGAGATCGTACGCGCGATCCGCGCTGAAGGCGCTGCCGTTCTCGTGGTCGACGATGCGTCACCTGATGGTACGGGCGACCGTGCGGACTTGCTTGCGGCAGAGGATCCCGCTGTGGGCGTGCTGCACCGTGCCCGCAAAGACGGACTTGGTGCCGCCTACGGGGCGGGCTTCTCTCGTGCGCTCGAGGACGGCAGCCCGATCGTGGGTCAAATGGACGCCGACTTTTCTCACGATCCAGGCATGTTGCCGCGCTTGGTTGCGGCCGTCCGTCACGGGGCCGACGTGGCCATCGGCAGCCGGTACGTCGCCGGCGGGTCGACCGCCGGGTGGTCGTGGCTGCGCCGGATGATCTCAGGGAGCGCCAACCGCTACGTGCGGATGGTTCTTGGCGTCCGCACCCGGGACGCCACAGCCGGATTCCGCGTGTATCGCGCCGAGGCGTTGCGCCGGCTCGATCCGGCAAGCTGCAGATCTGCCGGCTACGCGTTCCAGGTGGAGATGATCTATCGCGCCGAGCGACTGGGTTTGCGGATAGAAGAGCTGCCGATCCGCTTTGTCGAGCGTCACAGCGGCGACAGCAAGATGACGGCGGCAATCGCCTTCGAGGCCATGTGGTTGATCACCGGCTGGGGTCTCCGCAGGCTGTGGCGACGGCTACGCTCCGCAGCCTGATGCAGATCACCTCGCGAGTCGCCTCAGCGAACGACCTCGGCGTACTCCTCGACCTGTATGCGGCCGCCGTCGTCGAACAGCGCGACATCAAACCGGTGTGGGTGATCGCCGACGCCTTGCCCGAGCCCGCCGACGAAGCCTTTCGAGCGATCATTCGCGACGAAGAGTCGTTGCTCGTGATCGGCGAGTTGGACGGCGCTCCGCTCGGCTTCGCATGGGCTCGCAGCGAACCGCTGCTCCCGCAGGCGGGCGAGCGTGTGGCCGTTGTGCGGCTCATCTTCACGGTCCTTGCCGCCCGCGGCGTGGGCATCGGCGACGCCATGATTCGCCAGATCATGGAACACTTCCGGGCGACCGGCCACCGTCGTTTCGACGCACGAGTCAGCCCCGGTCACCGTCACGCCAAAAATTTCTTCGAGTCGAACGGCTTCGCCGCCAGGCTGATCGTGATGCACCACCGCGACGACGATGACGACTGAGCGCAGATCCCGTCCACCGCACGAGCGTCCGTTCGTGACCGACCCACTCCACACCGCAGAGCTGCCCGACACGCCGCAGCGCGACTATCGGATCCCGGCGAGCGCCTGGATCGAAGCACCGGAGCGCCTGCGCAGGCTGGGCGACGATCTGGGCGAGCCGGTCGAGTACAAACGTCGTATCGGATCCTGGCTGCTGTGGCGCGCCGGGCCACCCGTCGGCCGATCCCGCTACATGGCGGTTGCCCCCGAAGAGGGAACGGATTTCGTGTTCGATCTCGACGGGAAGACCGGCGCTGGCCTCGGTCCCGACGGCGTGACCCACGCACGGTTTCGTACGTGGAAAGAGGCGCTGCGCGACCATCAACCCGATGCGGAGAACGCAGAATGATTCCGCAAGGCGAGGTCGTCGAGCTGCTGCAGGCGCTGATCCGCAACGCCTGCGTGAACGACGGCTCGCCGGATTCAGGCCACGAGCACCGAGCCGTGAGCACCCTTGCCGACTACTTCGGGGTGGCCGGCGAGATCGTCGAACCTCATCCCGGGCGGCAGAGCGTGGTGTACCGCGTCCCTGGCAGGACGCCGGGGGCTCCGGGATTGACCCTGCTGCCGCACACCGATGTCGTGCCGGTGACGCCGAGCGGCTGGTCACACGACCCGTTCGGGGGTGAAGTCGACCAGGGCTTCGTTTGGGGCCGGGGTGCCATCGACATGCTCAACCTCACGTCATCCATGGCAGCCGTCTTCAAGCGCTATCTCACCGGCGAGCTACCTCCGCTGCCGGGCGATCTCGTGTACGCCGCCGTCGCCGACGAGGAAGCCGGGGGCGCTCTGGGTGCGGCTTGGATCGCCGAGCACCGGCCGGATCTGGTCGACACGCCGTATCTCCTGACCGAGGTCGCCACGCCGCCGCTGCACGCCGCCGGCGGGCTGCCCGTCACGGTGGCGGAGAAGGGGCCGGCATGGCGGATCTTGCGCACGCACGGCACGCCGGGACACGGCAGCCAGCCGTATGGGACCGACAACGCCCTGATTCCGCTTGCCGAGGCAATTGCCAAGCTGGTGAACTCGCCGTCCCCTGTTGTGATCTCGGACGAGTGGCGTACGTTCATCGCGGGTGCGGGGCTCGACGACGCCCTCGTGGCTCAACTCAGCGATGCAGACCTGGTCGACGAGGGCATCGAAGCGCTCGCTGCCATCGACCCGGACCTGGCTCGGTGGGCGCACGCGTGTACCCACGTCACCGTGGCTCCGACGGCGCTGCACTCGGGGTCCAAGCACAACGTGATCCCCGACGGCGGCGAAGCGCTACTGGACCTCCGGGTGGTCCCCGGTCAGGACCAAGCAACAGCGGACGATCACCTACGGAAGAGCCTGGGCCCCCGGCTCTCCGAGGAGATCGAAGTGGTTCCCGACACGAGTTTCGACCCGACTGCCTCGAGCATCGCCAATCCCTTGTGGGATGCCGTCGGCGACGCCGCCGAGACCCTGACGGGATCGCGTTCCCTGCTGCCGATGCTGATTCCGTTCACGACCGACGCTCGCTTCTTCCGTCGCCGAGGTGTCGTGGCGTACGGCGTCGGTCTGTTCGACGACGCCATGCAGTTCGGCGACATGATGCGGCTCTTCCACGGCCACGACGAGCGGGTGAGCCTTGGCAGCGTCGCCAGAACGACCGAGATGCTGGCGCTCACGCTCAATCGGTTCGGAGCACGAACGGCAAGGGCCATCCGGTAGGCCAGGCCGCGGCAAAGACCATTCCTGCGTATCTGGCTGCGGCATGCTGCGGCCAGATACGCAAGTTCGTCGGAGCCGCCCTGCCGGCGCCTCTTCAGCTTCCGTTGTCGGCGCGGTCGGCTGCCTCGATGTCGCTCCTGCGGATGCCGAGGACGAAGAGGATGGCGTCGAGGTATGGGACCTTGAGCGTGGTGTCTGCGGCAGCGTCGACGATCGGCTTGGCGTTGAAGGCGATGCCCAACCCCGCTCGCGAGAGCATCTCGAGATCATTGGCGCCATCGCCAACGGCCACCGTCTGTTCGATCGGAATCCCCTCTTGCCGGGCGATCGACTCGAGCAGCCGCGCCTTGGCCGAGCCGTCGATGACCTCGCCGATGACCTCTCCCGTCAGGAGGCCATCGACGATCTCCAACTCGTTGGCGAATGCGTAGTCGATGCGAAGCGCCTGCTGCACGCGCGCCGCGAACACGGTGAAGCCTCCGCTCACCACCGCAGTGCGGAATCCGAGTCTGCGGAGTGTTCTCGAGAACGTCTTGGCCCCAGGTGTGAGCCGCAGCCGATGGATGACCGAGTCGAGACGGTCCGCAGGCAGGCCCTTGAGCATCGCGACGCGCGACCGCAATGCGGTTTCGAAATCCATGTCGCCGTGCATCGCGGCGCTGGTCAGACGCCGTACCTCGTCGGCGACGCCGGCCTCCTCCGCGAGCAGGTCGATGACCTCGTCGCGTATGAGCGTCGAGTCCATGTCGATGACAACGAGCCGCTTGGCCCGGCGTGCCAGCCCCTCGGGCTGTACGGCGATGTCGACTTGGTGCTGGCTCGAGGCGTTGAGCAGCTCGCGACGCAAATCGTCCATCGAGCCGCCGACGACGAGCAGCTCGTAGCTGAGCACGGGATAGCGCGACAGCCGGCTGATCCGCTCGATGTTGCCGCCGCCGGCCACGATTGCGTCAGCCACCCCTCCCAAGGCCACCGGGCTCAGCTCGTTGCCGATCACCGTCACGGCAAACTGGGCGGGGAGCGGGCTCTCATCGGGCGGCTGAACGAGCTCGAAGTCGATGTGAATGCCTCGCTGCCAGCCGAAGTAGAGCAGGTCCTTCAATGGCGGATGCGCTTCATCGAATCCCACGAGAAGACCGAGATTCAGCCGGTCCGTCACGACGACCTGCTCGATGTCGAACACCTCCGCCCCCGCATCGGCGAGGATGTGGAGAATGCCGGCAGTGATTCCCGGCTTGTCCATGCCGGTCACGCGAACGAGGACGGTTTGGCTCACCTGGGGTCCTTCACTGCTACGTTGCCCGAACGTTTGTTGTAGTTGGCGGGCCGGTGATGAGCAATTCCAGTGCGATCGTTTGTGACCTCGACGGGGTCCTCTTCAAGGGCGCGGAGGCGATCCCGGGTGCCGGTGAAGCTCTCGTGGCGCTGGAACGCCAAGGTCATGTACTGATCTTCGCCACCAACAATGCAACGCGCACGGCAGAAGACGTGGCCGGCCGCATCGCCGACATCACCGGCTATCCCGCGCGGCCCGGCCAGATCGTGACGTCGGCGATGGCTGCAGCGCACCACCTCGCCGGGTCGGTGCGGTCTGTGTTCGTCGTCGGAGAACGTGGGCTGGTGGAGACACTCCAAGCCCAGGGGATCGAAGTAGACGAAGAGGGACACGACGTCGACGCGGTCGTGGTAGGTCTGGATCGCACCGTCACCTACGAGAAGTTGGCGCGCGGCGCCCTGGCGGTACGACGGGGCGCTCGGCTCGTAGCGACGAACACCGACCCGACGTTCCCGAGCCCGCGGGGGCAAGTGCCGGGAGCCGGCACGTTCGTTGCAGCAATGGAGCGTGCGACGGGGGTGGATGCCGAGCCGTGCGGGAAGCCGTTCGATCCGATGGCCTCGCTCGTCCGAGCGCTGGTTGGTGCGCGCGAGGTGACGATGGTCGGGGACCGGGTCGAAACCGACATCGAGTTCGGCAAGCGGCACGGGTGGACGACGATCCTCGTGCTGACGGGCGTGACCTCGCCGGCGGTCGCACCGGCATCAGGAGCGGATGCGATCCTCCCCTCGCTCGCCGATCTTCCGGAGCACCTCGCTTAGAGTCTCGTGAAGGTCTGGCGGGGCCGGTGGATCTCGGCAAGGCGTCGCAGCAGCGTGGGCCGCAGCGGCAGCGTGATCAGGGCACCTGCCACGAAGCCGCCGACGTGGGCCTCCCACGCCACCATCTCGCCTTGGATGCCGAACTGGCTCAGGAGCCAGATGCCCAGGAAGAAGAGCGCTGGGATCGGCACGAAGATGAACAGGAACCAGGTGAGCACGCGATGGGTCGGATAGAGCACGAGATACGAGCCCAGCACCCCGGCGATGGCGCCTGATGCTCCCACGAGCGGGATGGTCGAATCCGGGTTGCCGAGGACGAACGCCGCCGTTGCGATGACGCCGGTGGCGAGATAGAACGCCAGGAACGGCAGACGCCCGAAGGCCTCTTCGACGTTGTTGCCGAAGATCCAGAGAAACCACATGTTGCCGAGTAGGTGGAACAAACCGGCATGGAGGAACATCGAAACGAAGCCGGACAGCCAGACGTTCTTGTCGGGGAAGAGCGCCACCTCGGCCGTTTCCCTGCAGGAATCCGAGTTGATCTCGTCCAGTGAGAGGGGAGTGCCTGTCGTCAGCTCGCAGGCGATGGCGGCGTTCTCGTAGGCGAAGACTTGCTCCTCCCGATCTCCAGCCGGGGGCTGCCAGAAGAAGAACACGATCAGATTGGCCGCGATGAGCGCGACCGTGATCACGGGCGCCACCCTGGCGGGATTCAGATCACGGATCGGGAACAAAGCACGGTCCTTCGCCGGTGGCAGGCAATAATGCGGGCCATGGATACTACGCACGGCTTGCCTTCCGATCCCGCAGGCACAGCAGACGGGTTGCTCGAGGAATTGGCGACGGTCGACCCCGCCGACGCCCCAGAAGTGGCAGAACGGCTCGCCAGGACGCTATCGGTTGAACTCGATGCGGCTTCCGGGGAAGGCCACCGCTGAACCTTCGCCTCGATCGAGCGCTGGTGGCCCGCAAGCTCCTGCCGACCAGGAATGCCGCTCGCCGTGCCATCGTGGAGGGTCGCGTGCAGGTTGCCGGAACTCCCAACCCGCGTCCCGCCACCTTGGTGGGTGACGACGACATCATCCGTGTCGCTCCGGAGGCAACCCAATACGTGAGCCGGGGTGGTGAGAAACTCGCAGGGCTGCTGGATCGAATGGGCATCGACGTGAGCGGCAAGCACGCTGTCGACGTCGGTGCGTCGACGGGTGGTTTCACCGACTGCCTGCTGCAACGCGGTACGGCGGGTGTGGTCGCGATCGACGTTGGTTCGAACCAACTCCATCCAAGAATCGCGGCAGACGACCGGGTCGTCTCGCTCGAGCAGACCGATGTCCGCGACGTGGACGCCGCTGCCGCCGGCGGTCCGTTCGACCTGGTCGTCGCCGATGTCTCGTTCGTTTCGCTGCGGAGCGTGGCTTCGGCAGTGGCAGCGTTGGGGCACGCCGCCGCGGACTGGATCGTGCTCGTCAAGCCTCAGTTCGAGGTCGGCGCCGACGGACGAGATCGTCGCGGGGTCGTGGCCGACCCGGGGCGGCGGGCTGATGGCGTGGCAGGTGCCCTGGATGCGCTCGGATCGGCCGGGCTGCGGCTGCGCGGCTTCGCCCCTTCATCGATAGCCGGCGGCTCCGGCAATGTGGAGTACCTCGCCTGGCTCCGGCGAAGCGACGATCTCGCACATGTCACACGCGGCGACGATGATGGCGATCATGGCTGAGACACCGCTCCGGCTGGGAATCGTGACCAGCTCGCACGACGAAGCGCCCGACGTCGCGGCGCGGCTCGATGCCGCCGCGGCTGCACGCGGGTTTGCCACTGTCGCGATTGGCCTCGGCCGCATCCGCGACGTCAACGTCGACGTTGTTGTCGGCATCGGCGGCGACGGCACGCTCTTGGAGGCCGCGCAGATCGCCTACCAAGCCGACTTGCCTGTGGTCGGCGTCAATCTCGGCACGGTCGGCTATCTGACCGAGTTCGAGCCCGATGAGCTCGACCTGCTGCTCGACACACTCGCCGGCTCGCCACTTCAGGAGTGGGGACGTATGACGGTCCTCGCAGAGGCGCCCGGGGAGCGGGTGTGGTACGGCATCAACGACGTGGTGATCGAGAAGGTTCTGAGCCAGCGAGTCGTACGGATCGCCGTCACCATCGACGGCGAGTACTTCACCACCTACCGCGCCGACGGCATCATCGTTGCTACGCCGCTCGGATCGACCGCATACTCATTGTCGGTCGGTGGGCCGGTGCTCGCTCCAGAGCTCGAAGCCCTGGTTCTGAGTCCGGTGGCGCCACACAGCCTGCTCACTCGCTCGCTCGTGCTCGCCCCGGACACCGAGATCCGTTTCCGAGTCGCCAGCGATCGGGCGGTCCGGGTCAACCTCGACGGCAGGGAGGCGTGCGTGCTCGGGGAGGGCGAGGAGTTGGTTGTTCGCCGCGGGCTACGCCCGGTGCGGTTCGTGTCGCTGGGTACCCATCCGTTTCCCCAGGGCGTGCGCAAGCAGTTTGGACTCGATCATGCTTGACGAGCTGATGGTTCAGAACCTGGGGCTCATCGAAGAGGCTCGCCTCGAACCCGGGCGCGGCTTGGTAGTCGTCACCGGGGAGACCGGAGCCGGCAAGACGATGCTCCTTGGGGCGCTGCGCTTGCTCATGGGAGCTTCGGGCCGGAAGGACTTGGTTGGCCCGGCCGGCGGAGAGGCCACCGTGCAAGCCCGCTTCGTGCTCGACGGTGACGAGGTGCTGGTCGCCCGGCGCTTGAGCAGGACAGGGCGCTCGAAGGCGTACCTTCACGGACTGATGGCACCATTGAAGGAGCTCGAGGTAGGGACCAGCGGAGTCGTCGAACTGGTGGCGCAGCATGATCATCTCCGCCTCACCCAGGCCGCGGAGATCCGCCGCCTGCTCGACGGCGAGTTGGACGACGCCGGTCGGCGGGCGCTCGCCGCATACGACGAGGCGTGGCTCACGCTCCAAGCGCTGCAGGCGCAGCAAGCGGCTCTTGGTGGCGACACGCGCGCGCTCGAGCGCGAGCTCGAGATACTGCGATTCCAGGCTCGGGAGATCGAGTCGGCGGGATTTGCACCCGGTGAGGACGAGGTGCTCGACGTGCGCGTGCGCCGCTTGCGAAACGTCCAGGGCATCCTCGAGGCCCTCGATACCGCACTCGCAGAGTTGGGCGAAGATGGACTGGAGCGGGCCCTCGACCGAGTCGTGATATCGCTCTCACGTGCGTCCAACCTCGATCCGACACTGCAGGGCCTCGAGGCGCAAGCCGCGGACTTGGGCTCGCTTGCCGCAGAGCTGCGCTCCGCCGTCACTGCGGTGGCTTCCGAGATGCTCGTAGCGCCGGGAGAACTCGACGAGGTCGAGAACAGGCTGGCGACGCTGAACGATCTCCGTCGGAAATACGGCGCTTCGCTCGAAGACGTCTTCGCGTTTGCAGCCGCGGCGGTCGAACGCCGGGACGAACTCGAAGGCCTGCTCGCGGAGGCGGACGGTCTCGTATCTGCGATCGCGGTGGCAACGCAAGAGGTTGCGTCGGCCGGCCGGGCACTCACCGCAGCCCGCACCGCGGCCGGGTCGCGGCTCACGGCTACGGCGCTCGAACATCTCGTCGAGCTCGGCTTCAGCCGGCCGGTGCTGTCGGTCGAGTTCGTCGAGACTGCTCCGGGCGCCCACGGCGTCGACCGACCAGAGTTGAGGTTCGCCTCGGACGATCAGTTGGAACCGGGACCGATTGGCAGGATCGCATCGGGCGGTGAGCTCAGCCGTCTCGTGCTCGCCATTCGCCTCGCCACCGGAGCAGCAGATGCCGCAGTTGTTGCCTTCGACGAGGTGGATGCCGGCGTCGGGGGTGCGACGGCGCTTGCGATGGGACGGAAGCTGGCCAAGCTCGCAGATCGGCGCCAGGTGCTGTGTGTGACCCACCTGCCGCAGATCGCGGCTCAGGCCACCACGCATTACGTCGTGGAGCGCGACGGATCCCGTGCGACCGTTCGCGAGGTCGTCGACGAAGCGCGCATCGAGGAGCTGAGCCGGATGCTGGCCGGCATGCCGAACAGCGAGCGTGGACGCGAACATGCGGCAGAGCTGCTCGAGGCCGCAGCGGCGACCCGAAGGTGAACGCAAAGCGTGCGCTCGGGGCAAAGATCGGGGTGCCGAAAGGTCGAGTGTTATGCTGCGGCCTTCCTAGCAGGGTGATGCGTTGACGAAGTATGTGTTCGTCACAGGCGGGGTGACATCCAGCCTCGGTAAGGGAATCACAGCAGCATCATTGGGCCGACTGCTGAAAGCCCGTGGGCTTCGAGTGGTGGCCCAGAAGCTCGACCCCTACATCAATGTGGATCCGGGCACGATGAATCCGTTCGAGCACGGCGAGGTCTTCGTCACCGACGACGGCGGCGAAACGGATCTCGACCTCGGCCACTACGAACGCTACATCGGCCAGAGCCTCCGCCGTGACTCCAATGTGACCACAGGGTCCATCTATCAATCGGTGATCCGCAAGGAGCGCCGCGGCGATTATCTCGGGGCGACGGTGCAGGTGATCCCGCACATCACGAACGAGATCAAGGCAAGGGTCCGCAAGTTGGGTGAGGACGACTCGGTCGATGTCGTGATAACGGAGGTCGGTGGGACCGTCGGAGACATTGAGAGCCTTCCGTTCCTCGAGGCGATCCGTCAGCTTCGCAAGGACGTTGGAGCCCACAACACCTGCTACGTGCACGTCACGCTGGTGCCGTACCTCTCCACCAGCGAGGAGCTCAAGACCAAGCCGACGCAGCATTCCGTCGCCGAGCTTCGGTCACACGGCATTCATCCCGAGATCATCGTGGTGCGCTCGGATCGGCCGCTGGACGACAGCGCCCGTCGCAAGATCAGTCTGTTCTGCGATGTTGAGGACGATGCGGTCGTGAGCGCCGAGGACGCCCACAACATCTACGCCGTCCCCGTCAACCTCTACGACGCCGGGCTCGACGAGGTCGTGTGTCGGGAACTCCATCTCGAGACCGAAGAGCCGGACCTCAGCCCGTGGCAGGCGATGGTCGATCGCATGGACCGCGCCTCCGAAACGCTCACGATCGGGCTTGTCGGCAAGTACGTCGATCTGCCCGACGCGTACTTGTCGGTCGTGGAGGCGCTGCGCCATGGCGCCGCCGCCCACGACGTGAAGCTCGACCTGCGCTGGATCCCCGCCGAGGAAGTCGACGGCCTGTTGGCCTCGTCGCACCTGGAAGGCCTCGACGGCATCGTGGTACCGGGCGGCTTCGGGTATCGGGGCGTCGAGGGCAAGATCCAGGCGATTCGCCATGCTCGAGAGGAGCGCATCCCGTTTCTGGGATTGTGCCTCGGCTTGCAGAGCGCGGTGATCGAGTTCTCCAGGTCTGTCCTCGGATACGGCAGCGCCAACAGCACGGAGTTCGATCCGACTTCGGCTCATCCGGTCATCGATCTGATGGCCGATCAGGTCGACGTCGAAGACAAAGGTGGCACCATGCGGCTCGGCGTCTACCCGGCGAAGCTCGAACCCGGTTCGCTGGCGGCCGACCTCTACGGCGAAGAGCTCATCTACGAACGCCACCGTCACCGGTGGGAGGTCAACAACCGCTACCGCACCGAGCTCGAGGCTGCAGGGATGCGACTGTCAGGGATCTCGCCGGACGAGCGGCTCGTCGAGGTGATCGAGCTGCCCGAGCATCCGTTCTTCATCGCCAGTCAGTTCCATCCCGAGTTCAAGTCGCGTCCCGACCGGCCGCATCCGCTCTTCTCCGGGTTCGTTGGCGCCGCAAAGGACCACGCCCGCACCGAGGCCCCGCAGGAGCCGGTGGTGCGCGCCGATGTCCGCGCCGACGTCTGAGCGGTGGACGACTCCCGATTCGAGATCACCGGGGCCGACCTTCTCGTCGACTCGGGCTTTCTGCGATTGGAGCGACTCAATGTTCGGACGCCTGGCGGTGACGAAGTTGGGCGTGAGGTGGTACGGCACCCCGGTGCGGTGGCGATCGTTGCCGTCGTGGACGACGCAGTGGTGCTCATCCGACAATATCGGGCTCCCGTCGACGCGTACGTGCTGGAGCTGCCGGCCGGAAAACTCGATGTCACCGGCGAAGGGTTGGAACCGGCGGCGGCGCGCGAGTTGGAGGAAGAGGTTGGCCTCAGACCTGGGCGATTGGAGGCGATTGCCGCCTTCTGGACGGGACCGGGCTTCACGGACGAGCGCTTGACGGTCTTCGTCGCTACCGACTGTGCGAAGGTCGCCCATGCGCCCCATGGGCCCGAAGAGGAGGACGCCGAAGTCGTTTGCGTTCCCATCGCCGAGCTGCGAGACATGCTGGCTGCCGACGCGTTCGAGGACGCCAAGACCATCGTCGGATTGCAGGCGCTGCTCCAGCGCATCTGATGCAGCTCATCACGGCGATCGAGGAGTATCTCGCCTCGCTCCGCTCCGAACGCGGTCTGTCGCGCAACACCGTGACCGCCTATGCACGCGACCTTCAGCAATACGCCGAGTTCCTGGCCGAACAAGGGGAGATGGAGACGTCTGCGATCACACCAGCGGGGGTGAAGGCATTCGTCGCGGCAATTGCGGCCACGGGTGTGGCGGCGTCCACGGTCGCTCGGAAGGTGGCTGCGGTGCGGGGGCTGCATCGCTTTCTGGTTGCTGAAGGCTTGGCCGCCCACGATCCCGCGGCGCAGGTCGATTCGCCGAAGCTCCCGTCATCGCTACCGAAGGCGCTCACCGTGGATCAGATCGAGCGCTTGCTCGAGGGACCAGATCCCTCGACGCCGCTCGGGCTGCGGGATCGCGCATTGCTCGAGTTCATGTACGCCAGCGGTGCTCGGGTTGCCGAAACCGTAGATTTGCAGTTGGTCGACATCGACCTGATCGAGCGCAGCGCTCTCGTGACCGGGAAGGGGGCAAAGCAACGGATCGTCCCGCTCGGCCGGCTCGCCGTCGAAGCCCTGGAGCGATACCTCCCCGTGCGCCTCGAGCTGAAGCGGGGTGGCGACGACCCTGGCTGGGTGTTCCTCAACGTGCGTGGTGGGAAGCTCAGCCGCCAGGGCGTGTTCCTCATTGTGCGTCGAAGCGCAGTAGCCGCGGGACTCGAGCCGGATGAAGTATCCCCCCACGTGCTGCGCCATTCGGCAGCAACCCACATGGTCGAGGGAGGGGCGGACCTGAGGACGGTCCAAGAGATACTCGGTCACGCTAGTATTTCCACGACACAGATTTACACGCGGGTATCGCCGCAGCATCTGTACGAGGTCTTCCTCACCTCCCACCCCCGGAGCAGATGACAAGGCCTCTCGTTCGAGGAGTGGTTCTACGTGGACATCGACGCAGCCGTCGCCGCCCTGAAAGATGAGCGGGAGAAGCTGGCAAAACAACTGGCCGAGCTCGGAGCGACCGAGAAGGGCGAGCTGACCGGTGAGATGGAGTTCGGCGACGGGTTCGCCGACGCAGCCGCCGCCACTGCTGAACGCTCTGAGCTGATTGGGATCGTGGAGAACCTCAGCGGCATGCTCCAGGATGTCGACCGTGCGCTTGCCAAAACGGCGGACGGCTCGTACGGGAGCTGCGAGGGGTGTGGCAAAGAGATCGGTGCCACCCGAATGGAGTTCCGGCCCACGTCCCGCTTGTGCGTCGAGTGCAAGTCGAAGCGCTGAGTTCCGTCACGCCGTTCGACATCTCCCACCTGGTGAGACGCTTCTTCGGCACGCTCCTGGCCACGCCATTGACGCCGGCGGAGCAGCGGATCGTGGCGGTGCGGCTCCGACCGCCGGAGCGCCACCTCTTCTGGGCACAGGCGCCCGCAGATCAGCGCCACGCGTTCGAGACGATGCGGCGAGCGGCCATCCATTCCGACTCGTGGGAGCTGTTGAACGCCGCGCTGCTGCACGACGTGGGCAAAGCGCACAGCTCGCTGGGGGCCGTCGGCCGAAGTGTCGCAACCGTGCTCGACGCCATGGGCGCGAGCCTTCCAGCGGAGATGCGAGCCTATCGGGCCCATGGGGAGCTGGGAGCGATGGTCCTCGAGGATGCAGGCGCATCGGCGATCGCCATGGATTTTGCGCGGCGCCATCCCGACCCAGATCCACAGTCCCACGATGCAGCGGCGTGGCGGATCCTGCTCGACGCCGACGACATCTGACGTCCTGAGTCGCAACTGGGCAAAGGCGCCGCGATCGGCGCCGATCGACATACCATGGTGGCGAATTCGGAAGCGAGAAGAGACGATGGGTTACGAGGTCAAAACGCGGGTGTTCGAGGGTCCCCTCGATTTGCTCCTGCAACTGATCATGTCCCACCAGGTGGACATCACGGAGCTGAGCTTGGGTCGTTTGGTCACCGAGTACGTCGAGCACCTGGACGCCATGCGCGATCTGGATCTCGACGTCACCTCGGAGTTCCTGCTGATCGCAGCAACGCTGATCCAGCTCAAGGCGCGCCATCTGCTTCCCGGAGACGCCGACGTCGACATCGACGAAGAGCTCGCTCTGGCGGAAGAACGAGATCGGCTGCTGGCTCGGCTGCTGGCGTGTCTCACTTTCAAAGACGTGGCCGCCGTGCTGGCACACCGGATGGAGGGCAACGCCCGCTACGTGCCACGTATGGCCGGACTCGATCCCGACATCACACCGGCACCACCGGAGTTTCGCCTTGGAGTCGGGCCCGCCGAGCTGGCCGCCATCGCGGCCCGCGCCTTCAACCGGCCGTTCGAGGAGCCGGAGCTCGATCACCTCGAGCTCGACCTTCCATCCGTCGACGATGCGATCGTCGACTTGCGCCGCCGCCTCAGCGGCGAGGCGGTTGCCGAGTTCGATGCGCTCGTCGCACACTGCAAACACCCCATGCAGGTGATCGCCTACTTCTTGGCCATCTTGGAACTCGCACGCTGGGGCATCGTGCAGGTCGATCAAGAGCACGCCGGCGCCGCCATCACCGTGGCGCACGATCCTGACGCCCAGCAGGCGGTCGGGGACATCGAGACGGAGTGGAGTTGATGGACACGCAAGCGATTCTCGAGGCGATTCTCTTCGTTGCGGAGGAACCGCTGCGCAGCGGCGAGCTCGCGGAGCTGCTCGAGGTTCCCAAAGCGCAAGTGGAAGACGAGCTCACCCGGATGAGCACGTCGTACGAGGAAGCAGGCCGAGGCGTCGTGCTTCGCCAGGTCGCCGGCGGATGGCGCATGTACAGCCATCCGGATGCGCATCCCTACCTCGAGCGATTCGCCGCCACCGAAAAGGCAACCCGGCTGTCAGGGGCGGCGCTGGAAACGCTTGCGGTGGTCGCCTATCGCCAGCCGGTTTCGCGCGGCCAGATTGCTGAGATCCGCGGCGTGGATTCGGAGCGGGCGCTGCGAACGCTGGAAAGGCGCGGGCTCGTTCTTGCGATCGGTCGCGCCGACGGACCAGGACAAGCGGTCTTGTACGGCACCACCGAGATGTTCCTGGAGAAGCTGGGAGTCGACAGTCTGAGCGACCTACCGCCCATCGCCGATCACGTACCTCCGGCCGACGTGGTGGAGACTCTGGAGCGCCCCTTCCGGCCCGAAGGATGACGGAGCGGGTCCACAAGGTCATCGCCAACTCCGGGTTCGCGTCGCGCCGGCGCGCTGAGCAATTGATCGCTGCCGGCCGGGTCACGGTCGACGGTGTCACCGCGAGCATCGGTCAGAAGGTGGATCCGGCGGAGGTGGCGATCGAGATCGACGCCATACCGCTCCCGGTGCGTCCCGAGTTGCGCTACGAGCTGCTGAACAAGCCGGTTGGCGTCGTCTCGACGGCCGACGATCCCTCCGGCCGGCCCACCGTCGTGGAGCTCATCGGAGGAGACGACCGGTTGTACCCCGTCGGCCGCCTGGACATCGATAGCGAGGGTCTCCTGTTGCTGACGAATGATGGAGAGTTGACCCTCAGACTCACGCACCCGCGATACGGCGTGACGAAGACGTACTCGGTGCTGGTGACCGGGTCGGTGCCCGACGGCGTGGCCCGCCGGCTCACGAGTGGCGTCGAGCTCGAGGACGGCCCCGCTGCGGCGGTCACGGCGAGGGTCGTGGACCGGCGCCCGGATCGAAGCTTGCTCGAGGTCGTGATGGGTGAGGGCCGCAAGCGCGAGGTGCGGCGCATGCTCGAAGCCGTCGGCCATCCGGTGCAGCGGCTCGTCCGCACCATGATCGGGCCGCTACGAGACTCGCAGCTGCGTCCGGGCGAGCACCGCCCGTTGACCCTCGACGAGGTGCGTTCGCTGTACTCCGCTGCCGGTACGGCGTGGGATGATGGGGCTTCGTCTCCGGAGCAGTGATGTCGATCCGTCCCGTTGCCCTACCTCGATCTGCCTTCGCCCAAACGGTTCGCGTCCCGGGTGACAAGTCGCTGTCACATCGGGCCCTGATCTTCGCCGCCATGGCCAGTGGCAAGAGCCAGGTGATCGGCGGCGGCCCCGGTGCCGACGTGGCATCGACGCGGCGCGTCCTGACCCACCTCGGCGTGGAGTACGACGGCATCACGATTCGATCCAAAGGCGTGGACCGCTGGCAGTCCCCTGAGGCACCGCTCGACTGCGGGAACTCGGGCACAACGCTTCGGCTCCTTGCCGGTGCGTTGGCGGCCCGACCGTTTCGGAGCACGCTCGTGGGAGATGCATCGCTGATGGTGCGGCCGATGCGGCGCCTCGTGGATCCCTTGGAGGCTCTGGGCGCCCGCGTTCGCCTCGGGCATGGCGGGAGGCCGCCGGTCGAGGTGGGTGCGAGAGGTCCCCTGAGAGGTGCCGACGTCGAGATCCCGATCGCATCCGCCCAGGTCCGGTCTGCATTCGAGCTCGCCGCGCTGCAAGCAGAGGATGCGGCATCGATCCACGGGCCCACGGGCTATCGCGACCACACCGAGCGATGGCTGACCGCATGGGGTCTGGGGGAGAGAACCGACGACGGCCGCTACCGGGTTCTGCCCGGCAACGTTCCCGCATGGAAGTACGACGTCCCCGGCGACCCGTCTTCGGCGGCGTTCTTGTGGACGCTGGCGGCAGCGCGCCGGGACGCGGTGGTGACGACCCCGGAGGTTTCGCTCAACCCCGGCCGAATTGGCTTTCTCCAGGTGCTCGAAATGTTCGGTGCCGAGATTTCCGCGGAGGTGACCAGCATGATCCTGGGCGATCCGATCGGCTCCGTGACGGTGCGGGGCCGTGGGCTGTTCCACGCCGAGGTCGATGGGGAGCTTGCGGTGGCCGCCCTCGACGAGCTGCCCCTCGTCGCCGTGTTGGGTGCACTTGGCGAGGGTGTGACCCGGGTCCGCGGCGCTGCGGAGTTGCGCGCCAAGGAGAGTGACCGAATCGCGGCGACCGTCGACATGATCCGGGCGCTGGGCGGTGGCGCCGAGCGCTTGGACGACGGCTTCGTGGTGCTCGGGACGGGATTCCTCGAGCCGGGCGTGGTCGAGACTCAGGGGGATCATCGCATCGCCATGGCCGCGGCAGTGGCCGCCATCGGCGTCGACGGTGAGGTTGCGATCGACGGTGCCGAAGTTGCGGGCATCTCGTGGCCCGGCTTCTACGAGCAGGTGATGGCGCTGTGGTCGTGACCATCGACGGACCGAGCGGCGTCGGGAAGAGCACGGTGACCCGCCTCGTGGCCGACGAGCTTGGTGTCCCCCATCTCGACACCGGTGCGATCTATCGAGCCGCCACGCTGGCCGTGTTGAACGCAGAGGTCGAGATCGCCGACGAGCCTGCGGTGATCCAGGTTGTTGCTGCGATGGAGGTCGAGTACGGCCGAGGTCAGGTGTGGCTGGATGGTGACGAGGTGACTGCGGATGTACGGAGCCCGGCCGTCACCGGAGCCGTCAGTGCCGTCTCTGCGATCGCCGCAGTGCGCGATATCTGTGTCGAGCTGCAGCGGGAGTGGGTGCGGAAGCGGGGTGGCTCAGCCGTCGTGGAGGGCCGCGACATCGGCTCCGTGGTGTTTCCCGACGCTCCCGTCAAGGTGTTCCTGACGGCCCCTCCCGAGGTACGTGCAGCACGCAGGGCAGGTGATCGGGAGGTCGCTGGAGTCGCCATCTCAGACATCGCCTCCGACATGGCCCGGCGCGATCGGCACGACTCGAACCGGGAAGTGTCGCCGTTGCAGCCTGCCGCCGACGCGGTGGTGCTGGATACCGCTGCGTTGGATGCGCAAGGCGTCGTGGACGCAGTGCTGGCGTTGGTAGACGCCGCAAATCGGGAGGATCGGTACGCAGGTCGCGAGGTGTCAGACCTCGAGTAGCTCGAGGGCCTCCGTCGCCCCCCACTCCCGGTCGCGTTCGATGAGACCGGATTGTGCCGGCGTTCGGCAGGCATACGCCCCTTCGACCAACGCCTGGAGCGTCACGACGAACTTGCGAAGCGAAGGCGGCAGCGGGAAATACTCATCCTCCTGGGTCACCCGCAACAGGTCGACCCCTTCAGTCGGCGCAACGACTTCGATGATCGCTTGCACGCGCTGATCGGGCGCCGAGGCGCCCGCGGTGATTCCGACCACGTCGTGGCCATCGAGCCACGTTCGATCGACGCCGCCGGGGCCGTCGACCCGATGGGCTTCGGCCCCGGCGTTGCGTGCGACGCGTACGAGAGCCTGTGTGTTCGAGGAGTTCTCCGATCCGACGACGAGAATCAGCGTCGCCTCGGCGGCCAAGCGTTGCACCGCGGTCTGCCGGTTCGTGGTTGCGTAGCAGAGGTCGCTCTTGCGCGCGGTCCACAGCTCCGGATATGCCTGCATCGCATCGTCGAGCACGCCCTCCCACTCGTACATCCCGAGCGTGGTCTGGGCGAGCAGCGCAACCTTCGCCGGATCGTCGGCGGTGAACCCGCCGAGCCCATTGCGCGGATCCACCAACTGCACGGCTTCGGGGGCTTCGGCGACAGCTCCGACCGCCTCGTCGTGTCCGACGTGGCCGACGTAGATGATCTCGAAGCCCTTCGACGCCATGCGCTTCACTTCATGATGCACCTTGGTGACGAGCGGGCACACCGCATCCACCATGACCGCAGCTCGCTCCTCGGCAGCTGCAACGACTTCCGGCGCGGATCCGTGCGCCGACAGCATGATCGGGGCGCCTGGGGGAGCTTCCGTCACATCATCGACAAACACGACTCCGGCACGCTCGAAGGCGGTGACGACGGCAGCGTTGTGCACGATCTCGTGATAGCAATAGACCGGCGGCTCGAAGATTCGCACCATCCAGGTGAGAGCCTTGATGGCCATCTCGACCCCGGCGCAGAACCCCCGTGGCTCAGCCAAGAGCACCTTGCGTGGCATGGCGGGAATGGTAGGCCTGCCGGTGTCCTTGCCCGCGACGGCAGGAGCGGCGGTCTCGGGGCAACGCATCCCTACACTTGCCCTGGCTCATGTCGCTCCCCACGATCCTCGAAGTCGTTCCCGGCAGCCCTGCCGATCTCGCCGGTCTCCAACCGGGCGATCGGCTCGTCGCGGTCAACGGAATCACGCCGACCGACGTCATCGAGTACCAGCAGCTCATCGACGAAGCCGACCCGGAGCTGGTGCTCGATCGGGACGGCTCGCAGGGACCGCTGCTGATCGAGAAGCACGCCGGGCAGCCGCTCGGCATCCGGCTCAACGCTTCGATCTTCGACCGAGTGCAGACGTGCGACAACCACTGCTCGTTCTGCTTCATCTATCAGCTTCCCCCCGGATTGCGTAAGTCGCTGTACCTCAAGGACGACGACTACCGGCTGTCGTTCCTCTACGGCAACTTCACGACGCTCACCCGCTTCACCGAGCTCGATCTGGCCCGCGTCGTCGAAGAGAAGCTCGGACCGCTCTACGTCTCGATCCACGCCACCGACCCGGACGTCCGCTCGGCCATGTTGCGCAACCCGCGTGGGGCGACGAGCTTGCGTTGGCTCCGCGGCTTGCTGGAGCACGGGATGACGGTGCACGGCCAGATCGTGCTCTGTCCCGACATCAACGACGGCGACGTCCTGGCCCGCACCTGTGCCGAGATCGTGGTTGCGTATCCGCAACTGGCGTCGGTTGGCATCGTCCCGCTCGGTCTCTCCCAGTTCAACAAGGAGGCCGGGCTTCGGGTCCACCGCCGAGATGACGCCCAGCGCGACGTCGCCGTCATCCACGAGTGGCAGGAAGTTGCACGGCGGCGCCTGGGTCGCCGCTTGTTCTTCGCCGCCGACGAGCTGTACCTCGTTGCCGGGGAGCCGATCCCCGATGGCGACACGTACGAGGACTACCCCCAGCACGAAAACGGCATCGGCATGGTGCGGGCGCTCTACGACGAGATCGCACGGCTGGAGCGGGGCACCGGGCTCGAAGCGCCGATGATCACGGGCGAGTGGCGCTCCATTCCCGCAGCTCCCGCGCTCGGGTACCGGGCGCCACGGACGGACGACACGAGCGACACGCGGGCGCCTGCCGGCACTGCGGTGATCGTCACGGGCGAATACGGAGCGCAGGTGCTGGAACCGGTGCTCGGTCGTCTGGAGCGCCTGGCGGGCCGCCCGCTGCGGATATTGCCCGTCCGCAACGACTTTTTCGGCGGCAACGTCGCCGTCGCCGGGTTGCTGAGCGGCGCCGACGTCGAGCGTGCCCTGTCCGCGGAGAGCGAACCCGCTGCGCTGTACGTGCTGCCCGATGTTGCGCTCGTCGGCGACCGGTTCCTCGACGACGTCGCCCTCGGGCATCTCAACGAGGTCGCACCTGCACCGGTGCGTGCCGTGGCAGCGACGGCCGGTGGCCTCCTGGCAGGTCTCGCCGCATGAGCACGCTTCCCGTCGTCGCCGTCCTCGGCCGTCCCAACGTCGGCAAGTCGACGCTCGTCAATCGGATCCTGCGCAAACGTGCCGCGGTTGTCGATGAACAGGCGGGCGTCACCCGTGATCGACGCGAGTTCGTCGCCGAGTGGAACGGCCGCGAGTTCCTGATCGTCGATACCGGCGGATGGGAGCTGAACCCGGACGAGGAGTTGACGGCGGGGATTCGCGGCCAAGCCGAGTCGGCGGTTTCCGCCGCCGACGTCGTGATCTTCGTTGCAGATGCGACGACGAGTCTGACCGACGACGACCAGGGCGTGGCGCGGCTGCTGCTGCGCAGTGGCATCCCTCATGTCTTCGTGGCCAACAAGGTCGACAGCCCCCGCCAGGAAGAGGATCTGGCCCACCTGTGGGCGCTGGGCTTGGGCGCACCGTTGCCGGTGAGTGCCCAGCACGGGAGGGGAACGGGAGACTTCCTGGACGCTTTGGTCGACATGCTTCCGGAGGACGCCGGCCGGGAGCTGGACGAGACCATCGCCAGCCTCGCCATCATTGGGCGGCCCAACGTTGGCAAGTCGACGTTGCTCAACAAGCTGGCAGGAGAGGAGCGGGTGCTCGTGTCCGAGGTCCCGGGGACGACCCGCGACCCGATCAACCTCGTCGTGGAACTGGACGGAGAGCCTTTCGAGCTGATCGACACGGCCGGCATCAAGCGGCGCACCAAGATCAAGGACGACGTCGACTACTACGCCGTCATGCGGGCGCGCGACGTGCTCAAGCAGTCAGACGTGGCTCTGCTCGTGATCGACGGGCAGCGAGGCGTCACGCATCAGGAGCAGCGGCTGGCTGAGGAGATCGTCAACGCCGGCGTGGGGCTCATCGTGCTGCTCAACAAGTGGGACGACGTCGACGAGGAGAGCCGTCTCAAGACGGAGGACGGCGTGGCGGACCGCCTGGCATTCGTATCGTGGGCGCCGGTGTTGCGGCTCTCGGCGAAGACCGGGAGTCGCCTCCACCGGCTTCCGAAGGCGGTCCGCGCCGTGCTCGAGACTCGCCGGCATCGGATCCCGACCCCGGAGCTCAACCGGCTGATCCGGGAATGGCAGGAGGCGCATCCGCCACCGATGCGCCGCGGCAAGCGGCCACGCATCATCTACGCCGTGCAGGCCGCAACCGAGCCGCCGACCATCGTGCTGTTTGTCCGCGGTGGCGACTTGGGGCCGGACTACGTGCGCTTCCTCGAGAACCGGATTCGCGGCGAATACGACTTCCTCGGCACGCCCCTCCGGATTTACACCCGCCGGCGTCACAATCGCCGCGAGCTCGAAGCCTGAGTCGCCGGGCGCACCGAGTCCGGTAGCCTGGCGAGATGCACGGAGGCATGCACGATCGTGGCTGACGGTCGCCCGCTCGAGGAACGGTTCCGCAAGGCTGCGGAAACCGCGCTCGCCGGCGGACCGGAGAAGTATCACGAGAAGCTGAAGACGCAGGGCAAGCTGTTCGTGCGCGACCGCGTCGACCTCTTGTGCGATCCCGGGACCTTCGAAGAGGATGGCTTGCTGGCCAACGCCACGGCAGACGGGTTGGCGGCAGACGCCGTCGTCACCGGACGGGGATTGGTCGACGGCCGTCCCGTCGTGATCATTGCCAACGATCCGACGGTCAAGGCCGGCAGCTGGGGCAAGCTCACCGTCGAAAAGATCATCCGTACCCTCGAGGCGGCCTACGACGAGATGCTCCCGGTCTTCTACCTCGTGGACTCGGCGGGTGCACGAATCACCGATCAGGTGGAGCTGTTCCCGGGCCGGCGCGGTGCCGGCAAGATCTTCTACAACCAGGTGCGGCTCTCGGGCCGGGTGCCCCAGATCTGCTGCCTGTTCGGCCCTTCGGCGGCCGGCGGCGCCTATATCCCCTCGTTTTGTGACGTCGTGATCATGGTGGAGGGCAGGGCCTCGATGTACCTCGGGTCGCCGCGCATGGCGCAGATGGTCATCGGTGAGGAGACGACGCTCGAAGAGATGGGCGGGGCCCGCATGCATTGCTCGGTGTCGGGCTGTGGTGATGCGTTGGTGACGAGCGACGAAGACGCGATCCATTGGGCCAGGACGTACTTCTCGTACGTTGCCGGGAGCTACAAGGTGATGCCGCCTGCGTACGCCTCGGACGCACCGGCGCACGACGATCCGGGCAGTGTGCTGCCTGCAGACTCCACGCACGGCTACGACATGGTGGAGTTCCTCGAAGGCATCGTGGATGCCGAAAGCCTGTTGCAGGTGAAGGAATTGTTTGCGCCCGAGCTCATCACGGCCCTTGCCCGCCTCGATGGCAAGCCGGTCGGCATCGTGGCCTCGCAGCCGAGTCACCTCGGCGGCGTGCTGTTCGTCGACTCGGCCGACAAGGCGGCTCGCTTCATCTGGCTGTGCGATGCGTTCAACATCCCGTTGCTGTTCTTCGCCGACGTTCCGGGATTCATGATCGGTACCCAGGTGGAGCGCCAAGGCATCATCCGGTCCGGCGCCAAGATGCTGACCGCAATCGCCGAAGCGACGGTGCCGCGCATCTCGATCATCGTCCGCAAGGCATACGGCGCCGGGCTCTATGCGTTCTCCGGACCCGGGCTACGGCCTGAGGCAACGGTGGCGCTGCCGACGGCGGAGATTGCCGTGATGGGCCCTGAGGCGGCGGTGAACGCGGTGTTTTTCAACAAGATCCAGGCGCTGCCCGAAGAGGAGCAAGCGGCGTTCGTTACCGAGCGGCGCAGCGAGTACGAAGAGGACGTGGACCTGTTGCGGCTGGCGTCCGAGCTCGTGATCGACGCGGTCGTCCAGCCTGAGGATCTGCGCCACGATCTCATCACACGGCTGTCATATGCTGCCCGCAAGGAGCGATACTTCTCCGGCCGCCGCCACGGGGTGCCGCCGGTATGAGCGAGGCTGACGCCGACCGCTCGATCGAGGACCCGGCTGCCGCCGAGATTCCAGAGGACGAGAAGTGGCCGTTCGGGTTCATCCTCACCATCGCAATGGTGAGCATCTACCTCGCCTACCGGCTGATCCAGGGTGTCGTGCTGTTCGTCGACTGGATCTTCTGACCGGCCCGGCAGGCCGCAACCCCGCCAGCCGACTGTGGTCCTGACGCATGGATGATCCTCGAGCGGCGTCCCGACGGCCGGTACGTCCAGAACGCCAATGACATAACGACAACTGTGTGCGAGGATGCTTACGGGAGTCCTGCGTCGCGCCGGGTCTACGTGAGACGCAAGCGAACCCGAAACTAGACCGGCTTGCTGTAGTCGGGGTCGACAGAGGAGCTTGGGGGAATGCTGAGCAGCCTGCGAAGACGCCTGGGACCCAATGCCGCCACCCTTGGCATGGCCTTGGCGTTGCTTGGAGGGGGTGTGGCACTTGCGGTTCCGGAGCTGACGCTCGGCAACGAGGAGCCGCCGATTGCTGCACCAGAGATGGTCGCCGAAGAGGCGGATGCGGCGGAGGACGCAACGATCGTCGCGGCGGAGATCGCGGCCGACGAGGGGCCAGCGGCGCAAGCGCCGCCGGCCTCCGCAGCGGGGACGACCATTGGACAAGTCACGAATACGAATAGCGCTGCGGATATCGCTGGGGGGCTGGGCCTAACAGACGTCGTCGATGTCTACCTCGCCGAGTTGGAGGCCTGGGTCAGCTGCATCCAGGATGCCGCCGCCGACAGGGGCGGCGAGAGCGGCGGACCTCTCACGCTCGAATGCGGTGAGACTCCGGCCAACCCCAACGATGACGTGAGTGACGAGGAGCCGGCAGCACAGACCGGCCCCGAGCGCGATGGCGACGACGGCCCTCCAGCTGATCCTGGTCCTCCGGGTGAGGTGGGCCCTCCGGTTGATCCTGGTCCTCCGGGTGAGGTGGGCCCTCCGGTTGATCCTGGTCCTCCGGGTGAGGTGGGTCCTCCGGTTGATCCTGGTCCTCCGGGTG
>DATHZQ010000022.1:0-4157 GCA_035458525.1 Acidimicrobiia bacterium
CCCCACTTCGTGGGGGACTATCACCACTTCCACTTCGTGGGGGACTATCACCACTTCCACTTCGTGGGGAGCTATCACCACTTCCACTTCGTGGGGGACTATCACCACTTCCACTTCGTGGGGGACTATCACCACTTCCACTTCGTGGGGGACTATCCCGTGGCGAGGCTCAGGGCTATGCCGTCGAGGATGTCTCGCTCTGAGACGGTGATCGCTCTGGCCCCGGTGTGGCGAAGGGCGCGCTCGGCCACGATGGCGCCGCCGAGCAACACCGGCGCACGGGCAGGGTCGAGGGAAGGGATCGCCTCGGTTGCTTCGAGCGACAGCGTCGCCAGCCCGTCGGCGACCTCGTGCAGGTCGGCCAGGGTGAGCACGGTCCCGTGGACCTTGTCGCTGTCGTACGTCTCGAGCTCGAGCCGGATCGCGGCGAGGGCGGTGTACGTACCGCCGACACCGACCGCCGTGACAAAGGGCTCGACCGCACCCACCCGGTCGAACAGCAGCTCGTCGACATGGGCGCGCGCCGCAGTGAGCTGAGCGATCGTTGCAGGTTTGTCGGGAAGAAGGCGTTCGGTGAGCCGCACCGAACCGATGTCCACGCTGACGACGCCATCGGGGGCGTCTGAGCCATGAACGAACTCGGTACTTCCACCGCCGGGGTCGACCACGAGGTAGGGCATCGGACCCACGACGCCCCCCGTGGCGCCCGTGAACGACAACGCCGCCTCCGCCTCGCCCGAGATCACCTCGGGCCGGACACCAAGCGCGACCTCGGCAGGATTCAAGAAGTCGTCCCGATTCACTGCATCGCGCGTTGCAGACGTCGCCACGGCCCGGATCCGCTCACATTCCCACCGCCGGACCGCGTTCCCGTACTCGGCCAGAACCGCGACGGTTCGCTCGATGGCATCGGCCCGCAGCGTGCCGGTCTCGTCGACGCCATGGCCAAGGCGCGTGACCACGCTGCGGTGTTCGTGCCATGCGACCGGCCGCCGCGCGTCCCCGACCTCCGCCACCAACAGGCGAGTCGTGTTCGTGCCGATGTCGATCGCGGCAACCCGGGTCATCGCTTGGGCTCTCGCCAGTCCGGGTCGCGGCGCACGACGCCCTCGATCTCAGCAACGCACGGAGTGCGGCAGTCGAGGGGCTCGATCTCGGATGCGGTGTGCTCGCCAACCGGATTGTCGTTGCCGGCGGCGAAGTCGGCGTAGTGAGCATGCAGGCATTTCACCCCATACTGGGTGCCGCCCACGCCCCCGGAAGGCACATGCGGTGGTGCGTCGTCGCCGATCAACGTGTCGCGCTCGCGTTGATAGCGGTCATTGGCAGCCGCGAACCGTTCCGCCAGGGCTGGATCGGCGGCGATGCGGTCCTCGGCAGCGCGCACGCCACCACGGGATTCGATGCGGCCGATACGCCGGGTCGCCAGCGGGCACGTCAACCAGTAGCGCGTCGGGAACGGCGTCCCGTCGTCGAGGTGCGGGGGAACGGCGATGACCACCGGCACGCCGAGATGGCATCGAGCGACGACCTCGACCGTCGATCGCGGCTCCCGCCCGAGTTGGGCGGCCACGATCCCGCGGTCATCCATCCGGTGCGAGGTCACGCCCGGTGAGGAAGTCCCAGATCTTCTCCGGCCAGGTGCGCTCGTCGACTGGCTGCACGGAAGGAACCTCCTCGGGAGGTTCGGCGCGTGTCTGCGGGACCTCGACGCGGTAGCCGACCTCGCCCGGCCGCACGAGACCGAGCTCCTCGCGTGCGACTCGCTCGATCTCGGCGGGGGTGCCGAGCATCGCTGCCTCTTCCTCGAGTCGCTCGTTTTCGACAACGAGCGCATCGAGCTTGGCCTGCGTCGACTCCACCTGCCGCTGTTGCGCCAGCAACTGACGGAACGGGAAGATGCCCGCGAGGGTGATCGCCAGCGCAACGATGAGCAGTACGGCAAGCCATCCGGCCGAGCGCCCACGCTGCGGCTCGGGCCACTCGGTGTGACGCTCGCTGCGCCGCTCGATCGTGGCGTTCGTCACGGAGTACCACCAAATGGCGCCCAACCGGCGTAGCGGGCGTCGGCTGCCAGGGTTTCCTCGATCCGGAGCAGCTGGTTGTACTTCGCCGTTCGCTCCCCACGAGCCGGGGCACCCGTCTTGATCTGCCCGGCATTCGTGGCGACGGCGAGGTGGCTGATGAACGAGTCCTCGGTCTCACCGGACCGGTGCGACACCATGCGGCCGTACTTGGCGCCCTCGGCAAGCTGCATCGTGTGCAGCGTCTCGGAGAGCGAACCGATCTGATTGACCTTGATGAGGATGGCATTGGCGACGTTCTCGTCGATGCCGCGCCGCAGGATCGCCTCGTTGGTGACGAAGAGGTCGTCGCCCACCAGCTGGACCTTCTCGCCGAGCCGCTCCGTCAAGATGGCCCAACCGTCCCAGTCGTCCTCTGCCAGACCGTCCTCGATCGACACCAGGGGAAAATCGTCGACGAGACCCGCCAGATAGTCGACCATCTCCTCGGAGCTGTGCTGGCGGCCATCGAGCTCGTAGTAGCCGGCTCGGTAGAGCTCGGTGGCGGCAACGTCGAGGGCAAAGGCGATGTCGGTGCCCGGTGCGTATCCGGCTGCTTCCACCGCTTCGGTGAGCAGCTCGAGGGCCGCCCGATCGGCCGGTAGGTCGGGAGCGAATCCACCCTCGTCGCCCACGTTGGTGGTGAGACCGCGACCGGCGAGCACCTTCTTCAAAGCGTGGTAGACCTCGACGCCCGCCCGCAGCGCCTCGCTGAAACTCGGCGCGCCGCCCGGCACGAGCATGAATTCTTGAATGTCGACGGAGTTGGCGGCGTGTGCGCCGCCATTGAGCACGTTCAGGCATGGCACCGGAAGCGTTCGCGCCGGCGTCCCTCCCAGATAGCGGTAGAGGGGCAGACCGACGCCGGACGCTGCGGCCCGTGCCACGGCGAGCGACACACCGAGGATTGCATTGGCCCCGAGCTTCTCCTTGTTCGGAGTGCCGTCCAAGTCCAGCATGACCTGGTCGATGCGCTCTTGTCGGGTGGCGTCGACACCCAACAATGCCGGAGCAATCGTGTCATTGACATTGGCGACAGCCCGCTGTACGCCCTTGCCGCCGTAGCGGTCTCCGCCATCTCGAAGCTCGTTGGCCTCGAGCGCCCCAGTCGATGCCCCTGATGGAACCGCCGCCCGTCCAAAGCCCCCGCCAGCGAGCAGGACCTCGGCTTCAACGGTCGGGTTCCCTCGGGAATCCAGGACCTCGCGGGCCCAGATCTTCGTGATTGCGGTCACCGTGATGGGCCCTTTCTGTGTTGTTGGGCGAGGCTATCACGGGACGCCGAGTGTGCCGTTGATCTGGCCAGGGAGTACGCAGGCGGCTACTCGAGGCGGAAGGTCAGCGAGGCGGTTGCGACGCCAACGACGAGCAACCCGAGGAGTGCGAGCCACGACGCACCGGCATCCATTCCAAACCAGGCGTCCTGCAGCGTCTGCACGGCGTGCCACACCGGCGTTGCGTCTTGGACCCGCTGCATCGCCACCGTGAGTTCCTGCCGTGGCACGCCGGCGCCGCCCACCACGAGCAGCGCAAACCAAAGCACAACACCGACCACTTCGGCCACGCGTGCGCTGGGCAACATCACACCCAGCGTGATCCCAACTGCGGCGAAAGCAACCGCGGCGACCAGGAAACCGATGATCACCAGCCAAAGGGTGTTCGGCAGCGACACGCCGAAGAGAAGACCGACAAGGGTTGCGAAGGCAAGGCTGGTCACCGCCGCCAGCACGACAACGATCAAACCGAACGCCATGAGCAGCGGCCAGGGCGACATGCCGGCAGCCCGGTACCGGCGCAGGATGCCGCGCTCTCGGTAGGCCGCAATGTGGCGCGGAACGCTCACCCAGGCGAAAGCAGCGACCACCATGATCACGTAGGCCGGGACGTAGTAATCGACGGCGCCGAGCCCGCCGAATCTGTCCGGCTCCGGGTCGTTGCCGAGTATGAAGCCAACGCCGAGCAGGGCGAGCAAGGGGAGCCCAAGCGAGAAGACCCAGGTCAGCGGATCCCTGACGAGCACCTTCAGCTCGAGCCAAGCGAGTCGCCACATCATGACGACATCCCCGCCGCCGCAAGGCTCTCGACCACGGCCCC
>DATHZQ010000023.1:0-12553 GCA_035458525.1 Acidimicrobiia bacterium
TGGGAGTGATGGAACCCGTAGGCCTCATCCAGGGCCAGATGGCGCCGCTGGCGCGCGCCAACGTCGACACGGATCAGATCATCCCGAAACAATTCCTGAAGCGTGTGGAGCGCAGTGGGTTCGGACCGTTCCTGTTCTACGACTGGGCGTTCGATACCGAAGGCGAGCCGATACCCGACTTCCTCACCAACCGGCCGGAGTACGCCAACGCCAAAGTGCTCGTCACCGGACCGAACTTCGGATCGGGATCGTCACGGGAGCACGCCCCATGGGCGATCGAGGACTGGGGATTCGAAGCAATCATCGCTCCCTCCTTCGCCGACATCTTCCGCAACAACTGCCACAAGATCGGCTTACTGCCGGTCGTGCTCCCCGAGGATCACGTCGCGACGCTGACCAAGATGGCCGAGGACCCTGACAACGAGGTGGCCATCGACCTCGAGACACAGACCGTGGCGGCGGGCGACTTCAAAGTCGGGTTCGCGATCGACGAGTTCGCCAAGCACTGCTTGCTCAACGGCCTCGACCACATTGCGCTCACGCTGCAGCACGAGCCGGAGATCGATGCGTACGAAGACAGTCGCATGCCTTTCAAGCCGAGGCTCGATCCCGCTTCGCTATAGACGTCTGGCTACCGCCGCTTCGAGCGAGCGCGCCCGCGCTGCTTGGCCATTGTTGATCGACCCAACGACGAGCAATGCCACGGTTGCGCTGAGCGCCATTGCAACCACGACGCCGACCTCTCCGCGGAGCACCGCCACGTAGGAATCGAATGACGGATCGAACGCGCTGAGACGGTTCACTGCCAGCGCAAGGTTGGTCACGACGAAGAAGCCCCACCACGCGTTGAGGTACCAGGGAACCTCGAGCTCGGCCCGCAGGCCGGCTCCAAGATCGGTGCGATCGGGCGGTCGGCTCCCGACCCACAGCTCCCCGGCGATCTGGCGCGGCCGGTACAAGGAGACAAGCGGAATCACCCAACCGAAGATCGCCCACCACACCGCATGGGCGTTGCGATGGCCCAGACTTCCGAGGTTCCTGTACGAGCGATAGAACCAGACGATCCACACCAAGCCGGTCAGCAGCAGCGCAACGCCCTCGGACCCGGCCGCCCACCGAAACTCGGACTCGATGGCGAGAAACCTCCCGGCATCGTCGATCGCACCCGAATCTCTGAGGTCCACGAGCTCGCGCAGATACGGCAATGAGGCCGCAACGAACCAGACGGCGATTGCGACGTACAAGGCGAGCATGAGCTGCAGCACGACCCCGAGGTTGTAGGTGCTGCGGTAGTCGAGGAGCCGAACCTCGGTTTCGTCGACCAGCCGATCCGGCTCGGCCGGCGCCGGTGCCGCGTCGCCCGGCGCCTGAAGATCGGCCCCGGCCGCGCAATACGGACATTCGAGCGCGACGTCGACACTGTTCCCACAGCCCGAACATGGCGCGACAGACACCACCAATTACCCCCTACCCATGAGAAGCTGCCGGCGGCCCAGACCAGCGGCGCCACCATAGGCCGGCACCGACTGCGATCCAATGGTGCCGCCGACTCATCGTGCACGTGGCAGGCTGCCGGACGACCAACGTCTGACGTCTGACTTCTGGCCCTACAGATCGAGCATGCCGAACGCGTACCGTCTTTCGCATGCAGCGCCTCTCGAGTTTCGATGCGAACTTCCTGTACCTGGAGTCGCCGACCTCGCACATGCACGTGGGATCTCTGGCGATCTACGACCCGTCGACGGCCAACGGCCAGTGGGGTGTCGAGCGGGTGCGGCAGGTGTACGAGGACCGCATCCACCTCGTACCGCAGTTCCGCCGGCGCATCGCCGAAGTACCCCTGCAGCTCGACCATCCGCGGTGGGTCGACGATCCGGAATTCGATCTCGGCTGGCACATTCGTCACATCGCGGTACCAGCACCCGGCGGCCCGGACGAACTTGCACGACTGACCGGCGAGCTCATGGCCACCCAGCTCGACCGGCAGCGACCGCTGTGGGAGGTATGGGTGATCGATGCCGTGACCGGCGGTCGTTTCGCCATCCTCTCCAAAGCGCACCATGCCGCGATGGACGGCAACGCCGGCATCCAGATGGTGTCTGCCATGTTCGACCCCACTCCCGACGTCGCCCCGGTTCCGCCGGCGCCGGAGTGGGAACCGGAAGCGGTGCCCGGCGATCTCGCGCTGTTGACCCGTGCCGCAGGCTCGCTGGCCATGCAGCCGCTGCGAGCCGTACGAGCGACCGAGCGTGGCCTGCGCGCCGTCCTCGCACGCCGCCGCATCGCCGCCGACCGCCACGGCACCGTCGCTTCGACGTTGCCCGCCGGGGCACCCAAGGTGTCCTTCAGCGCAACCCTCACTCCGGAGCGCTCGTTTGCCTTCCGGACACTCTCACTCGGCGACGTCAAGGCGGTCAGACACGCCACGGGGGCGACGGTCAACGATGTCGTACTCGCCGTCGTCGGGCAAGGGCTGGCGCAGTGGATGGCCGAGCGGGGCGAGGCGGTGGATCGTTCCTTGGTTGCGATGGTCCCGATGTCGTTCCGCGGGAACGGTGCCGACGCAGCCGAGGCGAACCAGCTCATGAACATGTTCATCCGGCTCGGCACCGACCTGGCCGATCCGCTGCACCGACTCGCGTTCATTGCGGAGCAGACGTCGAGCGCCAAGGCGCAGCTCAGCAACGGTGCAGGTGATCCGATACGAGAACTCAGCGACCTTTCGCCGGCAACCGTAACCGCACACCTGTTCCACTATGCGGCCGCCCATCACCTGGCGGATCGCATGACCCCGCTGTTCAACCTCACGATGTCCAATCTGATGGGTTCCCCGACACCACTCTTTCTCGGCGGCGCCTTGATGGTCGCCAACTATCCGTTGGCGCCCATCTACGACGGGAACGGGCTCAACATCACGGTGATGAGCTACCTGCAGCAGGTCGATGTCGGGGTCGTGGGCTGCCCGCAGTTGACCCCCGACCTGGACCGCATCCCGATACACCTGGAACTGGCGCTCGCCGAGTTGGTCGAACTGACCACCTGACAACTCATGAGCTGTGGCAGGCTGAGCACACCACCCCCGAGTTCGATCGGCACGACGATGGCGAACCTCATCACACGCCCGGCGAGAGAGGCCGACCGCGCAGTAGTCGAAGGCATCGCTGTCGACGCGCTCGAGACCCTCCACGACTCGCCCAGCGTCTCCCAATGGGGGTCGGGCATGCGGCGCGGCTTCATCGAGCACTGGTTCCCTGCGATGGGCTCAACCGACATCAGAGCGATGGTGGTCGCCGAACTGGACGGTGTCGTGGTCGGCGCCGGATCGAGCCGCGGGAGTCGCCGCCACCCGCACGCCTTTCTCCGACTCGCTGTGCGGCACGAGCTCCGCACCCGAGGCATCGGCTCGGCACTGCTCGAGGCGATCATGGACGAGGACGCAGGGCCGTTCACGGTGCGAGAAATGCTGAGCGACCCGGCCACCATCGCGTTCTATGAGGAGCGTGGCTTCGTGACCGGCGAACGCACCATGGAGGGGCGAATCGATCCGAGCCAGGAACCAATCGCCTCCTGGATCGATGACGTGCTGGATCGGCGCACGCGAGTCGACTACCGCAGGAAGGCCAATCTCGATGCCGCAGCGGCTCTCGACGAGCTGTACTTGTGGACGCACCCGTGGTCACCGCCGCGGCCGCTCGACGTGGACGAAGCCGTGGACAAGTACCTGCGGTCTGCACGCAACGACGGCGTCTTCACCGCCAGCCGGGGCGGCGCAGTTGCTGGTGCCGCGCTCGTGACGGACTCGCCGTTTGGTGCTCCGCGGAACGTCGCCCACCTCGCTTTGTGCGGCGTCGTCGACCCCGACGTGCGCCAGGCGGACGAGATCACCAGCCGCCTGCTCGCCGAGGTACTCGCTGCGGCACGCCAGCGCGGGTGGACGGTCGAGCTCGAGGCGAACGATCCCAATACCTACTTGTGGGAAGCAGCATCACAGCTGCCAGGCGTCTCGCTCTTCTCCGACATGACGCTGTTGGTGAGCAGTTACGGCGCACCGGAATGATCCTCAACGGGCAGCACGAGCGGACAATCCCGGTGCGGATGCCGCATGACGACCACCGCCTGGCGATAAGCGGACGTCAGCGTGTCGGCCTGCAGAACCTCGAACGGGGATCCGTCGGCGCGAACGCGGCCTCCGTCGAGGAGCACGAGGCGGTCGGTATGAGCCGCAGCGAGGTTCAGATCGTGCAACACCACGATGACCGTGGTGCCCGCTGCGGCGGACGTGCGGATGCGGCGCATCACCAGCTCCTGGTGTCCCAGATCGAGCGATGACGTCGGCTCGTCGAGCAGCACCAACGGCGTCTGCTGCGCGAGCACGCGAGCCAACCCGACCCGCTGGCGCTCACCTGTCGAGAGCGTGCGCACAGGCCGCGCCGAAAGGTGCGCCACATCGGTGTCGGCCAGCGCCGCCGCCACGACCTCATCGTCGTCGTCCGCGGCCTCGGCTACGGCATGTGGATGGCGCCCCATCGCCACCACGTCGTAGACGGCAAAGCGCGACTGGGTTGGGGCGACCGGGCCGAGGTAGGCGCGGCGTCGAGCCAGCTCCGCCAGTGAGTAGTCCCGCAGCAAAAGGCCGCCAAGCTGGATGTCACCCTGTCGCGGGACCACGTCGCCTGCGATCGTTCGAAGCAAGGTGGTCTTGCCCGCACCGTTGGGCCCGACGATGCCTACGACCTCGCCCGTCTCTGCGGTGAGCGAAACATCGGTGAGCGCTGCGCTGGCGCCAAGCACGACCGTGAGGTTCTGGACGACGACGTGGGCAGTCACTGGGCCCACCGGTGCGATCGCAGCAACGCCCAGACGAACACGGGTCCGCCCAAGCCGGCGGTGAGCAGACCCACGGGTATCTCGACAGGCGCCACGATCGTGCGCGCCACGGTGTCGAGCACGACGACCGCCGCCGCACCTCCGAGCGCCGAAAGCGAGATGAGCCAGCCGTGCGACGGCCCGATCGCGTTGCGAAGTGACAGCGGGACCACGAGGCCGACGAAACCGACGATTCCGGCGAGCCCCACCGCGGCACCGGCCGCCAGACCGCAGCCCACGAGGGTGAGCGACGAAACGCGCCCAACGTCGACGCCGAGGTGGCGCGCTTCTCGCTCCCCCAGCGCCACGAGATCGAGGCGGCGGGCCACGGCTGCCAGCACGCCACCGGCCGCCACGGCGAGCGGAAGCGCAGCGCCGAGCAGGCTCCAGGTTGCCCCCGACAGTCCGCCGAACACCCAGAACGAGAACGTCGGCAGCAGCGGGCTGTCCCATGCCGCCACGACGGCTCCGAGCCAGGCGAGGGCGGTGAGACCCAGCACGAGGCCAACGAGGACGAACTGGCTCGGGTCGCCGATTCGCATCGCCACGCGGCGGATGAGGAGGGCGGCGACGGAACCGGCGATCGCCCCGCCGACCATCACACCGACCTCAGTGGAACCCGCCCCCCCGAGGGCGATCCCGACCACTCCCCCGAGACCGGCGACGGGCAGGATCCCGACGAGTTGGGGGTCCGCCATGTCGTTGCGCAGGACACCTTGCAGCGCGGCGCCGCAGGCGGCCAGCAGACCACCGGCGAGCGCCGCTGCGAGCACCCGTGGGATCCGTACCGCCCACAGCACCCCATCCGCAAGCCGTTCGTCACCAACCAGGCCGAGCTTGAAGCCGATCACATGCGCAACGTCTCCGAGGCCGACGTCGGCGGCACCGGCAAGAACACCTCCAAGCACGGCGGCGATGAGACCGATGCTCAATCCGAATGCTGTGGCCCCACGCCGGCTCGTTCGATGATCGGTTGCGAGTTGCGCCGTCACGGGGCCGACAGCGCCGTCGCCATGTCGCTGGCCAGGAGTGCGATCGATGCCGCAACGCGGGGCCCAAACGTGAGGAAGTCGCCTTCGGGATAGTCGAGTATCCGACGATCGCGTCCCGCAGGAGTCTCCGCAACGCCGGGCGTCGCGAGAAAGCCGTCGACGCCGCCCAGAGCGGCAAGGCCTTCGCTCGTCGTGATGATGATGTCGGGGGCGGCTGCGATGAGCGCTTCCGGGGTCACGGCCACCGTGCCGCTCACACCCGACGCCGCGCCCACGTCCCTGCCCCCGACGGACTCGATGAGCGGCACCGTCGTCATTCCCTCTCCGAAGAGCAACATCACATCGGGACCGCGGCTGTATATGAAGGCGATGCCCGGTGAGGGGGCAGGGGTGTCGACCGCCGCGACTGCAGCATCGACCTCGGCGGCCACCTGATCCGCCAACGACTGACCCGCAGCCTCGTCCCCCAACAGCTTCCCCAGAGCGACGAGCTTGGCGTAGAGGCCATCGAAGGTGGTCGGCACGTCGAGGATCACTACGGGCACACCTGCACTCCTGATCTGCTCGATCGCAGGCAAGGGCGAGGTCTGCGTGTCACCGATGACGAGGGTCGGCGCCTGCGCCAGCACCGCTTCCGCGTTCAGGAATCGACCGACTCCGATGATCGGGAGCCGTCGCGCCGTTTCCGGCTCCACTGTCGTCACGTCGACGGCGACCACCGAGTCGCCGAACCCGAGCGCGAACACTCCCTCCGTCAGGTCACCGCTCAGCGCGACGATGCGGCTGGTGTCGCTGATTGTGGAGACGACACCGTCGGCGCCTTCGAACATCCATGAATCCGCTGCTTCCTCGACCGCGGTATCGACCGGCGCCTCGGTGACGGCTGCGGTCGTCGGCGATTCGGGTGCGGCGCTGTCGCCGCTGCCGCCACAGGCAGCCGTGAGCAGCGACAGCGCAAGCAGGGCAACGGCGCTACGAGCCATCGATCAGTTCAGGGGCAGCCGACGCGAGCAGCGCTCATGAGGGAACAGAAGACGGTCCGCGGCACCTTCCACCCGTCATCCGTGAGCACTGCCGTGCCCGAGAGGTCCGGGTAGGTGGGGTTGCCTCCGAACAGCAGGTCGTAGCTGACCTCTGCCGCGTCGCCTTCCACCGTCACCGCCGCGACCTCGACGCTGACGCCGCCGAACGAGTCACCCACGGCGAGGTAGGCGTCGACGGTTTCCTCGAGCCCAGCCGGGTCGTCGATGTACGCCGATTTGGTGGCGAAGTCGGACTCCGAGTCGAAGGCGATCGAATAGGCGAGAACGATGGCGTCCACGTCCGGGTCCTCGCCGGCCACGATTCCGCCCGGTGCGGCGGTCGTCGTCGTTGGGGACACCGTCGTGGTTGTCGCCAGCGTCGTCGTGGGAGCCGCAGTCGTGGTCGTTGCAGGTGGCTGCGTCGTCGTAGGAGCCGTCGTGGTGGTGGGCGCCACCGTGGTATCGGCAGCCACGTCGTCGCCGCCGCCGCAGGCGCTCAACAGCAGCACGCCAGCGACGAGAAGTGCACTCAAACGTTGCATGTGTGGGGAGCCTCCAGAGTGAGTTCTGGGAGTTTCGTCAGGACGCCGACCGACAGCGAGTCGGTTTTGCACCTGGCGATCCTGGCTACGCTCGCCACCCGAATGACCCGTCCAACCCGCCAAGACCAAGCCCGGGCGATCCTGGAGCGGAGAGCCTGGAAGCTCGCGTCTCAGACGCTGGGCCGGCGAGCCACCAATGCCGCGGACTTCAGCGAGGCGTTCAACCTCGAACGCATCGACCTGATTGCAGAGATACCCGGACCCGAAGCCCTGCTGGCACTTGGCCGCAACGTCGTCGGTCCCAGGGACGGGCTCTACGTCCTCGACGACGGGGGTTCCTACCGCGTGTATCTGCAGGAGAAGGGCGAGACGTACAACGAGATGCGCGGGTCGTTCGAGGAGGCGCGAGAGGCGGCGATCGATCGGATCGTCCAACTGGGCGGGATCCCTTGGGAGGCGCCCGGGTGAACACCCCACCCCACGTAGGGAATAGCGAGTTCAGCCAGGCGTTGCACGAACGGACCAGAGGTAGGAGAGCGCGATGAGCACCGTCACGATGTACAGCACCTCGTGGTGTCCCGAATGCCACTCGGCGAAACGATTCCTGACGGCGAAGAAGGTGCCGTTCACCGAGATCGACATCGAGAAGGAGTTGGCCAAACCGCGCGAGCAGCTCGTGGGTATCACCGGCCAACGCTCGGTCCCGCAGATCGTCATCGGCGAAACGCACGTGGGCTGCTTCGACGATCTGTACGCCTTGGAGCACGACGGCCTGCTCGACGGCCTGCTGAAACTCGAGGGGATCGAGACCGGCTGAGGCCTCAGACGATCTGGTCGTCCGAATCCCACCCGAGGTAGTTCGACACCGAGACGACGCCGTCGACACGACGGATCAGCTCCTCGGCGAGCCGCGACTCCGTGCGCAGCGCCACCTTTCCTTCCATCGTCACGACTCCGTTGGTGACATCGACCTCGACGCCGCGCACGATGTACTCGTGCAACACGTCGGCGATCTCCTCGCGGACCTCGGAGTCGGACCGGGCGTAGATCTTCATCACGTCGGCCCTGGAGATGATCCCGAGCAGTGCGCCGCTTTCGTCGACGACCGGTAGTCGCTTCACCCCGGCGTCGAGCATCACCCGCGCCGCGTCACGGACCCTGCGGTCCGGAGCGATGGTCACCGGATTCGGCGTCATCAGATCTCCGACCGAGGTCGTTGGCTCCGGGGAGGACTCGCGCCCGAACAGAATGTCGGTCCAGCGCCGCCGTCCCTTCCCCGTGCTCAAGGACAGGAAGTCCGACTCCGTCAAGACACCGACGAGGCGGCCGGCGCTCACCACCGGAAGACCACTGACGTGGTTGTCCGCCATCAGCTCGGCGGCCCTGTGTAGAGCCTCGTCGGGCTCGACCGTCACGAGCTTGCGAGACATCACCTCTTCGACACGCATGTGGCTGCTCCTCTTGCGGCTGCCCCCATGGTCGGGAGCATTGCGAATGCACCCTACCGGCGAAGGCCCTTCGCCGATGGGGCATCTCGGCGCGGATCGCGTGGTCGGACCTCGTCGCCGAGTCGGACGGACATGGGTTTGCTGATCCGCGCCGCATCGACGATGAAGCCACGGGTGCCGCCGTCGAGGAAATCCAGGTCGGCGAGTACGGCCGAGCGGTCTGCCCGCTGCGGCAGACCCAGCAGGAAGGACGTGAACTCGAGGCAAGGTGCTGCCGGATTCGCCGCCGCGAAGACGACCTCGCTGCCGTCGTCACCGGTGATCACGACGCCGGCGGCCATCTCGTCCTCCGTCCAGCGCCGGTCGGCAGCAACGATGATGTTCTCTCCTGCGACGCCGAGGGGCACGTCGCCGTAGCGCTGTGCCATCTCGTCGTAGTGGCTCGTGAACCCCATCGAGACGCCGCGCAGACCGCGCCCGCGTGCCCGGGGATGGTTGGCATGGTGCGTGTCCAGCACCCACCCGTGGTCGGTACGCCCGATCACACCGAGGGCCCCCACCATGATCTCGCCCACTTCGAGAAGCGGCACCGGATCGTACGTGGCGTCGGCCTTCAGCGGCATGCGCTGGATCTGGAGAAGAGCAACGTAGCCGATCATCTCGGGATCCTACGCCCCCTCGGGGCGGCAGTTCAGCAGTCGTGGTCGCGGAAGGTGCAGCCATTCTCCTCGAGGTAGGCCGCGCATTCCTCGGCATATTCGGCCAGGAGCTGCCCAGCTTCCATGGCGTCCTCGCCTGAGGCGAAACCGGTGCCGCAGCAGAGGACCCGATCCTGACCCGGATGGGTGCGCTCCATCCAGTTCGCGAACTTCCCCGAGCCAAGGGATCGGGGGCCCGTAGACGTTGCGTAGCTCGGTGATGCCACCCGGCGCAACGACGATCGTTACGACAACCGGCGACGCCGGCGCGCCCACCGCCTGGACGGGGGCAATGGCAAGCTCGTACTCGCAGGTCGCCGTGACGCTGGCGCCCACAGTCACGGAGTCTGCCAAACATGCATGCGGACTGCGCTCCGCCCGCTGACCGACGTACCACGCAAGCCTCTGCTCCCAGTCCGAGGCGGAGAACGAATCAAACCAGAGCGTCGTGCCCGCGAGGTCGAGGCCCTGGATCTCGAGCACCGCCTCGGGGGCCAGGTGCGCCATCATCTGGGCGACGTCTCCAGCCGAGAATGCGGTCAGATAGCTGTCGACAACGGCAAGGGCGGCATTCCCGTCGAAGACGGCCTGCGGCGTCGCCGCCGCTTCCGTTGTCGGACTCGCGGTGACATCGGTCGCGTCCGTCACATCGGAGTCGCGCCCTGACGCCAGTGCCCACACGCCACCCACGAGCAGAATGACGGCGAACGCGGCGGCGACCAGCGGCCCTCGTCGCCTCGAACGTAGTGGTGTCCGTCATCGTCGTCCTCCGATCGACCTCGGCTGAGATGTCGCCGGCCTTCCAGATCGCCTCCGGAATCGGCACCGCGGAGGGAAAGGGATCGGCAGCGGCGAGCTCTTGGAGAAGCTCGGTGTCGTTCATTGCGCTCTCCCTCCTTCGTGGTCCGGGCCCGGTTGCGAGGCGGCGGAGACCGGTTCCGGAATGCCGGCCGCCTTGCGCAACCAACGCAGCGCTCGCACCGAGCGCTTCTTCGCCGCATCCACCGAACAACCGAGCACGAGTGCGATGTCGGCGTGGGCCAGGCCCTCATGGGTGCGGAGCATCAGAACCTCTTGGTCCGTGGGTCGCAGCGTGGCCGGGGCCCGGGTCAGCGCCTCGATGTCGGCGTTGCGCAAGACGGCGATCTCAGGACCCGGTTCGGGGTGCCGCGCCTGGCCGTTGAGCTTGCGGCCGAGGGCTGCGCGCCGTGCCTGGGTCCGCCTTGCCCGCATCACTTCGTTGCGGGCGGCCGCATACAGCCACGGCAGCGTGCCCGAACCAGCCGGCAGGTGATCGACCTTCCTCCAGGCGATGGCGAACACCTCGGCAACGACGTCGTTGACTTCGCTCCGAGGCAACCGCCTCAGGCAGTAGCGGGAGATCGCCTCGGCAATGGTCACCCACCGCCTGGTGGAACCTCGCCTTTGCGTCAGACACAGTCATCACCGAATCCTTGCTGACGCTGTCTGCTCTTCTTACTCCCCAACAACAGGGTTGGGGACAGGAGCGAGCCAATCGTCCGATCAGGTCCGGAGAGCCCGCCCTTCGATCACCTCGTTGAGAGTGTCGGGGCGGTCGGTGATGATGCCGTCGACGCCGAGATCAAGCATTCGCTCCATGTCGGCGGCATCGTTGACGGTCCATGCATGGACCTGGGCTCCGGCGGCGTGGGCTGCCAGAACGAGGCGACGGTCGAGACGGGCAACGGGGGAACCGAAGGGAAGTTGGTAGGCGGCCATCGAAGGCCGTGGCCATCGCCCCACCCGCGATGCCATCCACAACTGGCTCGCCGCACGCGGGCCGGCCGATGTCGCCACCTCGCCTCGCGTGACACGGCGGAACTTGGCGATCCGCCGGTCGTGGAAGGACCCGATGAGGGTCGAATCCTGGCGGCGCGCTGCGACGATCACCTCGGCGACCGCCCATTCGATCCCGGGCGCCTTCAGATCCAGGTTGAAATGCACATCCGGCCACGCCGCAAACACCTCGTCGAGGCGGGAGATGCCGACACCCTTCGCCCGCAACGGATAACCGTTGTTCGGGCCGAACGACCATGCCGCATCGAGGTGGCGCAGCTCCTCCCAACGCCAGCCGTTGATGGGCCCGGTGGCGTTCGTCGTTCGATCGAGCGTGGCGTCATGGAACACGACCACGACGCCGTCGGCCGTCATGCGCACGTCGGTCTCGATGTAGCGGTAGCCCAACGCAACGGCACCGGCGAATGCCTCCATCGTGTTCTCCGGCCACAACACACGCGATCCACGATGCGCCATCCGGATCGGATGCTCGAGCGAGAGATACGGCCACCTCGACATTTGCAGAAGTCTGGCACGACCTCCGACGCCGAAAACCTTCGAGTGAAGCCTCGGAGATTCGGGCGCATCAAGCGTCGAGAATGCGAGCGCAGGTCGTCGTCAAAAGGAGAAACACGCCAGTCACGAGAGGACCGGGAGGATCGAGGCATCGTGTATTGCGCCCTGCTGATCAGAGCCGACAACGAGGAGATGCGTCGGCAGCCGCCGGAGACGTTCGCCGGCATCGCCGAACCCGTCGATCCGTTCGACGCTGCGCTCACCGACGAAGGACGCAATGCCGGCAGCGCGCAGCTGGGCGACGAAGGCATCCGAGTGTTGCGAGTGCGGGGGGCAAGCCGTTTGTCACCGACGGCCCGTTTGTGGAATCCGAGGAGCAACTCGGCGGGCTCTACCTCATTGAGGCCGACGACATCGAGCACGCCACGGTGACGGCGGAGAAGCTCGCGATGAGCTTCGGCAGTATCGAGATCCGCCCGGTCGCAGGCATCGACCTGCGCGGCGAGCTCCTCGTCGAGCCGGCAGACACAGAGAACCTCGCTGCAGCGCACCGGCCGCGGCTGGGCCCCACCGGCATGTGAAGCCCCGCCGTTCCTCCGGGTTCGAGAATGCCTGCCTGCACCGCATGACGGCGGACCACGACACGGCACCCACGAAAGAGAGCCGCCGCCC
>DATHZQ010000024.1:0-3925 GCA_035458525.1 Acidimicrobiia bacterium
ACGGTTGCTTCGAGCAGGCTCCTACGCTTCTCGGCCCGGCGTCTGGCCAGTTCAGGATTGCGACATGCCACCAACCGTTCTCCCGGGAAGTCCGGGTGAGTCAGCTCGAACAGATTGCGCTGGTCGCGCTGCGTGGCAGGAACCGTAGGATCGGGGAGGGAAGATCGTGACGCTTGGATTGGTGACGCCGCTGCGCGACCTCGATCCGGAGCGGTCCGGAGGCAAGGCTGCAGGGCTCAAATGGCTCGTCGACCACGGCTACGCCGTTCCACCGACCTGGGTTTTGACCGACCCCGTTACCGATGCCGGCCGCGTGCAGCCGGCGCTGGCGAGCGTCGTCGACGACGATCGCAGCTACGCCGTTCGTTCGTCGGCCAACGTGGAGGACGGTGGCGACACCAGCTACGCAGGACAGTTTCTCTCCGTCCTCGAGGTGCATGGCGTCGACGGAGTGCTCGACGCAGTGCAGCGCGTGGCCGCCTCGGCACGCTCGGCCGGCGTCGAGGCCTACCGCACGTCGATTGCCGACGAGCGGCCCGTCGAAATGGCCGTCCTCGTGCAGGAGATGGTCACGCCCGTATGGTCCGGCGTTGGCTTTTCCCGCAATCCGATAACCGGCCTCGGCGAGACCGTCGTCGAGGCAGTGGCCGGGAGCGGCGAGGCGCTCATGGCCGGGGGCGTCACGCCGGAGCGCTGGGTCCGGCGCTGGGGCGACTACATCGAGCAACCGGACGCGGCGATCGTCGACGAGCGGGTGATCGCAGAGGTCATCGCAACGACACAGCGCATCGCTCGGGAGTACGGCGCCCCGGTCGATGTCGAGTGGGTCCACGATGGGTCCAAGCTCTGGTGGGTACAGGTGCGGGCCATCTCAGGGCTGGACGACATCACCATCTACTCGCGCCGCATCTCCAAAGAAGTGATGCCGGGCATCATCAAGCCGCTCGTGTGGTCGATCAACGTGCCGATGGTCAATCAGGCGTGGGTTGCGTTGTTTCGCGAGGCGCTCGGGGAAGTAGCCGTCGAGCCCGAGGACCTCGCCAAGTCCTTCGGCTACCGGTCGTACTTCAACATGTCGGCCATCGGAGAGATCTTCTCCGTGATGGGCATGCCACGAGAATCGCTCGAGCTCCTGTTGGGATTGCCCGCAGGATCCGAGCAGCCACGCTTCAAGCCCAGCGCGACCACGTTCCGAAAGACGCCGCGCATGCTCGGCATGGCGCTGCGCAAGATTCGTTACGACAAGGAAGTCGAGCGCCAGCTCGCCTCGCTCGATTCAGAATTCGCCCGTTTCGCCGGACGCGATGTCTCGTCGTTGTCCGATCGTGAGTTGCTCGCCGATGTCGAGGCACTGCGGCGAATCGGGGTGAGGGCGGCGTCGGTGAACATCGTGACGCCGCTGCTCGCCAACATCTACTCGGCGCTCCTCCGACGCCAGCTCGGCAAGGGCGGCGTCGACCTGCACTCGGTTGATCTGCTCGAAGGTATGGACGAGCTGGGGGATTTCGATCCCAATCCCCACCTCGATGAGCTCGCTCGCAAGATTCGGCGGCTCGATCGGGCGACGCGGGAAGCCGTGATGCGGGACGGCTCGACTGTCCTTCCCGACGATCTCAAACACGAGCTCGACGAGTTCCTCGAGAAGTTCGGGCACTTCAGCGACTCGGGCAACGATTTCTCCATTCCCCCCTGGCGCGAGCAGCCCGACACCGTGGTGAAGATGGCTGCGATGCGCCGCGACCGCGATCGCGCCTCGCAACGCAGCTCCTGGGACGAGGCCCGCAGTGCGATCCCGGCCTGGCGTCGGCCCTTGGCCGGTGCGATGCGAAAGCGGGCCCGCCGGTTCGTGCATCATCGTGAAGCGGTCTCGTCCACGTACACCTATGGCTATGGCCTGTTCCGCAACTACTTCCTCGAGATCGGGCGGCGTCTCGTCGAAAGAGATGTTCTCGCCGAAGCGAACGACGTGATGTATCTCGACCTCGTCGCGGTCCGGGAGGCGCTCTCCCCCGGAGGGGGCGCGGGGGCGGCTCAGGCGGTTGCGGCGTGCAAGGCCGAGATCGATTCCGTGCGCGACATCGAGCTACCAGACGTCATCTACGGCGACGACTTCATTCCACGGCCGGCCGATGACCTCGCGGCGACCTCGTGGCACGGTACGCCGACTGCGCGCGGGCACCACCGGGGACCGGTTTGCGTGGTGCGCGGCCTCGCCGACTTCGAGAAGGTTCGCGAGGGCGACGTGCTGGCGATCCCCTACTCGGACGTCGGCTGGACCCCGCTGTTCGCCAAGGCGGGGGCGGTCGTGGCCGAGTCAGGCGGCTTGCTTTCACACAGCTCAATCGTGGCCCGCGAGTACGGCATTCCGTGCGTGGTCTCGGTCGACGGCGCGATGCGCATGCCTGAGGGCGAGATCGTTACGGTGGACGGGTACCGGGGCGTCGTCGTGCTCGAAGCGGAGGGCTCGTGAATATCGGACTGGCTGCCGCCCTCGCTATTGCCGGCTATCTCATCGGAGCGATCTCCTTCGCTCGGATCATCGGGGCCAAGGTGGCGCCGGGGGACGATCTCTCGTCAACGATCCTGGATCTGCCCGGCGAAGCCACGATCGACTACGGCGGTGTGAGCGCCACCTCGATCGCCGTGCGGGGCGGACCGAAGTGGGGAATGATCACAGGCGCCCTCGACATGGCGAAGGCGTTCATTCCGGTGCTCCTCACCCGCCTGGTGTGGCCTGACGAGCATTACTACCTCGTCGTGGCGGTCGCGACCGTGGTCGGGCACAACTATCCGATCTACTACCGGTTCAAAGGCGGACGTGGGCAGACGCCGATCTACGGTGGGCTGCTCGGCATCGACTGGCTGGCGATTCCGGTGACGACCGTCGTGGGCACATCCGTCGGGCTCTTCGTGCTCCGCGACATGTTCGCCGCCTACGCGCTGGGCATGTGGCTGCTCGTTCCGTGGTTCTGGTGGCGTGCGGATGCCGCCCACGTGATCTATGCGTTGATCGTGAATCTGCTGTTCGTCATCGCCACGATCCCTGAGATGGGTGAGTACTTCGAGCGTCGGCGGAATGGCGAGCTGAAGCAGATCAAAACGTGGCGCGAGTTCCGCCGCGGTCACCCCGCAATGCGGGGTGACCGCAGCCGAGACTGATCCACCTCACCCCGCCTCGTCCTCGCCTTCCCACAGCGAGCGGAACTCGGGGACGGTGGAGAGCAGCTCGTCGTAGGTTCCCCGGGCCGTCACCCGGCCCGCCTCCAGCAGGATGATCTGATCCGCCCGTTGCAGCGCCGGCCGCCGATGCGACACCACGAGGGCGGTCGTCCCGGCGTGCTCGCGGAACAGCCGCTCCCACAGTGTCTTCTCCGTCTCTACGTCGAGGGCGCTCGAGAGGTCATCGATGATCAGCACGTCGGGGCTGCGGACGAACATCCTCGCCGTCGCCGTGCGCTGTACCTGGCCCCCCGACAACCGCATCCCCAGTGGACCGACGAGCGTATCCAGCCCCTGCGGCATGTCGTTCAGATCGCGCTCGAACGCCGCCGCGCGGACGGCTTCCAAGATCTCGGCGTCGTCGTCGAGCCTGCCCATCAGCAGGTTGTCGCGCAGCGACATCGAGAACAGCGTCGGCACCTGTGGCACGTAGGCCGTGCGCGGCGGCACGAGGAACTCGTCCAGCGCCGCGATGGCCGAGTCGTTCCACTCCACGACGCCGGCTTCCGGTTCCACGAGCCCCAACAGCGCCCGCAACAGTGTCGTCTTGCCGGCACCAACCCGCCCGGTCACGACGACGAAGCTCCCGGCCGCGACGTCGAGGTCGATGTCTTCGATTCCGGCGTCGGTTCCCGGATAACGAAAGCTGAGCCCGCGCACGCGGAGCGCACGGAAGTGCTCGTCCTGCGCCAGGGCCTGGGGCACC
>DATHZQ010000025.1:0-35246 GCA_035458525.1 Acidimicrobiia bacterium
ATCAGAGGCCTGCCGACCCCAAACGCGGCCCGAGCCGTCGGTTGCCGCACCGCTCTTGACGACGTTCCCGAAGCGATCCAACTTCTCGTAGTGCCACTGGTCACCGTCGATGTAGAGCCTGGCGTTGCGGTTCTTGACTTCGACCAGCCACACCCCCGGCGGTCCGACGAGTACGAGATCCGCCTCGCCCCTTCGGTTCTGGTAGCCCTGGAACGCCTGCCAATCGTCGGACAGTTCGCCGGCGAGCCTGGCTACGAGTTCCTCCTCTCCCTGCACGCCGGCAGCCTGCTGCTGAGTCTTGTTGAGCAGGTGGATCTTTCGTGCCTGGGCTGCCTGGAGATCGCGTTGCGCCGACGCGCTCTCAGCGCGAGCTTCCTTTTGTGCAGGGGACTTGATCCCCAGAAGGCGTTTCCAGATCGGTTTCGCCCTGCCCGCGGTACTGTACGCATCCTCGGCCGCCTGCCGTCGCTCCAGAGCACGGCCGATTCCGTCCGACACCAGGTCTTGCTGCGCCTCCGTGGCCGAGAGCTGTTCGCGGGCATAGTCGGAGAGGTTCTCGATCAGCATGACCGCCACTCCTCTTGACTGACAATGGGCCCGTCCGCGCTCACATGAAGCCCTGATCCGCCATCCAGTCGTCGCTGAAGATCTTGGAGAGGTAGTTGCGCCCCGAATCCGGGAGGAGGACAACCGTGAGTTTGCCCGGATGCCGCTGGGCGACACGGAGTGCCCCCACGACGGCCATGCCGCACGAGCCTCCGACCAGCAGCCCTTCTTCCCGCGCCAGGCGGCGGGTCATGACGAACGCCTCCGCGTCGGTGACCATCTCGTACCCGTCGACGATGGCCGGGTCGTAGGTCTCGGGCCAGAAGTCCTCGCCGACCCCCTCGATCAGGTACGTGTGCACGTCGTCGTCCGACGCCGCGGTGTAGATCGAACCTTCCGGATCGACGCCGATCACCAAGACGTCGGGGTTCTTGGACTTCAGGAACTTGCCCGTGCCCGTGATCGTGCCGCCCGTCCCGACGCCGGCGACGTAGACGTCGATCTCGCCGTCCGTCTGACGCCATATCTCGGGGCCGGAGCTGTCGACATGGGCCTGCGGGTTGGCCGGATTCGAGTATTGATCCGGCCGGTACGCACCCGGAACCTCGCGGGTCAATCGGTCGGCAACCGAGTAGTAGGAACGCGGATCCTCAGGTGCGACGTCGGTCGGGCAGACGACGACCTCGACCCCGTATGCCCTGAGCAGGTCCTGCTTCTCCTTGGACTGCTTGTCGGCCATGACGGCGATCATCTTGTAGCCCTTGAGCGCCGCTGCCATCGCCAGACCAACTCCGGTGTTGCCGCTCGTCGGTTCGACGATCGTCCCACCAGGCTGCAGCCAGCCGTTGCGCTCGGCACGTTCGATCATCGGCAAACCGATGCGATCCTTCACGGACCCGCCCGGATTCATGTACTCGACCTTGGCGACGAGGTTGCCCGGCGGATGGATGCGTGAGAGGCGGACTAGAGGGGTGTCACCGATCGTCTCGACGATGTTCTCGTGGATCTCCATTCGGATGTAACGGTATCAGCACTGGACACACCGCTGCCCCGGGCCCGACGATCCCCCTGGCGGTAGCGTGCCATCGATGAACGCGACGACCGTATTGGAGCGGCTTGCCTCGATCCATCGTGGGCGCATGTGGATCATCGCCACGGACGTAGCGGCCGGGACTGCTGAGTCGGTCGCCAGACTCGAGGAATGGGGCGCCGCCGGGGCGATGGTGATCGCTGCCCAAGAGGGGATCGGTGAGCGGCCAGACGTGCCGATCCACTACACGCGGACTGGTGGCGGCGAAACGGGAATGCACGCAATTCGGGCCTTCGAGGCAGCCATTGCATCACCCGGCCCCGAGCTCCTCGAGGCGGTCGACCGCTTCGATCCACACCGTCGGGCAACGGTCATCGTCAACCACTTCTCACCGTTGATGGAAGCCGCAGGTCGGCGCACCTACGGACCACGACCCCCTGCCCAAGCCGCCCTCGAGGACAAGACGATCGTCGACGGCCTCTGGGACGAAGCCGGGATCGCTCGCGCCCCTTCACTCGTCACCACGGTCGCAGAAGCTGCTCGAGCCTCCCGCCAGCTGGAAACACGCATGGGCACGGTTTGGGTCGCCGACAACAAGGAAGGCTTCCACGGCGGCAACAACTACGTGCGCTGGGTCCGCACCACGGAGGATCGTACGGAGGCAACCGCGTGGTTTGCCGACCACGCCGATCGGGTGAGGGTGATGCCGTTTCTCGACGGCATCCCCTGCTCGATCCACGGCTGGATCACCCGCAACGGCATCGCGGTGCTCCGTCCGCTGGAGATGCTCGTCCTGCGGCGCACCGACCGCACCGGCTTCGTCTACGGCGGCTATGCGAACTACTGGGACCCTCCGTGGGGGCATCGCGTGGCAATGCGACACATCGCCCGTGCCGTGGGCGAGCGGCTGAGCGCCCGAGTTGGCTACCTCGGGGCCTACGGAATCGATGGTGTGCTGACGGCGGAGGGGTTCCTGCCCACTGAGCTGAACCCTCGCCTGACGGCAGGCCATATCGCTCCTGCCGAGGCGGCCGGCCTCCCGGCCGGTTCGATGGTGCGCGCCCAGCTGGCGGGCGACCTCGAACTCGACGCAGCATGGCTGGAGTCGGCGCTCCTCACCGCCGGCGACGCCGCTCGCAGCGGGCGCGCCGTGGCAACGCAACCCGAACCGCTTGCAGAGGAGGAGATGTCGATTCGATTCGAGAACGGGCTCGCCCATGCCGCCGACGAGAACAACGCTGCCGCATTGCTGAAGACGGGGGTGTCGCCCTACGGCGGCATCGTGATGGTGGAGTTCGATCCGGCGGCCACGCCCAAAGGTCCGTCGGTTGGGCCCCGGGCCGTCGCAGCGCTGGCACTCGCTCGCACGACCTGGGATCTCGATCTGCCCCCCGTCGAGCCGGCCCCGGATCTGTTCGTCCGTCCCCGCTGAGGTGGGGCCGGCCGCTAGCGACGCAACCCTTCGAGCCGCTCCACCGCCGCCCGCAGCGTCACGTCGCCCTTGCAGAAGGCGAAGCGGATGAGGTCGGCGCCGTCCGCCGGGTCGTGGTAGAACGCGCTCGGCGGGATGGCAGCGACCCCGATCTCCGCGGTGAGGTGGCGGCTGAACGCAACATCGTCGGCGAAGCCGAAGGGACGATGGTCGGCGAGGATGAAGTAGGTGCCCTCCGGCACGAACACGTCGAACCCGACTCGATCCAAGCCCTCGGCAAGCAGGTCACGCTTGCGCCGATAGCCGGCCACCAGCTGGTCGTAGTAGTCGTCCGGGGCGTGCAGCGCTGCGACGGCTCCATGCTGCAGAGGCGCCGCGGTGGCGAACGTGAGGAACTGGTGGGCGGCGCGGACGCCCGCAGTGAGCTCCGGCGGGGCGATCGCCCACCCGATCTTCCAGCCGGTGAGGGAGAACGACTTCCCCAGGGACGACATGGTGACGGTGCGCTCCCACATGCCGGGCCGCATGGCGATGGAACGATGCGCACCGTCGAAGACGAGCCGCTCGTACACCTCGTCGGCGAAGACGAGCGCGTCGTGGCGGATTGCGACGTCGGCGACGGCCTGCAGCTCCTGTTCATCGAAGACCCGGCCCGCCGGGTTGTGCGGCGTGTTGACCACGATGGCCCGAGTGGCCGGCCCGACCACCGCTTCCAACGCATCCCGCTCCAGGCGAAACCCCGGTGGACGCAGCGTGACGTACCGAGGCGTCGCTCCCGCGAGCGCCACACCGGCCGGATACGAGTCGTAATACGGCTCGATGAGCACGACCTCGTCACCAGGGTCGACCAGACCGAGGAAGCTCGAGGCCAGCGCTTCCGTGCAGCCCGAGGTCACGGTGACTTCGGCCACCGGGTCGACCGCACGGCCCGTATCCGCGGCGAAACGAGCCGCGATGGCCTCGTTCAGCTCCGGGACGCCGAACATGCGGGCGTATTGATTCTCACCACTCCGCATCGCCGCCGCCGCCGCGTCCTTCACGAAGTCGGGTCCGTCGAAGTCCGGGAAGCCTTGCCCGAGATTGATGGCGCCGTGGAGCCTCGCCAGCTCGGTGATCTCGGTGAAGACGGTCTGGCCGAAGCCCGCCCAACGTTGTGCCGTTCGCATGATGGGGCGACTCTACGCAGATGGTCGGGTGAGGAGCACCCTCCTAGACCACGGCCAGCACCACCGCCAGCGTCGCAACCGAGGCAAGCGTCGAGACCAACACCGCGGTCGTGACCATCTCCGGCTCCAGGTCGTGCTCGATCGCCACGATGCCGGCAAACACTGCTGCCGGCATCGCCGACATGACGATGGTCACGCCGGCCGCATCACCGTCGAGGCCGGCCAGGGCCGCAGCGACCGCCGCGATGACCGGCGCAGCGATCAACCGCAGCCCCGTGGCGGCGACCACGTCGGCATCGAGCCGGAGCTGGGTCGTCGCCGCCAGCTGCAGCCCCAGCGTGAGGAGCATGATCGGTATGAGGCCCTCGGCGAGGATCCCGACCATGCGATCGAGAAACACAGGCAGCTCGCTCCCGGTTGCGTTCGCCAGGATCGCGGGTGGCACCGCAAGCACGGCAGGGGTGGCGAGTGCGGCGCCGAATGCACGCAGTGGGTGTTCGTCTCCCCATCTGATGGCGGTGATCGCGATGAGGAAGGCGAGCACGTTGACCGTGAGGAAGGCAACGCCCGCCAGGTCGGCGGCGTCCTCGCCGAACTCGAAGATGGTGACGGCCAGGCCCACGTTGCCAACGTTGCCGAAGACGGCAACGAGGACGAACGCAACGATGATCGACCTCGTCCGACCCATCCCGCGACCCACCAGCCATGCGACGCCGGCCACCGCCACGGTGGTGACCACCAACACGCCGAGCATCCGCACGACCGTCTCACCGGCGAGATCGGAAGCTCGAAGAACCTCGAACACGAACGCGGGGACAAGCACGTAGTAGGCGATGCGGGCCGTCGGGCGCGGGTCGAGGTCGAATCGGCGCCCCACGACATACCCGGCCGCAACCACGAGGAAGACGGGCGCGAGCACGTCGAACAGGATCGAGAACAGATCACCCACGACGAAGCAGGCTAAAGGCTGGCCATGGACGGTCGATCAGCGGGCGAGCTCGAAGCCCTCGTCCTTCCAGCCCTCGACGCCGCCGATCATCTTCTTGACTGTTCGGCCCAGGGTGGCGAGCTTCACAGCCGCCTTGTCCGCACCGTTGCAGTGGGGGCCCGCGCAGTACACCACGAACATCGCATCGTCGGGGAAGTCCCGCAGATTGCGTTCGATGATGCGGCCGTGGGGGAGGTTCACCGCTCCGGGCACGTGCCCGGTTGCGTAGAGCTCAGGACTCCGCACATCGATGAGCACGAAGTCGTCAACGTCGCGCTCGAGCGCATCGTGCACGTCCCAGCAGTCCGTCTCGAATCGCAGCAGCGCCGAGAAGTGCGCGATCGCCTCGGCAGGTTCGGCGGCTGGGACGGCGGTCACCGCCGAACGGTCGGACTCGATATCTGGCATTGGATCCCCTCCGAGCTACCTCGTCGAGGCTACCCCGGATTTCGCCGACCGGACTGCCCGGGCGGATCGACCTTGCGCCAGGAAGCGACGGTCGACCGGATCTCAGCCTCGGCGCCGGCGGCGACCGCACTTGCATCATCAGGGCTCCGTTCGATCGGATCGCCAAAACGCACCCGCACGTGCGTGCCGAACGGCACCGGCCGGAGGTTGTAACGAAGGAGCTGCCACGCACCGTCCACGGTCGTGGGAATCACCGGGAGTCGATCGGCTGCCTCGAGCATGGCTTCCATGCCGCTGCGGCGGAACTCCCGCACGGAGCCGTCCCGGCTCCGTGTGCCTTCGGGGAAGATGACAACGCTCACGTCACGTTGCTGCGCAGTGGCCGCCATCTCTGTGATGGCCTGCACCGCTTGAGCTCGATCGCCGCGGTCGATGAGCGCATTGCCTCCCCACCGCAGATTGAGCGAGATGCTCGGGATCCAACGGCCCAACTCCCGCTTGGCCACGTATTTCGGGTAGTTGGAGAACAGCAGCCCGCCGATGAGCACGATGTCGAACATGCTCTGATGGTTCGACACGATCGCATAGCCGCGGCCTCTCTCGATCAGCGGGGACCGGTCGACCTCAACAGTGGTCCCGCAGATGCGGAACACGCCGATCAAAGTTCGCTGCAGGGCGGCCATCACCCACTCGAAGCCGCGCATACTGAACGGCCGTACGATCCGCCCGGCGACATCGAACACGAGGAGTGCCAACCCGAACGCCAAGAAGAACGGCACGGTGAACAGCCAGTCTCGAAGCCTACGGAACATCTCGCCTTGAGGGGTCGACAGCTTTGCCCACGTTAGACCGCACCTGCCCACCTCGAGCTGCGGCTCACACCGCAGCCGCAAAGACGGCTTCGACGAATGCGGCCGCCTCCGGATCGAGCCCGAACCGATTGAACGCATGCGTTGCCGCCACCACGCCGTTGCGATCAGCGACGCCCTGGCTCAATGCAGCGATCGTGGAATCGGTGGTGTCTCCGGACTGTGAGAACGGATGGGGGAAGCCGGAGGCGGCGCAATACAGGCCGATCGGCTTGCCGGCGAGGTCGGGCAGCGCCTCGATCCAGTCGACCAAATGCTGGGTCGCCTCACCGCCAAACGGTTCGTCGCCCTCGGACCAGCATCCAACCAGCATCGCGTCAGCAGCTGCCACGGCTTCCGGGGTGGTGTCTTCAAGCACGGCCAGTGTTCCGGCATGCCGGTGGAGCGCAACCGCCTGCTGCAATGCCTCGGCGATCCGCTGCGTCGAGCCGCGCTGGCCTTCGTACACGATCAGGACGTCCATCCGGCCAGCCTGCCGTTCGATCCCTTCGTGGTCAAGGGCCGGCGGGCCCGCCGCAACGCCAGTCCCTCCGCCGGGCCGACGACGGTTCATCGCCTCACACGCCGTCCCTCTGGCTACCCCACCCCCGGTGGGGTGGGAATGCGGTATGCTTCGGCGTGTTGGGAAGGATGCGCATGAAATCCGAACACAAGAAAGCCGCCATGAACCGCCTGAAGACCGTACGCGGTCACCTCGATGCGGTCATCGGCATGGTGGAGGATGAGCGCTATTGCCCAGACATCATGAAACAGGTGTCGGCGCTGCAGGGCTCACTGGAGAAGGTCAACCGCATCCTCCTTCAGAACCATGTCGAGACCTGCGTGATGCATGCCGTCGAGGAAGGTCGCTCCGGCCAAATCGTCGACGAGCTCATGGAAACCCTTCGTTACACACCGGCCATCACCGGCCCGAACCACCAGGAGACAGCCACATGACCTCAGTCACCTTGTCCGTACCCGACATCTCGTGCGGCCATTGCAAGACTTCCATCGAAGGTGCCGTTGGTGAATTGACGGGCGTGGACTCCGTCGAGGTGAACATCGATGCCCGCACCGTCGACGTGTCGTTTGACGACGCGGCGTTGCAGCAGGACGCCATCGTCGGGGCGATCGAGGGCCAGGGCTACGAAGTCGCCTGAGACGCAGCACTCAGGCGACCGCTACAACCCCGCCGGTCGGGGCCAAGTGAGGATCCGATGACCGATTCCACCGATCAGATCACGTTCGACGTCGAGGGTATGACGTGTGCGTCGTGCGCGCTCCGCATCGAACGTGTGCTCGGGAAGCAAGAAGGCGTCGAGGCCGCGGTGGTGAATTTCGCCGGCCAGGAAGCCCGCGCCACCGTCGCCGCCGGCTCCGACGTGGAAGCCATGCAGGCGGCGATCGAGAAGCTGGGCTACGCGATTCGCCCCATCGCCCCGGGCGAGGACAGAGTCACCCCGGTCGAGCGCTACGCCGAGGAGGTCGTGTACCAGCGGCGGAACGTGCTGTGGGCTGCCGCCTTCACCGCACCGCTCATGGTGCTGTCGATGCTGGGGCCCGACACGTTCGCCGCCAAGGCCTGGCAACTGGTGCTGGCAACGCCGGTGGTGTTCGTCTTCGGAGCCCAGTTCCACCGCATCGCCCTGAAGCGGCTGCGCGCCGGCGATGCGACCATGGACACGCTCATCTCCGTGGGCTCGCTGGCAGCGTGGGGCTATTCCGTGTGGGCGCTGTTCGCCGAACAGCCGGTGTTCTTCGAAACCGCCGGGATGATCATCACGCTGATCCTGCTCGGCCGCTACTTCGAGGCGCGCGCCAAGGGCCGGGCCTCCCAGGCCATCGTGAAGCTCCTGGAGCTGGGGGCGACGCAGGCGCGGGTCGTTCGCAACGGCGAGACCGTGACCGTCGATCCGCTGGACCTGCGACCGGGCGAGACCATGGTCGTGCTCCCGGGCGAGAAGATCCCCACCGACGGCATCATCACCGCCGGACAGTCCTCGATCGATGAATCGATGCTGACCGGTGAATCCGTGCCGGTGGACCACGGGCCGGGCGACGAGGTGTTCGGCGCCACGGTGAACCAGCAGGGTCGCCTCGAGATCGAGGTCACCAACGTCGGTCCCAACACCGCACTGGCGCAGATCGTCAAGCTCGTCGAGGACGCTCAGGCATCCAAAGCGCCGGTGCAGAAACTCGCCGATCGCATCGCCGGAGTCTTCGTACCCATCGTGATCAGCATCGCCATCGTCGTCTTCGCCGCCTGGCTCATCGGCACGGGCGAGATCTCGACGGCCGTGCGCAACGGCGTAGCCGTGCTGATCATCGCCTGCCCGTGTGCGCTCGGCCTGGCCACGCCCACGGCGATCATGGTCGGCAGCGGCAGGGGGGCCGAGCTCGGTGTGCTCTTCAAAGGCGCCGAAGTCTTCGAGCGGTCCCGCACCATCGACACTGTCGTCTTCGACAAGACGGGCACCCTCACCCGCGGGGCGATGACGCTGACCGACGTGGTGGCAGAAGACGAGTCGCGGTTCCTGTTCCTGGTCGGCTCCCTCGAGGGCGCCAGCGCGCATCCCATCGGCAAGGGCGTTGCGCTGGGGGCGGAAGAGCGCGGTGTGGAATTGACCGCTCCCGAGCACGTCGAAGCGGTCGCCGGCAGCGGTGTGGCCGGAACCGTCGACGGCGTGGACATCGTCGTGGGGAAGGCCAAGCTGATGGCGGACCGCGGCCTCCAGATTCCCGACCGGTACCTCGACCTGTTGGAGACCTACGAGCTGGCAGGAAAGACCGCCTTCCTTGCAGGTTGGGGGGGCGAGACGCAGGGTGTGATGGCGGTGGCCGACACCGTGCGGCCGAATGCAGCGGCCACGGTCGCCCGGCTCGACGACATGGAGGCCGTGAGCGTGATGCTCACGGGGGACAACCGGCGCACCGCGGAGACGATTGCGGCACAGGTGGGCATCGACCGGGTCATCGCCGAAGTGTTGCCCGCCGACAAAGCCGAGGAGGTGGCGCGCCTCCAAGGCCAAGGCCGCACCGTGGCATTCGTCGGCGACGGCATCAACGACGCCCCCGCCCTCACCCAGGCCGACCTGGGCATGGCGGTCGGCACAGGCACGGACGTGGCGATCGAGGCCGGCGACATCGTGCTCATGTCGGGGGACCCCCACCTTGCCGCCTCCGCGGTCGGCCTGGCGCGAGCCACCTTCTCGACGATCAGGCAGAACCTCTTCTGGGCGTTCTTCTACAACACTGCGGCGATTCCGTTGGCGGCGGCGGGTCTCCTCAACCCGATGATCGCCGCGGCCGCGATGGCATTCAGCAGCGTGAGCGTCGTTACCAACTCTCTCCGCCTGCGGCGGTGGAACGGCTAGCCATGGATAACCCGGATCAAGCAGCACCCGCCGACTGCCTTGTCTCCTAGACAGGTCCTTCGCATCGGCACGACCGGCTCACTGTTCGGGCGATGGGATCTTGGTCCAGTTGTCGGTGGCCGGATCGAACACCCACACGTCGCGGGATAGGTTGCCGGCATTTTTCGAGGTCATCTCGCCGCCGTACAGCACAACGGTGGCGGTTGCGTCGTCGTAGGCCATGCCGTACATGGCGAGGGCAGGTGGGCTGGTCTCGACGACGAGCTCGGTCCAGGTGTTGGTGTTGTAGTCGTAGTACCAGGTCGCTGCAGGTAGCACGCCTTCGTCTTCGAGCATGCCCGAGTACAGGAGGGTCTTGTCGAATGCGGGGATGTATGCCATGCCGTGCCGTTCGGCATGCTGTTGGGGGCCGTCGGGGTTGGGGAGGGCTTCCCAGGTGTCCGTGTTGTAGTCGTATGCCCACATCTGGACGTCGTTCTCGTCGGTTCCGGTGAATCCGCCCCACAGCAGGACGCGGTCGGATTCAGCGTCGTAGGCGGTGGCGTACATGGCGCGCGGGGTCGGGCTCGATTCCGGGGCCATCAGCTCCCAGGTGGCGGTGTTGGCGTCATAGGCCCATGTGTCGGTGTACATGTGCCACGGGGAGCCGCCGGCGAAGAGAATCAGCCGGTCGGATTCGGCGTCGTAGGTGAGGGGTGTGCCGAATCGCGGATTGGTTGACGTCGACTCGGGTTGCTCGGCCGGTGTCTGCTGCCTCCATTCGCCGGCGGCGATGTCCAAGGTCCAGGTCTCGGCCGGCATGAGGTTGAAGGCGACGACCTGGGCGGATTCGGTGTCGATCCCGAAGTTGAATGCGTCGCGGGGTGCGCCGTCGGCGAGGTGGGTCCATTCGAAGTCGAGGGTGTTGAGCAGCCATGCGTCCCGCAGGTCCATCACTCGCCCCATCCGGCTGAGTCCTCCGACCATGAGCATCCGTCCACTCATCGGGTCTGGCAGGAGGGTGGGATGGATGCGGGCGGTTGGCCACATCGACGCTGGTTGCGATCCGGCAACCTCGGTCGTTGCTGCTGCGGGCGGGAGTGTGGTTGTGGTGGTGGCGGCGGGATCCGACTTCACGGCGGTCGCGGTGGTCGTGGTTGTCTCGACGGTCGGCGATGCCGGCTCGGGGGTCGCCTCGGAGGCGCCACCACCGCAGGCACCGGCGACCAAGGCAATGGCAAGGAGCGTTCGGAATCTGCGCATGGTCGGCCTCCGGTGATCGGGCACTGTGGTTGGGTGGTGAGTGCCCGGCACTGCGCCTCATCTGACACCTGCTCCGGCACGCAGGTAGAACTGGTGTCAGATCTCCCGCTGCGGTGGGCATTGATAAGCATGGAGGTGGCGCATTCGGCGGAGGCTGGCGCGATGAAGCTCGACCGAGGTGGCGAGGCGGCGTTTCGTCGTCTCTACGAGCTGCACTACGCCGAGGTGCTGGCCTATTGCTTGCGCCGTACCGACCGGAGCGACGCCCATGATGCGACGTCGGAGGTGTTCTTGATTGCCTGGCGGAAGATCGACGAGCTGCCTGAGGCGGAAAAGGTGCGCAGCTGGCTCTTCGGCATTGCCTACCGGGTGCTGGGCCACCAGTGGCGGAGTCGCGCTCGCTATGGGCGCCTGAAAAGGAAGGTAGCGGTGACATCGAATTCCGCCGCACCGGGACCAGAAACCGTCGTCGTGCGCCGAGCCGAGGATCGGCGCGTGCTGGATGCGGTTCGCCGGCTCCGGCCTTCCGATCAGGAGATCCTGCGGCTGGCCGGATGGGAGGAGATTCCCCACGCCGAGATCGCAGAGATCCTGGGGATCTCGGTAGCGGCCGTCGACCAGCGGTTCCATCGCGCCAAACGCCGACTGGCCCGTGAGTACGACACGGCAGGCGGCACGAATGAGCGGGGAGGGGCCGAATGACCGACGCCGATGTGGTCTTCGCGAAGTTCGTCGATGCCAACCCGGTCCCCGACCTGCCCGACCTCGAAGCGCTGCGTCCCGATGTCACCACCATCATCTCGGGTGGCGCAACTCGAATCGACAAGCCGCGGTCGGCGGCGCCGACGCTGCGACGAGGGGCCTGGGCTGCCGCTGCGGCTCTTCTGCTGGTCCTCGCCGTCGGGGGCCTGTTGCTTGTGTGGCCCGACCAGCCCGTGTCGCAACCCGCGCAGCCACAATCACCCGAGGAAGTGCTCCGCCAGAACGCAGTCTCAACGGCCGAGGACTGGCTTTCTGCGCTGAATGCCGGCGATATCGACCTGGTGATGGCCCTCTCGGGGCCGGAGGCGAGCAGCGAGGCCGACCGCCGAGTCCACGAATGGCAGGCGGGTCTACTCGCGCAAGGAATGCCAATCGAGGTTCGAGGTTGCGTCGTTGCCTCCGTCGCCGGAACGGCGGCTCGGGTGGAGTGCGAGGTGCGTCTCGGCGACCTCGTGGCGATCGAACTGGGTGTGGCCGACCTGGTGGCGCCCTTTGACTACAGCGACGGGCTCATCACGTGGCGGCCGTACACCGGCGGGAACATCGGCGACGTGAACGATGCGTACGCCGGGTACCTCCGCAGGTTCCACGCCGCCGAGTACGAAACTCTGTGCTCACCTTCCGCCTACTCGCCCGGAACGGCGATCCAGGATCGCGGCCTGGCGTTGACCGGCGAGTGCGCCCAGCTGGCAGCACCCCTGGCCGCCGACATCGCGCAATGGATCAGAGACGGCCGACCCGAGGAACAGCCATGAGGTCGCAAGAGCACACTCATAGGGAGCTCAGCGCCTCCGAGTTCGCATCGGGCTCGCCGAAGCAACCGTGCTCGAGGAGGCGATGATGGAGGTTGGGAACACGCCGCTGGTGCAGCTGGAGCGGCTGCCGGGCTCGGCGAGCGCCGAGGTCTTTGTCAAGTGGGAAGGCGCAAACCCGACCGGAAGTATGAAGGATCGGATGGCACTCTCGATGATCGAAGCCGCCGAGGGGCGCGGTGAGCTGCGTGCCGGATACTCGGTGGTGGAGTACACGGGAGGGAGCACCGGCAGTTCGCTGGCCATGGTGTGTGCCGCCAAGGGATACCGGGCACACTTCGTGTCGTCTGATGCGTTCGCCGAGGAGAAGTTGCAGACGATGCGCGCCTTCGGCGCCGAGGTCGAGGTGATACCAAGCATCGATCGTCAAGTCACCCCAGGGTTGATCCAGGCCATCGTCGAACGGGCACGGGCATTGGCGGCTGAGCCGGATACCTTTTGGACCGATCAGTTCAACAACGTCGACAACCGGAATGGCTACCACGCACTCGGGGAAGAGATCCGCACCATATTGGGCGACACGGTGTCTGTATTCGTCCAGGGCGTCGGCACCGCCGGCAGCTTTTCAGGCACAGCCGAGGTCCTGAAGCGCCACAACCCGAAGACGCTTTGCGTGGCGGTGGAGCCGGCCAAGTCACGAGCATTGAGCGGCGTACCTCCCTACGGGGGTCATCGTCTCGAAGGCATGGGACCAGGTTTCAAGCCGAAGATCTACCGGGAAGACCTCGCCGACGAGATCGCCGCCGCGACCGACGAGGAGGCGTACGGGATGGCCAGGGAACTGGCCCGAACCGAGGGACTGTCCGCCGGAATCAGCTCCGGTGCCAACGTCTGCGTCGCCCTCCATCTCGCCCGACGGCTCGGTCGCGGCCACCGAGTGGTGACCATCCTGTGCGACTCCGGGCTCAAATACCTCCACGACCACCTTTACGGACCGGCCTGACGTCCAGCCGAACTGCCCCACACCGGCAACCCATGTCCCCCAGCTCGAGCGGGAGCGCACCGATTGCCGCTCCTTGAGCCTGGCCGAGCCTCGGCGAAACCTCGAGCGTTTCACGCTCGCGGCTCTGTGTCTGCTCGTGATCACGTCTGCGCTGGACGTCCGAAGGCTCACCTCGACGGGCTTCGGCGACGGCGCATGGATCGAGCCGGGGTGGCAGCGACCGGGCTTGTAGTCTCAGATGCGGTGATTCCGGAACCGAAGTACACCCGGTTGGGCGACCGTCACATTGCTTGGCAAGTGATCGGGGACGGCCCCACGGACTTGGTCTGGAACGTGGGACGGATCGGGTCGATGGAGGGGGAGTGGGCCGATCCCGAGGCGACCGCGATGCTGTTGCGGATTGCCTCCTTCTGCCGGATGATCCGTTTCGACGCGCTGGGAACGGGCAGCTCCGACCCGCTCCCTCTGGACTCGCTGCCTCCACTGGAAGCGTCTGTTGACGAGTTGATGGCGGTGATGGATGCGGCCGGGTCGGAGCGGGCGGTGTTGTTTGGTGGTGCGGACAGCGGCCCGGCCGCGATGCTGGCGGCTGCCAGCCGACCCGAGCGGGTTCTCGGGTTGACGCTGTTCTCTGCGGCGGCCCGGTTGTAGCGGCGGAGGATTACCCCGAGGGTATCCCGCCCGAGGAAGCAGCGGCCATCGTCGATCTGTTCGGAAGCGACATCGATGGGGCCCTTGATCTGGGTGACCCGAGCAGAGCCAACGACCGGGCCTATGCCCGTCAGCGGCAGGCGTTCGTGCGGTTGATCTCCGGCCCAGGAGCGTTCCGTGCCTACGCCCAGGAGGCGTTCAGCCGGGACGTGCGTAGCCTGCTGCGTTCGATTCAGGTGCCGACCCTGGTGATCCACAGGCGGGACAACCGCTACTACCCGGTGGCGCTGGGTCGCTATCTGGCCGCGCGCATCGAGGGTGCCAGGTTCGTGGTGATGCCGGGGGCGGACACGGCGCCGTTCTGGGAGGATCCCGATCGCGTCGTGGAACTGTTCCGCGAGTTCATCGACGAGGTCGGTCCGCAGTCCACCGCCCCGGCGCCCGTAGATCGGGTGATGGCCACGATCCTCTTCACTGACATCGTCGCTTCGACTGAGAAGGCCCAGTCGATGGGAGATGCCTTGTGGCGGCGACTCCTCGAGGTTCACGACAGCATCTCCCAGCGTCTCGTCGGCGAGTACGCGGGGAAGCTGGTCAAGAACACCGGGGACCGCATCATGGCCCGCTTCGACTCCCCGGGCCGGGCGATCCTGAGCGCCGCGGCCCTCCGCAACGAGCTCCTCCAGGCCGAACTGCCCATTCGGGCAGGTATCCACACGGGAGAGGTAGAACTGCGCGGTGCGGACGTCAGCGGCGTGGGGGTGCACATCGCAGCTCGAGTGATCGCGGCATCCGCTCCCGAGGAGATCCTCGTCTCACGAACGGTCAAGGATCTGGTGGTCGGCTCACAGATACGTTTCGAGGACCGGGGCACACACTCGTTGCGAGGAGTGGAGGGCGACTGGCAGCTCTTTGCCGTCGCAAGTACCTGACCCATCCAAGGTGTCGGTGAGGGCTCCGGCGTCGCATTCGGAGACGGCGACGCCACCAGCGCACTGCGGGCTGATTCGCTGTCGCTCAACCGCATCGCAAGAGCCTGCACTTGAAGAACCCGCCGGGCGTCGCGCTCTGCCTGCTGCTCGCGCCTTGCTTCCAGTTCCCAGACTCGCTGCTTGCGCTCCTCGCCGAGTCGAGCGAGTTGACGACCGAAGGCGACTTCGGCTCCGAGCACAGCATGCCGATGACGGCGCCGCCGATGAAGCCGGCTGCGAGGTCGCTGCGTCCGGATGCAGACAATATGCCGAATGGAACGAGGAGCGTGCGGCCGGTGAAGTAGGGCCAGAGGGGCCCTGTGAACCATTTGCGCCACGGCATGGCGTTGACGCCAACCAACTAGCTGGCTCGCCGTCGCCATCCGGACCACGCCGGAATGACAGATACCCGTGGTCTAGGGAAACGCTCGGATCTAGCGTCGCCGCATGAGGTTCATCGACATGCACTGCCATCCGCCGGTGCCGAAATACCTGGATGGTCCATTCCGGCCCTTCATTCCTCAGCTCGAGCGCCTCTTCGGCCGTCCCGTGCCCCGCATGTCGCCCGACGAGATCGCCGACTACTACCGCTCGCTCGGCGGACGGGCGGTGATCCTGGGCTGGGATGCCGAGGCCACAACCGGTCTTCTGCCCTTCACGAGTGAAGACGTTGCTGCGCTCACGGCATCTGCTCCCGATGTCTTCATCGGTTTCGGTGCCATCAGCCCGCAGCGCCCGGATCGGGTCTCCGCCGTCGATCGCATCAACGAGCTGGGCCTGGCGGGCATCAAGTTCCACCCGTCGGCACAGCGATTCGACCCGAGCGATCCGCAGTATCGCGACATGTTCGAACGGGCAGCGGAACACAAACTCGTCTGCTTGTTCCACACGGGCTACACGGCTCTGGGAGCCGGCCTCCCCGGAGGAGGGGGCGTGGAGACGCGTCTCGCCAATCCCATGCTGCTCGATGCCCTGGCGGCCAATGTCCCCACGCTGCAGATCGTCGCGGCCCATCCCTCGTGGCCGTGGCAAGACGAAGCCATCGCGGCGGCTCGCCACAAGCCCACGATCTGGCTCGAGCTGTCGGGTTGGTCTCCCAAGCACATCCCGGACTCGCTGTTCGAGGCCGTGACGCAAGACCTCACCTCGCGCACGCTATTCGGGTCCGACTTCCCCTTCATCACGCCGGAGTTCTGGCTTCGGGAGTGGGAGAAACGCGGTGCGACCGCGGAGACGACGCAGGCGATCCTCCACGACAACGCAGCGCGCTTGCTCGGTCTGACCGCCAGCTGAAGAGTCCCGCCGAGCCGGTAGCCTGCTCGGTATGGACGCGATCCACCGCTTCACGAAGCCTGCATTGCGGACGCCACGCGCCGTCATCGCCTTCGAGGGCTGGAACGACGCCTGCGAGGCGGCGAGCGGCGTCGCCGCCTATGTGATCGAGCAGGCGGTCGTGACGGAACCCTTTGCTGTGATCGACCCCGAGGAATTCTTCGACTTCCAGGTGCGGAGGCCGACGGTCTCGATCGATCAGGGCGGTACCCGCCGGCTGAGCTGGCCCACGACGAAGTTCTTCGCCGTGGAAACACCGAGCCAGGATCGCGACCTGATTGTGGTGTTGGGCGAGGAGCCGAGCTTCCGCTGGAAGACTTTTTCGCGGCACGTCACCAAGGTGCTCGTGGAGATGGACGTCGAGGAGGTCGTCCTCCTGGGGGCGTTCATCGGTCAGGTGGCGCACACTCGCCCGGTTCCCGTCGCCGGTGTCGCCACGGATCCAGCGCTCATCGACCGACACGGACTGTCGCGATCGAGCTACGAGGGACCGACCGGCATCATTGGCGTGCTGCAAGAAGCGTGCCGAGAGGTCGGCCTGCCGGCGATGAGTCTTTGGGCCGCGACGCCGCACTACCTGGCTGCCAATGCAAACCCCAAAGCGATGCTTGCGCTCGCCGAGCGCGCCCAGGCGATCCTCGAGCTCCCAACGGACCTCGCCGACCTTCGCAGCGCAGCAGACGAGTTCGAAACCCGCGTCGCCGATGCGCTCGACGCGTCCGACGAGCTTGCGGAGTACGTGACCGAGCTCGAGGAGACCGATGAAGAGGAGCCCGTTTCCGAGTTCGACCCGGGACTCACCGACGACCTCGTTCAGGAGATCGAATCCTTCCTCAGGGATCAGGAGTAGCCCGTGACAGCAGACGGCGTCATCCTCTGGGTACACCTCATCGGCGCCTCGGTGTGGGTCGGCGGCCTCATCACGGTCGGGGCGCTCGTGCCGGCGTTACGTTCGGCCGGTGCCGACAGATCACAGCTCCAGGCCATGGCCCGCCAGTTCGGGAGAGTCAGCTGGATTGCGATGACGGTTGCCGTCCTCACCGGGGTAATGCAGGTTTCCCGCCTCGCATACGAGTGGAGCGACGAGCCGATCATGCGCAAAGTGGGTCTCGTCGTGCTCGCCATCGGTTTGGCGGCGGCGCACCAGCTCACGGCCCGCCGTTCGTCGGCTGCGGTGCGCGGTGCGCTCCAGGGTGTGATCCTGCTGCTGAGCCTCGGCATCCTCGCCGCGGCTGTTGCTCTGTAGACGACTGTCCCTCCAGGCAACGTGGGGACGGCAGACGGAGCGGAACCCGAGATAGCGGCTCGGAATCCACCCCCCACCCCCGCCCGCGGCGGCGGTACCTTCCCCCACTTCGTGGGGGACTATTCGCATCTCCCGCTTCGTGGGGGACTCTGCAGCATCTCCGGCTTCCTTGGGGGTTATTGCCCGGTGGCTTCTAGCGCTTCCCAGATCCTTGCGGGGGTGAGTGGCATGTCGAGGTGGCGGATGCCGAAGGGGGCGAGGGCATCGATGACGGCGTTGTGAATGGCCGGCGTCGAGCCGATCGTGGCCGCCTCGCCGATGCCTTTGGCGCCCAGCGGGTTGTGCGGCGTGGGAGTTTCCATGACCTGGCGCTCCACCGAAGGCAACGATCCGGCGGTGGGCACGAGGTACGAGGTCAGGTTGCCGCTCAACGGGTTGCCGTCCTCGTCGTAGCGGACGTGCTCCCACAGTGCCTGGCCGGCACCCTGGGCGAACCCGCCGTGTACTTGCCCGGCCACGAGCAATGGGTTGAGCACCGTTCCGCAGTCGTCGACGGCGATATGCCGCAGCAGCTCGACATTGCCGGTGACCGTGTCGACCTCGACCACCGAGACGTGTGTGCCGAACGGGAAGGTTGCGAAACCTTGCTCGAACACGAGCGTGGCCGCCAGCCCTGGCTCCTCTTCGGACAGCCCGTCCGGCTCGGCGGCGATGGCGGCGATCTCGCCCCACGTCAATCCGCTGTCCGGGACGCCGGCCACGCCGACGCGACCGTCGGCCGTCACGACGATGTCCTCTTCCGCCGCCTCGAGCTTCTCGGCGACGATGCGACGAGCCTTCGCAACCACCTCCTCGGTCGCTCGGTAGACCGCCGAGCCACCCAGCTGAAGCGAGCGTGATCCACCCGTGCCAGCTCCCCTGGCAACCTTGTCGGTATCGCCTTGCACGAACGAGATCTCGTCCATCGGGATGCTCGTCAAACCGGAGACCAACTGGGCGAACGCAGTCTCGTGCCCCTGGCCGTGGCCCGAGGTACCCACGCGAATCGTGGCACCGCCCCCCTCGTCGACTTCGACCTCAGCCCACTCCTGAGGATTGCCCTCAGGAGCTGTGATCTCGACATAGGACGACACGCCGATGCCGAGCTGCACCCGATCGCCCGCGTCGCGGCGGCGCCGCTGCTCGTTGCGTAGCTCTGCATAGCCCGCAGCGGCGAGGGCGCGATCGAGCGCCGCGCCGTAATCGCCCGTGTCGTACTCGGCACCGGTCGGCGTCGTGTAGGGGAACTGCTCAGGCTGCACGAAGTTGCGGCGGCGGATTTCGGTCGGATCGAGCCCGAGCTCCGTCGCAACCACATCGAGCGTCCGCTCCAACAGATGGGTCGCCTCGGGTCGCCCGGCGCCGCGATAGGCATGAACCGGCGTGGTGTTGGTCACAACGCTCTTGAAGCTGGCCTCGACTTTGGGAATGGCGTACGGACCGACGGCCATGAGCATCGTCCACGTGGGCAGGTACGCACCGAAGAGCGGGTAGGCACCAACGTCCTGAAGCACGTCCACCCGGATACCGACCACAGTGCCGTCGTTGCGAACGCCGATTTCGACGTCGATGTCTTGCGCCCGGCCGTGGGTCATGCCGACCATGTTGTCGCGCCGGCTCTCGTGCCAGCGGACCGGCACGCCCAGCTTCAACGCCGCCGCGGCGACGAGGATCTGCTCGGGGTAGGCGTAGAACTTCGCACCGAAGCCCCCGCCGACATCGGGCACGACAGCATGGACCGTCTCGCGCTCGACGCCGAGGCCTTTCGAGATGTTGATCCGGTGCCCGAAGATGTTCTGGCTCCCGGCCCGAATCTCGAGCCGGTCGTCGTGTGGAATCGCAAGGGCGGAGTTGGTCTCGATCGGAACGGCTGCGAGCCGCTGGTTGTGAATCGTCGTCGTGATGATTCGCTCGGCATCGTCAAAGAGGCCGTCGGCCGGCTCGGTTTCGTGCGTCAGCGCGACGTTGGAGCCGACGTCGGGGTGGAGGACCGGGGCCCCAGGCTCCAGAGCGGCCCGCACCGACGTCACCACCGGCAGCGGATCGATGTCGGGGAACACCATCCCAGCCGCGTCGACCCCCTCTCGCTCCGACTCCGCGATCACGACAGCAACGATCTCTCCGGCGAAGCGGACGACGTCGCGTGCGATCGTGGGTCGCGAGAATGCCCGGTCGACACCCCGCACCCCGGGTGAGGTGGGATTCACGTCGAGATCTTCGGCCGTGTAGATGGCCACGACGCCTGGCATGTCGGCAGCGAACGACGTCTCGACGCCGTTCAAGGTGCCGTGCGGAATCGTCGACCGGACGGGGACCAGGAAAAGGGCACCGTCCACGACCTGATTGGGGATGTACGTGCCGCGGCCACGAATGAAGCGGGGGTCTTCTGCGCGCTTGACGGCAGCGCCGAGAACAGAACCAGACATGGCGCGACGATAGCGTTACCGACGCAGGACACCTCGGCCGCGGAGCCAGCCGGGTTGTCCCCGAAGCGGCATATCCTGGCCGGTGGCCGGAAGAGAAAGGACCGTCGTGCGACGTATGCTGATCGGCGTGGTTGCGGGTGCGATGCTGCTCGGTGCCTGCGGGGGCTCCGACGCCAGCGAGGGCGTGGCGACGCTGGACGACACGACCACCACGACTGCCGTCGAATCCGATCGTGTTTCAGACAACGAACAGGCAGTGCTCACGTTCACCGCGTGCCTCAGAGAGAACGGGCTCGAGGTGCGCGATCCGCGCATGGATGAGAATGGCAACGTCGACATCGAGAGCTTCCTCGAGGTGGCCACCGAGGTCGATCCGGAGGACGCCGAAGTGGCCGTCGAAGCGTGCTCCGATCTGCTGGACGACATCGAGCTCGGGTTCGATCAGATCGATCTCACCGGCCTGCAGGACACGCTCATCGAGTTTTCTGCCTGTATGCGTGACAACGGCTACGACCTGCCGGATCCGGATTTCTCGAATCTGGCGACCCTGCAGGGGGACGGGCCGTTCGGACCGATCGATCTCAACGATCCCGCGTTCGAGGCCGCGCTGGAGCAGTGCGACGAGATCCTGGCGGGCATCAACCTGACGGGCGAATAGCGCTCGCAATGAGAGACCCCGGTCCGTGGACCGGGGTCATTGGTCACTTCTTCCGCTTGTGGCGGTTCGCCTTGATGCGCTTGCGGTACTTGTGCTTGCTCATCTTCTTGCGGCGTTTCTTGACCAACGAGCCCATGCAGTCGATTCCTATCAGAAGTGTGAATACAAACGGAACGCCCGCAGCGGAAAGCCGCCGAGGGCGGAGCCACAAGGATCGCGCAACCTCGTGGCAATCGCAAGCCGGCAGGCGTAGTGACTGTGCTCCAGGGGATGGCGTAGCATGCGCCCGTGGGTTTCTGGGACAAGGTCAAAGAGGTGTTCGGCCACGAAGCGTCCGACGTCAAGGAAGGTCTCGCCGACTTCGGTGAGAAACTCGACGATGCCCTCGCCAAGAAGGAACGGGAGCTCGCGGCAAGCCCCGAAGAGCGCTTCGACATGGCGCTCGAAGATGCCGACGTCACCAACCGGCGGCTCGAGGATCTCGTCGAGGAGGCACAGCACGCCAGGGCGAACTCCGGAGAGGAGGTGCCGGATCCGAACGGTCAGCCGGCCGGCGACTCGGGTTCCCAGACGGCATCGCATCAGCTGCTGGAGCCACACGATGTGTCGTCGTCCGCCCACCTCCCGACCACGATGCGATGGGTCACTGTCGAGACGACGCAAACGGCCGACCCGATGTGTACCCGCTGTGGCCACGCCGCCTGGATCGAAGAAAGCGCCAGCAAGCTCCTCGGTTCCGAGCTCGAGGTCGTTGCGTCGCAGGTGAATGACCATCCCCTCGTGACCGAAGTCGTCCTCGAGGACCGCGAGGTGCTCTACGTGGCCGCACCCAGCCTGCACACGGAGGACGTTCGGCTCCTCGTGGCTGCGGCGATGGCGGATCGCTTGCCGTCAGGCTGGCGCACCAAGACCCCGCCGGATTTGTCCGTCTAACAGGGTGCGGAAAAGGCACCAGTGCCGGTTCGGCAAACAACGTCAAATCGTGCGTGGCGCCGCGTTCTCGGTCACCAAACCGACGGACCGCTCTTTCCGCACCCTGCTAGCGCCAGCCGTCGGTTGCGACGTCGAGCTCTGTGACAAGGCCGCGGTCGTCGAGCAGCTTGGTGCAGGCGTCGATGACCGGCTGTTTCCCAGCTTCGTCCGTGATGGCGAGCGTGCTCGGCCCAGCGCCGCTCCATCCGGCATGGAACGCACCAGCGTCGTAGGCAGCCACGATCAGGTCCGCGGTGACGGGCGAGAGCTCGGCCCGAGGGAGCTCGTGCAACTCGTCGCCGGCGGCGGACCTGAGCGGCTCGGGGTCTCCGGTGCGCAGCCCCTCGATCAACATCAGCGCCCGCGCCACGCTGCGGGCGGCGGCGGCGTGGGAGATCTGAGCCGGCAGGGCGGCACGTGCCTTGTGGGTCGACAGCTTCTCGTCGGGAATCGCCGCGATGAACACCAGGTTCGGCGCCAGCGGCAGCTGCCGCATCACGTCACCTGAGGCCACAACCAACCCGCCATAGACGGCGGCGGCAGCATTGTCCGGATGACCCTCCAGCTCGTTGGCGATCGCAAACAGCTCCTCGCTCGACGGCTCCCTGCCGAACGCTCGCTGTGCGGCCGCAGCCGCAGCGACCGCCACCGCCGAGCTGGAACCGAGACCGCGCGAGCGAGGGATGGCATTGTCGATCTCGAGCCGCACCGGACGCTCACCGACCGCCGCGGCCATCGCCCGGCGCACCAGCTCGTGCGGCTGCGGCTCGAACTCGGTCCCCAACTCAGCAACCAGCCAACGATCTGAGAGCGTCGCCTTGCATACGCAGCGAATCTCGAACGCCAGCGCCACCGCATCGAAGCCCGGTCCGATGTTGGCGGATGAGGCCGGTGCGCTGGCAGTCCCTACAGATTCCGACTGGCCGCTCATAACGAGGGCGAGAGTACCCAGGGATCGAAAGAACGTCACGCTGGGAGCAGACCCCGCCTGCCGGGGAAAGTACCCGCAGACGGAGCGAAGCGGAGTCTGGGGTAGGGGGCTCTCGCCACCACCCCCTACCCCCACCCACGGCGGCGGTACCTTCCCCCACTTCGTCGGGGACTATCCCCACACCCACTTCCCCTACCCACTTCGTGGAGACTGTCTACTGGCCGACCTAACCTTCGGGTCGTGTCTGCCTTTCCGACGGTCGAGGCCGGAGCGCTGCCGTGGTTGACCGTGGAACAGATGGTCGAAGCGGACCGACTCGCCGTCGAGGAGTTCGGGATCGAGCTGCTCCAGATGATGGAGCATGCCGGATCGAGTCTTGCCGAGCTGACGCACACACTCGCAGCGCCGGGCCCGGTGACGGTGCTCGCCGGTGGGGGCAACAACGGTGGGGGTGGCCTCGCCGCCGCACGCCATCTCGTGGATCGAGGCCGAGCCGTCTCGGTCGTGCTCGCTACTGACACCCCCGGATCCGCGCCACGCCACCATCTGCGCACCCTCGCCGCGATGGGAATCGAACCGCGTCGCGAGCCACCCGACGACCGGGTCGTCGTCGATGCACTGGTCGGCTATGGACTCGAAGGCCCGTTGCGAGGCCGAGCCGCCGAACTGGCGCGGTGGACGGCGGGGCGGTTCGTCGTGTCGCTCGACTTCCCGTCCGGCCGACGCCACCCGGGCGGAGTCGATGCCGCCGCCACGCTCACGCTGGCGCTCCCCAAGGAAGGCTTGCGCGGCCTCGATCCGCTCTATCTCGCCACCCTCGGCCTGCCCCCTGCCCTTTGGGCCCGCATGGGGATCGATCTCCCGGCGCGATTCGGCGACGGCCGCATCCTGCGAATCGTGGACTGACGTGCCAGTCGCCGTGGCCGGTGCGGTCGAGCTGGCGTACGAGACGCACGGAGACCCGGGCGACCCACCGCTGCTGTTGATCGCCGGGCTCGGTCAACAACTCACCATGTGGCCGATGCCGTTCGTCCACACCCTCGCCGTCGCCGGGTACCGCGTGATCCGCTTCGACAACCGGGATGTCGGCTTGTCGACGCACCTCGGCGGCAAGTTGAACCTGAGCGAAATCGCGGCTGCGATGCGGGGCGGACAGACCCCGGAGGCGCCCTACACCCTGGGCGACATGGCGGCCGACGCTGCGGGCCTTCTCGATCACCTGGGGATCGAGCGCACGCACGTGGTTGGCATCTCGATGGGCGGCGCCATCGCCCAGGAGCTGGCGATCCACCACGGTCTTCGCGTGCGATCCATGGCGTGCGTCATGGCGACCACGGGCGCCGCGGACGTCGGCCAGCCCAACGCCACCGGCAACCGGGCGTTGTTCCGGGCGCCACCGCACGAGCGCGCCGGCGCCATCGCATCGATGATCGAATCCGCAGCGCTGCTGGCGAGTCCCGGCCATTTCGACGAACGATCAGCCCGGCACCACGCAACGATGGCGTACGACCGGGCGTTCGATCCCGAGGGAGTCGGCCGCCAGCTCGGTGCCATCTGGGTTTCCGGCGACCGCACGGTGCGCCTGAAGGAAGTTGTCGCACCGGCGCTCGTGATTCACGGCGATGCCGATCCATTGATCGACGTGTCGGGGGGACGCGCCATCGCTGTTGCTCTGCCAGCGGCGAACTACGTCGAGATCCACGGGATGGCGCACGACCTCCCCACGGCATTCTGGCCGGAGATTCTCGGACCGCTCCTGCAGCACCTCGCTGCAGCTTGAGATCAGTCGTCGAGGAAGCGCACCTCGTCGCGCACACAGCTGCCGCCGATGCGCGCCGACGTCCCGTCCCAGGACAGGGCGATCTCCGAAGGAAACCCGACCTCCTCGCCCTGGTGGATCGTCACCGCACCCTGGGATTCGCCGGTGGCGGTCATCGCCGTTGCCCACGCAACCGCGGCACTCCCGGTGGCGGGGTCCTCGTACACCCCCAGGTCTGGTGCGAAGAATCGAGCCCGCACGAGGCTGCCGTCACGGGCGAACACCATCGTGCCGTGGTACTCGGACAGCGCATCGGCCTCCGGAGCCACGGCGGCCACCGTCGCAGCGTCCTCGTACTCGAGGATCACGTAGTCGGACGGTATGTGAACCAGCCATGCACGTTGCGGCACCGGCATGCCGGTGCGGAGCGCGTAGTCGGCGAGTTCCATTTCCGAGCTGTTGGCAGGATCGAGCGGGGCTCGAATCCAGGCGGTGTCTCCCTCGACGCCCACGTCGACGGGCCCGATCCCGCACGCCAGTTGATCGATCCCGCCGGGGCCCATCGTCAGCATCGTCCATGCCGTGCCGACCAACGGATGGCCGGCAAAGGGAAGCTCGGCGGCGGGCGTGAAGATGCGTACGTACGGAATCGCACCCTCGTCCCACTCGATGAACACCGTCTCCGAGAACCCGAGGTCGGTGGCGATTGCCTGCATGCCGGCCGCATCGAGGCCGATGACGTCGTTGATCACCCCGAGGTGGTTGCCCCCCTCGCCATCCCTCGTGAAGACCCGCACCACTTGGCAGACTCGCGGCATGGGCCCGAGGTTAGGCCGCACCGACGGTGGCCGGCAGTATCCCGAGCGCCACTACCGTCCCGCCGATGGACATCACCGAGGTGCTCGGACTCGACGATCTGCTCGCCCAGTTCACGCTGGCCGTCGGGGCGGCGATGGTGCTCGGAAACGGCGCCGCCATCTGGATGCACCGCACCGGACGGACGCCGAAGAAGGCCGAAGGCGAGTTCCGCCCGACCCGGGCGTGGTGGCTGCTCGGCGTGGGCCTACTCATCGCCGCGTGGGGCACCGCCAGCCTCATCACTGGGTGAGGCACAACCCTCCCCAGGTATGATGACACCGCATCCGCGGGTGTAGTTCAATGGCAGAACATCAGCTTCCCAAGCTGAATACGGGGGTTCGATTCCCCTCACCCGCTCCAACGGCGTGGTGGCGACCGGGGCCCAATCCGAATCACCCGACCCGGTCGGCGACCATCTTCTCCGTGTCGATCAGGTTGCGCAGCCGAACGTCGGCGCGATCGTCCACGAAGGTGAACTGGAGCTCGCCGCCGGTCGCGAGACCCAGTTGCTGGTAGGTGACGACGAACGTGTCATCGCCGAACCAGGAACCACGACTCGCAACGGGGACCTCTCGATGCGTGATTCGATAGCGCCGGTCGAGGCCGATCTCCGAGGTGACGGTCTCCTCCTCTGCGTGCAACTCGAACGCTGCGGCGTCCTCGCCGAAGGTGAGGCGGAACGTGACGAGACCGAGATCGTTGGGCCGGAACTCGTAGGTCACGCCGCTGACCTCGGCCGCCGCCGCCGGCAGCTCGACGTCTCGCCGCTCAGGCCCCTCACGGGCTCGGAGCACGGCCGCGGCCAGCCGCTGCTCCCCCGCCGGATTCGGCGGCAAGGGCGCATCGGAGCGCAGCGTCCGGAGCAAGATCTCGTTGGTGATGCCCCAGGCCGTGAACGGTTCCGCATGCGACGTGAACACCACCACGAGCTCGTGCGCCGGATCGACGAGCACGAACTGCCCGCCGTAGCCCGACGCCATCGCGAAGCCGAACGGTTCATGCACCCACCACTGGTATCCGTAGCCGACGGGCTGACCCTCGATGTCGACTTGCGTCGCTGTCGCAGTCTCGATCCACTGGCGGGAAACGATTCGAGGCACCCCCCGTCCTTTCGTGCCGTTTCTCGTGAAGATCCGAATGGGTCGTTGTATCCATGAACAATCGAGGCACTCTCGTTACCATGAACTTCCACGAAGGGAATGGACATGACACTTGTTGCTGTTGCGGGGCGCGCGGGATCGCACACGTCGTTCGATGAGCCGGGGGAGAACGGCGGCTACGGGCTCGCCGATCGTTTCGCCGCGCTGAAGGCGACCCTGAAGTCCGACGACCACCACCTCCCGTTGCACTGTTCGTCGCTGCGGGCGGCGATACTTCCCGATCGCACACGGCACCGCCGCCGTAGTTCACGCGAGCAGGCGACCCGTCCGCGTCCCTAGAGCCGGCTCGAGCCCGAACCGGTCGGCCGATTGGACGACGCAACTCGTGCCGAATTGGATCGGGTACTGCGATAGCCGCTCGACATCCTCTTCTGAGCCGGCCAACCAGTCGCAGCCGCACCTGAGCGGCGCCTCGTCTCCGGGCCGATCAACGCGGGGGCGCCCGCTAGCATCCGCCGCGATGATCTTCTCCGATCGCACCATCAAGGAGTCCGTCGTTGCCGGACGAATCATCATCGACCCCTACGACGAGGCCATGGTGCAACCGTCGAGCGTCGACCTGCGGTGCGCGAGCGTGTTTCGAGTCTTCGAGAACCACCGCTATCCGCACATCGATCCGAAGGCTCCGCAGGACGACCTGACGACTCCGGTTGAGGCCAGCCCCGAGGAACCGTTCATCCTGCATCCCGGCGAGTTCGTGCTGGGATCGACCTTGGAGATCGTTGGTCTGGCAGACGACATCGTCGCCAGGCTCGAGGGCAAGTCGAGCCTGGGACGCCTCGGTCTGCTCATCCACTCCACCGCCGGCTTCATCGACCCTGGTTTCAAGGGACAAGTCACGCTGGAGCTGTCGAACGTGGCCAACCTGCCCATCGCCATCTACCCGGGGATGAAGATCGGCCAAGTCTCGTTCTATCAACTCAGCACCCCGGCCGAGCATCCGTATGGCTCGGCAGGCGCCGGATCGAAATATCAGGGTCAGACCGGCCCGACGCCGAGCCGGATGCACAAAGACTTTGGAGAACGCTGATTACTGCCACGCCCACGCTCAGTTCGATCGTCTTCAACTGCACCGACGTCGACCTTCTCGTCAGCTTCTGGTCCCAGCTGCTCGACACCGGGGAGGCCAGGCGCTTCCCCGGATTCGTGTGGCTCGAACCGGCCTCGGAAGGCGCGCCAGCACTGGCGTTCCAGCAGGTGCCCGATCCGACCCCCGGCCGCAACCGGGTACACCTCGACTTCGGTGCCGAGGACCGCGAGGTCACGGTCGCCCGGGTACTCGAGCTCGGCGGCAGCCGCGTCGAGGACCACGAGATCATGGGTTTCCACTGGACTGTCCTGGCGGACCCCGAGGGCAACGAATTCTGCGTGGCGCCCGGCCACTGAGCTCTCGCTCGGAGCGTCGGACGTAACCCCGCGTCGAGCGCGCACCAAGCGTCACTCCTTCGCTGGAGCCCTCACGCCGCGGCCCGGGCATCCTTCCGGCGGCGCAGCCATTTCTCGATCTCGACACCGGCGAAGGCGCCCGTGGACACGACCACCACGATGGCGAGCTCCTGGGCAGACAGCGCCTCGGTCTTGAGGAGTGACTGCAGCGGCCCCCAGTAGATGATCACGATCTGGATCGCCACGGTGATCAGCACCGTCCACAGCAGGTACATGTTCGTGAGGATCCCGAGTTTGAAGAGCGACTGCTTCTCGGATCGAACCGCCAGTGCATTGCCGAGCTGCAGCAAGGCCAGCGTCGTGAAGATCATGGTCTGCCACGGCCGGTCGTTCGCCTCGCCCCACAACCCGACAGCCAGCGTGAGGAACCCCATGAGCAGCCCGATCACGATGACCTGCTGCCACAGCCCGTGGGCGAAGATGCTCTCCTTGGGTGGTCGGGGCGGCCGCTGCATCACGTCCTTCTCGGCCGGCTCAACGCCGAGCGCCAGGCCCGGGAACCCGTCGGTGACGAGGTTGATCCAGAGGATCTGCACCGGCTGCAGCGGCAGCGGCAAGCCGACGAACGGGCCGAGGAACATCACCCAGATCTCGCCCGCGTTCGAGGTCAAGGTGTAGCGCACGAACCGTCGGATGTTGTCGTAGATCCTTCTGCCTTCGCCCACCGCGGTGACAATCGAGGCGAAGTTGTCGTCGGTGAGCACCATGTCGGCGGCTTCTTTGGCGACCTCGGTGCCGGTGATCCCCATTGCGACACCGATGTCGGCCGTCCGCAGCGCCGGGGCATCGTTCACCCCATCTCCCGTCATGGCGACGATGTCGCCGTTCTCCTTCCACGCGTTGACGATGTCGAGCTTCTGCTCGGGCGACGTCCGTGCGTAGACGGCCACGTTGGCCACGTGCGCTGCGAGGCCCTCGGCGTGCTCCTGCGCCAGCTCCGCACCCGTCATGACCTGGTCGTCGGCTTCGACGATGCCGAGCCGCCCGCCGATCGCTTGCCCGGTGGCCGGATGGTCCCCGGTGATCATGACCGGCGTGATACCGGCGGTGCGACAAGCCGCAACCGCTTGCCGAGATTCCTCTCGCGGCGGGTCGGCCATCGCAGCGAGGCCGTAGAGCACGAGGTCCCGTTCCGACTCGAGCACGTGAGCGATCGCCCCGTCATGAACGGTGCGGCCGGCGATCGCCAGCACCCGGTATCCGCCGGCGGCGAACTCAGCTGCCTGGTCGAGAATGGCTGTCCGGGCCGGTTCGTCCAGCTTCACCTCGCCGTCGCCAGTGGCCAAGTGGGTCACGGCTTCGATCATCTCTTCGACGGCCCCCTTCGCCGCCACGAGCCGCACCTCGGGATCGTTCGTGCGGTGGATCGTCACCATTCGCTTGCGATCCGAGTCGAACGGAATCTCGGCGGTGCGGGGGTAGCGCTGGTTCACCCGTTCTCTGTCGAACCCGAGCTTGCTGGCGGCGGCCAGTAGCGCTCCCTCCGTCGGATCGCCGACGATGCCCCACTCCTCGCCTTCATCGTCCGGGGGCACCAGCACGGCGTCGTTGCAGAGGGCCGCCGCGGTCAGCAGAGACGCCAGCGGTGTGCCGGGCTCGACATCGAGGTGGACGCCGTCCCGCTTCAGCTCACCGGACGGTTTGTAGCCCGAGCCGGTGACGACGTCTTCGCCGTCGTGCGTCCACATGCGCTCGACCAGCATCCTGCCCTCGGTCAGCGTGCCGGTCTTGTCGGTGCAGATGACGGTGACGGAGCCCAGCGTCTCAACCGCAGGCAATCGCCGCACCAGAGCGTTGTGACGGATCATGCGTTGCGCCCCGAGCGCCAGGCCGATGGTGACCACCGCCGGCAGCGCTTCCGGGATCGCCGCCACCGCCAGGCTCACGGCGGTGAGGAACATCACCTCGACGTCTTCGCCGCGAGCAACCCCGGCGACGAAGACGACGATGCAGATGGCGATGGCGGCCACCGCAAGCCAGCGGCCCAACACGGCGAGGCGCTTCTGCAGCGGTGTGCGCGGGGCTTGGTGAGTCTGCAGCAACCCTGCGATCTGACCCAGGGCGGTTTGCATGCCGGTGGCCACGACGATGCCTCGGGCGCGCCCGTACACCACCGACGTGCCTTTGAAGACCATGTTGTGGCGGTCGCCGATCACCTCTCCGGCGTCGGCGGGGATCGGATCATCGTCCTTGTCCACCGGCACCGACTCCCCCGTCAACGCCGCCTCGTTGACGCGGAGGTTGGGGCTCTCGACGAGACGGGCGTCGGCGGCGACGATGTCACCGGCCTCCAGCACGACAACGTCGCCCGGCACCAGCTCGGTGGCGACCAACGAGGTTTCGGCGCCGTCGCGGACGACGCGTGCGTGCGGGGCCGCCATGCTGCGAAGGGCGGCCATCGCCTGCTCCGCCCGGTACTCCTGGAAGAACCCGATGAGGGCGTTGAGGATGACGATGGCGCCGATGACGATGGCGTCGGTGGGCTCGCCGATCGCCACCATCACCGCTGCCGCGACCAGCAGCACCACGATCATCGTGTTGGCGAACTGCATGAGGAAGATGCGCCATGGCGGGGTCGTCGGCTCTTCCTCGAGCTCGTTGGGGCCGTAGCGCTCGCGACGCTCGGCGACTTGTGCGGACGTCAGCCCGCCGCTCCGGTCGGTGTCGAGTTGCGTCGCAATGGTTGCGGCGTCCTGAGCCCACCACGGTTCAGATTCGGTCGTGACGGGGGCTGTCAATGCACCTCTTCGACGGCGAGGGCCCAGCCTATTACGTTGCGAGTTGGGTGCTGCGACCGCCCCCCAGGTACGCTGCCGCCATGTCCGCGAGCCCGCGATCAGACGCCGACCGGGTCAACTCACTCCGGCTGCTCGGCATGGGATTCTTCGGTGCTGCAGCGGCGATGTTGGTGGTGCTGATCGTCCTGTCAGGCGGATGGGAACCGGCCGACGATGGGTTGGCTCGCACCGGAACCATCGTCGCAGGCCTCGTCGGGGTCGTCGGGCTCGGCGGAGCCGTGTGGTGGCGCAACCACGCCGTGGCGGCACCGATGAAGCCCGATCGGCTGCTCACGTCGTGGATCCTCGCCGTGGCCATCGCCGAGGTCGGGATGATCCTCGGTTTCGTCTTCGCCTTCCTCAGCCGCTCGCTGACGCCATTCGTCGTCGGTGCCGTGGTCTTTGCGGTCTCGCTGCTGGTGTTGACCGCGGCGATCAGCCAGGTGGACCTGGAGACGTAGCCCGCCCGCCCCCGGCCGACGTGATCGCGGCGCCTTCGGTCAGCCACAGCGCAAGCTCTTCGCGGGTCGGCTCGTGGAGCGTGCCGTCTTGAACGAACAGTGCCCTGTCGACGAAGTGGATCGCCGCAGGATCGTGGCTCGCCATGATCACCGCAGTGCCGTCCCGAGCCACCGAACGCAGCAACCCGAGGATCGCAGCGCCGGTGTTGGTGTCGAGCTCGCCCGTCGGCTCGTCCGCCAGGAGGTACGCGGGGCCGTGCACCAGCGCGCGGGCGATGGCCACTCGCTGTTGCTCACCGCCCGACAACTCATCGGGCCGGTGGCTGGATCGATCCGCCATCTCGACCGACGCCAGCACCCCGGCGGTGCGTTCACGAGCCTCGCGCCCGGACACGCCGATGAGACGCAGCGACACGTCGACGTTCTCGGACGCCGACAGCAACGGCAGAAGGCCTGCGGACTGGAATACGAAGCCGAGTTGGGTCCGCCGCACCCTGGCGGCGGCGCTCTCGGAGAGCTTGTCGATACGCTGCCCCTCGAGGAGCACCTCACCGGAATCCGGTCGCAGCAGGAGGCCGGACATGTGCAGCAATGAGGTCTTGCCAGACCCGGACGGACCGAAGAGCGCCACGAACTCTCCCGGTTCGACGGTCAGGCTCACATCTTGCGCCCCGATGGCTCCGCCCGGATAGAGCTTGGTGACGCCACGCAGCTCAAGCGCCATGGTCGTCTCCCACCGGCTCGATGAGGATGCCGTCCTCGACGAGCCGGACATGAGCGTTCTCGCCGATGCCGGCCTCGACGAGCAGGTCACGGGGCACCTCGATGGCGCCGTTGGCGCCGACGACGACACGGGTGGCCTCGCGCCGCTCCGGAAGGGCCGTCTTGCCGTCGGCGAGCCGCACGACACGGTCGGTGCGTCGTGCCAGCGCCACGTCGTGGGTCACGACCAGGATCGACAGGCCGCCCTCCTGGTTCAGGCGGCGGAGCAGCTCGTAGATCTCGAGCGACGTCTCGGTGTCGAGCTCTCCGGTCGGCTCGTCTGCGAGCAGCAACTTCGGACCGAGGGCGAGCGCAACGCACAGCGCCAGCCGTTGTTGCTCGCCGCCCGACATGGTGTGGACCTTGGAGTAGGTGTGGTTGCGCAACCCGACGGCTTCCAGCAACGCCAGCGCTCGCTTCTTGCGGCGCCCCGACGGCACCCCTGCCAGCAGCATCGGCAGCTCGACGTTCTCCCGCGCCTTGAGGTAGGGCAGCAGGTTGCGCGTGAAGTCCTGCCACAGGAACCCGACGTTGCGCCGGTAGTGGGTGACGAGGCCCTTCTCCGTGATGTCGGTGAGGTCGGTGCCGGTGACTTCGACGTCTCCTGCAGACGGAACGTCGAGCCCGGCGAGGATGCGCAGCAGCGTGGACTTGCCGGCGCCGGACTTGCCGACCACCGAGATGAACTCGCCCTCGTCCATGGCGAAGTCGAGCCCTTGCAGTGCAACCACTTCGAGGCTGCCCTGTTTGTGGATCTTGATGAGGTTGCGGCAATCGATGATGGCTGACATCAGCGCTCCACCTCCCGCAGCACCTCGCTCATCCGGCGCGCCGACACCCGGCGCGTCGACCACACCACCGAGAGGATCAGCAGCCCGCCGACAAGCGCGATGTACAGCAGGAGCGACGACCACGGCACGGCGAGTTGAATCGGCGGCTCGACGACCTCGGCCGCCTCCCCGAGCTGCAAGAACGGGATCATCGTCCACATGAGGGCGATGCCGCCAAGTGTGCCGATGACCGCCCCGAGCCCGACGACCACCACTTGCTCCAGGGCGAACGTGGCGGCCACCTCGCGGCGCTGCAGCCCGAGGGCCCGCAGCACACCCATCTCCCTCGCCCGCCTGGCGACGGCCAGCAGCACGTAGCCCGTCACGCCGGCCAGGGCCAGCACGACGCTGGTGGCGGCGCCCACGAAGAGGATCGCCACGAGACCGACCTGCACCGGCCGCGACGAGAACTCCGACGTCGTGCCTTCGATGGTGAACACCTGATCCGGCTCGGTGCCGACCGGCAACGCTGCAGCGATACGGCGCAGCGCGGCATCCGGGTCGTCCGTCTTCACCCACATCTCGCCGGGTGCGTCGAGACGGCCGAGCTGGGTGTTGAAGCTCCACGAGGCGATGCCGTCGGTCCAAGCGGTGTAGGCGTCGAGGTCGATGACCATGCTGCCTTCGCGAGTGCCGTCGTTCATGGTCGGCACCCGGTCGATGGAGCCGACCATCACCCCGTTGAAGATCTGACCGCTGATGCTGTAGCTGGATGTGTCGCCGGGGCCGAGGCCGGCGCGCGTTGCGACCTCTTCGTCGAGCAACACACGAAAGTCGTCGGGGATGCGGCGGAACGAGGGCACGGCGGTGTTGATCCGGGTCCGCGTCGAGGGCAGGACCCAGCGGGTGGCGGTGCCGTCGCGGGCGAGCGGCGACGCCGCCAGCTCGGCGTTGGTGGGCGGCTGGACGCCCTCCGGCAGCTCGGCGTACAGGGCGTCGAGGGCGGTGCCGGCGTCGGCGTCGCGGAAGCGCCGGATGCCGTTGGTGGTTTGCAGCTCGTCGATGGCAGCGGTGAAGTCGATCTCGTCGCCGGACGCGGTGCCGATCCGCATGTCGCTGACCAGGATCTGCTCGTCGGCCACGAGGACTCCACCCGACTGGTCGCTCCGTTCGAGCCACATCGCATGGATCGCAAACGGCGGCTCGGGCGGCGTCGGGTATTGCGTGTTGAGTCCCGTGGTGAGATCGACCTCGACGGTCCGCCACTCGGTGTCGACGAGGTCCTGATCGGCCTGCATCGTCCACACCCGGCCATGGGCGTCGAACACTTTGAGCATCAGCCGCAGGCTTTGATCCGGGGTGTTGGCCCCCAGCGCTGCTTGCTCGGCGAGGCTGAGCGGCACAACCACACCGTCGAGGCGAAACGCGACGCCGCCGTCGGGAACCTCGGCGCCGAGGTCGGGCGGCCCGTCGGCGCGCAACGGACCGAACACCGCTTCGGGCGACTCGCCGAAGTCGCTGCGCCAGGTCACGATGTCGGCGAACTCTTCGGGCTGGATCGCCAGCACCTCGGCCTGACGCGACGACTGGCGTGGGGCGCCTGCGGTCCGCAGCACCGGCGTCGCCTCGCTCCCCTCCGGCTCGGAGAGGAACCCGGCCTCGTCGGCAACCACCCGCACGTCGGCGCCGGCCACGAAAGCGGCGCGGTCGTTGAACGACGTGTCGAGGGTGTGGGCGTACGTGAGGGCGAAGGCGCCGAGCCCGGTGGTGAGCCAGACGAGCAGCGCCAGCCGGCCGTACGGAATGGGGTTGCGGCCGAGGTGCCAGCCGGGAAGGGCTGCCGCCATCGAGCGAGCCTTCGTCATGATCCAACCGACGAATCGCAGCACCCACGGCAACAGGCGCAGCAGCACCAGGGCGCCGGTGAACAGCAGCAGGGCCGGGAAGATGATCGCCAGCGGGTCGAGCTTGACCTCACCCTCGGTGGTGTTGATGAAGCCGCGCTGGGTGAGCTGGAAGAGGATCACGAGCGACATGCCGATGGCGAAGAGGTCGAGGTTGTAGCGCTGCCAGACGGACGACTGGGCGGGCCGCGCCGCCAGCGAGCGCAGCTCGAGCACCGACCGGCGGGCGAACGGGAGGATCGCCAGACCCATCGCCACGAAGGTCAGCACGGCGCCGGCGACGACGAACGGCACGATCGACCGGACCTGGGCAACGCGCAACGGTTCGCCACCGGTGAGGTCGGACAGCGGCGGCACCCGGCCCGTGAGGGCCACCAGGGTGCGGGCCACCCAGGGGGCCACCGCCGCTGCGATCGCGGCGATGCCCAACGACTGGGCGATGTGGATGCCGATGGTCTGCCAGCTGCTGGCCCCGCGCGTTTTGAGCAGCGCCAGCTCGGGGCCCTCTCGCTCGAGGGTGAGCGCTGCGGTGTAGACGAGGAAGTAGAGCGCGCCGCCGACGACGAGGGCCA